>NZ_MVOC01000017.1:837-1357 GCF_002043095.1 Mycobacterium sp. AT1 | reverse complement strand
CACGCACCACGCACCACGCAGAAGATTCTGGCCCGCAGTCGATTTCGATCGGCACCTGACGATGAACCCGCCGGCATGCCGACTAGTTCTCGCGACGCCGCAGACTGAAAGGCGCAATAGACTTGCGCCAGGGCGCCTTTCGGCTGCGCCCCGGATCAGATACCGGGAACGATGGCTCAGACCACTAGCTTGCTGCCGGTGGAGCCTTCGGTTCGAATGGTGTGTACCACCACCATTCGGCGCGTTCCCCCAACGGGCCGCGGCATGGTTTCACCGATGGGCGGGGCTGGGTCGGTGGCCGCGCCAATGATCCTGGGCTGAGCCGGTTCCCGTCGGCGTCGGTCACGACGAGCTGTTGCGCCGGACCGGTGATGGTGATGCCCCCGCTGTGATGAAGGCGGTGGTGAAACGGACACAACAACACCAGGTTGTCGAGCTCGGTGGGCCCGCCGTCCTCCCAATGCCGGATGTGATGAGCATGCAAACCCCGGGTCGCCCCGCACCCGGGGACCACACAGCA
>NZ_MVOC01000017.1:0-830 GCF_002043095.1 Mycobacterium sp. AT1 | reverse complement strand
CGGCTGATCTGGCGGGTCGCCCGCCCGGACCCGATGACCTGGCCGTGACGTTCCAACCAGATCTCGCAGTCCGCTTCGCACATCAGGTAGCGGCGGTCCTCCTCGGACAGGAACGACCCCAGATGCAGCGCAGCGTTGCGGTTTTCGACGTCCAGATGCACGACGACGGTGGTGTGCTGCCCATGCGGGCGGCGTGCCACGTCGGCGTCCCAGCCGGCCTCGACCACGCTCATGAACGCGTCGGTGGTGGTGGGGAACGGTGGCACCTGGACCGAGGGACCGTCGGGATTCTCGCCGTGCCGGGCACCGCCGTACACCTCGTCATCGGTGTCGTCGTCGGTGCCGCTGTCGGCGTGGTCACGTTTCCACGCCGCCACCAACGCATCACGATGCGAATCCAACGCGGCATCCAACTTGGCCGCCTCCACCTTCGACAACGTGATCCGATACGTCGTGTGCGTCTCGCCGACGGACTTGCGGACCGACCGCTCCGACTAGGGCTTCCGATCAGGCTTCGGGCGGGGCTCCAACTTGATCGCAGAACGCAACTGGGTCACCGTCGCCACCGACGCCAACTGCGCGTAATGCTCGTCAGACCCCTTACCGGCCCGCTCGGCGATCACCGCGACCTGATCCAACGACAACTGACCCTCGCGCATCATCGCCGCACACCGCGGGAACTCCTCCAACCGCCGCGCGGCAATCACCAGTGTCTCCGCGGTATGCGGGCTAACGCCCAACTTCCACGCCACCAACGCCGGCACCGACCGACAACCGGTCGCACCCCAAATCCCGTCACCCTCGATCTCCGCGGCGATCTCCACCAACCG
>NZ_MVOC01000016.1 GCF_002043095.1 Mycobacterium sp. AT1 | reverse complement strand
TCAAGTCATATCAACCCGCCCCCGAACCCGTAGCCCTGACCCCGATTCCTCGATTCGGCGGGTCGCCGGTATTCTGGCGACCATGATTTTCGCCCTGCAGATCACCCTCGTCGTCACCAGCGTTCTGGTGATCCTGTTGGTGCTTCTGCATCGGGCCAAGGGCGGCGGCCTGTCGACTCTGTTCGGTGGCGGCGTGCAGTCCAGCCTGTCGGGATCCACCGTCGTCGAGAAGAACCTCGACCGGCTGACCTACTTCATCACCGCCATCTGGCTGGTGTCGATCGTCGCGGTTGCGCTGCAGATCAAGTACGGCGCCTGACCCGCAGAATCTCCGCCGTCGCCTCGGCGTGACCGTGCTCGGCCCAGCCCAACGGGGTAGCGCCGTGTTCGGCGTCGCGCACGTCGGGATTCGCCCCGCACTCCAGTAGCGTCTCGACCAATTCGACGTCGCCGAACCAGGCGGCGTGGTGCAACATCGTGTGACCGCCGACGTCGGCGTCGAGATCACCGCCCGCCGCGGCCAGTGCGCGCACGCCTGCGGGGGTGCCCGCCGAGGCAATCGGCGGCTCCGAGGGATTCGCCCGCCACGGTGACGGCGAGCTCGCCGGCCTGCCGGTGGTGAAGCCGTACGAGGCGAGCAGGTCCAGACGGTCGGTGAAACCCCGATCCCTCGCCCAGTCGACCTGCCGCTGCACCATCTCGGCGGGACTCTCCAGCGCCTCGCCGAGGCGCCGCTGCCAGGGTCCGCCGTCGCCTCGACCGAGCCCGGCGGGCAACAGGATTCGCAGATGGCCGTCGTCGCGGGCGAACATCCGGTTGTACAGCGTCTGCGCGTCGTTCGGATCGGCACCCCGGTCCAGCAGCAGGCCGGCCAGCTCGTCGCAGGCCGGATGCCGCGGCTGTCGCCCCGGGCCCGCCTCGCCCTCGCCAAAGCACAGCGTCAGCACGGTGAACGGCGTCGGCAGACCGAGCCAGAGGTAGCCCGCGTTGGGGTCCGCGCCGGCGTCGAGGAGCAGCCGCGCCGTCGCCACGGGGTCCCGTTGCGGCACCCGCGCCGCGGCGAGGTGGAACAGCGCCGTCCAGCCGAACGGCCCGCCCTGCTCGTCGGCACCGCCGGCGTGGTCGTCGAGGTGTCGTCGCACCGCGGTCGCGTCACCGAGGGCGGCCGCGGCGGGCAGGCTTCGGACGGGCAGCTCGGGGTGTTCACGCAGCACGTCACCGGCCGCCGACCACCTGGCGGGACCGTCGTCCTGGGAGTAGGTCAGGCAGGCCAGCGACAGGAACCGGGCGAGCGGGTCGTCGTCGACGGTGACCGTCGGGTCGCGGCGGAGTGGCTCGGCGACGCGTAGGTACGACTGCAGACGTGGCCAGCTGCTGAAGCCGACCGCACGGGCGACGACGTGTTGTGCGGCGGTCAGCGCGAACGCCGCCGGGTCGGCGGGCGCCCCGGCGGGGTGATGACGCGCCACGCGGGCGAGGGCCTCGGGGTCGTTCGCGCGTACCGCGCGTTGCAGTCGGCGGGCGTCGCGGCGGAACCGCTCGAGAGAGGGATTGTTGGGCAGGGACGGGGCCATGGCGGCCTCCTTTCGTCGCACCCGAAGTCCGCTGCGTCGGGCCGAAAGGAGGGACGGGCCGAGACGATCGTCATCCCAGGAGGGTTGAACCCATTTCCGCGGACCGGAGGCGCCCTGGACACCGCGGCCGACGCTACCGGATCAACCGCCGCTGGGGAACCGTCGACCTTCGTACACCGTGCCGAGAACGGGAATCTCGTTGAGCCGCTCCGGATTCACGGTGTCGGGGGCGCCGAGGACGTCCAGGTAGAGCTGCCACGGCTCGACGTCCCACATGATGCCGGGCTCGTGGAACGCGGTCACGCCGTTGGCGCGCAGGTAGGCCACCATCTGCCGCAATCCCGCGGCAACGCGATCCGGCACCGGAAATCGCGTTCAGGAATCACCCAGTGCCGCCCCCTACCATCGGCGCGTGCCCAGACTTCTCCGCTCAGGAGCGCTTTCGGCGGTCCTCCTGTGCGTGGGCGCGGGCATGGGAATGCCCACGGCCGCCGCCGAACCCGTTCCCGTCGCCGACGTGATCCAAGCGGCGGACACCGACGACGGCTGGCACCTCAGCGCCGCACTGACCCGGATGACCGTCAACTCCGTGCCCAACATGGCCGCGACGGCGTTCACCAGGGAGGGCTTCGTCACCGGAAAGGCCGCCGCCGACATCGACGGCAACGGCGCCGTCGCCGTCAATTCGGGCACGCTCGTCTTCGGCCTGCAGCTGGGCTGTCAGATCGACCTCAGCGAGGGCGGCAGCGTCGGCGGGGACGCGGACGTCGGAATCAATCCCAACTCCAGTGGCGGCAACGTGCTGAACGACGTCGGCCCCTTCGCCGATCTGGGCGGCAACGTCTCGATCAACCTGCTTCCCGGCACCATCACCAACGTCGGACTGGGGAAGAAGACGCTCAAGGGCCGCACCGGCGAGATCGTCGTCCACGACGCGCACGTCAAGGTCGACGCCTGCGGTGGTGCCGTGGCCATCCGGTTCTTCGCCTCGGTGATGATCGACACCGACAAGTCCGACGACAGCGTCAACGTCTACGGGGACATCCTCTCGTTGTGAGGCCGGTGCGGAGGGTGACCCGGTACGCGGCGGTCGTGTTGTGCGCGGCGGCGATGACCATGGCACCCGCCGGTGCCGCGCACGCCGACTGCTCAGGCGCCGGCGACTTCGGGGCGGGTTCCGGCTGCCCGCCGCCGGGAGACTCGGGCGGTTCGGGCGGCGGGGACGGCTGGCCCCCCACCAGCGTGGACTGGCCGCCCGCACAGAGTTCGAGTTCCGGGGACCCGGACGGCGGTGACGCGCACCCGCCCGCGACGCCGATCGTGCTTCCCTACGGGCAGGCACCGCCGCCGCCCGCGCACTCCGTCACCTCGACGGACCCGGCCCCGACGCCGATCGTTCCGGTCGCCGGAGGCTCGTAGTGCGGCCGGTTCCCGGTACGTCGATACTTGTCGTCATGGCTGATGCCCCAGATACCGCCCTCGCACCCATCGGCTCGGTGCGCCGAACCCAGGTCGGCCGGGAGGCCACCGAACCGATGCGCGAGGACATCCGTCTCCTCGGCGCCATCCTTGGCGACACCGTGCGCGAACAAAACGGCGATCACGTCTTCGATCTGGTGGAGCGAGCCCGCGTCGGGTCGTTCCAGGTGCGGCGGTCCGAGATCGACCGCTCGGACCTGGCCGGCCTCTTCGACGGCATCGACGTGCACGAGGCGATTCCCGTCATCCGGGCCTTCACCCACTTCGCGCTGCTGGCCAACGTCGCCGAGGACATTCACCGGGAACGGCGCCGCGCCGTCCACGTCGAGGCGGGTGAACCACCGCAGAACAGCAGCCTGGCCGCGACCTACCTGAAGCTGGAATCGGCCAAGCTGGACTCCGAGACCGTCGCCGACGCCCTGACCGGCGCGCTGGTCTCGCCGGTGATCACCGCGCACCCCACGGAGACCCGCCGCAGGACGGTGTTCGACACCCAGCACCGCATCACCGAACTGATGCGCTTGCGGATGCACGGCCAGACCCGCACCGACGACGGTCGCAGCATCGACCTCGAGCTGCGCCGCAACATCCTGGTGCTGTGGCAGACCGCGTTGATTCGGTTGTCGCGGTTGAAGATTCAGGACGAGATCGAAACGGGACTGCGGTACTACCCGGCCGCCCTCTTCGAGGTGATCCCTCAGGTCAACGCCGAGGTCCGCACCGCGCTGCAAGCCCGCTGGCCCGACGCCCACGTGCTCGAGCAACCCATCCTGCGGCCCGGGTCGTGGATCGGCGGCGACCGCGACGGCAACCCCAACGTCACCGCCGACGTGGTCCGACTGGCCACCGGCAGCGCCGCGTACACCGCGCTGGCGCACTACTTCGTCGAGCTGACCGCGCTCGAGGAGGAACTGTCGATGTCGGTGCGACTGGTGCACATCGGCGACGAGCTGCGGGACCTGGCCGACACCTGCGGCGAACCGGCCCGCGCCGACGAGCCCTACCGTCGCGCCCTGCGGGTGATCCACGGCCGCTTGACGGCGACGGCGACGGCGATCCTGGACCGCCAACCCGAGTACCAGCTGGACCTGGGCATGGAGCGCTACGACACGCCCGAGCAGTTCCAGGCCGATCTCGACGTGGTCGACGCGTCCCTGCGCGCCAACGGCAGCTCACTGCTCGCCGACGATCGACTCGCCCGGCTACGGGAAGCCGTGCACGTCTTCGGCTTTCACCTCTCGGGTCTGGACCTGCGCCAGAACTCCGACGTCCACGAAGAGGTGATGGCCGAACTCCTCGCCTGGGCCGGCGTGCACGCCGACTACGCGTCGCTGTCGGAGGCGGAGCGGGTGGACGTGCTGACCGCCGAGCTGGCCACCCGCCGACCGCTGGTGAGCCCCGGTGCCGAGCTCTCGGAACTGGCCCGCAAGGAACTCGACATCACCGCCGCGGCGGCCAGGGCGGTCCGGGTGTTCGGCCCGCAGGCGGTGCCCAACTACATCATCTCGATGTGTCAGTCGGTGTCGGACATGCTCGAGGCGGCGGTGTTCCTGAAGGAGGCCGGCCTGTTGGACGCCTCGGGGGACGAGCCGTACAGCCCCGTCGGCGTCGTGCCGCTGTTCGAGACCATCGACGACCTGCAGCGCGGCTCGTCGATCCTGGAAGCGGTGCTGGACATCCCGCTCTACCGGGCGCTGGTGCACGCGCGCGGCGAGCAGCAGGAGGTGATGCTCGGCTACTCCGACTCCAACAAGGACGGCGGCTACCTCGCCGCGAACTGGGCGCTGTACCGCGCCGAACTCGACCTAGTGGAATCGGCCCGCAAGACCGGAATTCGCCTGCGGCTCTTCCACGGTCGCGGCGGCACCGTGGGCCGCGGTGGCGGACCCAGCTACGACGCGATCCTGGCGCAACCCCCTGGCGCAGTGAAGGGCTCGCTGCGCATCACCGAACAGGGTGAGGTGATCGCGGCCAAGTATGCCGAACCGACCATCGCGCACCGCAATCTGGAGACGCTGCTCGCCGCCACGCTGGAGTCGACGCTGCTCGACGTGGAGGGACTGGGGGATCTGGCCGGCGACGCGTACGAGGTGCTCGACGACCTGGCCGCCCGGGCCCAGCGGGCGTACTCCGAATTGGTGCACGAGACACCGGGTTTCGTCGACTACTTCAAGGCGTCGACGCCGGTCAGCGAGATCGGCGCGCTGAACATCGGCAGCCGACCCGCCTCGCGCAAGCCGACGACGGCCATCTCCGACCTCCGTGCGATCCCGTGGGTGCTGGCCTGGAGCCAGTCACGGGTGATGCTGCCTGGCTGGTACGGCACCGGAACCGCCTTCGAGGAGTTCATCGCCGACGGCGAGGAAGACGCGCGGCTGGCCGTGCTGCACGACCTCTACGAGAAGTGGCCGTTCTTCCGTTCGGTGCTGTCCAACATGGCGCAGGTGCTGGCGAAGGCCGACATGGGCCTGGCGGCCCGGTACTCCGAGCTCGTCGACGACGAGGCGTTGCGGCACAGGGTATTCGACAAGATCGTCGCCGAGCACGACCGGACGATCGCGATGCTGCGGCTCATCACCGGCAACGACGACCTGCTGGCCGACAACCCGGCACTGGCCCGCTCGGTGTTCAACCGGTTCCCCTACCTCGAACCGCTGAACCACCTGCAGGTCGAACTGCTGCGCCGGTACCGTTCCGGCGACGAGGACGAACTGGTCCAGCGGGGCATCCTGCTCACCATGAGCGGGTTGGCGACCGCGCTGCGCAACAGCGGCTAAGCCAGTTCTATCGGCGCGCCGTGCGGGGTACGGCGCGCCGCGTCCGCCCACGCCGTGCGGCAGTCCGACAGCGCGCCGTCGGTGGTCAGCTCCCGGGTGACGACGAGCCGTTCGAGGGCGGCCAACCAGTGGTCGTAGTAGGTGCTTCCGTCGTCGGGGTCCCCGGCCGCCCGAGCAGCCCGGATCGCCGCCCCGAGGGCGTCTGCCCATTCGCCTGCCGTCACGACGCCGGCGTCCTGCAGGGCGCGCACCATCGCGAATGCGCGCGCCTGCCACGGTGCCCCGAAGGCCGGTTCGGTCACGGGGCGGCCTCGAGATACGGTTCGAAGGCGTCGACCGACACGGTGGTTCCCGGTTCGGCGTCCTCGCCCCACAGTTCGGTGCCGTCGAATCGAATGGTGTACAGCCACTGCGGATCCTCGCCGGTGCCGTCGACGACGGCGTCGGGGAAGACGTGCGCGCCGTGGAGCCGTTCGACCACGCCGAGGCGTCCGCGCACGTACCGCGGCAGTCGGGTGTGTGAGGGCGGGTGATCGTTGCGGGTGCGCACCCGCTGGCCCACCTCGAAGCGCCGCGGCGCCCGAGGTTCACGGGTGAACGACCCCCGCTGCCGCACCGCAGGCACCCGCTCCGTGGTGAACGTGCCGCGCGGCAGGTCGCGTCCCATGCCGGTCGAGTGCCCGGTCGTCAGCTCGTCCCGGTCGACGAGGCCGTACTCGACGAGCAGCATTTCCAGTCGCCGCAACCACCGCTCGTAGTACGAGCTGGACAGGTACACCACCGGCGTGAGGCGCTCGATCCCGTACCGACCCACGTCGATGTTCCAGACGCCGGCGGCGCCCATCGCCATGCTCGCCGCGAACGCCCGGCCCTCCCACCGCTGATGAAATCGGGGTTCGTCGGCTTCGGTGACCACGGGACCGAAGCCGTCCATGCCGCCAAGGTCGTGGATGCCGTCCATCAGCTCGGCCCGCCGGGAGGCGTCGGCACCCCGACGCCGATCATGCTGTCCCTGTCGACCAGGGCGGCGAGCTGAGCCTCGTCGAAGTCCTCGGTGCCCGCGGGCCGCATGGGGACCACCAGGTAGCGCGTCTCGGCCGTCGAATCCCACACGCGCACGGCGACGTCCGGGCCCACGTGCAGACCGAACTCCGCGAGCACGGCTCTGGGCTGCTTGACGGTCCGCGACCGGTAGGCAAAGGACTTGTACCAGGTCGGCGGCAAGCCGAGGACGTCCCACGGATAGCAGGAGCACAGCGTGCACACCACCACGTTGTGGACCTCGGGCGTGTTCTCCACCGCGATCAGGAGTTCGCCGACGTGACCGTCGTCGGCGAACTCGGCGACGGCCGTGGTCGCGTCGGCCAGCAGTGCCTCCCGGTACTGCGCGTCGACCCATGCGCGTGCGACGGCGCGGGCCCCGATGTGCGGGCCGATCCGGGTCTCGTGGGCCTCGACGATCGCGTCCAGCGCCTCGGAGGTGACGTAGTTCTTCTGCGTCAGCACGGTTTCCAGTGCGCGCACGCGCAGATCCAGGTCGGACAGGGACGACCCCGTCGGTTCGTCGTGCATGGCCACCAGCCGACGATACCCAGGATCATCGCGCGCGGTAGTCGACCCGACAAAGGTCAGCCGACCGGGCGACGCCACCGATCTGCGCGCGCACCGGACGGGGATACCGGTCCCACCCCGGCGTCATCTCGTAGCGGCCGAGCAGGCGGATCGTCGCCATGGTCATCGCGGCCAGCGAGAACGGCTGCGCCGGGCACGAGTGTCTGCCGTGCCCGAAGGCGGTCACCAGCATCGGCGACGCCAACGCGCTCACCTCGGCCAGCCGGTACCGGTGCCACCGGTCCGGATCCCAGCTCTGCATCCCGGGAGCGGCCGAGGTGTTGAGCAGTGGAAGCAGGGTGGCGATCGTCCACCCGGTCGGTACGTCGACGACACCGGCACCGGTGTCGAAGGCGACCGGCTTCAGCACGGTGCGCGCCATGATCGAACGTTGCGCCAGCCGGGTGCTCTCCAGCGCGCAGCGCTGGGCGAGGTCGGCGTCACCGGCGGCGACGAGACGCGCCAGGTCGGGGTGTTCGACGAGGTCGACCAGTGCCCAGCCCAACGCGGCCATCAGGTTCGACATCGAGGCGACGTGAATCAGCGCGACGTCCATCGCAATGCCGCGGTGGCGGACGTGCGTCGGCTCCGCCGCCCACGCCGCGACGATCCGGCCGAACAGCCCGTCGTCCCGGGAGTCACCCGAGTCCACCTGTCGCGCAACATCTCCCACGACGTCGGCGATCTCGTCGAGCGCGGCTCGCTCGACGCGCTTGCCCGAGGCGGCCACCGCCGCCATCGCGTCGGGGTGCACGAAGGCCTCCGACCCGTCGAGGGCGTCGAACGCGCGCACCAACCGCTCGAAGGTCTCACCGTCGGCGCAGCCCGGCCCCGCCCACGACGCCAAGCCCATCCGGTGACCGAGCCGCCGCGTCAGGGCGAACAGCTCGACGGAGCCCCGCTCGCCCAGTTCGGCCTCCGTCACGTCGAGGGAGTGGTTCAAATGGGCCAGATACGACGAGACGTCGTCGCGCCGGAACAACGAGTCCGGCAGCAGTCGCCGGCCCACGAACACCTCGTCGGGCAGCTTGCGCCGCAACATCAGGTAGTCGGCGACACCCTTGCTGGCCGACTCCTCGGGCAGCGCGTAGAACGACTCGACGCCGGTCGGGGAGAACGTGAACAGGTAGTCGGCGCCGCCACCCGGAGTTTGATGTCCACTGCGCACCACGAACGAATCCCCGTACGTCGCGCGGGCCTCGGCCACCGCGGCCACCGCGTCGTTGACCGGCACGTCCCATGGCAGGCCGACGCCGTCGGCCACCGCGAGGACCTCGAGTGGTCCTGGCACGTCGCCCTCTACAGGCCGGTGCTCTTGCGCACCGCGGTGAGCGCACCACGCACGGCATGCTCGGTTGCCGCCAACGGCGCCACGACCGACTCGCCGACACTGACGATCCGTTCCACCCGGCCGACGATGGCCTCGAGACGGTCGACCACGCCGAAGAGTCGCGGTGCCAGCTCGTCGATCCGGGTGATGGTGGCGTTGAACCGCTCGAGCGTGACGTCCAAACTGCTCGTCGACGAATCGAGGTCGGCGAGCGTCTGTCCCAGGTCGGCGAGGATCGCCTCCACCTGCTCGACGGTGGCGTCGGCGTTCAACGCGGCATGGGTCAGCGTCCTGATCCGTTGCCGCGCCGGTGCTTGCCGTCGCCGGCCGTCGCCCTTGTCTGCCATGGCAGTCAGTATGCGGGTTGCTACAGGTTCGCCGCGGCAGCTTGGTCCAGCAGCCACACCGTGGCGTCGCGACCGACCGCGCCCGCTGCGGGCACGTCCTCCGCCGACGCGCCGCCGATCGCGGCGGCCACGGCCTCGGCCTTCTCCGACCCGGATACGACCAGCCACACCTCGCGTGATCGGACCACGGCGGGCAGCGTCAGGGTGATCCGCACCGGCGGAGGCTTGGGGGAGTCGGTGACGCCGACGACCATGCGCTCGGTCTCGCCGGTGGCCGCAGAATGCGGAAACAGCGAGTTGACGTGCCCTTCGCCGCCCATGCCGAGCAGGTGCACGTCGAACGCCGGTGTCGGCGAGCCGTCGGGGGCGTTGGCGGCCAGCACCTGCTCGTAGGCGAGCGCGGCGGCGTCGACGTCGTCGCCGAATTCACCGTCGCTGGCCGGCATCGCGTGCACGTTGGCCGCCGGGATCGCGACGTGGTCGAGCAGCGCCTCGCGCGCCTGCTTGTCGTTGCGCTCGTCGTCGTCGGCGGGCACGTAGCGCTCGTCGCCCCAGAACAGATGCACGCGTCCCCAGTCGATCGCGTCGTCGTGGTCGGCGAGGTGCTTGAGCAGCTTTACGCCGGTGCCGCCGCCGGTCACCACCACGTAGGCGACGCCGCGCTTGGCGATGGCCGCGACGATCGCGAGGACCAGCCGGTCACCCGCGGCGGCGACGAGGGAGTCGGCGTCGGCGTAGGTTTCGATCACGATCTCAGACATATTGCACCTCGGCGATTCCCTTCAGCGCGGCCAGGTAGATCTCGTCGGCGTCCAGTCGTCGCATGTCCTCGGCAAGGCATTCGCGAGTCTCCCTGCGCGCCAACGGAAGTTTGGCTTCTGGCTTGGCGGTGCGGGCCAGGGTGGCGGTGACGCCCGCCTGGGGTCGGCTGAGGGTGATCGTCTCGCTGGCGCGGACCAACTCGACCTTGAGCTCGCCGACCGCGCGTGTCACCGGACCGTCGATTCGGCTGGCCAACCAGCCCGCCAGGATGTCGAGTGCCGGTTCCTCCTTGCGGCCCGAGACCAACGCCGACTGGATGTCTTCGTGCGGGCCCTGGTCGAGCGCCGAGGTCAGCATCGCCCGCCAGTAGGTGATCCGACTCCACGCCAAATCGGTGTCGCCCGGGGTGTAGCCCTCGAGCCTGCTCTTGATGCACGCCAACGGGTCGACGCCGTAGGTGGCGTCGGTGATCCGCCGAATCGCCAACTGCCCCAAGGGGTCCTGGGCCGGCACGCGCGGGGCGACGTCGGGCCACCATGCCACCACCGGGGTGTCCGGCAGCAAGAACGGCGTCACGACACTGCTGGCCTGTGCCGCCAGTGGGCCGTGCAGCTTGAGCACGACGACCTCACCCGCGCCCGCATCGTGACCGACACGGATCTGGGCGTCGAGCTTGGCGTCGGCGGCGTCGCGGTCGACGGGCAGCACCACGATGACGCGGCAGGGATGCTCGCGGCTGGCCGCGTTGGCCGCCTCGATGGACTCCTCGAGAACGGTCTCGCTGTCGGGGGCGATGACGAGGGTCAGCACCCGGGCCATCGTGAACGCGCCGCCTTCTTCCCGCAGCCCGTCCAGCTTCTTGTTGACCGCCGTCGTGGTGGTGGACTCCAGGTCGACGATCATTAGGGCCTCCGCCATTCTCGACCGGTTCGCGCCAACATCTCCGTGGCCGATTCCGGACCCCAACCGCCCGACTCGTACGGGTCCGGCTTGCCGCCGTCGGCGTCCGACGCCGCCCAGTGCTCCAACGCGGGATCGAGTATCTCCCAGGACAATTCGACCTCCTGGTTGACCGGGAACAGCGACGGCTCACCGAGCAGGACGTCGAGGATCAGTCGTTCGTAGGCCTCGGGGGAGTCCTCGGCGAACGCGGACCCGTAGGAGAAGTCCATGTTCACGTCACGGACCTCCATGGAGTGCCCCGGCACCTTGGATCCGAAGCGCAATGTGATGCCCTCGTCGGGCTGCACGCGGATCACCAACGCGTTCTTGCCGAGCTCGTCGGTCATCGTGGCGTCGAACGGAAGGTGCGGAGCCCGCTTGAACACCAGGGCGATCTCGGTCACCCTGCGGCCCAACCGCTTTCCCGTACGCAGATAGAACGGAACCCCCGCCCACCGCCGGGTGTCGACCTCGAGGGCGATGGCGGCATAGGTCTCGGTGGTCGACGTCGGAGAGAAGCCCTCCTCCTCCAGCAGCCCGACCACCTTCTCGCCACCCTGCCAACCCGCGGTGTACTGGCCGCGAGAGGTGTTCTCGCTCACCGGTTCTGCCAGCCGAGTCGCCGAAAGCACCTTGATCTTCTCGGACTGCAACTCCGCCGGACTGAAGCTGACCGGCTCCTCCATGGCGGTCAGCGCCAGGAGTTGGGTGAGGTGGTTCTGGATGACGTCACGGGCGGCGCCGACGCCGTCGTAGTAGCCGCCACGCCCACCAAGGCCGATGTCCTCGGCCATGGTGATCTGCACGTGGTCGACGTAGTGCGCGTTCCAGATCGGGTCGAACAGCTGGTTGGCGAAGCGCAGCGCCAGGATGTTCTGCACCGTCTCCTTGCCAAGGTAGTGGTCGATGCGGAACACCGACGACTCGGGAAAGACGCTGTTGACCACCTTGTTGAGCGAGCGGGCGCTCTCCAGGTCGTGACCGAACGGCTTCTCGATGACGACTCGGCTCCACCGGTCGTCCTCGGGCCGCGCCAGCCCCGACGTGGACAGCTGCTCGCACACCGTGGGGAAGGCGTTCGGTGGGATCGACAGGTAGAAGGCGTGATTGCCGCCGGTGCCGCGCTCGGCGTCGAGCTTGTCCAGCGTCTCCTTCAATCGTGCAAACGAGTCGGCGTCGTCGAACGTGCCCTGGACGAAGCGGATTCCCTCGTTGAGTCGGTCCCAGACCTCCTGCCGGAACGGCGTCCTGGCATGCGCCTGCACCGCCTTCAACACGATGTCGCCGAAGTCCTCGTCCTGCCAGTCGCGACGCGCGAAGCCGACCAACGCGAACGTCGGCGGCAGCAGGCCGCGGTTGGCCAGGTCGTAGATCGCCGGCATCAACTTCTTGGTGGCCAGGTCTCCCGTGACGCCGAAGATGACCACCGCACATGGTCCCGCGATGCGAGGCAAGCGCTTGTCGAGCTTGTCGCGCAGCGGGTTCTGCCACTCGTCGCCCACCGAAGTGCTACTCAAGGCTCAGGACTTCTTCTGGTCCAACTGACCCTGGGTCGCCTCGATCAGCTCGCCCCACGACTTCTCGAACTTGTCGACGCCCTCGTTCTCCAACGTCAGGAACACGTCGGTGAGGTCGACGCCGACGTTCACGAGCCGGTCGAACAGCATCTGGGCCGCGCCGGAGGTGCCACTGATCGTGTCGCCCTTGATCTCACCGTGGTCGGCGACCGCGTCCATCGTCTTCTCGGGCATGGTGTTGACCGTGTTCTTGGCGACCAACTCGGTGACGTACAGAGTGTCGGAGTAGTCCGGGTTCTTCACACCGGTGGAGGCCCACAGCGGCCGCTGCACGCGGGCGCCGTCGGCGGCCAGTGCCTCAAACCGTTCGCCACCGACGAACACCTGCTGGTAGGCGGCGTAGGCGAGGCGCGCGTTGGCCACGCCGGCCTGTCCGCGCAGCTCCATGGCCTCGTCGGACCCGATCGCCTCGAGGCGCGAGTCGATCTCGGAGTCCACGCGGGAGACGAAGAACGACGCCACCGAGTGGATCTTCGAGAGGTCGTGTCCGGCCTCCTTGGCCTTCTCCAGACCCTCCAGGTAGGCATCCATGACCAGCCGGTGCCGCTCGACCGAGAAGATCAACGTGACGTTGACGGAAATGCCCTCGGCGATGACCGCGGTGATCGCGGGCAGACCCTGCTCGGTGGCCGGGATCTTGATCAGCAGGTTCGGCCGGTCGACGATCTTCCACAGCTCGATCGCCTGCAGGATCGTCTTGTCGGCGTCGCGCGCCATCCGCGGGTCGACCTCGATGGACACCCGACCGTCGACGCCGTCGCTGGCCTCGTAGGTCTTGGCCAGCAGATCACACGCGTTGCGGACGTCGTCGGTGGTCACCGTGCGGATGGTGGCCTCGACGTCGGCGCCGCGCTCGGCCAGCTCGGCGATCTGCGCGTCGTAGGCGTCGCCCTTGGACAGCGCGGCCTGGAAGATCGACGGGTTGGTGGTGACGCCGACGACGCTCTTCGTGTCGATGAGGGTCTGCAGGTTTCCGGTCTGCAGCCGCTCCCGCGAGAGGTCGTCGAGCCATACGGAGACGCCTTCGGCGCTGAGCGCCGCCAGGTTCGGGTTCTGAGTCATCAATGCTCCTAGTTGTCTAGTGATCGCTCTGCAGCGGCCGCCACGGCTTCCGCCGTGAAGCCGAACTCGCGGAACAACGTCTTGTCGTCCGCCGACTCGCCGTAGTGCTCGATGGATACGATCTCGCCGGTGTCGCCGACCAGCTTGTGCCAGCTCTGGGCGACGGCGGCTTCGACCGCGACACGGGCCGACACCTCGGGGGGCAGCACGCTGTCGCGGTACTCCTTCGGCTGGCTCTCGAACCACTCGACGCAGGGCATCGAGACGACGTAGGCGGTGATGTCCTTCTCCGCCAACAACTTCTTCGCCTCCACCGCCAACTGCAGCTCCGAACCGGTGCCGATGATGATCACGTCGGCGTCGTCGGCGGGGGTCCCGCCGCCGAGGACGTAACCGCCCTTGCTCACCCCTTCGAAGCTGGTGCCCTCGAGTACGGGGATGCCCTGCCTGGTCAGGATGAAACCGACCGGGCCGCTGCCGTTCCCGCGGGCGACGATGCTGCGCCAGGCGTAGGCCGTCTCGTTGGGATCACCGGGCCGGACGACCGACAGGTTCGGGATGGCCCGGAGTGCGGCGAGGTGCTCGATCGGCTGATGCGTCGGTCCGTCCTCACCAAGCCCGATCGAGTCGTGGGTCCAGATGTAGACGGTGTCGATGTCCATCAGCGACGCCAGCCGGACCGCGGGCCGCATGTAGTCGGAGAACTGCAGGAACGTGCCGCCGAAGGCACGCGTCGGCCCGTGCAGCACGATGCCCGACAGGATGGATCCCATCGCGTGCTCGCGGATGCCGAAGTGCAGCACGCGGCCGTACCAGTCCGCCGTGAAGTCCTCGGTGGAGATCGACGGCGGGCCGAACGACTTCACGCCCTTGATCGTGGTGTTGTTGCTTCCGGCGAGATCGGCTGAGCCGCCCCACAATTCGGGCAGCTTCGGCGCGACGTCGTTGAGCACCTGGCCGAAGGCGGCGCGGGTGGCGACGGCCTTGGAGCCCGGCTCCCAGTACGTCACGTCGGCGTCCCAACCGTCCGGCAGCTCTTGGGCCAGCAGGCGGTCGAGCAGCTTCTTGCGCTCGGGCTCACGCTCGGCCCAGGCGTCGAATTCGGGCTGCCACTTCTCGTGGGCTTCGCGGCCGCGGTCCACCAGCTTGCGGGTGTGCTCGATGACCTCGTCGCGCACCTCGAAGGTCTTCTCGGGGTCGAACCCGAGCACCTTCTTGGTGGCGGCCACCTCGTCGTCGCCGAGCGCCGAGCCGTGCACGCCGCCGGTGTTCATCTTGGTGGGTGCGGGATAGCCGATGATCGTGCGCACCGAGATGAAGGACGGCTTGTCGGTCACCGCCTTGGCGGCCTTGATGGCCTCCTCGATGCCGGTGACGTTCTCGCCGCCCTCGACCTCCTGAACGTGCCAGCCGTACGCGCGGTACCTGGCCGGGACGTCCTCCGAGAGGGCGATGTTGGTGTCGTGCTCGATCGAGATCTGGTTGTGGTCGTAGAACACGATCAGGTTGCCGAGCTGCTGGGTGCCTGCAAGCGAGCTGGCCTCGCTGGTGACTCCCTCTTCGAGGTCGCCGTCGGAGGCGATCACGTAGATGAAGTGGTCGAACGGGCTGGTCCCCGGCGCCGCGTCGGGGTCGAAGAGGCCGCGCTCATAGCGGGCGGCCATCGCCATGCCGACCGACGAGGCCAGGCCCTGGCCCAGCGGCCCGGTGGTGATCTCGACGCCCTTGGTGTGCCGGAACTCCGGGTGGCCCGGAGTCTTCGACTTCCAGGTCCGCAGCGACTCGATGTCCTCGAGCTCGAGCCCGAATCCGCCGAGGTAGAGCTGGATGTAGAGCGTGAGGCTGCTGTGGCCGCAGGACAGGATGAACCGATCCCTGCCGAGCCAGTGGACGTCGGACGGGTCGTGCCGCATCTGACGCTGGAACAGCGTGTACGCCAACGGCGCCAAGCTCATTGCGGTGCCTGGGTGGCCGTTGCCGACCTTCTGAACCGCGTCTGCCGCCAGGACCCGAACGGTGTCGACGGCGACCGAGTCGACGTCAGCCCAGTCTTCGGGGTGGTTGGGGCGGGTGAGTGCGGAAATCTCTTCCGTTGTGGTCACGATCGAGCTCCTCGTGTCGTCAAGCTGTCACTGAATACCCTAGTGCGGACCGTTGCATCGATGCAGGCCGCGTCACCCAAGTTGGCCGGGCGTTCACCAACGGCCACCCCGTATTGGTGGGCGCGCGGTTCCACGGTCTACCATCGCCTGTAGTAGAAGCCAGCGTGCTGCCGCGAAATTCGAGGAGAACAACTGCGTGAGCATTCGCGAGCGCCGTATTTCCCCCGAGGCGCGTGGTTCGGCATCGCCGAGCAAGGGGTTCGGTGCGAGAGTTCGAACCACGCTTCTGGCGTATCTGGCGCTGACGAAGCCCCGTGTGATCGAGCTGCTGCTCGTCACGACCATCCCGGCGATGCTCCTGGCCGATCGCGGCACCGTCGACCCGCTCCTCATCCTGAACACGTTGTTCGGCGGCATGCTCGCGGCCGCGGGTGCCAACACGTTGAACTGCGTGGCCGACGCCGACATCGACAAGGTCATGAAGCGGACCGCGTTGCGGCCCCTGGCCCGTGCCGCCGTCCCGACTCGGCACGCCCTGATCTTCGGCCTGGTTCTGACGGTCGGGTCCTTCGCCTGGCTGTGGTGGACCACCAACCTGCTCTCCGGCGTGCTCGCCGTCGCGACGATCGCGTTCTACGTCTTCATCTACACCCTGCTGCTCAAGCGCCGCACGTCGCAGAACGTCGTCTGGGGCGGTGCCGCGGGCTGCATGCCCGTGATGATCGGCTGGTCGGCGGTCACCGGCACCATTCAGTGGCCCGCGCTGGTCATGTTCGGGATCATCTTCTTCTGGACGCCGCCGCACACCTGGGCCCTGGCGATGCGCTACAAGGACGACTACAAGGCCGCCGGCGTGCCGATGCTCCCGGTCGTAGCCACCGAGCGTCAGGTCACCAAGCAGATCCTGATCTACACCTGGCTGACGGTGCTGACCACGCTGGCCCTCGCGTTGGCCACCGGCTGGCTCTACGCCGCGGTCGCCCTGCTGGCCGGTGCCTGGTTCTTGACGATGGCCCACCAGTTGTACTCCGGAGTGAAACGCGGTGAGCCGGTCAAGCCGCTGCGGTTGTTCCTCCAGTCCAACAACTACCTGGCCGTGGTGTTCTGCGCACTCGCCGTCGACTCGGCGCTCGCGCTTCCCAAGGTCTTTGGCTGACAAGGTGATCGGCTAGCTCGAGTCCCAGCCCCCGCGCCGCCCCTCCTTGATGCCCCCTCGTCGCTTCTTGTCGACGAGACGGCGCTCCTTGGCACCCCTCGACGGCTTCGTCGGCCGCCGGGTCGGCGGGGGAGCCGCCGCGGCCGCCCGCAGCAGGCGGGCCATTCGCTCGCGCGCAGCGGCCCGATTCTGCAGCTGCCCGCGATGCTCACTGGCCGTCACGGTCAGCACGCCGCCGGCCAGCCTGGTGCGCAGTCGGCACAGCATCTGATACCGCAGATGCTCCGGGACCGACGGCGAGCGGGCCAGGTCGAACGACAGCTCGACCCGGCTGTCGGCGGTGTTCACACCTTGGCCACCCGGCCCCGACGACCTCGAGAAGCGCTCGCCGAGTTCGGCCGCAGGCACCACGAAGGTCCGGGTGACCACCAGGTCGTCTGCCACGTCGGGAGCTACGGAACCAACGCCACGGAGCCGACGGTCTTGCGGCCCTGCAGATCGCCGTGCGCCCTGGCCGCGTCGGCCAGGTCGTAGCGTTCGCTGACGGTGATCGACAGCGTCCCCGTGGCGATGGCGTCGAGCAGTTCGCCCGCCCGCCAGGAGAACTCGTCCGCCGTGCGGGTGTAGTGCGCCAGCGTTGGCCTGGTCAGGAACAGCGAGCCCGCACTGTTCAGGCGTTGCGGGTCGAACGGGGGCACGGGTCCGCTGGCCGCGCCGAACAGCGCGAGCGTGCCCCGGACGGCGAGGCTGGCCAGGCTGGCCTCGAAGGTCGACGCGCCGACCCCGTCGTACACGGCGGCGACGCCGTTGCCGCCGGTGAGCTCCTTGATCCTGGCGCCGAACTCCGCAGGATCGTCGGGGTAGTCCAGCACTTCCACCGCGCCGGCCTGCCGGGACAGCTCGGCCTTGGCGTTCGTCGAGACGGTGGAGATGACCTTGACCGCCATGCTGGTAGCCCACTGCGTGAGGATCAGACCGACGCCGCCCGCGCCGGCGTGCACCAGGATCGTGTCGCCCTGCTGTACGGGGTAGACCGACTTGAGCAGGTAGTGCGCCGTCATGCCCTTCAGCAGCGAGGACGCCGCGACTTCGGCGGAGACGGCGTCCGGCACGTAGGCCACGAAGTCGGCAGGCGCGACGGTGTACTCGGCGTACGCGCCGTCGGCCTGGGCCGTGACGACGCGATCACCGACGTTGAGTGCCGCGACGTCGTCTCCGACGGCGGCCACCGTGCCGCAGACCTCGGTGCCGACGACGAAGGGCAGTGGCCGCGGGTACAGCCCGGATCTGAAATAGGTGTCGATGAAGTTGACGCCGATGGCGTCGGCCTTGATCAACACCTGGCCGGGGCCGGGCGTCGGTGGGGGCTTCTCGACGTAGGTGAGGACTTCGGGGCCGCCGGTTTCGGTCACTTCGATCGCGTGCATGCCCTCTATCATTCCAACGTGAAGCTCGCACGGCCCGACGTTGGGCATCCCCGCATCGTCCTTGCAGGTTGCAGCGCTCTCGTCGAGGGTGACGGCGACGACGCCGGGCTGATTCCCGCGCTGCGGACGCGAGGTCTGCACGCGCGGTGGCTGTCCTGGGACGACCCGGAGACCTTGGAGGCCGACCTCGTCATCCTGCGGGCGACGTGGGACTACACCGAGCGGCTCGAGGAGTTCCTCGCCTGGACCCGGCGCGTGCCGAATCTGGTCAACGCCCCTGCCGTGGTGGCGTGGAACACCGACAAGCGGTACCTCGCCGATCTCGAGGCGGCAGGTGTTCCCGTGGTGCCGAGCGCGTTCTTCGGGCCGGGGGAGTCCGTCCGTGTTCCCGACGGGCAGGTGGTCGTCAAACCCGCCATTGGGGCGGGTTCGGTGGGGGCGCAACGGTTCACCGACGCCGAGCAGGCCCGCGGGCACGCGCAGGCCTTGCAGGCGGACGGCCACACCGCGTTGGTGCAGCCCTACGACCCGCGGATCGCCGACGGCGAGACCGCCCTGGTGTTCATCGGCGGGCGGCAGTCCCACGCGTTCAACAAGGGACCGCTGCTGCCGCCGCCCGGCGAACTGGCCGCGCTCGACGCGTCCGGCACCTTCGCCGAGGAGACCCTCCGCCCGGCGGAGCCGGACTTCGAGCTGTGGGACGTCGGGCATGCCGCGCTCACCGCAGCGGCGGCCCGGCTGGACCTCGACGTCGGCGAGTTCCTCTATGCGCGCGTCGACGTCATAGGCGGCCCCGAGGACCCGCGGCTGTTGGAATTGGAACTCGTCGAACCGTCGCTGGGCTGGCGCCAGCTCGACGAGACGGCAAGAGGCCTGCAGCAGCGCGAGTTCGCGCTCGGGGTCGAGTCAGCCCTCGAGCGGTTGGGCCTCGGGCCGCTCGGCAAGCGCGCGGGGGCGCATCGACGCCCATAGCGCAGACGTCGCGGCCGTGCAGATGGCGGCGCCCGCGACGTGCACCGCCACCAATGCGGCGGGTACCCCGGTGAAGAACTGCACGGTGCCGACCATGCCTTGCAGGGCGACCAGCACGAGCAGGACGACGACGCGCATCGTGACGGGTCGTGGTGCGCGCACGGCGAGCAGCGCGAAGGCGAGGCCGATCAGCAGGCACAGGTAGGCCGTGACCAGCGCAGAGTGTCGGTAGACGAGGGTGACGATGTCGAGCCCGAGCCGCGGTACGGGGGACTCGATGCTCTTGTCTCCGGCGTGTGGACCCGCTCCTGTGACCATCGTGCCGGTGACGAGGACGACGGCAAGGGCCATGCCGCAGAGGACGGTCAACTGGCGCAGCGGGTTCGGCACCGCCAACGCGGCCACCCCGTCGTCCGGCTCGCCGATCTTGACGAACAGCAGCACCGACAGCCAGACCATCGCCATGGACACCAGGAGATGGATCGCGACGGTCCACCACAGCAGCCCCGTGAGCACCGTGATGCCGCCCAACACGGCCTGCAGCACCGTCGACGCGGGCATGAGGCAGGCGTAGACGACCACCTCTCGGCGCCGCCGCGCCCGGACGACCGCCAGCACGGCCAGCGCCGCCGTCAGGACGACGAGGAACGTGATCAACCGATTGCCGAACTCGACGACCTGGTGGACGATCGGCACCTCGGCCACGGGGACGGGAACGAAGCTGCCTGGAAAGCACTGCGGCCAGGTGGGGCAGCCCAGCCCGGAGGCGGTGACCCGGACGATTGCACCGGTGACGGCGATGCCGCCCTGCGTGAAGACGACGGCGGCCGCGATGATGCGCTGAGTGCGCAGACTAGGCAGGGGGAGGACGTCCACAACCCGCAGCAACGAGCGTCCGACGACCATGGCCCGATCGTAGAGCAGCTCTAACTACAGGTCGTAGTAGGGGCGGCTCAGGTGAAGCGGAACCAGCGCAACGCGCACAGCGCGGACAGCGCGCCCCAGGCAGCCAGCACCGCCACCCCGAACCAGTCGACCGACACGGTCATGGCCTGGCCGAGCGCTTCGGTCAGCGCGCCGGAGGGGGTGAGCCTGGCGATGAACCGAACCGTCTGCGAGACCACGCCGCCGCCGAGGTCGCTCTCCAGCGTGAGTGCACCAAGCCCGGCGAACACGAACCACAGCAGGTTGGCGATCGCGAGCACGATCTCGGCCTTGAGCGTGCCGCCGAGCAGCAGACCGAGGGCGGCGAAGGCGGCCGTGCCAAGCGCGATGATCAGCCCCCCGAGCGCCAAACCCGCGACCGCCGGGCGCCAGCCCAGTCCAATCCCGATGGCGCCCAACAGCATCGACTGCAGGAACACGACGGTGACGACGGCGAGCGACTTTCCGGCGATGATGCCCCACACGGGCAGTGCCGTCGCCCCCAGGCGTTTCAAGGCCCCGTACCTGCGGTCGAAGGCGACCGCGATGGCCTGACCGGTGAACGCCGTCGAGATGACCGCGAGCGCCATGATCGGAGGCGCGAACGTCGCCGCCCGGTTCGGGCCGAACGAGCCAAGCGGCAGGAGCGTCAGCCCGACCAACAGGGTGATCGGAATGAACATCGTCAGCAGCAGCTGTTCGCCGTTGCGCAGCAACAGCTTGAGCTCGAGGCGAAACTGAGCGGCCAGCATGCTCGGCACGCTTGCCGGTCGTGGGTCCGGCGTGAACGTGCCAGGTTCGAAGCGATTGACGGTCACGAACGAAGCTCCCGCCCGGTGATGTCGAGGAACACGTCCTCGAGGCTGCGTTGCTCCACCCGCATGTCGGTGGCCAGCACGTTGAGTCGCGCGCACCACGCGGTGACGGTGGCCAGCACCTGCGGATCGATCAAGCCCTCGACGAGGTATTCGCCTTGGCTGACCTCGCTGGCGAGGTAAGTCTCCGGCAGGGCCGAAATGAGCAGGGACAGGTCGAGTTTCGGCGGCGCGGAGAAGCGCAGCTGGTTCTCGGCGCCTCGGCCCATCAACTCCGCGGGCGTGCCCTTGGCCACCGCGACGCCGTTGTCGACGATCACGAGGTGATCGGCCAGCTGCTCGGCCTCGGTGAGCTGGTGGGTGGTCAGAACGATCGTGACGCCGTCGCGCCGTAGACCGTCGATGAGATCCCATACGACGATGCGCGCGTGTGCGTCCATCCCGGCGGTCGGCTCGTCGAGGAACACCAGCTCGGGCCGCCCGACCACGGCGCATGCCAGGGCCAGTCGTTGCTGCTGGCCGCCGGAGAGCCTGCGATAGGTGGTCTTGGCCGCATCCGTCAGCCCGAGAGTGTCCATCAGCCACGCGGGATCCAGCGGATTGGCCGAGTAGGCGGCGACGAGGTCGAGCATCTCCCCGGCCCTGGCCGCGGGGTAGCCGCCGCCGCCCTGCAACATCACCCCGATGCGCTCCCGGAGGCGGGCGTTGTCGACGACCGGGTCGAGGCCGAGGATTTCGATGGAACCCGAGTCGGGCTTGATGAACCCCTCGCACATCTCGACGGTCGTCGTCTTGCCTGCGCCGTTCGGCCCTAGCAGGGCCAGCACCTCGGCGCGTTGCACGTCCAGATCGAGTCCGTCCACGGCGGTCGTCGACCCGTAGCGCTTGGTGACCCCGCGCAACCGCACGGGGGTGTCCGACGAGCGCTCGCGCGAGGAGCCAACTGCCGCGTCACGGGAGGTCACGGTGTCTCAGCGTAGGCGTCGGAGTTGGCGGCCGGTGGCACCGGTGGCGCTGACGCCCGCCCGTCGCCGCCGTCGGCTTCCGGCAGCGGTCGCCACGGCAGTCGGGTGTAGGTGATGGCGATGAGGATCGCAACGATCATCGTGCTCGCGATTGTGGCGTCGACGATCTGGAAGAGGGCGAACCGGTCGCCGTTGGCGGTCGGCCCGAAAATGCCCACCAACAGCGTCATCGCGATCGCCGTTCCGCGGAATCCCGGCCGGGACGCCCAGGTGGCCAGCGGGATGATCGCCCACAGCAGGTACCAGGGCTGCACCACGGGTGCCAGCAGGACGGTGACGCCGAGAGCCACGCCGAGGCCGCCGACGGGGTGCAGTCGGCCCCGCAGCACCGACAGCAGGAGCCACGTCACCAGCACTGCGATGATGATCACACCGATGGCACGGGTCAGGCCAAGGACCGCGGTGGTGTGGTCGCCCAAGCCAAGCAGGTTTCCGACCTGGCCGGTACCGAGTGCGATGAGCGTCGGCGGCGACATCCACGACCGCACGACGTTGGCGGTGCCGAGGGTGAACAGCCAGCCGAAGCCCAGGCCGCTGGCCCAGCCGATCAACACCGTGACGGCGACCGTGATGGCCGAGACGGAACCACCGGCGACGAGCAGGGCGCGGAACGATCCGCCCCACTTGGCGGCCAAGGCCACCGCCACGAATCCGACCGCCAGCAGGGCGGGCAACTTCACCTGGGAGGCCATCGTGATCAGTACGGTCCCCGCGATGAGCATCGCCAGCGGTTTCCAGCGCATCCACCCGGCACGGTCGCGGGGCCAGTGCAATGGCCGTGGCACCAGGGGACCAGCCGGGTAGTTGTCCCGGGTGCGGCTGATGGCACGCAGGGCGAACTCGGTCCCGGTGAGCATCAGCCCCAGCATCAGCGCCTCGTTGTGGATGCCCGCGACGAGGTGCATGAACAGCAGCGGATTGCACGGTCCCAGCCACAGTGCGCTGACCTCGGCGACCCCGCACCGTCGCGCCAACCGCGGAGTGGCCCACACGATCAGCCCGACGCCGCCAAGGACGACCAGCCGGTGGCACAGGACCGCGGCGACGATGTTGTCGCCGGTGATCTCCGAGATGCCCCTGCCGATCCAGAGGAACAGCGGGCCGTAGGGCGCGGGTGTCTCGCGCCACAGGCTGGGGACCGACAGGGTGAAGACGTGGTCGAGTCCGAGCCCCGGAGCGGGCCCGACGCGGTATGGGTCGAGGCCGAGGCGGGCGATCTGACTTTGCGCGAGGTAGGAGTAGACGTCCTTGCTGTACATCGGCGGGGCGAACAGCAGCGGCAGCGCCCAGATGAGCAGGGTTCTGTCCAACTGGCTGCGGGACATGCGCCGGCTGCCAAGGGCGAATCGGCCAAGCATCAGCCAGGCGAGAGCCATCATCACCGCGCCGGTGGTGGTCATGGTGAGCGACACGGTCTGGATGCGGGAGGGAAGATTGAGGAGGCGCACTCCGAACGTCGGATCTTGGACCACCGGTCGGGCCCCGGCGCCCAGTGCGCCGATGGCCATCAGCACCGTGCCGGTGGCGCCGAACACCCGGGTACGCCGCAGGAACGCCACGTCGGAGCCGATGAGCGGAGATCCGACAGTCGTCTCGTCGGCGTGCCACCGCGCGACTGCGGTGCTCATCGACGGACGGGTGGCCATCTGTGCAGCGTAGTAAGTGAGCTACCTAAGGGTCGCCTTGCTAGACCCGTTTGTCGAATTCCGTCACAATGGTGTTGTGAAAATCCGAACGGAGACACTTGCTGCCGGTGGGCCATCCGCCGGCACTGCGTCGTCGTCCGACGGACACACCCGTCGCGCCATCGTGCAACTGCTGCTCGAGGGCCCGACGACCGCCGGCGACATCGGCGATCGGCTGGGCATTTCCGCAGCTGGGGTGCGCAGGCACCTCGACGCGCTGGTCGACGGCGGCGATGCCGAGTCCAACGCCGCAGCCTCGTGGGAACACCACGGGCGGGGACGTCCGGCCAAGCGATACCGACTGACCGCCGCGGGGCGGGCCAAGCTCGACCACGCCTACGACGACCTGGCCGTGGCCGCCATGCGGCAGCTACGCGAGGTGGGCGGTGACGACGCCATTCGCACCTTCGCCCGACGACGCATCGACACCATTCTGTCCGGCGTCTCGAACAGGACGGCAGGCGGCGACGTCGCCACGGCAGCCGACCGGGTGGCCGTGGCCCTCACCGGCGCTGGATACGCCACCACCACGACGCGGGTCACCGGCCCGATCGACGGCGTGCAGATCTGCCAGCATCACTGCCCGGTGTCACACGTCGCCGAGGAGTTCCCCGAGCTGTGTGAAGCCGAGCGGGAAGCCTTCTCCGACATCCTCGGAACCCACGTGCAGAGGTTGGCGACCATCGTCAACGGCGACTGCGCGTGCACAACGCACGTACCGCTCATCCCCGAGCCCGCCCGGCGCACGGCCCGCGCCGAATCGCACCGATCAGCCATCGAGAATCAAGGAGCGTCGACATGACGACCACACCCGAAGCGCCTCAGCTGACTCAAGAGGAGACCATCGCCTCACTGGGGACGTACGGCTACGGCTGGTCGGACTCCGACGTCGCCGGTGCCAGCGCACAGCGCGGCCTGTCAGAGGCCGTCGTACGCGACATCTCCAGCAAGAAGAGCGAGCCGCAGTGGATGCTCGACATGCGTCTCAAGGCGCTGCGCACCTTCGGCAAGAAGCCGATGCCGAACTGGGGTTCCGACCTCGAGGGCATCTTCTTCGACAACATCAAGTACTTCGTGCGGTCCAGCGAGAAGCAGGCCGCCACGTGGGACGACCTGCCCGCCGACATCAAGAACACCTACGACCGCCTCGGCATCCCGGAGGCCGAGAAGCAGCGCTTGGTGTCCGGTGTCGCGGCGCAGTACGAGTCCGAGGTCGTCTACCACTCGATCCGTGAGGATCTGGAGGCGCTGGGCGTCATCTTCCTCGACACCGACTCCGCGCTGAAGCAGCATCCCGAGTTGTTCCAGAAGTACTTCGGCACCGTGATTCCGGCCGGGGACAACAAGTTCTCGGCGCTGAACACCGCGGTGTGGTCCGGTGGATCGTTCATCTACGTCCCCAAGGGCGTCCACGTCGACATCCCGCTGCAGGCGTACTTCCGGATCAACACCGAGAACATGGGCCAGTTCGAGCGCACGCTGATCATCGTCGACGAGGATGCCTACGTGCACTACGTCGAGGGCTGCACGGCGCCGATCTACAAGAGCGACTCGCTGCACTCCGCGGTCGTCGAGATCATCGTCAAGCCCGGCGGCCGGTGCCGCTACACGACCATCCAGAACTGGTCGAACAACGTCTACAACCTGGTGACCAAGCGGGCGCGCGCCGAAGCCGGCGCCACCATGGAGTGGGTCGACGGCAACATCGGCTCCAAGGTCACCATGAAGTACCCGGCCGTGTGGATGACCGGTGAGCACGCCAAGGGCGAGGTGCTCTCGGTCGCGTTCGCCGGCGAGGGCCAGCACCAGGACACCGGGGCCAAGATGCTGCACCTGGCGCCCAACACGTCGAGCAACATCGTCTCCAAGTCCGTCGCCCGCGGCGGTGGCCGGGCGTCCTACCGCGGCCTCGTCCAGATCAACAAGGGCGCACACGGTTCCAGGTCCAGCGTGAAGTGTGATGCGCTGCTGGTGGATTCGATCAGTCGCAGCGACACCTACCCCTACGTCGACATCCGCGAGGACGACGTGACGATGGGGCACGAGGCCACGGTCTCCAAGGTCAGCGCCGATCAGCTCTTCTACCTGATGAGCCGCGGCATGACCGAGGACGAGGCCATGGCCATGGTGGTGCGCGGCTTCGTCGAGCCCATCGCCAAGGAGCTTCCGATGGAATACGCGTTGGAGCTCAACCGGCTCATCGAGCTCCAGATGGAAGGGGCCGTCGGATGACCTCGAACTTGACCGAAGCTGCCGAGGGCATCAAGAACGGCGGGTCGACACTGGCCGCCGCCAACAAGGGCGAGCAGTTCAGCTCGTTCGACGTCGACGCCTTCGAGGTGCCCGGCGGCCGTGACGAGCTGTGGCGGTTCACGCCGCTCAAGCGACTGCGCGGCCTGCATGACGGATCGGCCCCCGCGACCGGACACGCGGTCGTCGAGGTCGGCGAGCGCGCCGGCGTGACGGTCGAGACCGTCACGCGTGACGACGACCGCCTCGGGCAGGGCGGGGTCCCCGCCGACCGCGTTGCGGCACAGGCATTCTCGTCGTTCGAGACGGCCACCATCGTGACCGTCGCACGCGAGGCCGAGGTGGCCGAGCCCGTCGAGATCACCGTCACCGGACCCGGCGAGGGCGTCACCGCCTACGGCCACCTGCAGATCCGCGTCGAAGAGTTGGCCAGGGCCACGTTCGTCGTCGACCTGCGCGGCAGCGGAACGTACGCCGACAACGTCGAGATCGTCGTCGGCGACGCCGCGGGCGTCAACGTCATCTGGATCGCCGACTGGGCCGACGACATGGTGCACGTCAGCGCGCACCATGCCCGTCTCGGCAAGGACTCGACGTTGACCCACGTCGCCGTCACCCTGGGAGGCGACGTCGTGCGGACCTCGGCCACGGTGCGCTACGCAGGACCCGGCGGAGACGCCCAGCTGCTCGGCACCTACTTCGCCGACGACGGCCAGCACTTCGAGTCGCGGCTGCTCGTCGACCACGCCCAGCCCAACTGCAAGTCCGACGTGCTCTACAAGGGTGCGCTGCAAGGCGATCCGGACTCCGACCGGCCCGACGCCCACACCGTCTGGATCGGCGACGTGCTGATCCGCGCGGAGGCCACCGGCACGGACACCTACGAGGCGAACCGCAACCTGGTGCTCACCGACGGCGCGCGCGCCGACTCGGTGCCCAACCTGGAGATCGAGACCGGCGAGATCGTCGGCGCCGGACATGCCAGTGCCACCGGACGTTTCGACGACGAGCAGTTGTTCTACCTACGTGCCCGCGGCATCCCGGAAGACCAGGCCCGCCGCCTGGTCGTGCGCGGCTTCTTCGGCGAGATCATCGCCAAGATCGCCGTGCCCGCGGTCCGCGAGCGACTCACCGAAGCCATTGAACGAGAACTAGCCATCACGGAAGCAAGAGACAGCTGATATGACCACACTTGAAGTCAAGGACCTGCACGCCTCCGTCGTCTCCGCCGAAGGCGGCGCCGACGTGGAAATCCTCAAGGGCGTCAACCTCACCGTGAAGTCGGGGGAGACCCATGCGGTGATGGGCCCCAACGGTTCTGGCAAGTCGACGCTGTCCTACGCGATCGCCGGCCACCCCAAGTACACCGTCACCTCCGGGTCGATCACCCTCGACGGGCAAGACGTCCTCGAGATGAGCGTCGACGAGCGCGCCAGGGCCGGGCTGTTCCTTGCCATGCAGTACCCGATCGAGGTACCCGGCGTCTCCATGTCGAACTTCCTGCGCACCGCGGCGACCGCCGTGCGCGGCGAAGCGCCCAAGCTGCGGCACTGGGTCAAGGAAGTCAAGACGGCCATGACCGATCTCGACATCGACCCGGCGTTCAGCGAGCGCAGCGTCAACGAAGGCTTCTCCGGCGGCGAGAAGAAGCGCCACGAGATTCTGCAGCTTGGTCTGCTCAAGCCAAAGATCGCGATCCTCGACGAGACCGACTCGGGTCTCGACGTCGACGCGCTGCGCGTGGTCAGCGAAGGCGTCAACCGGTACGCCGAGGCGGAGAACGCAGGCGTGCTGCTCATCACCCACTACACCCGCATCCTTCGCTACATCCAGCCGCAGTTCGTGCACGTCTTCTTCGACGGTCGGATCATCGAGTCCGGCGGCCCCGAGCTGGCCGACGAGCTCGAAGCCAACGGCTACGAGCGCTTCACCCAGGCGGTCGAGGCCTGAGATGACGGCTGCGTCGACGACGCTTGACCTGCTGCGCATTCGGGAGGACTTCCCGATCCTGAGTCGGGTGATGCGAGGCGGTAAGCAGCTGGCGTACCTGGATTCCGGGGCGACGTCGCAGAAGCCG
The DNA here is from genome assembly GCF_002043095.1 of Mycobacterium sp. AT1. Taxonomy (GTDB): domain Bacteria; phylum Actinomycetota; class Actinomycetes; order Mycobacteriales; family Mycobacteriaceae; genus Mycobacterium. The sequence goes on along the minus strand of NZ_MVOC01000016.1, from coordinate 112,779 downwards.
CTCCAGGTTCTCGATGCGGAGCGGCAGTTCCTGACCACCTCCAACGGCGCAGTGCACCGCGGTGCGCACCAGCTGATGGAGGAGTCCACCGACGCCTACGAGCAGGGCCGCGAGGACATCGCGGCGTTCGTCGGCGCCGACTCCGATGAGCTCGTCTTCACCAAGAACGCCACCGAGGCGCTCAACCTCGTCTCCTACGCATTGGGCGACGACCGCTTCGGGCATTCCGTCGGGCCCGGTGACGTCATCGTCACCACCGAACTGGAACATCACGCCAACCTCATTCCGTGGCAGGAACTGGCCCGCCGTACCGGGGCAACCCTGCGGTGGTACGGGGTCACCGCAGACGGCAAGATCGACCTCGACTCGCTGCAACTCGACGAGCGCGTGAAGGTCGTCGCCTTCAGCCATCATTCGAACGTCACCGGTGCCATCGCGCCGGTCGGTGAGCTGGTGTCGCGGGCGAAGGCCGTCGGAGCGTTGACGGTCCTGGACGCCTGCCAGTCGGTGCCGCACGAGCCGGTCGACCTTCACGGCCTCGACGTCGACTACGCCGCCTTCTCCGGGCACAAGATGCTGGGGCCGACGGGAATCGGCGTGCTGTACGGCCGCCGTGAACTGCTCGCGGCCATGCCGCCCTTCCTCACCGGCGGCTCGATGATCGAGACCGTGACGATGGCGGAGACCACCTACGCGCCTGCGCCGCAGCGGTTCGAGGCGGGCACTCCGATGACCTCACAGGTCGTCGGATTGGCCGCCGCCGCACGCTATCTGAGTGCGATCGGGATGGACGTGGTTGCCGTTCACGAACGCGAACTGGTCGCCGTCGCCATCCAGGGGCTCTCGGACATTCCAGGTGTCCGCATCATCGGGCCGACGCGGATGGCTCATCGCGGATCGCCGGTGAGCTTCGTCGTCGACGGGGTCCACGCCCACGACGTCGGACAGGTTCTCGACGACGAGGGCGTCGCCGTCCGCGTCGGGCACCACTGCGCGTGGCCGCTGCACAAGCACTTCGGCATCGCAGCCACTGCCCGGGCGTCGTTCGCGGTGTACAACACGCTCGACGAAGTGGACCGGCTGGTCGCCGGCGTCCAGCGGGCCGTCGAGTTCTTCGGGCGGGAGTAGAGCGTCCGTGCGAATGGAACAGATGTACCAGGAAGTGATCCTGGACCACTACAAGCACCCGCACCATCGCGGGCTGCGCGAGCCCTTTGCGGCCGAAGTGCATCACGTCAACCCGACCTGTGGTGACGAGGTGACGCTGCGCGTGACGCTGTCCGAGGACGGCGACACCGTCACCGACATCTCCTACGACGGGCAGGGCTGTTCGATCAGTCAGGCTGCGACGTCGGTGCTGACCGACCAGGTGATCGGCCAAAGCGTCGGTGCCGCGATGAAGACCGTTGCCGCGTTCACCGAGATGATCTCCTCACGGGGCAACGTCGACGGGGACGAGGACGTCATCGGCGACGGCATCGCCTTCGCAGGTGTGGCTAAGTACCCGGCGCGGGTGAAGTGCGCGCTGCTGGGCTGGATGGCCTTCAAGGCTGCTCTGGCGGAGGCCAGGCCGTTGGACGACGATGACGCGTTGGCGCAAGCCAGCAACGATGTGGAGGAACACAGATGAGTGACACCGCTTCCGACGAAGTGCTCGCCGACCTCGAAGAAGCCATGCGTGACGTCGTCGACCCCGAATTGGGCATCAACGTCGTCGACCTCGGTCTGGTCTACGGACTGAACATCGAAGAGGGCGACGCCGGCTCGAAGGTCGCCATGATCGACATGACGCTGACGTCGGCCGCGTGCCCGTTGACCGACGTCATCGAGGACCAGTCGCGCAGTGCGTTGGTCGGCTCGGGACTCGTCAACGAGATCAAGATCAACTGGGTGTGGAATCCGCCGTGGGGCCCCGACAAGATCACCGACGACGGGCGCGAGCAGCTCAGGGCGCTCGGCTTCACGGTCTGACGCCGTGCGAGAGGACCGGTACGTCACCACGCGTCGCCAACTCCGCGGCATTGCCGAGAGCTTCATCGCCGGACCTCAGTACCGGTCGGCCGAGACCGTTCGGCTGGCAGTCAGGCCCGATGGCTTCACCGGTGTGTCGATACCCGTCGCCGTACACGGCACCGAACTCGTCTGGGGTGACGCGGGTGCGCCGCTGACCGGGACGGTTGGCGCGCTCGCCGCCGCGACCGGTCTGGACGTCGGGCCTCCCGACGGCGTCTACGAGATCGTCGAGCCGCTGACCGCGGACACCGTCCTCGACGTGGACGCCGACGCCGCCGAACTGGTCCACCGCAGTCTCTACGCCGGCGGGTTCGCCCTGAAGAGCGCTTTGCCGGAACAACATCCGGTGTTGTGGCCCGAGCACTTCGACGTCGCCGTCACCCAGGACGAGGTGAACTACGGCGTCTCGCCCGGTGACGACTTCCACCCGCTGCCGTATGCCTACGTCGGCCCGTGGACCTCGCGCATCGGGGACTTCTGGAACGCGCCGTTCGGGGCCTTCCAGTCACTGGACCCGTCGCACGACGTCGACCAGCTCGCCGCCGACGTCACGGACTTCTTCGAACGTGGCCGCTCCGAACTGTGATCCTCGTCCACGCGGAATCGCCACGCGACGGACGACGTTGCACCCCGTCATGAGCCTCGAAGGCGTGACAGAACTGTTCCAACCGCTGACCGTGCGGTCGATGACGATCCCCAATCGGTTCGCCATGGCCCCCATGACGCGGCAGGCGTCCCCGGGCGGGGTGCCTGGACCCGACGTCGCGGCCTACTACGGCCGCCGGGCTGCGGGCGGCGTCGGGCTGATCATCACCGAGGGCGTCCGACTGCCGGACCCCACTGCGGGCTTTCCCGAGTCGGTGCCGACGCTGGCCGGTGACGACGCCCTCGTGGGCTGGCGCAGAGTCACCGACACCGTCCACGGCCATGGAGCGGTGATCGCCGCGCAGCTGTGGCACCAGGGCGCCGAACGCGGTACGTCCGACGGCGTCGAGCCCGTGAGTCCCTCCGGGGTGGACGGGACGGGGCAGCCGAAGGGCCGCGCGCTGACACTCGACGAACTTCCCGGCGTCGCGGCGCAGTTCGCGCTGGCGGCCCGCAACGCCCAAGAGGCCGGTTTCGACGCCGTCGAGATCCACGGCGCGCACGGCTACCTGCTCGACGCGTTCCTGTGGGAGAAGACGAACCTTCGGACCGACGAGTACGGCGGCTCGCTGGCGGCCAGAACGCGGTTCCCCGCCGAGGTGGTGGCCGCGGTCCGGGCCGCCGTCGGACCGGACTTCCCGATCGTCTACCGGTTCTCGCAGTGGAAGGCCGCCGACTACGACGCGACCGTCGCCGCCGATCCCACCGAGCTGCAGGAACTGCTGGCGCCGTTGCTCGACGCCGGAGTCGACGTGTTCCATCCGTCCACCCGACGCCACTACGCGCCCGCCTTCCCCGACGCGGATCCGGTTCTGAGCCTGGCCGGCTGGACCAAGAAGGTGACCGGAGCGCCGGTGATAGCCGTCGGCTCGGTCGGCCTTGACACGGCGTTCCGCGACGAAGGGCCGCGCACCGAGATCGCGCCGGCGCCAGCGGACCAGGTCGTCGCCCAGTTCGAGGCGGGGGAGTTCGACGTCGTCGCGATAGGTCGCGCCCTGCTGGCCGATCCGGCGTGGGTGAACAGGCTGCGCGACGACACCTTGGACGGGTTCAATGGGTATCAACCGGAGTCCGCGCTGAGCACGTTGCATTGACGCCGTTCCGTCCACCGCGTGGTGGAACAAGCAGCTAGAACCCGACGTTAGGAGAAACGTGAGCACGCAAGACATCACCACAGAGCAATTCAACGGGACCATCACCGACAACGAGATCGTGCTCGTCGACTTCTGGGCGGAGTGGTGCGGGCCGTGTCGGGCCTTCGCCCCGACGTACGCCGCGTCGTCCGACAAGCACCCCGACGTCGTACACGCCAAGGTCGACACCGAGGCGGAGCAGGGATTGGCCGCCGCCGCGGAGATCCAGGCGATTCCGACGTTGATGGCGTTCAAGAAGGGCCACATGGTCTTTCGGCATTCCGGGATGCTGCCTGCCAAGGACCTCGAAGAGGTCATCGGGCAGATCAAGGCGCTCGACGTCGACGCCGCCCTCGCCGAGCAGGCCAAGACCGACGAGGCATAGCGGTCGCACGCGATAGCGTGCACCCGTGACCGAACGCGACGACACCCTGGTTCTCGTCGACCGACCACGCCCGCAGGTGGCGCTGGTGACGTTGAACCGGCCCGAACGCATGAACTCGATGGCGTTCGACGTCATGGTCCCGTTGAAGGCTGCCCTCGACGAGCTGACCACCGACAACGAGGTCAGGGCCGTGGTGCTGACCGGTGCCGGCCGCGGGTTCTCCTCGGGCGCCGACCATAAGTCAGCGGGATCGGTGCCCCACGTCGACGGTCTGACCCGCCCCACGTTCGCGTTGCGCTCGATGGAAGTGCTCGACGACGTGATCCTCGCCATACGGAAGCTGCACCAGCCGGTCATCGCGGCCGTCAACGGTGCCGCCATCGGCGGCGGGCTGTGCCTGGCCCTGGCGTGTGACATCAGGGTCGCAGGGCACGGCGCCTACTTCCGGGCGGCGGGCATCAACAACGGGCTCACCGCGAGCGAGCTGGGGCTTTCGTACTTGCTGCCCAAGGCAATTGGGACGTCGCGGGCGTTCGAGGCCATGCTCACCGGGCGTGACATCGACTCCGCGGAGGCCGACCGAATCGGCCTGGTCTCGCGCTCGGTCCCCGACGACGAGCTCCTCGAGACGTGCTTCGACATGGCCGAGCGCATCGCGGCGTTCTCGCGGCCGGGAATCGAGTTGACCAAGCGCACGCTCTGGAGTGGACTGGAAGCCGGTAGCCTAGAGGGTCACATGCAGGCCGAAGGTTTGGGTCAACTGTACGTGCGCCTGCTCACCGCCAATTTCGAGGAAGCGGTCGCTGCGCGCGCCCAGAAGCGGCCAGCCGTATTTACCGACGACAAGTAGAACAATGAGGAGTACAGCGTGATCACCGCAACGGACCTCGAGGTCCGCGCTGGCGCGCGTACGCTGCTGGCCATCGAGGGCTCCGCGCTGCGCATCCAGCCGGGGGACCGGATCGGCCTCGTCGGCCGCAACGGCGCAGGCAAGACCACCACCATGCGCATCCTCGCCGGCGAAGGCGAGCCCTACGCGGGCAGCATCGAGCGAACCGGTGAGATCGGTTACCTGCCACAGGATCCCAGAGAGGGAGACCTGGACATGTTGGCCCGCGACCGGGTCCTCTCGGCTCGCGGCCTCGACACGCTGCTGTCCGATCTGGAGAAGCAGCAGGCGATCATGGCCGAGGTCGCCGACGACGCCGCCATGGACAAGGCGGTACGCAAGTACGGCGAGCTCGAGGAGCGGTTCGCCGCCCTCGGCGGATACGCCGCGGAGAGCGAAGCGGGCCGCATCTGCGCAAGCCTCGGTTTGCCCGAGCGCATTCTCACCCAGCCGCTGCGGACGCTGTCCGGCGGCCAGCGTCGCCGCGTCGAGCTGTCGCGCATCCTGTTCGCCGCTTCCGACACCGGCTCCGGGTCGGACACGACGCTGCTCCTCGACGAGCCCACCAACCACCTCGACGCCGACTCGATCGGCTGGTTGCGTTCGTTCCTGCAGAACCACACCGGCGGCCTCGTCGTGATCAGCCACGACGTCGACCTGCTGGCCGACGTCGTCAACCGCGTCTGGTTCCTCGATGCCGTCCGCGGCGAAGCCGACGTCTACAACATGGGCTGGCAGAAGTACCTCGACGCCAGGTCCACCGACGAGCAGCGCCGCCGCCGGGAACGCGCCAACGCCGAGAAGAAGGCCTCCGCACTGCGCACCCAGGCCGCGAAGATGGGCGCCAAGGCGACCAAGGCCGTTGCCGCGCAGAACATGCTGCGCCGGGCCGAGCGCATGATCGCCGAGCTCGACGACGAGCGGGTCGCCGACAAGGTGGCCAAGATCAGATTTCCCACCCCCGCCGTCTGCGGGCGCACCCCGTTGGTTGGCAAGGGTCTCACCAAGACCTACGGGTCACTGGAGATCTTCACCGGCGTAGACCTGGCGATCGACAAGGGGTCGCGCGTCGTCGTCCTCGGGCTCAACGGCGCAGGCAAGACGACGCTGCTGCGGATCCTGGCGGGAACCGAGGCGGCCGACGCGGGTGCCATCGAGCCGGGCCATGGCTTGAAGCTGGGGTACTTCGCGCAGGAACACGACACGATCGACGGTCTCGCCTCGGTGTGGGACAACATCCGCCATGCCGCGCCGGACACCGGCGACCAGGAGCTGCGCAGCCTGTTGGGTGCGTTCATGTTCAACGGGCCTCAGCTCGAACAGCAGGCGGGCACGCTGTCCGGAGGTGAGAAGACCCGACTGGCTCTGGCGGGTCTGGTGGCCTCGACCGCCAACGTGCTGTTGCTCGACGAGCCCACCAACAACCTCGATCCCGCCTCTCGCGAGCAGGTACTCGACGCGTTGCGCAGTTATCAGGGCGCCGTGGTGCTGGTTACCCACGATCCGGGGGCCGCCGAGGCACTCGATCCGCAGCGCGTGGTGTTGCTCCCCGACGGCACCGAGGACTACTGGTCCGACGACTACCGCGACCTGATCGAACTTGCCTGACGCTGCACCTGATTGAGATCTGCCTCCCTGGGTATCTGTCTGTCACAGCGAGATGGGGAGATGCAGATGAGAGAAGTGGACAGGTCCAGGGACGAGTTGCTCGACGAGCTGCGTAGCGCCTATGAGAAGGGTGCGAGCATCCGCACCTTGGTGGCCACTACGGGGAAGTCGTACGGGTCGATTCACAGCATGTTGCGCGAGTCCGGGACCACCATGCGTAGTCGAGGCGGACCGAACCACACACGCCGACAGCACTAGTCACTGCTGGCGCACGGAGGCCTCGACGAGGTCCAACACGGCGCCGAGCTTCTCTGGATCGTCGCCGGTGGCAAGCCTGGCGACGAGTCCGTCGAGGACGAGGTCCAGGTAGGTGTGCAGGACCTCGCTTGGCACGTCACCGCGCAGGCGGCCGGCCTGCTTCTGCTGACGCAGGCGTTCGGTGGTGGCGGCGGTGAGCTCCGCCGACCGTTCCGCCCACCCCTGGTGAAACGCGGGATCGTTCCGGAGTTTCCGTGCGATCTCGAGCCGGGTTGCCAGCCAGTCGAACTGTTCGGGCGCGGCCAGCAAGTCGCGCATCACCTGAATGAGCCCCTCGCGGGAGGCGACCTCGGCCATGCGTTCGGCGTCTTCTCGGGCCAGCTCGAAGAACAGCGTGTCCTTGTCGCGGAAGTGATGAAAGATTGCGCCGCGCGACAGCCCGATGGTCTGCTCGAGCCGCCGCACGGTCGCACTCTCGTATCCGTATTGTGCAAAACACCTGCGGGCGCCGTCGAGGATTTGGCGACGGCGCGCCGCAAGGTGGTCTTCGGTCACCCGTGGCAACGGACGGCCCTCTTCTCTTTGGGTATCCCGAAGACCGAAACCGCTAGGCCTTGAGCATGTTTCGCAGGACGAACTGCAGGATGCCGCCGTTGCGGTAGTAGTCCGCTTCACCGGGGGTGTCGATGCGGACCACGGCGTCGAACTCCACCTTCGAGCCGTCCTGCTTGGTCGCGGTGACGTGCATGGTCTTCGGTGTCTTGCCCTCGTTGAGGTCGGTGACGCCCGAGATGTCGAACACCTCGGTGCCGTCGAGCTTCAACGACGCCGCGGACTCCCCGGCGGGGAACTGCAGCGGCACGACGCCCATGCCGATCAGGTTGGAGCGGTGAATGCGCTCGAACGATTCGGTGATGACGGCCCGCACGCCCAGCAGGCTGGTGCCCTTGGCCGCCCAGTCACGCGACGATCCCGATCCGTACTCCTTGCCGCCAAGCACGACCAGGGGAGTGCCCTGGGCCGCGTAGTTCTGCGCCGCGTCGTAGATGAACGCCTGCGGTGCGTCATCCTTGGTGAAGTCGCGGGTGTAGCCGCCGGAGACGTCGTCGAGGAGCTGGTTCTTCAGGCGGATGTTCGCGAACGTGCCGCGAATCATCACCTCGTGGTTGCCGCGCCGTGAACCGTAGGAGTTGTAGTCCTTCTTGTCGACGCCGTGCTCGTCGAGGTACTGCGCGGCCGGTGTGCCTGCCTTGATGTTGCCTGCCGGCGAGATGTGGTCGGTGGTGACCGAATCGCCAAGCAGGGCAAGGACTCTGGCGCCGGTGATGTCGGTGACCGGCTCCGGATCGGCGGGCATGCCGTCGAAGTACGGGGGCTTGCGAACGTACGTCGAGTTCGGATCCCAGTCGAAGGTCTTGCCCTCGGGGGTGGGCAGGTTGCGCCAGCGCTCGTCGCCCTTGAAGACGTCGGCGTAGCTGTCGGTGAACATCTTTCGGTCGATCGAGCTGGCGATGACGTCGGAGATCTCCTGCGACGACGGCCAGATGTCCTTGAGGAACACGTCGTTGCCGTCGTTGTCCTTGCCGAGCGGCTCGGTCTCGAAGTCGAAGTCCATGGTGCCAGCCAGCGCGTAGGCGATGACCAGCGGCGGGGACGCCAGGTAGTTCATCTTGACGTCGGGGGAGATGCGGCCCTCGAAGTTCCGGTTACCGGAGAGCACCGCGGTCACCGACAGGTCGTTGTCGTTGATGGCCTTGGAGATGGCGTCCGGGAGCGGTCCGGTGTTGCCGATGCACGTGGTGCAGCCGTAGCCGACCAGGAAGAAGCCCAGCTTCTCCAGGTAGGGCCACACACCCGCGCGGTCGTAGTAGTCGCTCACCACCTGAGAACCGGGTGCCATGGAGGTCTTCACCCACGGCTTGCTGGTCAGGCCCTTCTCGACGGCGTTGCGGGCCAGCAGTGCCGCACCGAGCATCACCGACGGGTTGGAGGTGTTGGTGCACGACGTGATCGCCGCGACGACGACGGCGCCGTGGTCGAGCACGAACTCGCCGTCGTCGGACTTCACCGTAACGGGCTTGGACGGCCGGCCCTCCGAGCCGTTGGCGGCCGAGTGTCGGACGTCGACCGCGTCGTCGTCGGCGAAGGACAGCGACACCGAATCGCTGGCCGGGAAGGACTCGTCGACTGCCTCGTCCAGCTTGGTGCACTCCGCCGGGTGGTTCTCCTCGACGTAGTTGTGGATGTCCTTGCGGAACGCGATCTTGGACTCCGACAGCAGGATTCGGTCCTGGGGGCGCTTTGGGCCGGCAATCGACGGCACCACGTCGCCGAGGTCGAGCTCCAGGTACTCGGAGAACACCGGCTCCTTGGCCGGGTCGTGCCACATGCCCTGCGCCTTGGCGTAGGCCTCGACGAGCGCGAGCTGCTCGTCGGTGCGGCCGGTCAGGCGCAGGTAGTCGACGGTGACCTCGTCGATGGGGAAGATGGCGGCGGTGGAGCCGAACTCTGGGCTCATGTTGCCGAGGGTGGCGCGGTTGGCCAGCGGAACCTCGGCGACGCCCGCGCCGTAGAACTCGACGAACTTGCCGACGACGCCGTGCTTGCGCAGCATGTCGGTGACGGTGAGCACCACGTCGGTGGCGGTCACGCCGGGCTTGATCTCGCCGGTCAGCTTGAAGCCGACGACGCGGGGGATCAGCATCGACACGGGCTGACCGAGCATCGCGGCCTCGGCCTCGATGCCGCCGACGCCCCAGCCGAGCACCCCGAGTCCGTTGACCATCGTGGTGTGGCTGTCGGTGCCCACACAGGTGTCGGGATAGGCCACCCCGTCGCGCACCATCACGGTGCGGGCGAGGTACTCGATGTTGACCTGGTGGACGATGCCGGTGCCGGGGGGAACCACGCTGAAGTCGTCGAAGGCGCCCTGGCCCCAGCGCAAGAACTGGTACCGCTCACCGTTGCGGGAGTATTCGATTTCGACGTTGCGCTCGAATGCGTCGCGCTTGCCGAAGACGTCGACGATGACGGAGTGGTCGATGACCATCTCGGCGGGTGCCAGCGGGTTGACCTTGTTCGGGTCGCCGCCGAGGTTGCCGACTGCCTCACGCATGGTGGCGAGGTCGACGATGCAGGGCACACCGGTGAAGTCCTGCATGATGACCCGCGCCGGGGTGAACTGAATCTCGACGCTCGGGTCGGCCGTCGGGTCCCACTTGGAGATGGCCTCGATGTGGTCCTTGGTGATGTTCGCGCCGTCTTCGGTGCGCAGCAGGTTCTCCGCGAGCACCTTCAGGCTGTAGGGAAGTTTCTCGGTTCCCGGCACCGCGTCAAGGCGGTAAATCTCGTAGGCTTCGTCCCCGACTTTCAACGTGTCGTGGGCTCCGAACGAATTAACGCTGGTCACATCAACTCCCGCTTCGATCTTCGCCGCGACGGGCTGTGTCGCGGCGGTAACGCGTCTAACAGTACGCTTGTCCTGTAAGGATTCTCAAGGCGGGTACCAGTCTTGTCCCCATCCGGCCGTGGTGCCAGCCGATCACCCGGTGTTGGCGGTACCGTCTGGCACGTGACGACTCCGCAGGTGCCGCTGTTCATCCCCTCGCAGGTGTGCGCGACCGTCGGCAAGGATCCCGGCGCGACCCCGCCAGACGTGTGCATGGGGCTCGTTCAGGAGGACCTGCGCGACGACGGGGTGAGCGCTCCCGACGTGCCCGGCAACGCCGGCCTGCCCCAGGTGGTGGCCGACGCCAAGGCCAAGGGCATCGATCTCAAGATCGTCGTGCTCGACCAGAACCCGGCAATCGACACCCCGCTGCGCGACATCGCCACCGAGGTTGGCCGGGATTACCCCGGTTCCACGGTCCTGGTTCTGAGCCCGTCGTTCGCCGGTACGTACAGCCCGACGTTCGACCGCTCGACGCTGGAAGCCGGTCAGGACATCGCAAAGGTGAGTGGTACGCCGGTATTGGCGTCACAGAATTTCGTGACCGAATTGACGACGCCCCATTTCCCGTGGACGCCCTTTACGGTCGTGCTCGTTCTCGGCGTTGCGGTCGCCGCCGTGGCTACACGATTGCTGCAGGTCCGGGCCAGAAAAGCGGGCACCGAGAAATCGCCCGCCGAGGCCGCTCGGTAAGTCGTCCGTCGGCCATTCTTTTATCGAACATCACCATTCGATAACAACGTTTCAATTACAAACATGTAATTTCTTCCTGGCGTTTCCTTGGCGCATCTCGTGACGTACGGTGCAGAAGGCACCTGCTGTTGCAGCTGTGATCCATGTGACTCCTGCGACGTAAGAGCCCGATGGATGTGCCCTCACATTCGCGTTGAGCCCTAGGAGACCGGAGTCCAATGAGACGCAGCTTTCGCGCCTCCGTTGCGGGGTCGCTTACATGCGGTGTACTCGTCGCGTCGGCGTTCACCAACGGCGTCGGCTTCGGCATCGGAACTGCCGTCGCAGAGCCCGTCACCCCCCAGGGGATCGCCGGCTTGGTGGCCGCCGTCGCCAACGCCGACCAAAAACTCCAAGACCTCGGCGCCAACATCCAGGCCGAGCAGGAGGGTGTCAACAAGGCCATCGTCGCCGTCCAGACCGCGCGGGACGGCGCCGTCGCCGCCCAGGGCGAGGTCGACGCCAGCCAGGCCGCGCTCAAGGATGCCACCGCGGCCATCACGTCCGCACAGGACCGCTTCGACACCTTCGCCGCGTCGGCATACGTCAACGGGCCGTCGGCCTCGTACGTCACCGCCAAGGACCCCGCGGACGTCCTCGCCACCGCGGCCACCGGCGAGACCCTCAACGTCAGCACCCAGCAGGCCATCGCAGACCTCCAACGCGCCCGCACCGAGCAGGTCAACAAGGACTCCGCGGCCCGCCTCGCCAAGCAGAAGGCCGACCAGGCCGTCGTCGACGCGCAGTCCAGTCAGGACGCGGCCGTCGCCTCCCTGACGCAGGCGCAGCAGACGTTCAAGGATCAGCAGGCGCAACTCGACCAGCTCACAGCCGAGCGGTCTGCGGCCCAGGCGAAGCTCGCCGCGGCCCGCCCGGCCGCGGCGCCGGTGGTCACCGTGGCCGCCAAGACCGTGCCGGGAGCGGCGCCTGCCGCCGCGGCCAACCCGTCCACCGACTGGGACCGCGACCCCGCCGCCGCGGCGCCGGGCAACTCGAAGTGGGACGTCGCATGGGATCCCACGTTGCCCGCGATCCCCAGTGCATTCGTCAGCGGCGACCCGATCGCGATCCTCAACAGCGTGCTCGGAATGGCCACCACCTCCGCGCAGGCCACCCAGCAGATGGGACGCGGGTTCCTGCAGAAGCTCGGAATCCTGCCAACGCCATCGGGTTTCACCAACGGTGCGATCCCACGCGTCTACGGCAGGCAGGCCTCGGAGTACGTCATCAAGCGGGCGGGCTCGCAGATGGGCGTGCCGTACTCGTGGGGCGGCGGAAACGCCGTCGGACCCAGCCGGGGCATCGACTCGGGCGCGGGCACCACGGGCTTCGACTGCTCCGGTCTGATCCTGTACGCATTCGCCGGCGTCGGCATCAAGCTGCCGCACTACTCGGGCGCCCAGTACGACATGGGCCGCAAGATCCCGACGTCTCAGGCCCGCCGCGGCGACGTCATCTTCTACGGCCCCGGCGGCAGCCAGCACGTCGCCCTCTTCCTCGGCAACGGCCAGATGCTCGAGGCGCCGTACACCGGGTCCACCGTGAAGGTGTCGCCCGTCCGGACCAGCGGCATGACGCCCTACGTCATCCGCTACATCGAATACTGATGGTGGTTGTCTTGCCCTTGTCGTTTCTTCGTCGTGTCCTGATGCTGGTGGCGATCCTCGCCGCGGCCGTCGCCTTCGGAACCGTCGCCCCTGCCGGTGCCGACCCAGGTGATCCTGGTTGGGATCCGACCCTGCCGCAGCGGCCCAGCTCCGGCGCTCCCGGTGACCCCGTCGCGATCGCCAACGCGTCGTTCCAGGCGAGCGCCATCGCGCTGCAGACCACCAAGAGCCTCGGTCAGCAGTTCCTCTCGAGCATTGGACTCGGCGGCGCTCCCACCGCCGCCACCGGTGGTCGGGTCCGCGGACCCGAGGCAATCGAATACGTGATCCGACGTGCCGGCTCCCAAATGGGCGTGCCGTACTCGTGGGGTGGCGGCGCACTCAACGGACCCAGTGAAGGCGTCGACTACGACACGGGCAAGGTCGGCTTCGACTGTTCCGGGCTGACCAGATACGCGTTCGCCGGTGTCGGCGTGCCGATTCCGAAGTACTCCGGCGACCAGTACAACTCCGGCCGTCCGATCGCGCCGTCCCAGGCCAAGCGCGGCGACCTCATCTTCTACGGCCCCGGCGGCAGCCAGCACGTCGCAATCTTCCTCGGCGGCGGGCGCATGCTCGAAGCCTCGGGAAGTGCCGAAAAGGTCACCGTGAGCCCGGTGCGCACCGCAGGGATGTCGCCGCACCTGGTGCGGTTCATCGAGTCCTGATCGAGACCGCCCCGCGGCAGGGCACGTCGACGGAATCCGAACTGCCTGGAATAGTTGACTCCAGAGCGTCCGCCGAGTGGTTTGGCGCCACTTGACCAAGCAAGACCAGCGGTCTACATCGAACGCCGGACCAGAACACGTGGGAGGAACTGAATGACGTCACCGAGTGGGCCGCCGCAGGGCGCCGGAGGTTTCCCCGGGCAGGCCCCGACGCAGGGCTTCCCGCCTGGCGGTGCCCAGCAGGCACCGGCCACCAACGGCGGCCTGCAGAGCGAGGTGCACACCCTGGAACGGGCGATCTTCGAGGTCAAGCGAATCATCGTCGGTCAGGATCAACTCGTCGAGCGCATGCTCGTCGGACTCCTCGCCAAGGGACACGTCCTCCTCGAAGGCGTTCCCGGAGTCGCAAAGACCCTCGCGGTGGAGACCTTCGCCAAGGTCGTCGGCGGCACGTTCGCCCGCATTCAGTTCACGCCCGACCTGGTGCCCACCGACATCGTCGGTACCCGCATCTACCGGATGGGCAAGGAAGAGTTCGACATCGAACTCGGCCCCGCCATGGTCAACTTCCTGCTCGCCGACGAGATCAACCGCGCACCTGCCAAGGTGCAGTCGGCACTGCTGGAGATCATGGCCGAGCGCAAGATCTCCCTCGGCGGCAAGACCTTCGCACTGCCAAGCCCGTTCCTCGTCATGGCCACGCAGAATCCCATCGAGCAGGAAGGCGTCTACTCCCTTCCCGAAGCGCAGCGCGACCGCTTCCTGTTCAAGCTGAACGTCGACTACCCGTCGCCAGAAGAAGAGCGCGAGATCATCTACCGCATGGGCGTCACCCCGCCGACGCCCAAGCAGATCCTCAACACCGGAGACCTGCTGCGTCTGCAGGGCGTCGCGGCGTCGGTCTTCGTCCACCACGCCCTCGTCGACTACGTGGTCCGCATCGTGACCGCCACGCGCGAGCCCGAGAAGTTCGGCATGCCCGACGCCAAGGCGTGGATCGCCTACGGTGCGTCGCCGCGCGCCTCGCTCGGCATCATCGCCGCGTCGCGGGCACTTGCCTTGGTTCGCGGCCGCGACTACGTCATCCCGCAGGACGTCGTGGAGGTCATCCCGGACGTGCTGCGGCACCGCCTCGTCTTGACCTACGACGCGCTCGCCGACGAGGTCTCCGCCGAGACGGTCATCAACCGCATCATGCAGACCGTTGCGCTGCCTCAGGTGAACGCCATTCCGCAGCAAGGACATTCGGTCGCGCCGGCCATGCCCACCCCGGCAGCGGCCGGCGGTCGGTGACCCAACCGTCAGGCCGCGTGGATCTGCCGTCGCTGCAGCGCGGGCAAATTCGGGATCCCGAGCTCTCGGCCGCCCTACGCAAGCTCGAGCTGACGGTCCGCCGAAAGCTCGACGGCGTGCTGCACGGCGACCATCAGGGCCTGGTACCAGGTCCCGGCTCAGAGCCGGGGGATTCCCGCGTCTACCAACCCGGTGACGACGTGCGCCGGATGGACTGGTCGGTGACGGCCCGCACCACGACGCCGCACGTGCGGCAGATGATCGCCGACCGGGAGCTGGAGACCTGGCTCGTCGTCGACGTGTCGGCGAGCCTGGACTTCGGCACCGCCGGTTGCGAGAAGCGCGATCTGGCGGTGGCCGCCGCGGCGGCCATCGCGTTCCTCAACAGTGGTGGCGGCAACCGCCTCGGCGCCGTGATCACCAACGGTCAGACCACCAAGCGGGTGCCCGCACTCAGCGGCCGGATCCACGAGCACGAACTGCTGCGTGCGATCGCCACCATGCCGCAGGCGCCGCTCGGCGTTCGCGGCGACCTCTCGGCCGCGATCGACGCGTTGCGGCGGCCCGAGCGGCGACGCGGCATGGCGGTCATCATCAGTGACTTCCTCGGCCCGATCAACTGGATGCGACCGCTGCGGGCCATCGCTGGGCGCCACGAGGTTCTCGGCGTCGAGGTCATCGATCCACGCGACGTGGAGCTGCCCGACGTCGGCGACGTCATCCTGCAGGACACCGAATCCGGCGTCACGCGGGAGTTCACCATCGACGCCCAACTGCGTGCCGACTTCGCCAAGGCCTCGGCGGAACACCGCGCGGACGTGGCCAGGACGCTGCGGCGTTGTGACGCGCCGCTGCTCACCCTTCGCACCGATCGGGACTGGATCGCCGACGTGGTGAGGTTCGTGGCGAACCGGCGCCGCGGCGCCGCCGCAGGCCGATGAGCGCCTATGACTGAAATGACAACTAGCACATGACATTACCGTTCTTCGGCCCGATGAGCCTTTCGGGATTCAAGAGCCTGTGGTTCTTCCTGTTCCTCCTGGTCGTACTCGGCCTGGTGGCGCTGTACGTCGTCGTCCAATCCGCACGGCAGAAGCGGATGCTGCGCTTCGCCAACATGGAGCTGTTGGAGAGCGTCGCGCCCAAGCGCCCCGCCCGCTGGCGGCACCTTTCTGCGGTGCTGATGGTGCTGTCGTTGGTGCTGTTCACCGTCGCGATGGCCGGGCCCACCAACGACGTTCGGATTCCCCGCAACCGGGCCGTGGTGATGCTGGTGATCGACGTGTCGCAGTCGATGCGCGCCACGGACGTCGCACCAAGTCGGTTGGCTGCCGCGCAGGAGGCAGCCAAGCAGTTCGCCGACCAGCTGACGCCGGGCATCAACCTCGGGCTGATCGCCTACGCGGGCACCGCGACGGTGCTGGTGTCGCCGACGACCAATCGGGACCCCACCAAGGCGGCCATCGACAAGCTGCAGCTCGCCGATCGCACCGCGACCGGTGAGGGCATCTTCACCGCGCTGCAGGCGATCGCCACCGTCGGCGCCGTCATCGGCGGCGGTGACGAGCCGCCGCCGGCGCGCATCGTGTTGATGTCCGACGGCAAGGAGACGGTGCCGTCGAATCCGGACAATCCCAAGGGCGCGTACACCGCGGCCCGCACCGCCGACGACCAGGGCGTGCCGATTTCCACGGTGTCCTTCGGTACGAAGTACGGCTACGTCGAGATCCAGGACCAACGCCAGCCCGTGCCAGTCGACGACGAGATGTTGCGCAAGATCGCCGATCTGTCTGGCGGAAACGCCTATACGGCGTCGAGCCTGGAACAGCTCAAGGCGGTGTTCACCTCACTGCAGGACCAGATCGGCTACGAGACCGTCAAGGGCGACGCGAGCGTTGGCTGGCTGCGGCTCGGTTCGCTGGTGCTCGCGCTGGCTGCGTTGGCCGCGTTGCTGATCAACCGTCGTCTGCCGGGGTGAGGTCCTCGGCCGATTTCGGCCATCGCCAGGTGAGGCGATAGGTTGACGTACATGCCTGAGTTCGTTTCCCGCTCCGTCCTGGTCACCGGCGGTAACCGAGGCATCGGTCTCGCGATCGCCCAGAGGCTGGCCGCCGACGGACACAAGGTCGCCGTGACGCACCGCGGATCCGGTGCCCCCGAGGGGTTGTTCGGCGTCGAGTGCGACGTGACCGACAACGCCGCCGTCGACCGCGCCTTCACCGAGGTCGAGGAGCACCAGGGGCCCGTCGAGGTACTGGTGTCAAATGCCGGCATCTCGAAGGACGCCTTCCTGATGCGGATGACCGAGGAACGCTTCCAGGAAGTCATCAACGCGAATCTCACCGGGGCCTTCCGGGTGACTCAGCGGGCATCGCGCAGCATGCAGCGCAAGCGTTTTGGCCGCATCATCTACATCGGCTCGGTGTCGGGCATGTGGGGGATCGGCAACCAGGCCAACTACGCGGCAGCCAAGGCTGGCCTGATTGGCATGGCTCGCTCGATTTCCCGCGAGCTGGCCAAGGCCGGCGTCACCGCCAACGTGGTGGCCCCCGGCTACATCGACACCGAGATGACGCGTGCGCTCGACGAGCGCATCCAGGCCGGTGCACTGGACTTCATCCCCGCCAAGCGCGTCGGCACCGCCGAGGACGTCGCAGGCGCGGTCAGCTTCCTGGCCTCCGAGGACGCCCGTTACATCGCAGGCGCCGTCATCCCGGTCGACGGCGGCATGGGCATGGGCCACTAATTTTCGTCGACGTCGTTGAACAGTAAGGACTTTCACATGGCAGGGTTTCTCGAAGGCAAGCGCATCCTCGTCACGGGGATCATCACCGACTCGTCGATCGCGTTCCACATCGCAAAGGTCGCGCAGGAAGCCGGTGCCGAGCTGGTGCTGACGGGCTTCGACAGGATGAAGCTGATCCAGCGCATCGCCGACCGGTTGCCCAACCCGGCACCGCTTCTGGAGCTGGACGTGCAGAACTCCGAGCACCTCGCAAGCTTGGGGGAGCGTGTCACCGAGGTCATCGGCGAGGGCAACAAGCTCGACGGTGTCGTGCACTCGATCGGCTTCATGCCTCAGACCGGAATGGGCGTCAACCCCTTCTTCGACGCGCCCTACGAGGACGTCGCCAAGGGCATTCACATCTCCGCCTACTCCTATGCCGCACTTGCCAAGGCGTTGCTGCCGATCATGAACCCGGGCGGCGGCATCGTCGGCATGGACTTCGATCCGACCCGCGCGATGCCGGCGTACAACTGGATGACGGTCGCCAAGAGCGCGCTGGAGTCAGTCAACCGCTTCGTGGCGCGCGAGGCCGGCCAATACGGCGTCCGCTCCAATCTCGTTGCGGCCGGGCCGATTCGGACCCTGGCGATGAGCGCCATCGTGGGCGGCGCGCTCGGCGAGTCGGCCGGTGACCAGATCAAGCTGCTCGAAGAGGGCTGGGATCAGCGTGCGCCGCTTGGCTGGAACATGAAGGATCCGACGCCGGTCGCAAAGACGGTGTGCGCGTTGATGTCCGATTGGCTGCCCGCCACCACCGGCACGATCGTCTACGCCGACGGCGGCGCCAGCACCCAGTTGCTCTGATGAACTTCGACGCCCTGCTGCTGTTGTCCTTCGGTGGTCCCGAAGGGCCCGAGCAGGTACGTCCGTTCCTGGAGAACGTCACCCGGGGCCGCAACATCCCGCCAGCCCGCTTGGACGCGGTCGCCGAGCACTATCTGCACTTCGGTGGCGTCTCACCGATCAACGGCATCAACCGGGCGCTGATCGAACAGATCGAGCGGGAGTTGGCCGACCGCGACCAAAGGATGCCGGTGTACTTCGGCAACCGCAACTGGAACCCGTTCGTCGAGGACACCGTCGCCGCGATGCGCGACGACGGCATACGTCGAGCCGCGGTGTTCACCACCTCGGCGTGGGGCGGGTACTCGGGGTGCACCCAGTACCAAGAGGACATCTTCCGGGCCAGGGCCGCGGTCGGGTCCGACGCACCCGAGCTGGTCAAGCTCCGGCAGTACTTCGACCATCCGTTGCTGATCGACATGTTCGCCGACGGGATCGCCGACGCCGTCGCCACCCTGCCCGAGGAGCTCCGCGCCGACGCGCGCCTGGTCTTCACCGCGCACTCGATTCCGTTGCGCGCCGCGTCGCGGTGCGGCCAGGACCTCTACGCCAGGCAGGTCGCGCATTCCGCCAGCCTGGTCGCCGCCGCCGCGGGATACGCCGACTACGACCAGGTGTGGCAGTCGCGATCCGGTCCGCCGCAGGTGCCGTGGCTGGAGCCCGACATCGGCGATCAGCTCACCGCGTTGGAAGAGGCAGGCACCCGCGCGGTCGTCGTTTGTCCCATCGGATTCGTCGCCGACCACATCGAGGTGGTCTGGGATCTCGACAACGAGCTCAAGGAGCAGGCGGACGCGGCGGGGATCGCCTTGGCCAGGGCCACCACGCCGAATGCGCAGCCGCGCTACGCCCGGCTCGTCCTCGACCTCGTCGACGAAGTGCTCACCGGCCGCGAACCGGCCAGGGTCGGCGGAGGAAGCGTGCCCGGATACGGGGCCAGCGTCAACGGGTCGCTGTGTACGCCCGTCTGCTCTAGCGACGCCAGGCCGACTGCAGAATCGCGCTGACCGCGGCCATCCGCGCCGACCGCACCACGCCGACCAGGGGACGAAGCGCGTCGTTGGCGATCTGCATCTCCGACGACGACTGAAGTCCGATCGGCATCAGTCCTGAGCTGACGGTGATGATGGCGTCGACGTGAGCGGCGTTCTCCAGCACGCGAAGCGCCCGCTCCGGGGCGTGGTCGGGTGCGCGATGCAGCCGGGCCGACTCGAGCACCTGCTCGACGAGCCCGCGCGGGTCGGCGACGTCGGCGGAGGTCATCCCGGCCCGCAGCGTCACCAGTGCGTCGGCGGCCGACCGCACGGCGGAACGCAGTTCGTATTCTTCGTGACCGAGGTCGAGGTGTTCGCGTAGCGGCACCTCCGGCATCGAGTACACCGTCCAGGCCAGTGCGATCGGTTCGGGGTAGTGGTCGGTGGACTCGTCGTCGGTGTGGTCGAAGTCGGGATCGTCCTCGTCGTAGGCGAACTCGGGCACCAGACCGACCGCGGTGGCCGTCCCGTGGGACACGATGAGCGCCTCGCCCGCCGAGATGGCGTCGACGGTGAACTGGGTGCCGGCCGGGAGTCCACGGACGTCGCCGGGGACCGGCAGTGCGACGGCCATCGCGGGTTCACCGGTGGGCGGGCCGGCAGCCGTGCGCAGCGTTTGCAGCAGGGAGACGGCGCCGGCATCGGTGAGGTCGGGCCATGGCAACCCGGTGCGATCGGCCGCGGCCGAATCGTACGCGGTCGCGGAATGCCTTGGCGCCCATAGTGACAACGCGTCCAAGACGTCGTCGGGCGCGGCGACGCCGGCAAGCCAGGCGTTGGCCCACACCGCGAGAGAAACACTGGGGCACCACATGATCCAGGGAGTGTAGTCGTCGACGGCTTCGCGAGTGAGATTGCCAGTAGGCTGTGAACATGGGCGCGTTGATCTGGCTGGTCGCGGCGCTGGCGCTCGCCGGTGCGGAGGCGCTGACCGGTGATCTGTTCTTGCTGATGCTCAGTGGCGGAGCGTTGTCGGCCGCGGGCGCCAGCGCGGTGTTCGGCGGGCCGGTCTGGGTCGACGGCGTGGTGTTCGCGGCCGTGTCGATCTTGCTCTTGGTCGCGGTCCGGCCGGCGTTGCGACGTCGGTTCGCCGCCGGAACCGGGCTCCCCGAGCCGATGAAGGCGCTCGAAGGCAAGGGTGCGCTGGTGCTCGACAGGGTCGGGCGCCACGAGGGCCAGGTGAAGCTCGACGGGCAGGTCTGGACGGCTCGGCCGCTCAACGACGACGAAGTGTACGAACCGGGTGACCACGTGACGGTGGTGCGCATCGACGGTGCGACCGCAGTCGTCTTCAGGGGCATCTGAACCTAGGGAGGAACGGCAAATGGATGGTGCTTTCTTCGGGCTGATCGTGGCTGCGGTGCTGGTGATCTTCGCGATCATCGTCGTGGCGAAGTCGGTGAAGGTGATCCCGCAGGCCGAGGCCGCCGTGATCGAACGCCTTGGCCGCTACAGCAAGACCGTCTCCGGTCAGCTGACGTTGTTGCTGCCCTTCGTCGACAAGATCCGCGCCAGGGTCGACCTCCGGGAGCGGGTGGTGTCGTTCCCGCCGCAGCCCGTGATCACCGAGGACAACCTGACGGTCAACATCGACACCGTCGTCTACTTTCAGGTCACCGAGCCCCGGGCCGCCGTCTACGCAATCAGCAACTACATCGTCGGCGTCGAGCAGTTGACGACCACCACACTGCGCAACGTCGTCGGCGGCATGACCCTCGAGCAGGCCCTGACCTCACGCGACCAGATCAACGGCCAGCTCCGCGGAGTGCTCGACGAGGCCACCGGCCGCTGGGGTCTGCGCGTGGCCCGTGTCGAGCTCCGCAGCATCGACCCGCCGCCGTCGATCCAGGACTCGATGGAGAAGCAGATGCGCGCCGACCGCGAGAAGCGCGCGATGATCCTGACCGCCGAGGGCAACCGGGAAGCGTCGATCAAGCAGGCGGAGGGGCAAAAGCAGGCGCAGATCCTCTCCGCGGAGGGCGCCAAGCAGGCCGCGATCCTCGCGGCAGAGGCCGACCGGCAGTCCCGGATGCTGCGCGCTCAGGGTGAGCGCGCGGCGTCGTATCTCAAGGCCCAGGGTGAGGCGAAGGCGATCGAGAAGACCTTCGCCGCGATCAAGGCCGGGCGGCCAACCCCGGAGATGTTGGCCTACCAGTACCTGCAGACCCTGCCGGAGATGGCCAAGGGCGAGGCCAACAAGGTGTGGCTGGTTCCCAGCGACTTCGGTTCGGCGCTCGAGGGCTTCACCAAGATGCTGGGCGCCCCTGGCGCGGACGGCGTCTTCCGCTACACGCCGTCTCCGGTGGAGGAGAACCTGCCCAAGCCGGAGGACGACTCCGACGAGGTGGCCGGCTGGTTCGACACGAAGACCGATCCGGAGATCGCCCAGGCCGTCGCGCAGGCGGTGGCCGAGGCACGAACCCCCGTGGCCGGGGCACTCCCGCAGTACGCACCGCTGTCGCAGCAGGCCCAACCGCCGGCCAACGACTACTCGCAACCGCCTGCGTCACGTCACGGGAACCGGGACCTCGAGTGACCGCGCTGACGTCGCCGAAGACCTACGCGGTGCTCGCAGCGATGCAAGCCGGCGACGCCGTGGCATGCGCCCTGATGGTTCCACCGATCAAGAAGGCCTTCGACGACGTCGGGCTCGCCGAGGAACTGCGGCCGGTGATTCCCGTGGTCAAGGCCGCGTCGGCCGTCGGGCTGCTGTCGGTGTACCGGTTTCCGCGGCTGGCTCGGCTGACCACGTTCATGTTGACCGTGTACTTCGTGCTGGCGGTGGCGTTCCACGTGAAGGCGAAGGACTGGAGTCCCGGGCTGGTCGCGGCGACGACGTTCCTCGGTTTGTTTGGCGCGATGACCGTCAGGGGGCCGCAGTCCCAGCGCTAGCCATTGGGTCGGCCTGCCGGTTCTGGCGACGGTGGCTACGGATCTCGTAGACCAACCCGGCCACGCCGAGGCTGGCGGTGGCAAGCGAGATGAGGAAGAGCAGCGGGCTGACGTTGCCCGTGAGCGCGTCGCCAAGGATCACGATCGCCGCCGTACCTGGCAGCAGGCCGACGAAGGACGCGATCGCGAATGGCACGGGCCGGACGGCAGACGCGCCGGCCGCGTAGTTCAGTACCGAGAACGGCACCGCGGGGATCATGCGCATCGACAGCACGGTCGGCCACCCGCGCTGCCGCAGCCGCGCGTCGACCATCTCCACCCGCGGATGCGACACCAACCGGTTGAGCTGGAGTCCGGCGGCTCGGACGAGGAACAGTGCGATGACGGCGCTGATCGTGGATGCCACGACGGCCAGTGACACGCCGAGCAGCGGGCCGAACAGCAAGCCCGCCGACAGCGTGAAGGCGGTGCGCGGGAACGGGAAGATCGTGACGACCACGTGGGCGAGGAAGAACACCAGCGGGAACCAGGGACCGGCGGAGGTGGCCCAGTCACGCATCTGTACCGCGGTGGGCAACGGCACCAGATAGGCCACTGCGACGAGAATCACAACGGTCGCCACGGTGGCCACCAACTTGCGGCGGGGAACCTGGGCCGCGGTCGACGCGATTGCGCCCCGCACCGCGCCCAACGTGCTGACTATCCCCTTCACGTCTACCGAGACTACGGGTCGGCGGACAGTCTCACGAGTCGGCGCGGCCGAGCTACCCGTCAGTAGCCTCGAGGCTGCCGGTTCGCGGCGTGACAGTGATCATTTAGCCTGTTGGACAGTTGTCAAGTCACACGCTGCATCAAGGTCGATGACAGGGGAGTCAACAGTGTCCGAACAGGTGTCCAGTTCGATCAGCATGGCTGAGTCGGGCCGTGACCAATGGCGCGCTGCCGTCGCGGGAGTTCTTGCCAAGAGCAGCCGGAAGGATCCCGCCGACCTGGGCGCCGAACCGGAACGACTCCTGGATTCGCCGACGTACGAGGGCTTCCCCATCCGCCCGCTCTACACCGTCCTCGACGAGCACCCCGAGCCGTCGTTGCCAGGTCGGTGGCCGTACGTGCGCGGCGGCGACGCGCTGCGCGACGTCAAGTCGGGATGGAAGGTCGCCGAGTCGTTCCCGCTGGCCGGGCAGAAGGCGGTCTCGGATGGCAACGACGCGGTGCTCAGCGCACTCACCGACGGGGTGAGCGCGCTGGTGCTGCGGGTCGGGAGTGCGTCAGGCGGTGTCCCGGTGACCGAGCTCGACCGAATGCTCGAGGGGGTGTTCCTCGAACTGGTTCCGGTGATCCTGGAATCCGGCGCGGACTACGCCGCCGCCGCCGACGCTGTTCTGGCACTGGTGTCCAACTTCGACGACGACAAGCGCCGGAGCCTGTCGGTCGACCTCGGCGGCGATCCGTTGACCTCGGCACTCGGGGACCGCAGCGCCCCGACCGTCGACGAGCTCGTCACGACGGCCGCAAAGCTGACCGGCTTCGCCGGCGGGGTGCGGGCCGTGACCGTCGACGGGGCGGCCCTGCACGATCTCGGCGCCAGCGCCTCTTGGGAGCTCGCCGGCGCCGTCGCGGCAGGGGTCGCGTACCTGCGATTGCTGTGCGACGGCGGCATCGCGGCACCGGATGCGCTCGCGCAAATCTCGTTTCGCTACGGCGCCGACGACGACCAGTTCATGACGATCGCCAAGATGCGGGCGGCCCGCCAACTCTGGGCGAGGGTCGCCGAGGTCGTCGGCCATCCCGAGGCGGGCGCGGCGACGATCCACGCGGTCACCTCGCGGGCCATGATGGCGCAGCGCGACCCCTGGGTGAACATGCTGCGCACCACGCTCGGCGCCTTCGGCGCTGGGGTGGGCGGCGCGGACACCGTCCAGGTGTACGAGTTCGACAGCTCGATCCCGGACGGATTGCCGGGCGTGGCAAGGACTTTCGCGCGCCGGATGGCGCGCAACACCCAACTCCTGCTGTTGGAGGAGTCGCATCTCGGGCGCGTACTCGACCCGGCGGGCGGCTCCTGGTTCGTCGAGGACCTGACGCGCCGGCTCACCGAGGAAGCCTGGCGACACTTCCAGGACGTCGAGGCCAGAGGCGGATTCGTCGAGGCCCGCGACCACGTCGCCGCCCAGATCGCCGAGGTGCGCGCCACGCGGAGTGACGACGTCGCGCACCGGCGCACCGCGCTCACCGGGGTCAACGAATACCCCAATCTCACCGAAGCGCCACTCGCACCATCGGATTCGACCTCGTCGGTGGCCCGGTACGCGGCCGGTTTCGAAGCCCTTCGCGACCGCTCGGACGCCTACCTGGCCGCCAGTGGGGCCAGGCCGAAGGCCCTGCTGCTGCCGGTCGGACCACTCGCCGAACACAACGTCCGCACCTCGTTCGCCGCCAACCTGCTGGCATCCGGGGGAGTCGAAACCGTCAACCCCGGGACCGTCAGCGCGGCCGGTGTCGGCCAGGCCGTGACCGACGCCGGAAACCCGGCCGCCGTCGTGATCTGCGGAACCGACGCACGCTATGCGGACGAGGCCTCCGAGGTGGTGCGCGCCGCGCGCGAGGCGGGCGTCTCCCACGTCTACCTGGCCGGGCCCGCCAAGGCCGTCTCGGAGGCGGCCGACAAACCCGACGAGTACCTCACCGCCAAGATCGACGCGATCAACGCGCTGTCGACGCTGCTCACCCGATTGGGGGCCTGACATGACGGCTTTGGAGCCAAGGATCGTCAACTTCGCCGACGTCCCGCTGTACGGCGACGACGCGCCGGCCACCGCGACGCCGACGGACGTCGACGAGCTGGTGGCCGCCGCGGCCACCGCGCACGGCTACACCGCCGACCAACTCGACTGGCCGACGCCGGAGGGCGTCGACGTCAAGCCGGTCTACGTCGCCGCCGATCGGGACGCGGTCGTCGAGGCCGGGTATCCACTCGAAAGCTTCCCCGGCGCACCGCCATTCGTACGTGGCCCGTACCCGACGATGTACGTCAACCAGCCCTGGACCATCCGGCAGTACGCCGGATTCTCCACTGCCGCAGAGTCGAACGCGTTCTACCGCCGTAACCTCGCCGCCGGTCAGAAGGGTCTGTCGGTGGCATTCGACCTGGCGACCCACCGCGGCTACGACTCCGATCATCCCCGGGTGGCAGGCGACGTCGGCATGGCCGGAGTGGCCATCGACTCCATCCTCGACATGCGGCAGCTCTTCGACGGCATCGACCTGTCGACCGTCTCGGTGTCGATGACGATGAACGGCGCCGTGCTGCCGATTCTGGCGCTGTACGTGGCGGCCGCCGAGGAGCAGGGCGTGCCGCCGGAGAAGTTGGCGGGGACCATTCAGAACGACATCCTCAAGGAGTTCATGGTCCGTAACACCTACATCTATCCGCCCAAGGCGTCGATGCGGATCATCTCCGACATCTTCGGATACACCAGCGTCAAGATGCCGAAGTACAACTCGATCTCGATCTCGGGCTATCACATTCAGGAGGCCGGAGCGACGGCCGACCTCGAGCTGGCCTACACCCTCGCCGACGGCGTCGAGTACATCAAGGCGGGGTTGGACGCCGGTCTCGACATCGACAAGTTCGCGCCGCGGCTGTCCTTCTTCTGGGGCATCGGGATGAACTTCTTCATGGAGGTGGCGAAGCTCCGCGCCGGTCGGCTGCTGTGGAGTGAACTCGTCGCCCAGTTCGACCCCAAGAACGACAAGTCGCTGTCATTGCGAACCCATTCGCAGACCTCCGGGTGGTCGCTGACGGCTCAGGACCCGTTCAACAACGTCGCCCGCACCTGCATCGAGGCGATGGCCGCCACCCAGGGACACACCCAGTCGCTGCACACCAACGCTCTCGACGAGGCGCTGGCGCTGCCCACCGACTTCTCGGCGCGAATCGCCCGCAACACGCAGCTGCTGCTGCAACAGGAGTCCGGCACGACAAGGCCGATCGACCCGTGGGGCGGCTCGTACTACGTGGAGTGGCTGACCCATCAGCTGGCCGAGAAGGCCCGTGCCCACATCGCCGAGGTCGCCGAGCACGGGGGCATGGCCCAGGCGATCGGCGAGGGAATCCCGAAGCTTCGCATCGAGGAGGCGGCCGCACGCACGCAGGCCCGCATCGACTCCGGGGCCCAGACGGTCATCGGCATCAACAAGTACCAGGTGGACTCCGATCAGGAGGTCGAGGTCCTCAAGGTCGAGAACAGCCGGGTGCGCGCCGAGCAGATCGCCAAACTGGAACAGCTGCGCAGCGAGCGTGACGAAGCGGCCACCCAGGCCGCATTGGCCGAGTTGACCCGCGCCGCAGAGGCTTCCGGTACCACCGACGGTCTCGCTGACAACCTGATGGCGTTGGCGATCGCGGCCGCGCGGGCCATGGCCACCGTCGGGGAGATCTCCGACGCGTTGGAGAAGGTCTACGGTCGTCATCAGGCAGAGATTCGCACCATCGCCGGTGTCTACCGTGACGAGGTGGGGAAGGGCCAGAACGTGCGAAACGTGGCAGCGGCAACGGAATTGGTCGAGAAGTTCGCCGAGGCCGACGGCCGTCGACCGCGCATTCTGGTCGCCAAGATGGGGCAGGACGGGCACGACCGCGGCCAGAAGGTGATCGCGACGGCGTTCGCCGACATCGGCTTCGACGTCGACGTCGGCTCGTTGTTCTCCACTCCCGACGAGGTCGCCCGTCAGGCGGTCGACAACGACGTGCACGTCGTGGGGGTGTCCTCGCTGGCAGCAGGCCATCTCACGTTGGTTCCGGCGCTGCGCGACGCGCTTGCCGCAGCAGGTAGGCCCGACATCATGGTCGTGGTCGGCGGGGTTATTCCACCCGGCGACTTCGACGAGCTGTACGCCGCAGGCGCCACCGCCATCTTCCCGCCGGGCACCGTCATCGCCGACGCCGCGATCGGACTGTTGGAGAAGCTGGCCGAGCGACTGGGATACGACCTCCCCTAAATGGACCCGTCGGAGCTAGCTTCAGCCATTCGCGGCGGGGATCGATCCGCGCTGCCGCGGGCGATCACGCTCGTCGAGTCGACAAGGGTCGACCACCGCGAGAACGCCCAACGGCTGCTGATGGAACTGATGCCCGACGCCGGGAAGGCCGTGCACGTCGGCATCACGGGCGTACCGGGGGTGGGGAAGTCGACCATCATCGAGGCGCTCGGCATGTCGTTGATCGAGCAGGGCCACCGGGTGGCGGTCCTGGCCGTCGACCCGTCGTCGACGAGGACCGGCGGGTCGATCCTCGGCGACAAGACGCGGATGGCCCGGCTCGCCGTCCATCCCGACGCCTACATCCGGCCGTCGCCGACCTCGGGGACCCTCGGCGGCGTCGCGAAGGCCACCAGGGAGACGATCGTGCTGCTGGAGGCGGCCGGGTACGACGTCGTCTTGGTCGAGACGGTAGGCGTCGGCCAGTCGGAGGTGACGGTCGCCAACATGGTCGACACCTTCGTCTTTCTGACGCTGGCGCGCACCGGCGACCAGCTACAGGGCATCAAGAAGGGCGTGCTGGAACTCGCCGACGTGGTCGTGGTCAACAAGGCCGACGGCCGACACGCCACCGAGGCCAAGGCCGCAGCCAGGGAGCTCAGCGGAGCCATCCGACTGCTGTATCCGCGCGAGACTCTGTGGCGACCACCGGTGCTCACGGCAAGCGCGCTCGAGGGCACCGGCCTGGCTGAGCTCTGGGCGACCGTGCTCGAGCACCGCCGGGTACTGACCGAGGCGGGGGAGTTCGACGCCCGCCGAAGTCGCCAGCAGGTCGAGTGGATGTGGTCGATGGTCCGCGACGCGGTGCTGGACAAGGTGTCCTCCAATGCGGGGGTCAAGGCCATCCGCGCCGACGTCGAGCAACGGGTCCGAGACGGCCTCCTGACCCCGGCATTGGCTGCCCAGGAGATCCTGAAGCTCGTCTACTGACCGCAGGTGGAGCAAGACTGCGCGAATCGGCAACGGATCGGTAAACCTGCCGCGGAGTTTGCCGAGTTACCGGTAATTTCGTTCATTGTGATTCAGGCCATAGGCGGCCAGCGCAGCGCGGCGCTTCCGCACAACGTCCTTGGTGAGGCGGACCCCAGTTTTGCCTGCGCAGTACGAGCCTTCGCTCAGCTGTTCCCGGGCAAACGGTTCGGCGGTGGTGCGCTGTGCGTCTATCTCGACGGCCAACCCGTCGTCGACGTGTGGACCGGATGGGCCGACCGGCGGGGCACCAGGCCGTGGACCGCCGACACCGGGGCGATGGTGTTCTCGGCGACGAAGGGCATGGCCTCTACGGTCATCCACCGGCTCGCCGACCGCGGTCTCGTCGACTACGACGCCCCCGTCGCGGACTACTGGACCGCCTTCGGTGCCAAGGGCAAGGGCGGGGTCACGGTGCGCGAGTTGATGCGGCATCGGGCCGGGTTGTCGCAGCTCAACGGGGCTAGCGGGGTTGACCTGATGGATCACCTGCTGATGGAGGAGCGGATGGCCGCGGCGCCCATGGGGTGGCTGAAGGGCAAGCCGTCGTATCACGCGTTGACCTATGGCTGGTTGTTGTCGGGTTTGGCCCGCGCGGTCACCGGCCGCGGGATGCGGGAGCTGTTCCGGTCGGAGCTCGCCGGGCCGCTGGACGTCGACGGCATTCATCTCGGCAGGCCGCCGGCCGATGCGCCGACCCAACCAGCTCGAATCATCGGACCGCAGAGCACGTTTCAGAATCCGGTCGTCAACCTGCTGATGCCACGCCTCGCCGCGCTGCCGTTCTCCGGAGGGCTGGGGTCGATGTACTTCCCTGGGATGAAGTCGACTGTGCAGGGCGACATGTCGTTGCTCGACGCAGAGTTGCCAGCAGCAAACGGCGTGGCGACCGCCAGGGCGCTGGCACGGATGTACGGGGCCATCGCGCACGGTGGCCAAATCGACGGTGCCCGGTTCCTTTCGGCCGAGCTGGTGGCCAAGCTCAGCGGCCCGCCGAGCTTGCATCTCGACGGCGGGCTCATCATGCCGCTGTCGTTTCACCTCGGGTATCACGGCCTTCCGCTGGGTGGCATCCTGCCTGGATTCGGCCACGTCGGCTTGGGTGGGTCGCTGGGCTGGGCCGACCCGCGCAGCGGCCTGGCCTTTGGTTTCGTGCACAATCGGCTGCTGACCCCGCTGGTCGTGAGCGACCAGGCGGGGTTCGTGGCCACCGCCGCTTTGATACGTCGAGGTGTTTTCCTGGCTCGCAAGGACGGGTTCAACGCCGTCGCGAAGCTTGGCGCTTCATTCTCCGGGCTCTCCACGGCGGTGTAACTCCGTCGGGGCGTGTATTTGTTCACTAATTTTCGCCCAGCCCGCGAGTGGGCCCAACGCGCTGACAATGCCCGTTGTCTGGCCGATCACGTTGTAGGACAGCCCATTTCGCTAGAACGGGCTCTCGCAGCGCTGGAAAACGACCCGTTTTCGAGGTATACGTTCGGTAATGTTGCCAAAGTGACAGTAGGTGCCCTTGTCGTTATCGGAGTAGATGTTGCCAGTGTTTCGTCGATACGTCGGCTGATGCCTCCCGATACGTCGCACGGGCCGTCCGCAATGGTGTTCCAACCCTGCGTCGACGCGTCAGATAATCATGCATACGCTGCGTCGACGCCAAGATCAAAGGCGGTCTCCCGGCGCTGGGAATACTCGCGGCGCAATTTTGACAACATGCATGGTCGAATATGGCGCACGATCTTGAAGTGTTTGCCAGAAATTCACTCAGCGAAACGGTGCTACCCGTCTTGGGGCATCGCTGAAAACGAACGTTGGCGTCAATATTCGACGTTTCCGCAGCGTATGCGCCTAAACGAGGTTGTTGGGACGAATAGGTAGCTGTCGGTGTAGTGTCCCGACCGAAGAATGTTGAAGTGGAAAGGGAGGTAACGGATTTGCCGAATTTTTCGTACTAATGGTTCGTACTTAAAGTTCGGTTTGCTGGTCCGGAACTCCTTACCAATACTCAACTCCAGGCGCATGGAAAGGACACACAGCTGATTCATAGCGCCGGAGGACCGACGTCTTCGTGCAGCACAACCGGGTCGGGAGCCTTGGTTCGTTCGTTTGAGAGGGTGAAGTAAGTGGCAGAGACACCGGTCTCCCCAATCGCCGTGATCGGCATGGGGTGCCGACTTCCCGGCGGCATCGACTCGCCAGCGGGTCTGTGGGCCGCGTTGTTGCGCGGCGTCAACGCGGTGACGACGGTTCCGCTGGATCGCTGGGACGCCGAGGAGTACTTCGACCCGGAGCCCGGTGTGCCAGGACGGTCCGTCTCCAAGTGGGGCGCGTTCATCGACGACGTCGCCGGATTCGACGCCGACTTCTTCAACATCAGCGAGCGCGAAGCGATCGCGATCGACCCCCAGCAGCGCCTCCTCCTCGAGACCGCCTGGGAAGCCGTGGAACACGCAGGCATCGACCCCGCGACCATCGCGAGCTCGCTGACCGGCGTCTTCATGGGGATGACCCACCAGGACTATCAGCTGCTCGCCGCCGACGCCAACGCCGTCGAAGGTCCGTACGGATTCACCGGAAGCAACTTCAGCTTGGCCTCGGGGCGCATCGCCTATCACCTCGGCGTGCACGGTCCCGCGTTCACGGTCGACTCCGCCTGCTCGTCGAGCTTGCTCGCCGTGCACATGGCGTGCCGCAGCCTGGACGACCGCGAGAGCGACATGGCCCTGGCCGGCGGCGTTTCCATCATGCTGGAACCCCGCAAGATGTCCTCCGGCTCGGCGCAGGGCATGTTGTCCGCGACCGGCACCTGCCACGCCTTCGACGTGCACGCCGACGGCTTCGTCTCCGGCGAGGCGACCGCGGTGCTCATGCTCAAGCGCCTCGACGACGCGCTCGCCGACGGTGACAACGTGTTGGCGGTCATCCGCGGGACCGCGGCCAACCAGGACGGTCACACCGTCAACATCGCCACCCCGTCGCGGGCCGCACAGACCAAGGTCTACGAGGCAGCCCTGGCGGCCGGTCACGTCGATCCCGCCACCATCGGCATGGTCGAGGCTCACGGCACCGGAACGCCAGTCGGCGACCCGATCGAATTCGCCAGCCTGGCGGCCGTCTACGGCAAGTCCGGGCCGGTTGCGCTCGGATCGGTGAAGACCAACTTCGGGCACGGCCAGTCCGCGTCGGGCGCGGTCGGGCTGATGAAGGCGATTCTGTCGCTGCAGCACGGCGTGGTGCCGAAGAACCTGCACTTCACCGCGATGCCGGACGAGATCGCCAGCATCGAGTCCAATCTCTTCATTCCGACCGAGGAAACCCCGTGGCCGGTCGAGGGCGACCACCCGCGGCGCGCCGCCGTGTCGTCCTACGGTCTGTCCGGAACGAACGTGCACGCCGTCCTCGAGCAGGCACCCGCCGCCCAGACCACCCGCACCGTCGACTCGACGACGACACCCGAGCTGGCCGGACCCAAGCTGTTCCCGCTGTCCGCCACGACGCCCGAGGAGCTGCGGCGCACGGCAGGCAGGCTCGCCGACTGGATCGAGAGCCAGACCGACGAGGATTCCGAGACGGACCTGTCCGACCTCGCGTACACGCTCGCTCGTCGACGCGCTCATCGACCCGTCCGCACCGTCGTCCTCGCGAACGACCAGGCCGAGCTCGTCGCCGAGCTCCGCCGCGTCGCCGACGGTGACGACCCGTACGAAGCCGCGGTCGGCAAGGGCGATCGCGGCCCGGTCTGGGTGTTCTCCGGGCAGGGGTCGCAGTGGGCCGGGATGGGTGCGGGCCTGCTCGCGTCCGAACCCGTGTTCGCCAAGACCGTCGCGGAGATCGAACCGCTCATCGCGGGGGAGTCGGGTTTCTCCGTCACCGAAGCCATGACCTCGGCCGACGTCGTGACCGGCATCGACAAGGTGCAGCCGACGGTGTTCGCCGTCCAGGTCGCGCTGGCCGCCACGATGAAGGCGCACGGCGTCATGCCGGGCGCGGTGATCGGCCACTCCATGGGTGAGGTCGCCGCCGCCGTCGTCTCCGAAGCGCTCTCGCTGGAGGACGGCGTCAAGGTCATCTGCCGTCGATCCCAACTCATGGCCACCATCGCGGGTTCCGGCGCAATGGCGTCGGTGGAACTGCCCGCCCAGCAGGTGCTCTCCGAGCTCGCCGCCCGCGGCGTCAACGACGTCGTCCTCTCGGTCGTCGCCTCGCCGCAGTCCGCGGTCGTCGGCGGCGCCAAGGAATCGGTTCGCAAGCTGGCCGCCGAATGGGAAGCGCGCGGCATCATGGCCCGCGAGGTCGCCGTCGACGTCGCGTCGCACTCCCCGCAGGTCGACCCCGTTCTCGACGACCTGACCGAGGCGTTGCAGGACATCACGCCGAACGAGCCGACGGTGCCGTACTACTCGTCGACGCTGTACGACCCCCGCGACCCCGCCGACTTCGACGCGTACTACTGGGCGGACAACCTGCGGCACGCGGTCCGCTTCGCCGCCGCCGTACAGGCCGCCCTCGAAGACGGTTACCGCGTGTTCGGCGAACTCTCGCCGCACCCGCTGCTCACCTACGCGGTGGACCAGAACGCACGCAGCCTCGACGTCCGCCTCGCCGCCCTTGCCAGCATCCGCCGCGAGCAGGAGCTGCCCCATGGCCTCCGCGGGTTCGTGGCCGCCCTGCACGGTGCAGGCGCCGCGGTCGACTTCGCCGCCCTGTGGCCGGTCGGCGCGCTCGTCGACGCGCCGCTTCCGACGTTCAACCACCCACGTCTGATGCTCACCAGGGACGGACAGGAACAGGGCACGTCGACCCTCGCCGTCCATCCGCTGCTCGGCGCGCACGTCCGGCTGCCAGAAGAGCCGGAGCGCCACGTGTGGCAGTCCGACGTGGGCACCGACGCGCAGCCGTGGCTGGCCGACCATCAGGTGCACGGCGTCGCGGCGCTGCCGGGCACCGCCTACTGCGAGATGGCGATCGCCGCGGCCCGCACCGTCCTCGGTGAGGCATCGGAGGCCCGCGACCTCGTGTTCGAGGACTTGCTGCTGCTCGAGGGGCACACGCCGATCTCGGCCGTGGCGTCACTCACCTCGGACGGCGTCACCGACTTCCAGGTGACGACCCGGCTCGAGGGTCAGGAGGTCCGACGGGCCTCCGCGGTGCTCCAGACGGTCGACGAGGCACCCGAAAAGGCCGCTTACGACGTGGCCGCGCTGCTCGCCGAGCACCCCGTGGACCTGACCGGTGCCGAGATGCGCGACTGGTACGACGCCAGGGGCATCCAGTACGGACCTGCGTTCAGCGGTCTGACGGCGGCTCACACGACCCAGGGTCCCGGCGGTTCGGTGCTTGCCGAGGTCGCGCTGCCCGGCTCCATCCGGTCACAGCAGGGCGCGTACGGGATCCATCCCGCACTGCTGGACGTCTGCTTCCAGGCCGTCGGCGCTCACCCCGATCTCCACACCGACCACACCGGCACGCTGATGCTGCCGTTGGGCGTGCGGCGACTGCGGGCCCACGCGTCGACGCGCAACGCCCATTACTGCTACGTGCAGTTGGTGAACGCCAGTGCCGGGTCGGTCGAGGTCGACGTGGAGGTTCTCGACGAGCACGGCGCCGTCCTGCTGACCGTGGGAGGCCTTCGCCTCGGCACGGGTGTCTCGGAGCAGGGGCTGCGCGACAAGCGGCTCAACGAGCGGCTGTTGACCATCGACTGGCGGCGCCAGGAAGCGCCGGCCACCGACGTGGTCGGACACGGGCACTGGCTGCTGATCAGCACCTCGGACGAGTCCGACATGCTCGCGCACCAGCTGGCCGACGTGCTGAAGGCTGGCGAAGCCGACGTGACCGCGATGACGTGGAGTGCCGACGGCGATCACGCCGCCAACGCCGAGCTACTGCGCCGGACCCTCGTCGCCCGCCCCAGTGCGGGCGTCGTGGTGGTGCAGGATCCGCGCTCGGCCGACGCCGACCTGGTCGCCGACGGAGCCGACCACGTACGTCACCTCGTGCGCATCGCCAAGGTGCTTCCGGACGTCGCAGGTGAGCCGCCGCGGCTGTTCGTCGTCACCAGGGGTGCGCAGACCGTGCTCCCCGGCGACCTCCCGAACCTCGCCCAGGGTGGCTTGCGTGGCCTCGTCAGGGTCATCGGGATGGAGCATCCACGGATGCGGCCCACCCAGATCGACGTCGACGACACCACCGACGTCAGGCTGGTCGGTGCCGAGCTTCTCTCGCTGTCCGACGAGGACGAGACGGCGTGGCGCGACGGCCACTACTACACGGCCCGGCTCAACGTGACGCCGCTGCAGCCCGAAGAGCGCCACAGCACCGTGGTGCACCCCGACCGCGACGGAATGCGACTGCAGATCCGCACGCCGGGAGACCTGCAGTCGGCCGAACTGGTCAGCTACGAACGGACGGCACCGGGACCCGGCCAGATCGAAGTGGCTGTCTCGGCGTCGAACCTGAACTTCGCCGACGTCCTGGTCGCCTACGGTCGCTACCCGTCCTTCGAGGGACGCATGCCCCAACTGGGTGCGGACTTCGCCGGCGTGGTCACCGCCGTCGGTGCCGGGGTGACCGACCACGAGATCGGTGACCGCGTCGCGGGCATCTCGGCCACCGGTGCGTGGTGCACGTTCGTCACCTGCGATGCGAACCTCGCGGTGCGCATCCCCGGCGAACTGCCGGACGCCACGGCCGCCGCCGTTCCGAGCGCTCATGCCACCGCGTGGTACTCGCTGCACAACCTGGCCAGGATCAGCTCCGGCGACAAGGTGCTGATCCACTCCGCCACCGGTGGAGTTGGTCAGGCCGCGGTGGCGATCGCCCAGGCCGCCGGTGCGGAGATCTACGCGACTGCCGGCAGCCCGGAGCGTCGAAAGATGCTCAACGACATGGGTGTTGCGCACGTCTACGACTCGCGCAGCACCAAGTTCGCCGACGAGATCCGCCGCGACACCGACGGCTACGGAGTCGATGTCGTCCTGAACTCGTTGCCGGGTGCCGCGCAGCGGGCTGGCCTCGAGCTGCTGACCTTCGGTGGCCGCTTCGTCGAGATCGGCAAGCGAGACATCTACGGCGACACCAAGATGGGGCTGTTCCCGTTCCGCAGGAACCTGTCCTTCTACGCCGTCGACCTCGCGCTGCTGACCCTCGTCGCGCCGGACACGCTGCGCGGCCTCCTCGAGGTCGTCTACCAGCAGATCGCCGACGGGACGCTGCCACCGCCGCAGACCACGCATTACCCACTGGCAAACGGCGCCAACGCAATTCGTGCGATGGGCGCTGCCGAACACACCGGCAAGCTGGTGCTCGACGTTCCGCGCACCGGTCAGTTCGCCGCCGTGGTTCCCGCCGAGCGGGCGCCGGCGTTCCGTGCCGACGGCGCGTACGTCGTCACCGGTGGACTTGGTGGTCTCGGACTGTTCCTGGCCGAGAAGATGGCGGCGTCCGGTTGCGGGCGCATCATCCTCAACGGCCGGTCGGCGCCGAAGCCGGAGACGCTGCGCGTCATCGAGCGGCTCCGTCAGTCGGGAACCGAGGTCGAGGTCGAACTCGGTGACGTGTCCGATGCGACGACGGCCGCCCGCATGGTCGCCGCGGCGACTGCCACCGGGATTCCGTTGCGCGGTGTGCTCCATGCGGCGGCGGTCATCGAGGACGCCACGCTCGGGAACATCACCGACGAACTGATCGACCGGGACTGGGCGCCGAAGGCGTTGGGCGCGTGGCGCCTTCACGAAGCCACCGCAACCTCTCCGCTGGACTGGTTCTGCTGCTTCTCGTCGGCTGCCGCCATGGTTGGCTCGCCGGGGCAGGGTGCCTACGCGGCCGCGAACAGCTGGCTCGACTCCTTCGCGCGGTGGCGCCGCGCCCAGGACCTGCCTGCCCAGGTGGTGGCGTGGGGTGCGTGGGCCCAGATCGGTGCCGGCCAGGCCATGGCCGACAACGACGGCATGGCCATCGCCCCAGAAGACGGTGCGTACGCCTTCGACACGCTGATGCGTCACACCCGGGTGTACAGCGGGTACGCCCCGGTCGCGGGTGCCGCCTGGCTGACCGCGTTCGCGCAGACCAGCCCGTTCGCCGAGGCGTTCGCCTCGATGGGACAGGATCGTTCGGGGTCGAGCGAATTCCTCGAGGAGCTACGCCTGTTGCCGCGCGAGGAGTGGGCTGCCCGCGTGCGACGCTTGATTTCCGAGGAGATGAGCCTCATCCTTAGACGTTCGGTCGACGCTGACCGACCGTTGTCGGAGTACGGTCTCGACTCCCTCGGCACGCTGGAGTTGCGGACCCGGTTGGAGTCCGAGACCGGCGTGCGGATCGGCTCGACCGACGTCACCACGGTGCGCGGGCTTGCCGAACGGCTCAGCGAATTGATCGCGATCGACCTCGACGTCGACTCCGCCGTGCCTGCGGTGTCACCATGACCATCGAATCAGCGCCGACGACGTCGCTCACCGAAGTTTCAGGACCAGGGGAGAGATAGATGGTTGCGATCAAGGCGATCCACGACTGGATCGGGGCATCCGGTGACGTGGTGTCGTGGCACCCCTCGCCCGCGAGTCGGGCCAAGGTGCTCAAGGCGCCGGTGAGTGCCGTGCCGCCGAGTTATCAGCAGGCTCAGCACATCCGGGGCTATCTGGATCACATCTCCAAGGGCACCGACATGGCGCGGCTCAACATTCCCGCGTGGGACATGCAGGGCCAGTGTGACCTTCGGGCGATGTCGCACGTCATCAACGCCTACCTGCGCCGCCACGACACGTACCACAGCTGGTTCGAGGTCGCCGACGGTGGCGACATCGTGCGGCACACCGTCGACAACCCGCGCGACGTCAACTTCGTGCCGACCAAGTACGGCGAGATGACGGCGACCGAGTGGCGCGAGCACGTGCTCGCCACACCCAATCCGCTTCAGTGGGACTGCTTCTCGTTCGGCATCATCCAGCGCGCCGATCACTTCACCTTCTACATCAGCATCGACCACGTGCACACCGACGCGATGTTCATGGGCTTGGTGCTGGTGGAAATTCACATGATGTATGCCGCCCTGGTCAGCGGTGCCGGCCCGATTCCCCTGCCAACGGCGGGCAGCTACGACGAGTACTGCGTCCGGCAGAAGCAGCTGTTGTCCAACCTCACGCTGGAGTCACCCGAGGTACGGGAGTGGATCCGCTTCGCCGAGTGCAACGACGGCACGCTTCCGCACTTCCCATTCCCGCTCGGCGATCCGCCGTGGTCCAAGACCGGGGATCTGCTGACGGTGCGGTTGCTGGACAAGCAGCAGTCGGAACGGTTCGAGGCGGCCTGCATCGCGGCGGGCGCCCGTTTCATCGGAGGCGTATTCGCCTGCGCCGCAATGGCGCAGGAAGCGCTCACGGGCTCTACGGACTATCACGTGATCACGCCGATCACGACGCGGTCGACTCCCGAGGAATTCCAGACCACGGGTTGGTTCACGGGCGTGGTTCCCGTCTCGGTGACCGTCGACCCGAAGAACTTCGGAGACACTGCACGGGCGGCGCAACGCTCGTTCGACAGTCGGATGCCGTTGGGGCCCATCCCGTTCGACCGCGTGCTCGAACTGGCCGACGGAGAACTGGGATTGCGCCCGCCGGTTCCCGGCGTGCCGATGGTCTCGTTCCTCGACGCCGGCCTTCCGCCGCTGTCGGCGAGCATCATCGCCGAATGGGAGCGGATGAACGGCAGGGTCTTCAGCGACGCGCGCTCCGCCTATCAGATCGGGTTGTGGGTCAACCGTGGCGAGCGGGAGACCTCGGTCACCGTGGCGTTCCCCGACAATCCGATTGCCCGGGAATCCATCGAGCGCTACCTGGCGGCCATGACCGCGGTTTACCTCGGCGTTGCCGACGGAGCCGTGGTGGCGCCTGCCCGCGCCCACGTGCGGCACGGGGAGGCAGTGCGCCGCAACAGCGTTCGCGACCGCGAGCCACTGTTGCCGATGGCCAAGGGCTGACCCACGGTGTCGCCGGAGATTGAAGCGGAGACTCGGCCACCCGCCGAGTCCCTGCTCGACTACGTCGACCAGGCGTTGTTCCTCGGCCTGCGCGCCACGGGACAGTCCGCGGCCATGCAGATGGTGTGGGTCTACGACGACGCACCGGACTGGGACGAGCTGCGACGGTTCCACCAGGACTTCGGATTTGGCTTGGCGGGCAGGCTGATCGAGCCGTCGGTGCTGCCGTTCGGCCGGCACCGATGGGTATCCGCACTTGGTCCCGCCGCCCCCCTCGACGTGGCGACGACACCTCGACCGCGTGCCGAGCTCAGCGACTGGATCGACGAGCGGGCTCAACTGCCCATCGACCCGGAGCACGGCCCCGCGTGGCACATGGCCGTGCAGCCGCTCGACGACGGGGCGACGGCGGTCACCCTCGTCGGATCCCACTGCATCGGCGACGGTGGGGCGGCCTTCTTGTCGGTGTTCGAGGCGGTGATGGGAGCTCGGCGCGATCTGGGCTACCCGCTGCCAAAGTCCCGAACCCGGCGCGAGGCCCTTGCCGCCGACGCCCGTCAGACGCTGCGTGACCTGCCGGAGGTGGGTCGAACACTCGTCGCGGCCGGGAAGTTCCTCAAGGCGAAGCGGCTCGGCGCGTCGGCGTCGGCCGCGCCGAGCCCGAAGAAGCCAGTCGTCGCCCGTCCCGACGAGGTGGTGATCGTGCCGGCCATCTCGGCGTTCGTCGACTTGGCGCAGTGGGACGCGCGCGCCGAAGCGCTTGGCGGAAACGGGCATTCGCTGCAGGCAGGTCTTGCGGCGCGGCTGGCCGTGCACCAGGGCCGAGCGCTCGCCGCCGACGGAACGGTGGGGCTGATCGTCCCGATCAACGACCGCACGTTGGAGGACACCAGGGCCAACGCGGTCAAGCTGGCCTACGTCCGCGTCGACCCGACCCACGTCGCGAAGGACCTGACCGACACCCGCACGGCGGTGCGGGAGGCGCTCAAGGTGATGCGGGAGAAGCCGGACGAGGCACTGGCCCTTCTGCCGCTGAACCCGTTCGTCCCCAAGGTGGCCGTCCGGCACACCGCAGACCTGGCCTTCGGCTTCACCGATCAACCGGTGTCGAGCTCCAACATCGGCGATCTTCCCGTCCAGGTCGCCAGCCCCGGCGGCGCGCCTGCCCAACAGGTGATGCTGCGGGGCATCGACCAGCACATCACCCGCGGGGTGCTCGAAGAGCGCAGCGGCTTGTTGACGGTGGTGTCCGGACGGTTGGACGGCAAGGTGACGATCACCGTCGTCGGCTACCAGCCGGGCGTCGAGAACACCAAGCAGGCGCTGCGAGACCGATTGTCGGCCGTCCTCGAGGAGTTCGAACTCACCGCGGTGATCGTGTGACCGACCGGTTGGCCTACATCGACCAGGCGACGTTCCTGTCGATGCAGGCGAACGACAACCGTTCACAGTTGGTCCAGTACGTCTGGGTGTACACCCATCCCGTCGACGAGGAACGGTTGCGGCGCTTTCATCGCAACGTCGGGTTCGGGTTTGCCGGACGGTTGATCGAGCCGTCGATCCTGCCCTTCGGCAGGCATCGCTGGGTCACCGCGACCGGACCCGCCGCCCCCCTCGACGTCGACGACGCGAGGCCGCCGGGGGAGCTGGGAACCTGGCTCGACGAACGGTCCCAGCGGCGCGTCGACCCGGTCCGCGGGCCGGGGTGGCATCTCGGGGTGCTCCCGATGACCGACGGCACGACGGCGGTCACGCTGGTGGCGTCACACTGCCTGATGGATCACGGCGCGGCGGTGAGCACGATGACCGACGCGATCGACGACACCCCTCGCGACTTCGGCTACGGCGAGCCGCGAGCGCGGACCCGGCGAGCGGCGCTGGCCTCCGATCTTCGGCAGGTGGCACGCGATCTCCCCGAACTCGGCCGCACCGTCGTCACCGCGGCGAAGTACGCCTACCGCAGCCGCAAGGAGATCTCCGCGTCCCGGCCACCGGCGGCGCTGGGTGGTCCCGACGGGCCGCTGGTGCTGCCCGCGGTGTCGGCCGTCGTGGACCTGGGGGATTGGGACGCCCGTGCCAGTGACTTGGGCGGCACGGCGTATTCGCTTCTCGCCGGTTTCGCCGCCGTGCTCGGCGAGCGGATGGGCCGGGCCAGACCGGCCGACGGCGCCCTCACCCTGATGATCGCGTTGAGCGATCGGGACGGGCGCGACGACCGGCGCGGCAACGCCATGCAGATAGCCTCGGCGACGGTCGACCCCAACTCGGCGACCACGAACCTGACGGCAGCCAGAGCGGCCGTGCGAGAAGCACTCGCGGCGCTGCGCGACGGGCACGACGACAAGCACGCGCTCCTTCCGATCACGCCGTTCGTGCCGATTCGCGCCGTCCGGCGCACCGCCGACGTCATCTTCGGCGACCTCCCGGTGTCCTGCTCGAACCTCGGGGACGTGCCAGCTGCGCTGTCCCGCGTCGACGGCACCGAGGCCGAGTACATGCTGTTCCGGCCAGTCGACCAGGGCGTGACACGTGCCGCCCTCGAGCGCGCAGGAGGTCAGCTCGTGGTGGCTGCCGGACGGATTGCCGGCCACGTCTCGGTCACCGTCGTCGGTTACGAAGTGGGAGCCGAGAACACCCGAGATTGGCTTGCCGACAAGACGGTTCGCACACTGAGCGACTTCGGGCTCAAGGGCACCCTCATCTAGGGCGGCCCGCGTCAGCCGCCGCCTCCAGCAGGTCGGCCGCCCTTGCCGCCGCATGTGTCGGCGACGTCATCCGCGTCGCCGCCTCGCGGGCACGCTCTTGGTATTCGGGCGTCAGAGCCGTCCGCAGCGACTTGGTCAGGGAGCGGGCGTCGGTGCTCGAGAAGCGCCGGGCCACACCCACTTTCAGGCGGTTCACCTTGCCCGCCCAGACCGGCTGATCGGCCGACACCCAGAGCACGACGGTCGGCACACCCGAACGCACGCTGGCTGCCACAGTGCCCGCGCCGCCATGGTGAACGACGGCCCGGCAGGCCGGGAACACCTTCGAGTGGTTGACCGCGCCGACGAGTCGTACGTGGGCGTCGACCTGGGTGCCTGCCACGTCCCACACACCCGTGCTGATCACTGCCCGCTCGCCGAGTTCGGCGCACACGGCGGCGATCATCTCGATGGCGGCGCCGGGATCCTCGACCGGCATGCTGCCGAAGCCGAAGTAGATCGGTGGCGTGCCGTCGGCCATCCAGGCGAGCAGTTCCTCGTCGCCAGGGGTTGGTAGTTCGAGAGACAGCGATCCCACCAACGGACGGACCCCGTGCCACTCCTCGGCCAGGCCGGGGAAGAACACCTCGTCGTAGGCCTGGATCTCCAGGGCACCGCCCTCGACGATGCGTCGAATTGCACGCACCCTCGCCCGCGGTAGACCCAGCGCGTCGCGCTGGGCGTTCTCGGCCTGGCTCAGCACCTTCCAGTGCGCCCACTCGACGGTCGACCAACCGGTGTGCAACACCGGCCGGGGTAGCGGAACGGGCAGCACCTGGGCGTTCTCGCGGCACGGGAAGTAATGCAGCGCGGCCAGGGGGAGGTGTGCCGCCTCCGCGACGTTGGCCGCGACTTCCTGGTAGGTCGTGCCGGTCAGGATCAAATCAGCGCCGTCTGCGAGCGTCGACAGCGTGGTGCTCATCTCGGCCCAGCCCTCGGTGACGTAGTCGCGGCTGCGTCGCAGCACCGTCATCGGGTTCTGCAGTTTCCACCAGTCCTTGAAGATGTCCGCCTCGAGCTGCTTTTGCGAATCGACGCCGTAGGTGGCGGCCGGTCCCAGTCCGACACCGTCGACGAACCGGACCAGGTTCGGAGGCACTGCCAGCCGTACGCGATGGCCGCGGCGGGTTAGCTCGAGGGCCAGGGCCGCACACGGTTCCACGTCGCCGCGCGTGCCGTGCACGGCGATCGCAAACGTCTTCGGCGTTGCGACCTCAGACATGAGTCGAATTCATCCAAAGGTACGAATTTCCGCTGCTTCCAAGGGCTGCTTTGTATTCAGGCACGAGCACACATGATTACAGCACGTCGGCCACTCCTGCGTTGCTGCCAGTCGCGCTCGGTAGCAACCTAACCGACGTCGGGTGGTTGCTGGTCGGTGTAACCTCACATGGTGTTCAGCCGCGCCGATATCCGTGGCGCCTCTGTTCATGGGGCGTTCGAATCGTTAGGTCGATTCGTCGTTCGGCGACCCGTGATGATCCTTGGTTCGTGGCTCGTCCTCCTTGCGGCGTTGTTCATTCTGATCGATCCGCTGTTCACGGTGGCGCAGAAGAAGCCACCGGATCTGCTGCCGAAGGATTCGCCGATCCTGGCGTCCACGGAGCTCATGAAGAGCGCCTTCAAGCAGGCTGACGGCGGAAACGTCGCCGTCGTCGTGCTGTCGAGCGACCACGAGCTCGGCAAGCCGGAAGAGGACGTCTACCGGCGGGTGGTCAGCCGGCTCAAGGAAGACACGGAGAACGTGAAGTCCACTCAGGACTTCGTGACGATCCCCGAGCTTCGCGAAGCGATGACCAGCAAGGACAAGCAGGCCTGGACCCTGCCGGTCAGCATTGCCGGCAACATGGGAACGGCCAAGGGGCAAGCGGCCTACGGCAAAGCGCTCAAGGCGGTGAACGAGGCCGCGGAGGGCTCGAATCTCAAGGTGAACGTCGTAGGTGCGTCGGCGACGTTTGCCGACCTCAACGAGATCGGCCTCAAAGACCAGACCATCATCGAGATATCCACCGTGGTCACGATCTTCACCATCTTGGTGATCGTGTATCGCAACCTGGTCGCGATGCTCATGCCGTTGATCACCATCGGCGTGTCGATGGGTGTCGCGCAGCAGGTGGTGGCCGGCCTCGGCGAAGTGGGTTTGCCGCTTGGTCCGCAGACCATCGTCTTGATGACCGGCATGATGATGGGCGCCGGCGTCGACTATGCGGTGTTCCTGTTCAGCCGATATCAGGAGTGCATTCGAGCTGGAATGGGCTCCGACGAAGCCGTGGTGGCCTCGATCGCCACGATCGGCGAAGTCGTCGCGGGCTCCGCGGCAACCGTCGCGCTGACCTTCATGGGACTGTCCTTTGCCACCCTTGGCGTGTTCCTGACCGTTGGCCCGTCGCTGTCGGTGACGATCTTGATTGCGGTGCTCGGCGCGCTGACGATCCTTCCTTCGCTCATGGTGCTGGCGGGACGGCGCGGCTGGATAAAGCCCCGGAAGGACATCACCGGGCGCTTCTGGCGGCGTACGGCGGTTCACATCGTCCGCAAGCCAAGGATCCACCTGGTGGCCAGCCTGGTGGTGCTGCTCGCCCTCGCGGCCTGCACGTCGCTGGTCAAGTACAACTACGACGACCGCAGGAACCTGCCGGACGACGCCCCGAGCAACCTCGGGTACGACGCGTTGACCAAGCACTTCCCGGTCAGCGCCACCATGCAGCAGTTCATCATGGTGCACGACCCGGACGTCGACCTTCGCTCGCCGAAGTCGCTGGCCGATCTCGAGCAGATGGCGCAGCGCATCA
Organism: Mycobacterium sp. AT1; assembly: GCF_002043095.1. GTDB lineage: Bacteria > Actinomycetota > Actinomycetes > Mycobacteriales > Mycobacteriaceae > Mycobacterium. Next base: position 68,992 of record NZ_MVOC01000016.1, on the reverse strand, counting down.
GCCAGGTGCCCGGCATCGACCTGGTGCGGGGCATCACCAGACCCACTGGCGAGATGCTCAACGAGGCCAAGTCGACCTACCAGGCAGGCGAGGTCGGCAGCAAACTCGCCGACGCGTCGGGGCTCATCGCGACCAACGACCAGAACCTCAATCTGCTGGCCGGCGGCGCGCATCAGCTGGCCGACGTGAACAACCAGATCCGTCTCCAGATACTCGGCTCGATGGGGTCGATTCGCGAGGTGTTCCAAGGGCTGCTCGAGATCAAGAAGGCCATGGGTGACGACGTCACCTTCGACGACCTTGAAAAGAAGGCCGCCATCCTCGCCAACATGAACACCGTCGGTGACTCCCTCGGTCAGAGCCTGGACACGGTCACCAACGCCTACGACTCGTCACGGTCGATGCTCGTCGTGCTGAACAGCAGCATGGCGTGCAACATCGACCCGGCCTGCGTGTCGTCGCGCGCGGAACTGCAGCGCAGGGTGGACGGCTACAACGCCGGCGACATCGCCTATCTGAAGGCACTCAGCGCCGGATTGAAGGAAACCAAGGGCACCGACCGGCTCGACGACACCATCCGCAAGGTCGGCACCAACCTGGAGCGCGCCTTCAACGGCCTGCAGCAGCTTGGCATCGAGGACGAGAGCGATCTGGACCGCAAGCTCGGCGAACTTCGCCAGGGCGCGAACAAGCTCGCCGACTCCAGCAAACAGCTTGCGGACGGCGTCCAGCTGCTGGTCGACCAAACCAGGAAGATCGGCGGCGGCCTCGACCAGGCGTCGGGCTTCCTGCTGGCGATGAAACGCGATGCGTCGGATCCTGCGATGTCGGGCTTCTACATTCCGCCGCAGATCTTGACTCAGGCCGAGTTCAAGAAGGCCGCCCAGCTATTCGTCTCCCAGGACGGTCACACCGTCAGATACCTGGTGCAGACGGCGCTCAATCCGTTTGGCGTCGAGGCCATGGACCAGGTCGACGACATCCTCACCGCAGCCAACAGCGCGCGTCCCAACACGAGCCTCGAAAACGCCAAGATCGACATGGTCGGCTTCTCGGCACTCAACAACGACATCCGCAACCACTACAACTCCGACCTGAACTACATCGTCATCATGACGCTGGTCGTCGTGTTCCTGATCCTGGCACTCATCCTGCGGGCGATCGTGGCACCCCTGTACCTGGTGGCGTCGGTGGTGCTGTCGTTCCTCTCCGCCATGGGCATCGGCGTGGTGTTCTTCCAGTTCATCCTGGGTCAGGACATCTACTGGAGCGTCTCCGGAATGGCGTTCCTGGTGTTGGTCGCGGTCGGGGCCGATTACAACTTGCTGCTCATTTCCCGCATCCGCGACGAGGCCAAACTCGGAGTGCCCTCAGCGGTGATCAGGACAGTCGGGGCCACGGGCGGCGTCATCACCTCGGCGGGGTTGATCTTCGCCGCGTCGATGCTCGCGCTCACGGTGAGCAGCCTCGCCACGGTCGTCCAGTTGGGCTTCGTGATCGGCGTCGGCCTTCTGCTGGACACGTTCATCGTGCGCACGATCACCGTGCCCGCCATGGCCGTGTTGGTCGGCGACAAGAACTGGTGGCCATCCAAGACTCCGCGTCAACTGCTCGAAGCGATACGGCGCAGCGCCGCCCAGCAGTCTGCCGCCGCCGCCGCGGACCAGCAATGGCTCGACGAGCACGGTGACGACGACACCGGCCCTGTCACGGTGGCCCGCAACAGCGACGACGACGATGACGATGACCTAGCCGACGAGACCGACCAATACTCCGTCGCCGTTCATGCTGCGGGCGCGGTCACCCACGCCTGGGACCGTCGAGACTGAGTTCGTTCGCGGGTTCAACGGATCGTGGTCGCGCCCAGACAGTTAGCCCGCTCGGCTGCCGCGGCCCTCTCCGCCCGTGCGGCCAAACAGCGTGTTCGCAATCGTCTCGGTGGCGGCCTGCCACGAACCGTGGTCAACGGCCCAAGCGCGGATGGCGACTCGGTCGACGAGCGACGACTCGTCGCGCGCTCTGCACAGCGCGCGTGCCAAACCGTCCACGCTGGTGTCGGCGGGAAAGAGCCGGTGCCCACCGGCAAGGTCGGCGAGGTGGTTCACCGAAGGCCCCATGATCGGGCAGCCCATGCTCAAGCTGAGCAGGGCGCTGCCCGAGGTGAAGAATGCCCGGTGGGCAATGGTCGTGACGTCGGCGGCCGCGAAGTACGTCGGTACCCGCGAGTCCGGAATCTTGCGCGCGTGGAGCACGATGCGCGGATCAGCTGCGGCCATCTCGAGGGTTCGCTGCACTCCACCGGCCGGAGCCCCCGCGATCACCAGGCGGTCATCGTCTCTGGCACACCGGCGGAACGCTTCGATGAGCGTGTCGATGCCCTTGTAGGGTCGAATGAGGCCGAAGGCCAGTGCAACGAAGCCGTCCGCCGGAAGGCCGAGCTCCTCGCGTGCCACCCGTTGGGAAGGGGGCGGCGGGTAGGCATCCACGTAGTTGGGGTGGTGCACGACGGTGCTCGGACCGTAATACCCGAATTCCCTGGCCAATTCTGCCCGCGCGCCTTCGAAGTGGACGAAGACGTGGTCGACCACGTCGAGGAGATTGCTGCGAGCGAGGTGTCCTAGGTCGGGGTGTGGATCGTCGTGTGGCAGCAGATTGTGGGCTGTCCACGCGATCCGCACATCCCTACGCTTGAGGGCTCGCAATTGGGCGTCGACAGATCTGGCGCCGAGCTGGTATCTCCAGCGCGCAGCGTACGTATGCGTCTCACCGGGCCAGTGCACGTGCAACCAATCGCCAGCGCGTAGCCGCATCGCCGCGGTGAGCAACAGCCAAGCCGAACCGGAGCGCAAACCGTCCCGATTCAGACCTTCGACCAAGTTGGGGAGATACGGGTTGTCGTACCACCGCGGCCACGCCACAACCCGCATGTCACGAGTCGTCATGACGACGACACGTTGACCATCCGCGCAATCATGTTTTCTCCCAACCAATGTCGAGTCTAGCGAGACTCGAATGTTCGTCCAGGCTAACAAGCGGTCGCGGTGCTGACCTAGCGACGAGGGGACCTCTCAGGCAACCTCAAGGTGGCCATTCACCGCCATGGCCACCCCGTCCGCGGAAGGTTGCTGGCGCTGAAGCCTTCGGCGATCGCGTCGCCCCGGCCGAGCAAAGCCAACGCCGAATATCGACCGCGCACGATGCCCTCTAAGATCGTTCAGTGGACCGTCGTGGACATGACGTTTCTCGAAGGCCAACCGAACCGGCAGAGGCGCGTCGACTGGCCAGTCGACGACCGCTGGACGGCCGCGTACCAGCGGGTGGCGATGTGGCGAAACACGCACGGCATGAAACGATCGTCGAAGACCACCTGACCGCAACATACCTCTACACGTGGAGTGCAGTGAGATGAAGCTGAGCGTTATCGGAACGGGTTATCTCGGGGCGGTTCATGCGGTCTGCATGGCTCATCTGGGCCACGAAGTCGTCGCATACGACACCGACGCGTCCAAGATCGCGCTGCTCTCAGCCGGCTCCTCACCCTTCTACGAGCCCGGGTTCGACGAATTGCTGGGCGCCGTGCTCGCCACGGGACGGTTGCGGTTCACCCAGTCCGCTGATGAAGCGGTCTCGGGCGCGTCGGTTCACTTCGTCTGTGTCGGCACGCCACAATTGGCGGGTTCGGACGCCGCCGACGTCCGATACGTGGACAGCGCGTTCAAGGCGGTCGTCGCCAGCGCAGATTGCGACGGCTTGATCGTGGGGAAGTCCACCGTCCCCGTCGGCACGGCCCAGCGGCTGGCCGCGGAGTTGGCGGAGGCTTCGCCACCGCATGCTCTCGAAATCGCGTGGAACCCAGAGTTTCTGCGCGAGGGAAAGGCCATCGAAGACACGCTACGTCCGGATCGTCTGGTGTTCGGTGTGACGTCGGAGCACGCCGAGAAGACGCTGCGCCAGGTCTACGGCTCCCTGATAGATGCCGGGACGCCACACCTGACGTCGGACCTGGCGACGTCGGAGTTGGTGAAGGTGGCCGCAAATGCGTTCTTGGCGACCAAGATTTCGTTCATCAACGCGATGGCCGAAGTGTGCGACGTCGTCGACGCCGACGTGGTTCTGCTCAGTCGGGCACTGGGATACGACGACCGCATCGGCTCGCGATTCTTGAACGCAGGCTTGGGTTTCGGCGGTGGATGCTTGCCCAAGGACATCAGAGCCTTCAGTGCACGCGCTGGCGAGCTGGGAGCCTCCGACGCGTTGCGCTTCCTGCACGAGGTCGACAAGATCAACGTGAGGCAGCGGGAAAAGGCCGTCGCGGCCGCGCGTTCGATCGTCGGCGGGGACTTCCTGGGCAAGAGCATCGCCGTCTTGGGTGCAGCGTTCAAGCCAAACAGCGACGACGTCCGCGACTCACCCGCCTTGAACGTAGCTGCCGCAATGCATTTGATGGGTGCCGACGTGCGCGTACACGACCCCAAGGCGATCGCCAACGCGAGAAGGCGATTTCCGACGCTGAGCTACTTCGACACCGCGGAGGACGCGTGCCGAAATGCAGACCTCACCGTGTTGGCCACCGAGTGGGACGAGTACTGCAGTATCGAACCCGCGTCGTTCCGTTCGGTCGTGAGGGTGCCACGGCTACTCGACACCCGAAACGTCCTCGACCGCCGGTATTGGTCTGATGCCGGCTGGCAGCTCTTCGGCCTCGGCCGAGGCGGACCGACCGCTTAGGCTCAGTCGCTACGAAGGAGATTGCTTGTGGGAGACCAGTCCATCGAGGTCATCATCCCGGTTCGCGACATGGCAGATCACTTGCCGAGGCTGCTCCAACCCCTTCTGGATCAACTCGCCGACGGCGACCGCGTGACCGTGGTCAACGATGCGTCCACCGACGAGACTGAAGCGGTGGCACGTTCGCTGGGCGCCCACGTGGTCACGGTGACCGAGAGCCGGGGGCCCTACTTCGCCCGTCAGCTCGCTGCGAGTAACTCCACCGCCGACGTCCTGTTGTTCGTCGACGGTCGTTGCCGGCCCTTGCCAGGTCTGCTCGACGCCCACCGTCAGCTGCAGCGACAACCCGGTGTCGCGTTGTCCTGCACCAACGTTCGGACACTTCCCGGGCCCACCGTTGCCGCCCGCTTGGCGGCCCGCATGCAGCCTTTCATGCTTCCTCGCGGAGGCGGGGCGATGAAGGCGACCATCGGCATGGTGCCGCCCCAGCCTGACTACTATCCCACCGCCAATCTCGGCATCGACCGGATCGCGTTCGCCAAGGTGGGAGGCTTCAGGGCCATGCGTGGGGGTGGTGACACCGACATCTGCTGGCGCATCCAGAATCAATCGCTTGGCACGATAGCCGCCGACACCAGGGTCCTGATGGAGTGGGAGCCGAGAACGACGGTCGGGGATCTGATCAGCCAGTGGAAGCGCTACGGGCACAGCAACGCATACATGCGATGGGTACACCGCAACGGCGCTGCGGATCACGTCGAGGACGCGGGGCGACGCTACTCGCCAGCCGAGGCGTGGCAGACGCTTCGTACCGAATTGCGCCGTCCGCCAGGGGAACTCGCTGCGACCGCTTTGGTCGGCATCGCCTTTCAGTACGGCTACTTCTCTGCGACCCTGAAGCGATCGAAGTTCGAGATGCCAGTCAGCTTCGACGTCGTTCCCGACGTTGGTTCGACGACCTGACCCCGGTTGGGGGTCAGCCGTCGACCTTTCCGCCTTCGACGGCACCCCGGTAGCTGCGCACGGCTAGGGGAACCACCAGTGCTCCGATCACCGCGGCCCACACCAGAGTGAGAAGGATCGACAGCCCCGCGGAGCCGCCCGAGGACAGGGCTCGCATCGCCGCCGCGGCCGGCGCAAGCGGTTGGTAGTCGGCGATTGGCCGCAGCAGCGCGGGAATCTTGTCGGACGGGGCGAGGGTCGCGAACGCCAAGCCCGTGCACACCGTATTGGTCCACATCAAGATGATTCGGCCCTGCGGGCGCAACGCCAGCGTGATCACGATCGTCGCGAACACGACGACGACGACCACGGGCATCAGCAGGTAGACGAGAAACCCCAACCAGCCGCCGGTGAAGCGGAATCCCATCGCGTACCCGATTGCCACGACGATCGCAGATGCGACGAAGGTGCGCACTGCCTCCGCGAGGAGCGCGCCGGTCAACGGAGCGGTTCGTCGAACCGGCATCATCCACATCCGGGTCAGCAGACCACTGTCCCGGTCGTACGGGACGGCGAGGCCAGCACCGATGGCACCCGACATCGCGCCGGCCAACGTGCACACCGGGATCAGCAGGTCCAGTCCGCTGTTGCCGGTGAGCCGCGTCATCGACTTGCCGACCAGGAGGCCGTAGATGACGAGAAGTCCCGTGGGAAACAGCAGGGCCTGCAGTGGGACGATCGGATACCGGCGCCATTGGACGAAGAGTCGGCCGGCGAAGATCCAACTCTCGGCAAGCAGAGAACGCGAGCTCGCCGAAACCGTAGTCACGATCTCCGCCCCTGAATTCGCACGGCGAGGATGCCGAAGACCACGAGCATTCCGATGCACCACGCCAAGCTGGTGACGACGTTGCCGGTCTCGATCTGGCCCACGGTGAACCCCCGGAGGGTCTCGATGATCTGGGACACCGGTTGATACGTGACAAAGGGGTGCAGCCACTCGGGGAACGCGTCGACCGGTGCGAGTCCGGTCGACAACATCACCAGCAGCACCTGCGGAACGAGCAGCAGTTGGCTGGCCACCTCGGTCCGTCCGGCCTTGTTGCCGGTCGCGTCTGCGCCGAGCGACAAGGCAAGGGTCAACGTGAGCGCCATCAGCACGAACGCCGAGGCGTAGCCGAATCCGCTCGTGATGCGGAACCCGAACAAGTAGGCGGCGAAGAACGACGCCGTCAACGCGAGTCCACCACGGATGAGGCAGTAGGCCATTCGGGCCATCAGCGGCGTGTAGGGCGAGATCGGCAACGTGCGCATTCGAGAGCTGATTCCGCTGATCTTGTCCCAGGCCGCGCGATCGGTAGTGGTCAGAGCACCGAACAGCATCGCTTGGACGACCATCGCCGGCAGTACGTATTGGGGGTAGCTCATTCGACCCGTCGCGATGACGTCACGTAGCAGAAACGTCAGGCCGACCAGGCCGAGAATCGGTACTACTACGGCGAATACGAGGTCGAGCCGCCCGCGTCGCAGGGTGCGGGCGGTAAGGAGGGCAAAGGCGGTCATCAGGACTGAACCGGGTTGGTCAGGTGCAGGAACACTTCGTCGAGAGACGGGCGGCGCAGCGAGATGTCGAGAAGCTCGACGTCGAGTTCGTCCATCCTGCGGAACACCTCGGACAACGTCGCCACACCGCGAGGCGCGGGCACCGAAACCGAACTGGTGTCGGCGTCGACCTCGACCTCTTCGAAGTCGGCCAGCGCCAAGGTGATACGCGGCAGATCCTCGGGGTTGAGCACCGTCATCTGGCAGTAGCTGCTGCCCGTCTGTCTCTTGAGTTCGTCGGACGTTCCGCTCGCCACGATCTGTCCATGGTTGAGGATGACGATGGAGTCGCTGAGAATGTCTGCTTCTTCGAGATACTGGGTCGTCAACAGCACGGTGATGTCTTGGGCCGCCATCGATGCAACCAGGTTCCAGACGTCGCGCCGGCTTCGGGGATCGAGCCCCGTCGTCGGCTCGTCGAGGAAGAGCACCTTCGGGGGCACCACCAGGGACACGGCGATGTCGATTCGCCGGCGCATACCGCCGGAATAGCCGCTCACCTGCCGATCCGCGGCGTGAGCCATGTCGAACTGCTGGATGAGTTCCTCGGCGCGGGACCGCGCCTCGCTCCGACGCAACCCGCGCAGTCTGCCGAAGAAGACCAGGTTCTCTCGGCCGGTGAGGCGCAGGTCGAGTGCCGCGTCCTGCCCGGTCACACCGATGTTCTGTCGCACCCGGACGGGGTCGGTGGCCACGTCGTAGCCGGCGACCAAAGCCGTTCCGGAGGAGGGTTTCAACAGCGTGGAGAGAATGTTGACGGTCGTGGTCTTGCCTGCGCCGTTGTGTCCGAGCAACGCACACACTGCTCCGGTGGGAACGGAGAAGCTCACGTCGGTCAGGGCGGGAACACCCTTGCCGAATGTCTTTGCGAGGTTGACGACTTCGATCACGGGTTCACGCCATGAAGAGATTCGACCGACTTCGAGCCATTGCCAGGAGTCATTGCGTGCGTCCGTTCACTCGATTCTTGCGGGTCGTCGGTACGGGGCAGTTCAACGATTGCGGTACGCCCTTCCTAGCGCCAGCCCACGTGCCGGCGCGTAGGGGAAGTCAACCCGAAGGCGTGAGTCGTCACGAGTCCAGTCGGACGAAACGGCCCTGGCGGTACAGGTCGACGCACGCCTGCCTGCGGATCTTGCCGCTCGTGGTGATGGGGATGGCTCCGCGCGAGACGAAGACGAGGTCGGCGGCGCTGATCCCGTGTGCCTGCGAGATCGCCGACGTCACATCGCTCTTGACGGCCGCGAGCCGCTCCTGGGTTTCCTCGGGAGTCGCGCGTTCCTTCATCTCGACGATCGCCACCAGCTTCTCGGTGGCCTCGTCTTCCACCGAGATGGCGGCGACACGGCCGTTGGAGACCGCGGTGACGGTCGCCTCGATGTCGTCTGGGTAGTGGTTGCGTCCGCGGACGATCAGCAGATCCTTGATGCGACCGACGATGAAGAGCTCGTCTTCGTCGACGAACCCCAAATCGCCTGTCCGCAGCCATGTTTCGGTCGGGATGTCATCGGTCGGGTTCTCGATCACGCCGCGGAAGGTGCTCTCGGTCTCGTCGGCCTTGTTCCAGTACCCGGCACACACGTTGTCGCCGTGCACCCAGATCTCGCCGACGGTGCCCGCAGGCGCCTCGTGTCGGGTCTCCGGGTCGACGATCCGAACGAGAGGAGACTCGGGCGTGCCGTAGCTGATCAGAGACGTTCCGGTGGTCGTCCGCTTGGCCGTGCCCGCGGTGAGCTTCTCGGTGTCGAACGTGACGATGGCGGGCGGTTGACCCGGCTCGCGGGTCGCGACGAACAGGGTTGCCTCGGCGAGTCCGAAGGAGGGCCGGATGACCTTGCCGGGGAAGTTGAACTTGGCCAGTCGAGACGTGAAGCGCTTGACCGAAACGGGTTGAACGCGTTCGGCGCCGCAGATGATCGCCAGGACGTTGCCCAGGTCGAGCCCGGCCAGGTCTTCGTCGGTGGTGCGGGCGGCGGCGAGGTCGAGTGCGAAGTTGGGCGTCGCCGTCAGCGCGTGAGTCCTGATGGCCAGCTGTTGCACCCACCGTGCGGGGCGCTGCAGGAACGCGATCGGGCTCATGATGACGGAATGCCAGCCGCCGAGGATGGGAGCGCAGATGCCGAGGATGAGGCCCATGTCGTGATAGAAGGGCAGCCAGGAGACCACGGTGGTGTCCTGCGGGCCGACCTTGCCGTACTCGCTGAGCAGGGCGCCGACCTGCTGCTCGAAGTTCGACAGCAAGTTGCGCTGCGAGACCATCACGCCGGCAGGCGTCCTCGTCGACCCGGAGGTGTACTGAAGGTAGGCCGTCTCCGGCGGCGTCTCACGTCGTGACGTCGACCGGCGCCGGACGCTCAGGTCCAGCCGGTCGACCTCGAGAACCACCGGTGCTGCGTCGCCATTTTGCGACGTGGCGTACGGAGCAACCGCCGCGGCGGTGCTCGCCGTGGTGAGGATCACCGTCGGCCGGGCGTCTGCCATGACCGCCGCGACGCGGTCGTCGTGGGCGCCCACCGCGGGGGTGGACAGCGGTACCGCGATGACGTTCGCTTCGAACGACGCCAAGAATCCGAGGATGTAGGACATGTTCTGCGGTGCCAGGATGACGACCCGGTCACCGATCTGCGCGTGCTCGCGGATCTCCGCGGCCAGCGCGACGACTTGCTGCTGAAGCTGAGCCCACGTCAGCGTCTCCTCGACGCCTTCCCACTCCACGTCGTAGTCGATGTAGGTGAACGCGGGATCATTCGGCTGCAGGCTCGCCCGCTCGCGGAGAATCGCGGGAATCGACGAGTCCAGCATGGGCGGCCCTTTCTGCAGCGCAAACGATGCGTGTGGGTCGAGCTTAGGGAACGCGACCACGCAATGCGCAATGTAGCGAGTGTGACTATGGCACAGCCGGTTAGGTGCCTCGACCGCGCTGAAGAAACTGACGCTTCGGCAAACATTGTCGCAAACCAATTGGTGTTCACCAAAATTGAATACCTTTTGCCCGAAACGGCGTCTGCGGGGCATTCCGCGACGCCGTGAGCTCGTGCTCGGTCGAACGCCCGCCGATGGGAATTCCGCTACTGACGGGTTGGCCGGCGTCGACGCAATCACCCAGCTACCGTCCGAGGCGGACGTTCATGCCCGGCACGGCCTTTGCCGTCGCATCGTTGCCGCCTCGCCGCGGTCGAGCGTCATCGCGACGATCGCACTGTCCGGCCAGACGCCGTCCAACGTTGCGCGGCGCAGCCTTTCGCGCAGCGGCAGGGCGTGGTCGACGTTCTTCACGCCGCGGTTCGACGAGGGCGTGTTCCACCGGCTCGAGGAGATTCGCGCAGTGCCAGATCGAACCGGTTAGCGGCTCGCCCCGCTGAACCACTTGGCCTTGACGCGCCATGAATGCGCGGACGTCAGCGCGAACCCCGCACCGCACATGCAGGCGAAGAACCACACCAGGTTGCCGTTCTCGATCGGCTGCAGCGAGGGCACGAAAACCGTGACGATGCGGACGGCGCAGGCCACGATGCCGCAGAGCGAGGCGGCCAGGTACACGTTCGCGACCGTGCGCGACCGCGGATCCTTGCGCAGGATCAGCAGCGCCCGCGATCCGTATCCCAACAAATAGATCAGCGTGCCGCAGAGCAAGACCCAGTAGGCGCCGAGCCAGAAGTCAGTGTGGAGTTCGAAGAAGTCCGGCGCGTAGATCTTCGCGCCGTTGCCGAGGGAGAACGCGGCCAACAGCAGCGGAATGCACAGGGTCGCGGGACGCTCGACGTACTGCTTGAAGGTGACCTGCATGGCGTGGTCGTCCTGCAGCCTGCCCAGCGCGTTGTACACGATCGCCGACGCGGCCACGACGTACATGTCGTGGCCGATGTAGTCCTCGAGATTCCACAGGCCGGTCAGCGAGTGCAGCCAATGGCCCACCGTCTCCGACGCCAGCGGCGACATCAGTAACACCGTGGCGCCCTGAAGCGCGATGTTGAGAGTCGCCGCAACCTCCCAGCGACACGACCACGTGACCCGGCGAATCCACAAACTCCACGCCACACACAGCAGTGTGATGGTGATGAGGACTGCCAATCCCATGAAGTGTCGCTTTCAAACTCAAGTTGCCGGTGGCAAATGCTACGTCTTATAACGGGGGAGCGTCGGGTCGCGGCGCGAGGTCGCGAAGCTTGGGCCGACGGACCGTTCGCCTTTCGGTCGTCGATTCGGCGATCGTGGCCACCGAGAGTGGGGCCGACTCGACGTAATTCCAGACTTCTTCACGAGTCATCAGCCCGAAACGAACCTGCAGGTCGGGATAGCTGAGGTTGAAGCGATCCGCCACCAAACGCATCTCTTCGGCGTTGGGATAATCGGCTTCCTTGATCCGCCGGTAATAGGTGCTGCTCGACGTACCGAGCGCGTCGTAAATTGCCCTCGCGTCGACGTCTCCGTCAAGCAAGTAGTCAAGCAGGGTCTTTAGCTGCCGGCCGTTCTCATCAGTCCGTGGCACGGCCATAGCGTAACCGGTGTCACCCTTATTGGGCAGGGCCCGCCGCAAACCGGATAACGGTCTCGTTATTGACATGGCCGTCACAGTTCTGGCAGATGTGTCCCATTTCTGGGACATCCGTGTAACGTTTCTCACATGACGCGCGCAAACCTGCAGCTGACCGATTACGACACCGAGGGCCGCCCTCGCGTCGAAGACCTGGAGCTGGTCTCCGCGCCGCTGTCGGCAGTGTTGACCATGGAGCTGGACGGGGCCGCCGGTGTCCTGGAACTGACCACGGACGAGATCCTCCTCGCCGCGCTCGGGCGCGCGATCGAACGGACCATCGGCACCGGTGTCGTCAGCGTCGACGTGCCCTGCTACGGCACCAGCGTGCGACCCGTCGAACTGTCGTGTACGTCGTCCGCGCAATTGGACGCCGACGAGATGCTTGCCGGCGTGCACCACGAGCTCGACGCGGTAGCCGTACACCGGATCGTGCACGGCGTGCCGGACGACCCAAGGGCCGAAGCCGTCTCCGCCGTGTTGTTCGCCACGGGGGAGGACGCCGCCGAGCGGACGCACCTCGGCCACGTCCTCGAGCTTCGCGCCTACCGCCGTGGTGACGTCATCGCCTTGGACTGGTGGTTCGACGCCCGTAGCTTCGAGGCGTACACCGTCGCCGAGCTGGCCGACCAGTTCCCGCTTGCGATGATCGAGCTGACCTCGGAAGCCACGCCGCCGGTTCACGCCAACCACGAACTGGCGCTCGCCCACTAGCGGTCACTAGGATCTGCGCAGAGGCGTTGATCCGGCCATCACCGGGGAGCCTTCGGAAGAACGGCGTCCGGATCCCGGGAGCTCAGTAGAACCGAACGGGTGGGCCCGTCATCGCCCACATTCGAGCGGCGCACCTCGTGTGCGCAAGCGGGGTGGTACCGCGGTGTTCGCGCACGAGCGCGACGTCGTCCCCGTGCCTTGTCGAACATGGGCACAGGAGACGAACACGGTGACGGCCTATCCGAGACCGGCGAGCGGATCGCCGAGCTTCCCCGACCTCGAGCTCGAAGTGCTCGACTACTGGGACGCCGACGGGACCTTCCGCGCCAGCATCGACCGTCGTGACGGCGCACGGGAATACGTCTTCTACGACGGTCCTCCCTTTGCGAACGGACTGCCGCACTACGGCCACCTGCTGACGGGATACGTCAAGGACATCGTCCCCCGCTATCAGACGATGCGCGGCTACAAGGTCGAGCGCCGATTCGGCTGGGACACCCACGGCCTGCCAGCGGAACTCGAGGCTCAGCGTCAGCTCGGCATCACCGAGAAGGCGCAGATCGAGGAACTCGGGATCGCCGCCTTCAACGACGCCTGCCGCGCGTCGGTGATGAAGTACTCGGGGGAGTGGCGGGCATACGTGACCCGGCAGGCCCGCTGGGTCGACTTCGACAACGACTACAAGACGCTGGATCTCGGCTACATGGAGTCGGTTCTCTGGGCCTTCAAGCAGCTGTGGGACAAGGGGTTGGCCTACGAGGGCAACCGGGTCCTGCCGTACTGCTGGAACGACGAGACGCCCCTGTCCAGCCACGAGCTGCGGATGGACGACGACGTCTACCAGAACCGGCAGGATCCCGCGTTGACGGTGGGGTTCCGAGTGACCGACGGTCCACTGGCCGGGGCGCATCTCCTGGTGTGGACGACGACGCCGTGGACGTTGCCGTCCAACCAGGCCGTCGCCGTCAACCCCGACGTCACCTACGTCCAGGTGGAAGGCGTCGACGACAGGCGCTACGTCCTCGCCGAGGGGCGGGTGGCGTCCTACGCGCGCGAGTTGGGCGAGGAACCCACCGTCGTGAGTTCGCACTCCGGTCGGGACTTGCTCGGCGTGGGCTACCTTCCGCCGTTTCCGTATTTCATGGACTCTCCCAACGCCTTTCGCGTGCTGCCCGGCGCCTTCGTCACCGTCGACGACGGCACCGGCATCGTGCACATGGCCCCGGCATACGGCGAGGACGACAAGGCCACCGCGGACGCGGCGGACATCGTCGCCGTCACACCGGTGGACTCCAAGGGCCGGTTCGACGCAACGGTGCCCGACTACGCCGGCCAGCACGTCTTCGACGCCAATCCGCAGATCATCCGCGACCTCAAGAACGGAACGGGCGCTGCGGTCGTCAACGGAGCGGTCCTCCTGCGACACGAAACCTACGACCACTCCTACCCGCACTGCTGGCGGTGCCGAAACCCGCTGATCTACCGGGCGGTGTCGTCGTGGTTCATCAAGGTCACCGACTTCCGTGACCGGATGGTCGAGTTGAACCAGCAGATCACCTGGTACCCAGAGCACGTCAAGGACGGTCAGTTCGGCAAGTGGCTGTCCAACGCCCGCGACTGGTCGGTCTCGCGGAACCGCTACTGGGGCAGTCCAATTCCGGTATGGAAGTCCGACGATCCGGCCTATCCGAGGATCGACGTCTACGGCAGCCTCGACGAGTTGGAACGCGACTTCGGGGTGCGTCCGACCGATCTGCACCGGCCCTACGTCGACGAGTTGACCCGACCCAACCCCGACGACCCGACCGGCGCGTCCACCATGCGCCGCATCGAGGACGTGTTCGACGTCTGGTTCGACTCGGGCTCGATGCCGTATGCCCAGGTGCACTACCCGTTCGAGAACCAGAAGTGGTTCGACGGCGTCAGCGGTGGCGCGGATGCTCACAATCCCGCCGACTTCATCGTCGAGTACATCGGTCAGACCCGGGGTTGGTTCTACCTGCTGCACGTGCTGTCGACCGCGCTCTTCGACCGGCCGGCCTTCCTGAACTGCGTCTCCCACGGCATCGTGCTTGGCAGCGACGGTCAGAAGATGAGCAAGTCGCTGCGCAACTACCCCGACGTCACCGAGGTGTTCGACAGGGATGGCTCGGATGCGATGCGATGGTTCCTGATGGCCTCGCCGATCCTTCGGGGTGGCAATCTGGTCGTCACCGAGCAGGGTATCCGTGAGGGCGTCCGGCAGGTGTTGCTGCCGCTGTGGAATGCCTACTCGTTCCTGGCGCTCTACGCCCCGAAGAAGGGCACGTGGCGGACGGACTCGACCAACGTGCTGGACCGGTACATCCTGGCCAAGCTCGCCGTGTTGCGTGAAGACCTCACCGCGTCGCTGGACGTGTGCGACATCTCGGTGGCGTGCGAGCAGCTACGGCAGTTCACCGAGGCGCTCACCAATTGGTATGTGCGACGGTCACGTTCGCGATTCTGGGACGAGGACGCCGACGCGATCGACACCCTGCACACGGTCATCGAGGTGACTGCCCGGCTTGCCGCACCGCTGCTGCCGTTGATCACCGAGGTGATCTGGCGTGGCGTGACCGACGGTCGATCGGTGCATCTGACCGATTGGCCGGAAGCCGACGAGGTTCCGGCCGATCCTGCGCTGGTGGCCGCCATGGACCAGGTGCGCGACGTGTGTTCGGTCGCGTCGTCGGTGCGCAAGGCCAAGAAGCTTCGCGTTCGGTTGCCGTTGCCGAAACTGACTGTGGCCGTGCAGGATCCGGATTCGCTGCGCCCCTTCGCCGACCTCATCGCCGACGAGCTCAACGTGAAGGCCGTCGAGCTGACCGACGACATCGACGCCTACGGTCGCTTCGAGGTGGCGGTCAACGCCAAGGTCGCCGGACCACGGTTGGGCAAGGACGTACAGGCGGCCATCAAGGCCGTCAAGGCGGGCGAGGGCGTCGTCAACCCGGACGGCACCCTCACCGCCGGTCCGGCCACGCTGCAACCCGCCGAGTACACCTCCAAACTGGTGGCCGCGGAGCCGGAGTGGACCGCCGCGCTGCCCGATGGCGCGGGGCTGGTGGTCGTCGACGGCACCCTCACGCCCGAGCTGGAGGCGGAGGGTTGGGCCAAGGACCGCGTCCGTGAACTCCAGGATCTGCGCAAGTCCTCGGGACTGGACGTGTCCGACCGGATCACGGTGACGATGTCGGTGCCACCGGAGCGGCATGACTGGGCGACGACTCACGCGGACCTGATCGCGGGTGAGATTCTGGCCACGACCTTCACGTTCGGCGAGCCGTCCGACGGAACGGAGATCGGCGACGGGGTCAGGGTCGCGATCGCCAAGGCGTGAGGCTCAGCCCTCGGGTACGTCCCGTGCCACGCGGGCGACCTCGTCGCCGAACGCCACCGTGTCGCCCTGGCGCAACTGACGACCCCGCCGGATCTCGACGGCGTCGTTGACGCGCACCAGACCGTCGGCGATCACCCCCTTGGCGTCGGCACCGCTGTCGATCATTCCCGCGTACTTGAGGAATTGGCCGAGGCGGATGGAGTCCGATGAGATCGGTACGTCCCTAGCAGGCTGCGCCATACCGGTCAGGCTATTCGACGGTGCCGACGAGCCCCATGTCGGTCAACGCCTGCGCGAACGCCTCGCGCAACGCCGCCCGCGTGTTGGTGCCCCCGGCGACCCAGCTGCCGACGGTGACGGATACGTGGCGATCGGTGCGACCGGATCCCACGAACAGCAGGCCGCCCATGCGGTCGAGAACCGTCGTGGTGATCTTCGGTTCCAGCATCCGGAGCGTCAGGTAGTCGGCCTCGGTCCCGTCGGGACGGCTGGTCTCAGGCGGCAGCACGCCAAGGTTTGAGCACCCGATGGGGTTGCCAACCTGCTGCACCAAGCCCTCGAGACGGCGGACGAGGAAGGCGGGGGTCAGCGGCACCAACGCCAGCGGCCCGAGAAGTTCGTTGGGCGTGTCGGCGAGAGCCGTGAGAGCCGTCTTGAGGTCGCTGCGGACCTGACCCAGGTCGGTGGTGACCGTGCTGGGGTCGACGGTCACCGTGGTCGCGGTGAGGGCGTTCGCCCTGGTGTCGCCCGGAGTGCGTTCGCTGACCGGCAGCGACACCCGCACCATCCCGTCGGCGTCGACGCGTCCAAGGATCTGGCCGAGCCGTGCGCTCAGGCCCACGAAGAGTGAATTGCTGCTGCCGCCAAGCTCTTGCGCGCGCCGATCCCACTGCTCGACGTCGAAGAAGACCACCGAGTTGGGCACCACGACCTCACCGGAATCCGCACCGGCGCCCCGAACCGCGCGCGGCTTGCCTCCCGACTTGACCGACGTCGAGAGCCCTTCGCTCTCCTTCCTGGCCACCCGCGCGGCCGCGACGACGGCCTTCGCCATCTCAGGCACGTCCCGCAACGCTCGCCTGCCGTCCTCGCGCACCGCCTGCCGACGCGTTCGGTACCCCGGCGGTGGGTAGCCGAGATCGCGGCGGACGCCACCCACGGCGTCGACCGTGGCGTCGATGATGGCCTTCGCGTCGCCCACCGAGTGCGACACGATCAGCGTGACTGCGGTGCCCCCGCCGGTCAGGGGTTGGACCCCGAGATGCCACGACGGCCCGTGCTGGGGGTCAACGGGTAGGCGCAGCCGTTCGTCGGCCCACTCCCACACCTCGGCTCTTGGGCGGTCCTCGGCGGCGATTTCGATGGTGGCCGGACCGGGCGCCGCGACCCATCTGTCCCGACCGAACGGCAGCGCGGATCGCTCGATGCGTCTACCCAGCAAGCCGAATCCGAGGTTCGCGTGGAATTTGCGCAGCCCGTCCAGGTCGACCGCCCGGTCGTAGATCCAGGTGAACTGGATCAAGGGGCCGCGGCCGAGCGCCCTCAACGCGAGGAAGGAACCCTGGTCGATGTAGGCGAGCGTATTGTCCACTGCCACATGCTAAGCGCCGGTCAGCGCTGCTCGGACAGCCAGGCGTCGGTGACGGCTACGACGTCGACGATCCCGTTGGCAAGTTGGCCGGCGACGAACGTGGCGATCGTGCCACCGATCAGTGGCACGTTGACCTTCACCGTGGCGGTTCCGGTGAGGTGGGTGCCCGGTCCGTCGGGTGTCAGCTCCACCGCGCCGCGTCCGGACAACGGTGTCCGCGGGGCGTCGACGGTGATGTCGCCGCGGACCGTGCCACCGTCGACCGGATACCACTGTTCGCGCTGCACGATCTCGAGGGAGGCCAGGCGCAATCGCCGAATGGGATCAGGGAGCTGGTCGCCGCCGAAGCGCATCGTCATGGCGACACGGGTACGCCCAGAGGCGTCGGTGCTCAAGGAGTCCAGCGTCGGGGATCCGCCCTCGAACGCACCGAGGCGGGCAGCCCAGTACTCCGGGTCCTCAAACGCACACTTGATGCGCTGTAGCGGGTGCGGAGACTCCGCGGTCAGTGGCAACGAACGCTGCACGCTGAAATTCCGAGCTCAGCGTTGCGCGCGGGGCGGCAACCGATCAGATGAACGGGATGCCCGGCGTCAGATCCGGCATCTTGAGCTTTGGTGCCGACGGGAGTTTGGGGCTGGGCAGAGAAATGTTGGGGAGCTTCGGCTGCAAGTTCAGGCTGAAGTCGGGGACGAGGCCCAGCCCAACGCTCGGGAGCACCACGTCGGGCAGGTTCACCGTGCCCAGCGACGGGATTCCGCCAGACAGCCCGCCCAAGCTGCCGCCACCGCCGCCGCCGAGCGAGGGTGGGGCCGGCAACGCCGCCAGCTGCTTGCTGATACCGGCAACCAAGTCGACGCACTGGTGGTTCTCTTCGTCGACGATGGTGCCGTCAGGGCAATTCAGACCCTTGGCCGGTGCGGGGCACGCCTCGTCGCCGGCGGCGCATTCGTCAGCATTGCTGATCGCAGGAACGACCACGGTCCCGTAGAGCAGGGGGCCCATGGCGAGAGCCGAGCCGGACGCGAGGGTCACGAGAACCCGCTTCAATCGGACGGTCATGTAATTCCTTGACTGAAATAGACGCAATGAACGAATTCGGATTGAGTGTAGACAATTGTTTGGCCGCTGCCCACTGCTGAGCGAATTCCGGCAAACGGAATGATTGCGCAAAACTCTCGTGGGCTGGTCAGGTGCGAGCCTCGACTCGTCGTACGTCGGGGTCGCGCCCTAGCATCGCCTTCATGGAGGGGCGTTGGGTCCTGCACTTCGACATGGATGCGTTCTTCGCCTCGGTCGAGCAGTTGACGCGACCGACCCTGCGTGGCCGCCCCGTCCTGGTCGGCGGGCTCGGCGGCAGGGGCGTCGTCGCGGGGGCCAGCTACGAGTCCCGCGTCTTCGGTGCCAAGTCCGCGATGCCGATGCATCAGGCCCGCCGAATGGTCGGGCCGGCGGCAGTGGTGTTACCACCGCGCGGCGTGGTCTACGGGGTGGCCAGCGGCAAGGTCCTCGACACCGTCCGCGCCATGGTCCCGATCCTCGAACAGTTGTCGTTCGACGAGGCGTTCGGCGAGCCGACCGAGCTGGTGGGCGCCGACGCCGCCGACGTCCACCGATTCTGCGAGGAACTGCGGGCCCGCGTGCGCGCCGAGACGGGTCTGGTCGCCTCCGTCGGCGCCGGCTCCGGCAAGCAGCTCGCAAAGATCGCGTCCGGGCTGGCCAAGCCCGACGGCATCCGCGTCGTCCGGCGCGACGAGGAACGCGTCCTGCTTGCGGGGCTTCCGGTCCGCCGGTTGTGGGGGATCGGGCCCGTTGCCGAGGAACGGCTGCACCGCCTCGGCATCGACACCGTCGGCGCCTTGGCGGCACTGAGCGCCTCCGAGGTGGCCGACGTCCTCGGTGGCACCGTCGGACCTGCCCTGCACCTGCTGGCGAGGGGCGTCGACGACCGACCGGTGGCAGAACGCTTGGGAGCCAAGCAAATCAGTGCGGAGTCGACCTTCGCGGTTGATCTGAACACGTTGGCGCAACTGCGTGAGGCGACGGGCCCGATCGGCGAGCACGCCCACGAACGCCTGGTGCGCGACGGTCGGGGTGCGCGCACCGTCACCGTCAAGCTCAAGAAGTCCGACATGAGCACGCTGACGCGCTCCGCGACCCTGCCGTACGCCACCGCCGATTCGGCGACGTTGATCGGCACCGCGCGCAGGCTGCTGCTCGACCCGGTGGAGATCGGTCCCGTGCGGCTACTCGGGGTGGGGTTCTCGGGGCTGTCCGACGTCCTGCAGGAATCGTTGTTCCCCGACCTCGACCAGACCCTCGAGGCGTCTGACAGTCACCTCGCCGGACCGGTCCCCGTCGCTCCCGACGAGCCCGTGACGGCGTGGCGCATCGGCGACGACGTCACGCACTCCACGTATGGACACGGCTGGGTGCAGGGCGCCGGGCATGGCGTGATGACGGTGCGCTTCGAGACCCGCGCCACCGGGCCTGGACAGGCCCACACGCTGCCCCACGGCAGCCCCGACGTCACGCGGGCCAACCCGGTGGACAGCCTCGACTGGCCGGAGTACGTCGCCGCGATGGTCCAGTCCGACTGACCTGGACGCCGCTACCGCACGCTCGCCGGTCGAACGTCTGGCACGTCACCCCACCTGGCGAAGACGTCGCCGACCGGTTCGCGTGCGGCCAGCGCGGCCATCAGGAGCACGCGGGACTGGGGCGGCGGCAGCGTCGACGCGACGACGGCGCCCGCCTCGACCAGCAACCGGCCCGGTCCGTACCCGACGGTCACGCGCGCTCCTGGAACCCTGGTGGAGATGACGACCGCGACGCCAGCCGCGCAGGCCCGCCGCACCCCGTCGATCACCGCGGCGCCGGCGTTTCCCGACCCGAGCGATTCGAGCACGACGCCCTTGGCGCCTGCGGCCACACACGCGTCGACTGCCACCGCGTCGCCGCCCGCGTAGGTGGCGACGACGTCGACTCGAGGCGCCCGGCTTGCTGACAACTCGCCGATCGACGCCCGTCGCCTGGCGCGCGGGGCCACGTCGACTCCGACGAAGCCGGCACCGGTCTTGGTGAGCCCCAACGGTTGCCAGATCGTCCCGGCCAGCGTCACGACGACGCCGATGCCCCTGGCGTGCGCGTTGCCGGCCAGTGTCACGGCGTCGTGCAGGTTGGCCGGCCCGTCGGCGTCCACGGCGTCGGCACTTCGCATGGCGCCGGTCAGCACCACGGGCATGTCGCCGTCGTAGGTCAGCTCCAGCCAGAGTGCGGTTTCCTCCATCGTGTCGGTGCCGTGGGTGATCACCACGCCGTCGGCACCGCCCTGGGCCGCAGAGGCCACCGCCGCGCTCATCCGATCCCAGTCGGACGGCATCAGCTGGGAGCTGTCCAACGCCATCAGGTCGACGACCTCGACGTCGACGTCGGTCCGCAGTCCCGCCGTCAGGTCGTCACCGGTCTGGGTGGGGCGCGCAACGCCGTCGGCGCCGGTGCTGGTGGCGATGGTGCCGCCGGTGGTGATCACGACGACCCGGCTCATCCGGTGACGACCCACGGGCCCGCTTGGTTCATGCGGCGATTGTTCCCCATGGAACCTTTGGGATGATGGGCGCGTGACTGACGAATCAACGGGATCGACGGAGTCCGCGACCGCGGGCGACGAAACCGACCCACCGCCGCAGCGGCGTCGACTGCGCCTGCTGCTCTCGGTCGCGGCGGTCGTGTTGCTCGTCGACGTGGTGACGAAGGTGTTGGCGGTGAAATTGCTGACGCCGCAGCAGCCGGTGTCCATCATCGGCGACACGGTCACCTGGACGCTGGTGCGCAACTCCGGCGCCGCGTTCTCGATGGGAACCAGCTACACCTGGGTGCTGACGCTGGTGGCGATCGGTGTGGTCATCGGCATCATCTGGATGGGCCGCCGGCTGGTGTCGCCGTGGTGGGCGCTGGGCCTCGGGATGATTCTCGGCGGTGCGCTCGGGAACCTGGTCGACCGGTTCTTCCGGTCTCCTGGCCCGCTGCGCGGTCACGTCGTGGACTTCCTGTCGATCGGATGGTGGCCGGTGTTCAACGTCGCGGACCCCGCGGTGGTGGGTGGCGCGATCCTCTTGGTGGCGCTGTCGTTGTTCGGCTTCGACTTCGACACCGAGGGGAGGCGCCAGCCCGAGGCGCCTGAGAAGACCACCGCCGGTCAGGCTGCCGAAGCCGATACCGAGCGGGACTGATGACGACCCGGTCCATGCCGGTACCGGAGGGTCTGGCGGGGATGCGAGTCGACGCCGGACTGGCGCGGCTTCTTGGCCTGTCGAGAACGGCGGCGGCGACGCTGGCCGAAGACGGCGGCGTCGACCTCGACGGAGCCTCGGTCGGCAAGTCCGACCGCCTCGTCGCGGGCGCCTGGCTCGAGGTGCGTCTCCCGGAACCCGCTGCGCCACTGGACAATCCGCCGGTCGACATCGAGGGCATGGACATTCTCTACGCCGACGACGACATCGTCGCGGTCGACAAACCGGCTGGGGTTGCCGCGCACGCGTCGGTCGGGTGGACGGGCCCTACGGTGTTGGGCGGGCTGGCCGCGGCGGGCTTCCGGATCACGACCTCGGGTGTTCCGGAGCGCAAGGGCATCGTGCAGCGTCTCGACGTCGGGACCTCGGGGGTGATGGTGGTGGCGATCTCCGAGCACGCGTACACGGTGTTGAAGCGCGCGTTCAAGGAGCGGACCGTCGAGAAGCGATACAGCGCACTGGTCCAAGGGCATCCCGATCCGTCCAGCGGAACCATCGACGCTCCCATCGGCAGGCATCGGAGCAACGACTGGAAGTTCGCGGTCAGCGAGGGCGGCAGGAACAGCGTCACCCACTACGACACGGTGGAGGCGTTCGCGGCCGCAAGTCTGCTCGACGTGCACTTGGAGACCGGCCGCACTCACCAGATCCGGGTCCACTTCTCGGCGCTGCACCATCCGTGCTGCGGCGACATGACCTACGGCGCCGACCCGACCCTGGCGAAGCGACTCGGCTTGGAACGCCAGTGGTTGCACGCCAGGCAGCTGGCGTTCGCCCATCCCGCCGACGGCCGCCGCGTCGAGATCACCAGCCCGTATCCGGCCGACCTGCAACACGCCCTCGACGTACTGCGGCACCACGACTCGTGACCGATCCGCCGGCCGATGAATCGCGCCGGCGCAGCGGCTTGATCGCGGGCGTCGGCGCCTACACCTGGTGGGGACTGTGCCCTGGCTTCTTTCCGTTGCTGCTGCCTGCCGGTTCACTCGAGGTGCTGGCACACCGGATCGTGTGGAGCGCGGTGTGCCTGTGCGTGGTCCTCGCGGTGGCCCGCCGGTTCGGTGACCTGCGCCGCCTCAGCGGTCGCACCTGGCTGCTGCTGCTGGTGGCGTCGGCGTTGATCTCGGTCAACTGGGGGATCTACATCTGGGCCGCGACGAACGGCCACGTCGTCGACGCCGCCCTCGGGTACTTCGTGGCCCCCCTTGTCACGGTGGCACTGGGCGTGCTGGTGTTTCGCGAGCGCGTCGGGCGGTGGCAACTCGTCGCCCTCGGACTGGCCGTCGTCGCGGTGGTGGTGTTGACCACGGAGGTGGGGGAGCCGCCGTACGTCGCGGTTGGGCTTGCCACCTCGTTCGGGCTGTACGGCCTGGTGAAGAAGGTGGTGGTGGCCGACCCGCGGGTCAGCGTCGCCGTCGAGACCTTGCTCGCGTTGCCGTTGGCGGGCGGTTACCTCGTCGCGTTGCAATTCATGGGCCAGGGCCACTTCGTCGGGTACGGAGCGGGCCACGCCGTGCTGTTGCTGCTGGCCGGTCCGGTGACCGCGGTGCCGCTGCTGCTCTTCGCGGCCGGAGCGCAACGCCTGCCGATGGTGACGATGGGGCTGTTGTTCTATTTGAATCCGGCGCTGCAGATGGCGTGGGGTGTCCTCGTCGCCCACGAACCGATGCCGGTGGGTCGGTGGATCGGGTTCGGGTTGATTTGGATCGCGCTCGCGGTGCTGACCGCGGGATCACTGCGCCGAAAGAAGCCGACGATTACGACGGCGGGGTTGCCTGGCGAACCCTCTTGATCCAGACGCTCAGCGTCAGCGTGCCGCCCACGCCGCGAAAAGTTTGCCAAATGTGGACAGTTGACCAGGTGGCAGCAATGCAATACGGTTTGCCCACATGGCGCAGGGTGACGATCGGCCGGTCGTAGCCACCCGTCGGCGCGGACGCCCCGTCAACTCGGACTCGGTGGAGACCCGCAACAGAATTCTTCGGGCGGCCAGGCAGGTCGTCAACGAGCGCGGATACCAGGCGGCCACATTCCAGGCCATTGCGGTGGCCGCCGGACTGAGCCGTCCGACGCTGCACTACTACTTCGCCTCCCGCGAGGAGATCTACCAGAGCCTGGTGGTCGAGGCCGGAGCGGTCGTCGCCGAGCTGATCGACACCGCGCAGCGGCCAGCCACCCTGGCCGCCCAGTTCGCGGCCCTCGTCGAGGCCGTCCGCCAGGCCGACAGCCGCGACCGTTCTCAGGTCGCGTTCATCGTCAGCGCCCGCTTGGAGTGCACCAGGAATCCGGAACTGCGCGCCTATGCGAGCACCTGGCTACACGACTGCCTGGTGACGCTGGTCACTGCCGCCCGGGCCCGCGGGGAACTGTCCGAGGGCACTGAGGTCGCGCCGGTGGCCGACATGCTGCAGGCGCTGGTGTTGGGTGTCGTCTTCTACGCGGGTTTCGTCGACGACGCCGAGAACATGTCCCTCATCACGGCTCAACTGGACCGGATGGTGTCGCGCGGACTGTGCCCCAAGGGCCAAAATTGGCCGACTCGCGGCGACACGATGGCCGACACGCCGAGCGCCGTCGGAGGGCAGCAATAGACTGGCCGCCCTATGAGCAAGTCGTTCGTGCACCTGCACAATCACACCGAATATTCGATGCTCGACGGTGCCGCGAAGGTCAAGCCCATGTTCGCCGAGGCGAAGCGGCTCGAGATGCCCGCGATGGGCATGACCGACCACGGAAACATGTTCGGCGCCAGCGAGTTCTACAACGCGGCAACGGATGCCGGCATCAAGCCGATCATCGGGGTCGAGGCCTACATCGCCCCGGCGTCGCGATTCGACACCAAGCGCGTGCTGTGGGGTGATCCCAGCCAAAAGTCCGACGACGTCTCCGGTAGTGGCGCGTACACGCACATGACCATGGTTGCGGAGAACGCCACTGGCCTGCGCAACCTGTTCAAGCTGTCATCGCTGGCCTCGTTCGAGGGCCAGCTCGGCAAGTGGTCGCGGATGGATGCCGAGATCATCGCCGAACACGCCGAGGGAATCATCGCCACCACGGGCTGCCCGTCGGGTGAGGTGCAGACCCGGTTGCGGCTGGGCCACGTCGACGAAGCCGTCGCCGCCGCGGCGAAGTGGCGCGAGATATTCGGCCCCGAGAACTTCTTCCTCGAGCTGATGGACCACGGCCTCGACATCGAGCGTCGGGTCCGCGAGGGTCTGCTCGAGGTGGGGCGCAAGCTCAACATTCCGCCGCTGGCCACCAACGACTGCCACTACGTCACCCAAGACGCCTCCCGCAACCATGAAGCGCTGCTGTGCATACAGACCGGCAAGACGCTGTCGGATCCGACGCGCTTCAAGTTCGACGGTGACGGCTACTACCTCAAGTCCGCCGCGGAGATGCGCGCCCTGTGGGACGACCAGGTTCCCGGGGCGTGCGACTCGACGCTGCTGATCGCCGAGCGGGTCATGCCCTACGACGACGTCTGGGCGCCCAAGGACCGGATGCCGATCTTCCCGGTCCCCGAGGGACACGACCAGGCGTCGTGGTTGACGCACGAGGTCACCGCCGGACTGGTGCGCCGATTCAAGGGCGCGCCCGTCCCGCAGGAGTACACCGACCGGGCCATGTTCGAGATCAAGGTCATCTGCGACAAGGGCTTCCCGTCGTACTTCCTGATCGTCGCCGACCTGATCAACTACGCGAAGTCCGTCGACATCCGGGTCGGCCCCGGTCGCGGTTCGGCGGCCGGATCGCTGGTCGCCTACGCCATGGGCATCACCAACATCGACCCGATCCCGCACGGCCTGCTGTTCGAGCGGTTCCTCAACCCCGAGCGTCCGTCGGCACCCGACATCGACATCGACTTCGACGACCGCCGCCGCGGCGAGATGCTGCGCTATGCGGCCAACAGGTGGGGCAGCGACCGGGTGGCCCAGGTCATCACGTTCGGCACCATCAAGACCAAGGCGGCGCTGAAGGATTCGGCGCGTGTCAACTACGGCCAGCCGGGCTTCGCCATCGCCGACCGGATCACCAAGGCCCTGCCGCCGCCGATCATGGCAAAGGACATCCCGCTCTCGGGCATCACCGACCCGGCCCACGAGCGGTACAAGGAAGCCGCCGAGGTTCGGGCTCTGCTCGACACCGATCCGGACGTGCGGGCGATCTACGAGACGGCCCGTGGCCTCGAGGGCCTGGTCCGCAACGCAGGCGTCCACGCGTGCGCGGTGATCATGAGCTCCGAGCCGCTGATCGACGCGATCCCGCTGTGGCGGCGGCCGCAGGACGGCGCGGTGATCAGCGGCTGGGACTACCCGTCGTGCGAGGCCATCGGCCTGCTGAAGATGGACTTCCTCGGCCTGCGCAACTTGACGATCATCGGTGACTGCATCGACAACATCAAGGCCAACCGCGGGATGGACCTCGATCTCGAAGCACTCGAACTCGACGATCCGAAGGCCTATGAGCTGTTGGGTCGCGGTGACACGCTTGGCGTCTTCCAGCTCGACGGTGGCCCGATGCGAGACCTGTTGCGCCGCATGCAGCCCACCGAGTTCAACGACATCGTCGCGGTGCTCGCGCTGTACCGCCCCGGTCCGATGGGCATGAACGCCCACAACGACTACGCCGACCGCAAGAACGGCCGTCAGGCGATCAAGCCGATCCACCCGGAGCTGGAGGAACCCCTCAAGGAAATCCTCTCCGAGACCTACGGTCTGATCGTCTACCAAGAGCAGATCATGTTCATCGCCCAGAAGGTCGCCGGCTACTCGATGGGCAAGGCCGACGCGCTGCGCAAGGCCATGGGCAAGAAGAAGCTCGAGGTGCTCGAGGCGGAGTACAAGGGCTTCCGCGAGGGCATGACGGCCAACGGTTTCTCCGAGGCCGCGGTGAAGGCGTTGTGGGACACCATCCTTCCGTTCGCCGGGTACGCGTTCAACAAGTCGCACGCCGCAGGCTACGGCCTGGTGTCGTACTGGACGGCGTACCTCAAGGCCAACTTCGAAGCCGAGTACATGGCCGGCCTGTTGACCTCGGTCGGTGACGACAAGGACAAGGCCGCGGTCTACCTGGCCGACTGCCGCAGGCTTGGCATCACCGTGCTGCCACCGGACGTCAACGAGTCGGTGGTCAACTTCGCGTCGGTGGGAACCGACATTCGGTTCGGCCTCGGCGCGGTCCGCAACGTCGGCGCGAACGTCGTGGCGTCCCTGATCAACACGCGCAACGAGAAGGGCAAGTACACCGACTTCTCCGATTACCTGAACAAGATCGACGTCACCGCCTGCAACAAGAAGGTGACGGAATCGCTGGTCAAGGCGGGTGCCTTCGACTCGCTCGGACATCCCCGCAAGGGTCTGTTCCTGATCCACACCGACGCCGTCGACTCGGTGCTCGGCACCAAGAAGGCCGAGGCGATGGGCCAGTTCGACTTGTTTGGTGGCGGCGACGCCGCGGACTCCGGGGCCTCGGTGTTCGCCATCAAGGTGCCCGATGAGGAGTGGGAGGACAAGCACAAGCTGGCGCTCGAGCGAGAGATGCTCGGGTTGTACGTGTCCGGCCACCCCCTCAACGGCGTCGCCCATCTTCTGTCGGCGCAGGTCGACACGCACATCCCGGCGATCCTCAACGGTGACGTCGCCAACGATTCGCAGGTCCGCGTCGGCGGCATCCTGGCGTCGGTGAACCGTCGGGTCAACAAGAACGGGATGCCTTGGGCGTCAGCGCAGTTGGAGGACCTCACCGGCGGCATCGAGGTGATGTTCTTCCCGCACACGTATTCGACGTTCGGGGCCGACATCGCCGACGACACCGTGGTGATCGTCAGCGGCAAGGTGAACTCCCGTGACGACCGGCTGTCGCTGATCGCCAACGACCTGGTGGTCCCGGACTTCACCAGCGCTCAGGCCGACCGCCCGGTGGCGGTCAGCCTGCCGACCCGGCAGTGCACGGTCGAGAAGGTGGGCGCCCTCAAGCAGGTGTTGGCCAATCACCCCGGCACGTCGCAGGTGCGGTTGCGGTTGATCAGCGGCGACCGCATCACCACGCTCGAACTGGATCAGGCACTGCGGGTGACACCGTCGTCGGCGTTGATGGGTGACCTCAAGGCACTGTTGGGACCGGGCTGCCTCGGCGGCTAACCCAACACGTTCACGGCGCGGGCGATGACGAGTGCGATGGTCGTCGTCGACACCAGTGCCTGCACGGTCATCAAGGCCTTGGCCCAGCGCGCCAGGGGCATCGTGTCGGTGGGGGAGAACGCCACCACGTTGGTGAAGCTGACGTAGAGGTAGTCGACGAACGTGGGGCGCCAATCCGGTTTCGCCTTGCTCGGATCCGTCATCTGGGGGAACAGGAAGTCGGGATACGGCTTCTCGCCGGAACGCCGCGCGAACGGACCGCCACGGTCCAGTTCCCAAAACCAGATGCCGAACGCGATGACGTTGGTGACGAAGATCGCCGCGCCCCCGCCGAGCAGGACGGCCGCGTTGTTGCTGACCTCGCGGCTGAGGATCCGCTTGGCCAGGACGACGGCCGACGCCGTGTTGTCGACGGTGATCGCGCCGGTCAGGATCAGGCTGGCCCATCGGCCGATCGTGGTGGGCCGCGAGATGCGCACCGGGTTGACGACCAGCATCACCAACAGCAGAAGCAGTTCCATCCCGATCAGCGGCCAGCGGGGCAACACGGTGTACTGCAACGGAATCGCGTGTTGGATCACGATCACCGACAGGATCGCGATCAGCACCGGCCAGCGGTTCTCGGGGTCGCCGGGACGAAGCCACGACGGGACGCGGTGCTCGGCGCCGGAGGCGAGACGTTCGGCTCGGCTGACGAAGGCCGCGACTTCCTTGGGCGGCTCGTAGGCATCTTGCTCGTCGGGACCCATCAGGACAGTGTCTCCGTCACCATGGAGGAATGACCGACGACACGACCAACACGTCTCGACACGTCAGCCAGTGGGTCGACGCGGGTTCCGACGAGGTCTACGCCTACGCCGCCGACCCCGACAACCTCCCGCGCTGGGCGGCGGGCCTGGCCGATCCGAAGCTGGCGGGCGTCGAGGTGCAGTTCGCCGAGCGCAACGAGTTCGGGGTGCTGGATCACGTGGTGACGTTGCCGTCCGGGGAGCGCTTCTTCAACCCGATGCGGGTGATCCCGGCGGGGATCGGCGAGCGGGGATGCGAGGTGGTGTTCTCGTTGCGTCGGCTGGCGGGTGTCACCGACGCGGAGTTCGACGCCGACGCGACCGCGGTGGCGGCCGACCTGGCGACGCTACGTGCACTGGTCGAGCGAGCGGGCTAGGCGTCCGACGAGCGGAAGAGGGCTTGGCCGACCCAGATGGCAACCGCGGCGGCGGCGCCGCTCAGGACGGCGGGAGCGGCGCTCGCCGTCAGCACGCCGACCGCGAGGAACACCAGGGCACCGACCGCGAGGGCCAGCACTTTGTACGCAGGCCACGGCACACCGGCAATGCGAACTTCCGTAGGCGTGGTCATTCCTCCACGATAGCTCGTAACTTAGATTTCGGGTAGCCGAAACCTTGATTCGGGCGTGTCGGTGTTCAAACCCGTTTTCGCTGCCCGGCGGGCTAGTGGCACCATTGATCGGTGTCCGCCGAACTGAGTCAGACTTCTCGCCGTCCCGCGCCGCTCGGCGCCTCGGACATCGACGAGGCCGCTGACCGAATTTCGGCGCTCATCAGTCTCACCCCGCTGCAATTCAGCGACCGGCTGTCCGCGATCACGGGCCTGCAGGTGTACCTCAAGCGCGAGGATCTGCAGGCAGTCCGCAGCTACAAGCTGCGCGGTGCCTTCAACTTGCTGATGCAGTTGACCCCCGCCGAGCTTGCGGCCGGCGTGGTCTGCGCGTCCGCAGGCAACCACGCCCAAGGCTTCGCGCTCGCCTGCCGGTCGATGGGCGTCCACGGTCGGGTGTACGTGCCCGCCAAGACGCCGAAGCAGAAGCGCGACCGCATCCGGTATCACGGCGGCGAGTTCATCGAGCTGATCGTCGGCGGCGCCACGTTCGACATCGCCCTCGCCGCGGCGCTCGCCGACGTCGAGCGGACTGGGGCCACCATCGTTCCTCCGTATGACGACCTCCGCACCATGGCGGGCCAGGGCACGATCGCCGTCGAAATCCTTCAACAGCTCGAGGCGGAACCCGACCTCGTCATCGTTCCGGTCGGTGGCGGCGGGTGCATCGGCGGAATCACCACCTATCTCGCCGAGCGCACCGCCAAGACCTCGGTGCTCGGAGTGGAGCCGGCGGGCGCCGCGGCGATGGTCGCGGCCCTGGCCACCGGTGAGCCCGTGACCCTGGAGCACGTCGACCAGTTCGTCGACGGCGCCGCGGTCGCCCGCGCCGGTGCGCTGCCTTACGCAGTGCTCTCCGCCGCAGGCGACATGGTGTCGATCACCGCCGTCGACGAGGGTGCCGTCTGTACCGCGATGCTCGACCTGTACCAAAACGAGGGCATCATCGCCGAGCCCGCGGGCGCCCTGTCGGTGGCGGCGCTGATGGAGGCCTGCACCGAGGGCACCGTCGAACCGGGTTCGACGGTGGTGTGCCTGATCTCCGGCGGCAACAACGACGTGTCCCGGTACAACGAGGTGCTCGAGCGATCCCTGGTGCACCTCGGGCTCAAGCACTACTTCCTGGTGGACTTCCCGCAGGAGCCCGGCGCGCTGCGCCGCTTCCTCGACGAAGTGCTCGGCCCCGGCGACGACGTGACGCTGTTCGAATACGTCAAGCGCAACAACCGCGAGACCGGTGCAGCCCTCGTCGGCGTCGAACTCAGTTCGGCGGCGGACTTCGACGGTCTGATGGAGCGGATGCGCCGGTCCGACATGCACGTCGAGGCGCTGGAACCCGGGTCGCCGGCGTACCGCTACCTGACCTGACGGGCCGGCTGCACCGCGACGAGGCGTTCGTCGTTGGCCATGAAGACGGGCTCGATGGGCACGCCGAACTCGGCCGCGGCGCGGGTCAGCAGTGTCGACCACTGCTTGTCGTCGGCCGTTGGGCCGCCGCGTCCGGGGCGGGTCAGCAAGAAGGCGACCGCGAGCTGATCCTCGGCCACGATGCCGTGCAGTGCCGTCATCAGGTCCCGCACCAGCCCGGGGCTTGCCCTCTTGGCGACCGGAACTTCGCTGAGCGCCTTGATGATTCGCCGGTCTGGCCCGACGAAGACGAAGCGTAGGAGCCGTTCGCCGAAGCCCAGCGGCTCCACGAGGGCTCGCCAGCGCTGCCGAAGGTCTGCTGGCGAGCCGATGGGATCGGTGGCCGTCTCGACGGGCGGGGTCGGGAGGAACTCGTAAATCGTCATTCCCGCATGGTCGACGATTCCCGGCGACGGTGACGAAGTCATCCACAGCCGCCGACGCTGTGGACTACTGCTTGACGGTCCGCAGGATCGTGAACGACTGTCCCGGCAGCTCGGTCCCGTCTCCGACGGTCGGGTCGGCCGAGGTCAACACGACCTCACCGGCGACGGGCACGGTGGCCGTCTCCTCGCCCAGATTGCACACGAGGGTGAGCGCGCCTCGGTGCAGCGCGATCCACCGCTGCTCTTCGTCGTAGTCGACGCTCATGTGGTCCAGCCATGGGTCGGCGAGGTCGGGCTCGTCGTGGCGCAGGGCGATCAGTGCCCGGTACAGCTCGAGGAGTCGCGCGTGGTCACCGGAGTCGAGCTCGTCCCACTTCAGCTTGGACCGTGAGAACGTCTCGGTGTCCTGCGGATCGGGGATCTCGTCGGCATCCCACCCGTGCGCGGCGAACTCCGCCTTGCGGCCCTCCGCGGTGGCCCGCGCCAACTCCGGCTCGGGGTGCGAGGTGAAGAACTGGAACGGGCTCGACGACGCCCACTCCTCGCCCATGAACAGCATCGCGGTGTAGGGCGAGGCCAGGACGAGGGCGGCCTTGACGGCGAGCTGTCCGAACGTCAGGTTC
Source organism: Mycobacterium sp. AT1 (assembly GCF_002043095.1). Taxonomy (GTDB): domain Bacteria; phylum Actinomycetota; class Actinomycetes; order Mycobacteriales; family Mycobacteriaceae; genus Mycobacterium. Next base: position 37,271 of record NZ_MVOC01000016.1, on the reverse strand, counting down.
TGCGACGGCCGGTCACCGACCGCGCGGTTGCCCACCTGGTCGTGGTCGGAGGTGTAGGCCAGCAGCCGGGTGGCGGGGATGGTCGCGGTGTCCAGCGGGCGGCCGTGGCGCCGGTGCCGGAACGACGAGTACGTGCCTGCGTGGAAGTAGCCGTGCTTCAGGGTGTTCGCCAGCGACTCCAGGGAGCCGAAGTCGGAGTAGTACCCCTGCCGCTCGCCCGAGACCGCGGTGTGGATGGCGTGGTGGATGTCGTCGTCCCACTGCGCCGTCATGCCGTACCCGCCGCGGTCGCGCGGGGTGATGAGCCGTGGGTCGTTGAGGTCGCTCTCGGCGATCAACGACAGCGGGCGCCCCAATTGCTCGGCGAGGGAATCGGTTTCGGTCGACAATTCCTCGAGAATGTGAATCGCAGTGTGGTCGGCCAACGCGTGCACCGCGTCGAGCCGCAGACCGTCGGCGTGGAAGTCCCTCATCCAGCGCAGGGCGCAGTCGAGAATGTAGCGGCGCACCTCGTCCGCGCCGGCCTCGCAGACGTTGACGCCCTGACCCCAGCCGGTGTTCGCTTCGGTCAGGTAGGGCCCGTACTTGGGGAGGTAGTTGCCGGACGGCCCAAGGTGGTTGAAGACCGCGTCGACCAGGATGCCGAGACCGCGGGCGTGGCAGGCGTCGACGAGTCGCACCAAACCGTCTGGGCCACCGTAACTTTCCTGGACGCTATACCACAGCACGCCGTCGTAACCCCAGCCGCGCGTGCCGCTGAAGGAATTCACGGGCATGAGCTCGACGAAGTCCACGCCGAGGTCGACGAGGTAGTCCAGCTTCTCGATGGTCGAGTCGAAGGTGCCGTCGGGGGTGAACGTGCCGACGTGCAGTTCGTAGATGACGGCACCCTCGACGGACTTGCCCGACCAACCGGAGTCGGTCCACGCCACCGTCGTCGGGTTCCACAGCTGGGACCGCTCGTGCACGCCGTCGGGCTGCCGTGGGGATCTCGGGTCCGGCAAGACGGTCTCGTCGTCGTCGAGGACGAAGCCGTACCTGGCGTCGACGTGCGCGTCGACCGTCGCGCGCCACCACCCGTCCTCGGAGCGCGTCATCGGGTGCAGGGTGCCGTCGACGTCGAGGCGGACCAGTTCGGGCAATGGTGCCCAAACCGCGAATTCGTGATCAGGCACGGGTGCGCTCCAACAGTGTCGCGGGGAGGTCGGTGAACAGTTCGGTCGCGCTGGCTCGACCGCTGAAGGAGCGGCCGGTGAGGCGGTCGACCCAGTGACCGTCGGGTAGCGGCAACGACGTGTCGCCCCAACCGGTTTCGGCCAGGCCGACGGTCCACCGCTGGACGGCGACGAGCACGTCGTCACCGCGGAGGAAGGAGATCAGGTGCTGCGCGGCCGCACCCTCGGCGAGCACCGGCTGGTAGCCCCCGGACAGGTAGGACACCGGGCGGTCGGCGCGCGAATGCAGGGCGGCGGTGACGATGCGGAGCTTCTGGTCACTCGCCTCGACCAACGCCTGGCGGCGTGCCGCGTAGTCCACCGCGCGCCGGTTGTCTGGGTCGACGAGGCTGTCGTCCCACAGCTCGGTGCCCTGATACACGTCGGGGATGCCGGGCACGGTCAGCGACAGCAGCTTCTGGACTTGCGAGTCGCTTTGGGCGTGGGCGTCCAATCGCGCGACCAGACTGGCCATCTCGACGCCAACGGGGCCGTCGACCACCTGGTCCAGCCAGGTGTGCACGGCGGTCTCGAACGCTTCGTTCGGCTCGTTCCAGGTGGTGTGCAGCGCCGCCTCCCTGATCGCCTTCTCCGCATAGGCATGCAGTCGGGATCTCAGGTCGTCGGTCACCGGGCCGTCCACCGGCCACGTGCCGAACGCGATCTGCAGCAGGAAGCGTCCGGTGTCGGAGTCCGGCGGGGGAGCGGCGAGCACCCACTTGGCGACCAGTTCGGTCCACAGTGAATCCACTTGCGACAGCACGCCGATGCGGGCGCGGACGTCCTCGCTGCGCTTGGTGTCGTGGGTCGACAGCGTCACCATCGCCGACGGCCAATACAGGGCCCGCAGTGCGGTCGCGTGGTGGAATTCCGCCGCGCTGACGCCGAACCGCTCGGGTTCGCCGCCGACTTCGTTGAGGGAGATCAGCCGGGCGTCACGATAGAAGAGGCAGTCCTCGACCGACTTCGCGGTGACGGCACCGCACAGCTGCTGAATCCTGGTGGCCGGCTCCAGGTGCTCGAGCGCCGCGGCGACCAGCATCAGCGGTTCGCCCAAAGTCGGTTCGGCGGCGGCGGTTTCGGCAAGGGCGGTCGGCATGACCGCCGTCAGCCCGCGGTAGTCGGACCGGTAGACGCCGACGTGGGAGAGCAACGCGGCGACTGCCTCGGGAATCCGGGGGTGGTCGGCGCCGACCGCGGCGACGATCGCGCGGTGCACCCGCGCCAGTTCGCTGGCCAGGGTGCCGGTGGCGGTGTCGACCTTGAGCCCGCGGATCACCGGCTCCAAGGGTTCGGCGTCGGGGGCGCCGGACGGGTCGACGAGCAGTCCGCCGATCTCGCGCAGCGCGTCGTAGCCGGTGGTACCCGCTACCGGCAGCGTCGGCTCGAGCGCTTCGTCGGGGGCCAGGATCTTCTCTATGACGATCCAGGCATCGGGGCCGGTGAGTTCCCGCAGCCATTCGAGATAGCCTGCGGGGTCGGACAACCCGTCGGGATGGTCGATGCGCAGACCGTCGACTAGGCCTTCGGTGAACCACCGCTTGACCTCGACGTGGGTGGCGTCGAAGACCGCCTTGTCTTCCTGCCGCAGCGCGGCCAGGGAGGTGATGGAGAAGAACCGCCGGTAGCCGCAGACGTTGTGCTTCCAGCCGATCAGCTTGTAGTGCTGGCGCTCGTACACCTCGGCCGGCGCGCCATCGCCGGTGCCAGGGGCGACGGGCCAGGTCCGGTCGCCGAGCCGCAGTACGTCGCCGTCCACGGCGAGGCCGTCGAGGTCGCCGTCGTCGCCCAGCACCGGAAGGACGATCTTGCCTGCCGGGTCCAACGTCCAGTCGACGTCGAAGTACGAGGCGTACGCGGAGTCACGGCCGTTGGTGAGCATGTCCCACCACCAGGCGTTTTGGGTGGGGTCGTCGACGCCGACGTGGTTGGGCACGATGTCCACGACGAGGCCCATCCCGCGGGCGTGCACCGCCTCCGACAGCTTCGCCAGTCCCTCGGCGCCGCCAAGTTCCTCGGAGACCGTCGTGGGGTCGGTGACGTCGTAGCCATGGGTGGATCCCACGCTGGGGGTCAGGATCGGTGACAGGTAGAGGTGTGAAACCCCAAGGTCCTGAAGGTAATCCAGCTGCTGGAGGGCGTCGGCGAAGGTGAACGCCTCGCCGCTGGCGGCTCCGCGCATCTGCAGGCGGTAGGTGGAGAGAAGGGTCATGGTGGTCACGCCGTCTTTCGTAGCGCGATGATGGACCTGGCCGCGACGGTGAAGGTTTCGCCGGCCTTCACCACGAGGTCGCTGCTCCCGGTCGGTGTCGCCGAATCCACTTCCGCGGTCCACTCGGCGGCGTAGTCGCCTTCTGCGGCGACGAATTCCACGGGATCTTCGTGCGCGTTGAAGCACAGCAGGAAGGAGTCGTCGACCACCCGCTCTCCGCGGGCGTTGGGCGCGGGTATCGCGTCGCCGTTGAGGAAGACCGCCACGCACTGGAAGCCGGAGTTCCAGTCCTGCGGCGTCATGGGTACGCCGCCCGCGGTCAACCAGGCAATGTCGCGGATCTCTTCGTCACCGCTGCGAATCAGCTTGCCGTCGAAGAACCGTCGGCGCCGAAACACAGGGTGGTTCTTGCGCAGGGTGGTCACGGTGCGCGCGAAGGTCATCAGGTCGGCGTTGGTCTCGCACAACGACCAGTCCATCCAGGCGATCTCGGAGTCCTGGCAGTACACGTTGTTGTTGCCGCGCTGCGTGCGCCCGATCTCGTCGCCGTGACTGATCATCGGAGTGCCCTGGCTGACCATCAGCGTGGCGAGGACGTTGCGCATCTGCTTGCCGCGCAATTCCAGAATCGCCGGGTCGTCGGTGGGGCCTTCGACGCCGCAGTTCCACGACCGGTTGTGGCTCTCGCCGTCGCGGTTGTCCTCGCCGTTGGCTTCGTTGTGCTTCTCGTCGTACGACACCAGGTCCGCCAGCGTGAAGCCGTCGTGAGCGGTGACGAAGTTGATGCTCGCGCTCGGGCGCCGGCCGGTGGCCTCGTAGAGGTCCGACGAGCCGGTGAGTCGCGAGGCGAATTCGTTGAGGGTTGCGGGTTCTCCCCGCCAATAGTCACGCACAGTGTCGCGGTATTGCCCGTTCCACTCCGTCCACAAACCAGGGAAGTTCCCGACCTGGTATCCGCCCTCGCCGATGTCCCACGGTTCGGCGATGAGCTTGACCTGACTGATGACCGGATCCTGCTGCACCAGGTCGAAGAACGCCGAAAGGCGGTCGACGTCGTAGAACTCCCTGGCCAGGGTGGATGCCAGGTCGAACCGGAAGCCGTCGACGTGCATGTCGATCACCCAGTACCGCAGCGAGTCCATGATGAGTTGCAGCGAGTGGGGGTGGCGGACGTTGAGGCTGTTGCCCGTGCCGGTGAAGTCCTTGTAGTGCTTGAGGTCACCGTCGAGCAGCCGGTAGTAGCCGGCGTTGTCGATGCCCCGGAAGTTGATCGTCGGTCCCAGGTGGTTGCCCTCGGCGGTGTGGTTGTAGACCACGTCGAGGATCACCTCGATGCCCGCCGCGTGGAAGGACCGCACCATGTTCTTGAATTCGGCGACGGCTCCGCCGGCGGTCTGGTTGGACGCGTACTGGTGGTGCGGCGCGAAGAATCCAAAGGTGTTGTAGCCCCAGTAGTTTCGCAGGCCGAGCTCGATCAACCGGTGGTCGTGCATGAACTGGTGTACCGGCATCAGTTCGATTGCCGTCACGTTTAGCGACTTGAGGTGTTCGATGATCACGGGGTGGCTCAGCCCCGCGTAGGTGCCGCGCTGATCCTCCGGGATTCCCGGGTGGGTCTGGGTCATCCCCTTCACGTGCGCCTCGTAGATCACCGTTTCGTGGTACGGGGTGCCGGGTGAGCGATCCGACCCCCAGTTGAAGAACGGGTTGATGACGACGCTGGTCATGGTGTGGCCCAGCGAGTCGACCCGCGGCGGGGTCCCGCCGATGGCGAGGTCGTCGGCTTCCAGGTCGTAGGAGAACAACGCCTGGGTGAAGTCGAAGTCGCCGTGGAAGGACTTGCCGTACGGGTCGAGGAGCAGCTTCGAGGAGTCGCAGCGTTGCCCGGCAGCGGGATCCCACGGACCGTGCACGCGGAAGCCGTACCGCTGGCCGGGGGTGACGGCGGGCAGGTAGGCGTGCCATACGTAGCCGTCGACCTCGTCGAGGTTGATTCGCTCCTCGCTACCGTCCTTGCCGATCAGGCACAGCTCGACCTTCTCGGCGACTTCGGAGAACAGCGAGAAGTTGGTGCCCGCACCGTCATAGGTTGCGCCGAGGGGGTACGCGGCACCCGGCCACACTGCGGAGACCACCGGTCACCACCAGCCGGTGGCGATGGCGATCTGACGTCCCAGTTCTGCGGTCATGGTGCGCATGTACGTGGCGGAGATGTGATGAGAATCGTGGTATATCAACACGTTTCCCTCCACCGCTCGGCAGTAGTCCTGGCGACACACCGCATTGCTCATGTCGAGCGGCTTGAGCATAGGGAACCGCGCGAGGTAGTCGAGAGTGGGGTTGTGGTCGGACAGTACCTCGGAGCGTTTGATGCCGCAGGAGATGGCGTCGCCGCCGTCGGCCAGACAGTCGGCGGGGAAGAACGGCTTGCCGTCCTTGACCAGCCACGGGGTGTCTCGCATCGCCAGGATGGGAATGCGGGCGTCGGAGAGTTCCTGCCAGATGCCGAGGTAGAAGCTCGGCATGACGTCGCCGTCCTTGATGTTCCACGGCCGGGTCGACGTGGTGAAGACGTAGTCGGGGTGGTCGGAGATCAGCTTTGGCATCACCTTCTCGTTCCACTCGCGACAGTTCGGGTAGGCCCGGTTGTCACCCATCACGAGTGGGTTCTCCTCGGTGGTCAACGGGCAGCCCATCTTGAGGTAGGTCACGACCTTGAAGTGATGCATGCGGCCCAGCAGGTCCAACGCGGTGATCCAGTGCTCGGCGTGTGACCCGCCCGCGACGGCGATGGTCCTCGTCGCGGATTGGTCGCCGTAAGTGCAGTTGATGACGTCGATGTTGGCGAAGTCACTGATGCAGCCCTGCGTGGTGGAGATCGGCAGGTCGTCCTTGGCTTCGAGGACGGTGGGCCGCATCGGCAACTTCGGCACCCTGGCGTTGTTGATCAGCGCCCGCGCACCCGGGTAGTCCCGCGACGAGAGTCCCGACAACTCCTTGCCGTTGGCGCGCTGGATGGTCATGTGCTCGCGCCAGGTGAACGACGTGGCGGTCAACGCGACGCCGAGCAGCGTGACGATCGAACCGAGCACGATCGTGGGGCGCCTCAGCCTGGTGCGCAGCGGAATGACGGTGACCTGCTTCGGTTGGGTGGCGGTGGCCGCCCCCCGCAGTCGCAGAGGCTCTTCGACGTACTTCGTCGTCAGCCAGGCCAGCACGCCCGAGACCAGCAGGACGATCGCGCCGTCGAGGAAGTCGGCGCGGGTGTCGCCCGAATAGGCCAGCCAGAAGATCAGCAGCGGCCAGTGCCACAGGTACAGGGAGTAGGCCATCGAGCCGAGCGAGACCAACGGCTTGGTCGCGAGCAGCCGGCTGACGGCGGGCAACCGACCGCCGACCGATGAGAGGTGCGGGTCGGCCATCCGGTTGGCGCCGCTGAGGATGAACAGGATGGTCGCGCCGACGGGCACCAGCGCCCACGGCCCAGGGAACTCCTTGACGCCGTCGATCAGCGCGCCGCACGACAGGATTGCCGCCAGCGCGACGACGGCGATCGTCGAGCGCAGCCACATCGGCCACTTCACGTACGGCACCAGCGCCCCGACCAGTGCGCCCAGCAGCAGTTCCCAACCTCTGGCGAAGCTGTCGTAGTACGCCCTGGACTGATCGGCGTCGTGCGCGATGACCGCGTAGACGAACGACGCGATCGTCAGCGCGGCGAGTACGACGATGAGCGCAGTCCTGGTGTGGGAGCGCAGGACTCGGCGGAAGGCGACGGCGAAGCCGAACACCAGCGCAAGGAACGCGATGTAGAACTGGCCCTGGACCGACATCGACCAGATGTGCTGAAGCGGGCTGACGGCCTCGCCCGCGCGCAGGTAGTTCGACGCCGTGTTGGCCAGCTCCCAGTTCTGGTAGTAGCCGAGGCTGGCGAGGCTTTGATCGGCGAAGGTCTCCCAGCGCGTCTCCGGCTGGATGAGGATCGTCAGCACGGCCGAGGCGGCGAGGACCACCACCAGTGCGGGCAGCAGGCGACGGATCAGCCGTTTGACCTCGGGGACGGGCGACAGCGACGAGCCGGGGGTCAGCGCGGTGCGCAGCAGGCGACCGCCGAAGAAGAACCCGGACAGCGCCAGGAACACGTCGACGCCGCCCGAGACCCTGCCGAACCAGATGTGGAAGACCGCGACGAGCGCGATCGCGACGCCCCGCAGCCCGTCGAGGTCGTGCCGGTAGAAGCCGGACGCCCTGCTGCCCATGACGGCGCGCTGGGCTGAGCCGGATTCGGTGTCAGGCGCCGCCCGGGCTGGAGAGAGGGTCAACATGGTCGTCGGACAATCTACCCAACGCGCGGCGATACGGCCGTTTTGTCAGGACCGCTCGTCCTGGGGGATGGTGGTTCCATGCCGCCGCTGACGCCTGCCGAGATCAGTGCGGTCGACGCCGCGCACGTGTGGCATCCGTACAGCAGGATCGCGGCCGACGCGACCCCGCCCGTGGTGGCCGTCGCGGCCAAGGGCACGTCGATCACCGTCGTCGACGACGGACGGCGCGTCGACCTGATCGACGCGATGAGCTCGTGGTGGACGGCGATCCACGGACACGGTCATCCCGTGCTCGACGAGGCGATCACCCGCCAGCTGGCGACGATGAACCACGTGATGTTCGGCGGTTTGACCCACGAACCCGCGGCCCGCCTCGCCCAGTTGCTGGTCGAGATCACCCCCGAGGGTCTGGACACCGTGTTCTTCAGTGATTCCGGGTCGGTGGCCGTCGAGGTGGCGGCCAAGATGGCCCTGCAGTTCCAGCGCAGCCGAGGCAAGCCGGGCAAGCATCGGCTGATGACGTGGCGTGGCGGATATCACGGCGACACGTTCACGCCGATGAGCGTGTGCGATCCCGACGGCGGCATGCACTCCATCTGGTCCGACGTGTTGGTGTCGCAGATCTTCGCGCCGCAGGTGCCAGGAGAGTACGACCCTGCCTACGGCGCAGCGTTCGAGGAGTTGCTCGCCGCCCGTGCCGACGAGGTGGCGGCGGTCATCGTCGAACCGGTGGTGCAGGGCGCGGGTGGGATGCGGTTTCACGATCCTCGCCATCTGAGTGATCTGCGGGCCGCCTGCACCCGGCACGACGTGCTGCTGATCTTCGACGAGATCGCGACCGGTTTCGGTCGGACTGGCGAATTGTTCGCCGCCGATCATGCGGGCGTCCTACCGGACGTGATGTGCGTCGGGAAGGCGTTGACCGGGGGATACCTGACGCTGGCTGCGACGCTGTGCACCGGTGAGGTCGCCGCGACGATCAGCAACGGCGAGCCGGGCGCGTTGATGCACGGACCGACGTTCATGGCGAACGCCCTGGCGTGTGCGGTGTCGGTGGCGTCGGTGGAGCTGCTTCTCGGCCAGGACTGGCGAGCCCGAGTCGGCGAGATCGAGGCAGGGCTGCAGTCCGGGCTGGCCCCCGCGCGGGAGCTCGCCGGGGTGGCCGACGTGCGGGTGCTCGGCGCGATCGGTGTGGTCGAGATGCGGCAGCCGGTCGACATGGCGGTGGCCACCGCGGCTGCCATGGCGCACGGCGTGTGGCTGCGCCCGTTCCGCAATCTGGTGTACGCGATGCCGCCGTACGTGTGCACGCCCGACGAGGTGGCGACGATCTGCTCGGCGATGGTTGGTGTGGCGCGTGCGCTAACCTGAACGGCGTTCAGGTGGCTGTGTCGGTTCGGAAGGGTCCAGGCGTGACGCGTGCAATGATCTCCCCGCTGGCCTGGCTCGACGACGTCGAGCAGCAGCGCCGCGCGGCCGGTCTGCGCCGGTCGCTGCGCGTGCGGCAGGCCGAGGACGCCGGTCTCGACTTGGCCTCCAACGACTACCTCGGGTTGTCGCACCATCCTCGCGTCGTCGCCGGTGGCGTCCGAGCGCTGCAGACCTGGGGCGCGGGCTCGACGGGCTCGCGCTTGGTGACCGGCAACACCGCGCTGCACGAACGGTTCGAGACCGCGTTGGCCGAGTTCGTCGGCGCCGAGTCCGCCTTGGTCTTCTCCTCCGGCTACACCGCCAACCTCGGGGCCGTGGTGTCGCTGTCCGGGCCCGGCTCCGTGGTGGTGTCCGACGCCCTGACCCATGCCTCGCTCGTCGACGCCTGCCGGTTGTCGAGGGCACGGGTCGTGGTCACGCCGCACCGTGACGTCGACGCCGTCGACGCCGCTCTTCGGGACAGGGCCGAGGAACGCGCCGTCGTGGTCACCGACTCGGTGTTCAGTGCCGACGGCGTGCTGGCGCCGCTGCGGGACCTGCACGACGTGTGCCGCCGCAACGGCGCGCTGCTGATCGTCGACGAGGCCCATGGGCTCGGGGTGCGCGGCGACGGTGGACGCGGCCTGGTCGCCGAGGTGGGGCTGGCAGGAGCGCCCGACGTGGTCGTGACGACGACGCTGTCGAAGGCGCTCGGCAGCCAGGGTGGGGTCGTGCTGGGTCCGGCCGCGGTTCGCGCCCATCTGGTGGACGCCGCGCGCCCGTTCATCTTCGACACCGGCATCGCGCCCGCTGCGGTCGGAGCGGCGCTGGCCGCTCTCGAAGTGTTGGTCGACGAACCGTGGCGGGCCGGCGCCGTGCTTGGCCATGCCGCCACGCTGGCCGCGGCCTGCGGCGTGACCGACATCCCGGAGTCGGCGGTCGTGTCGGTCGTCCTCGGTGAGCCGGAGGTGGCGCTGGCCGCCGCCACGGCGTGTCTGGACCGTGGGCTGCGGGTCGGCTGCTTCCGTCCGCCGTCGGTGCCGGTAGGTACGTCGCGGCTGCGGCTGACGGCGCGGGCGTCGCTGACCTCCGACGAGATCGAGCTTGCGTGTCGCGTGCTGGTCGACGTGCTGGCCGCGGTCCGCGGATGAGCACGCTCATCGTGACCGGCACCGACACCGGTGTCGGCAAGACCGTCGTGACGGCGGCGCTGGCGTGCCACGCCCGACTGGCCGGCATGGACGTCGCGGTGTGCAAGCCCGTCCAGACCGGGGTCGCCGACGGAGACGACGATCTCAGGGAGGTGGGCCTGCTCTCCGGCGTCGACGTCCTCGTCCCCGGCTGGCGATACCCCGAGCCGCTGGCCCCGGTTGCCGCGGCGGAGCGGGCGGGGTTGCCGCTGCCGACGAGGGCCGAGTTGGTCGGTCTCGTCGAGGGCGTCGTCCGGCCCGGCCGGTTGGTCGTCGTCGAGGGTGCGGGTGGCCTCCTGGTCGAACTCGGTGCCGACGGGGTGACGCTTCGGGACCTGGCGACCGACCTCGACGCGGCGGTGCTCGTGGTGGCACGCCCGGGGCTTGGGACGCTCAACCATGCCGCACTGACCGTGGAAGCCCTTGCGGCAGCGCGTATTCCATGTGCCGGCCTGGTCGTCGGCGCCTGGCCGTCCGAGCCCGGCGTCGCCGAGGCCTCCAACCGCGTCGCCCTCGGCCACATCGCCGAGGTCCGCGCGGCGCTGCCGAGTGGAGCGGGCGCGCTGGCGCCGCAGGCCTTCGCCGAGCTCAGCGCGGGCGCGTTCACGACCGAGTGGGTGCGGAGCCTCTAGGACATGGCCCATTCCGTCGAGTTGCTGTTCGACTCCGACGCCGAGCACGCCATCCGACGACAGTGGGCCGCTCTCGTCGAGGCAGGGCTGCCCAGCCAGGCACACCACCGGTCGCCGACCAATCGGCCGCACGTGACGCTGACCGTTGCCGAGCGGATCGACGCGGGCGTCGACGTGGCCCTGCGGGAACTGGCCGGGCGGCTTCCGTTGCCCTGCCGGATCGGCGCCCCCGTGGTGTTCGGGCGGAAGACCCTGGTCCTGGCGCGGCTGATCGTGCCGGACGCCGGGTTGCTTCGCGTGCACGAGTCGGTCGACGCGATCTGCGGTCCGCACATGCCGTCTGGCCCGTTTCCGCATGCGCGTCCCGGGCAGTGGACGCCGCACGTGACGTTGGCCCGCCGGTTGGCGCCCGCCGATCTCGGGGCGGCGCTGGACGCCGTCTACGCGGAGGCGGCCGACGGCACGTTCGCCGGGTTACGGCGCTGGGACGGCGACGCCAGGGTCGACACCCTGATCACCTGAGCCCGACGCGTGCGCGGCTATCCCGTCTACCAGAAGACGAAGCCCAAAGGCGAAGCGCCCGTTGGGATCCGTCGCCATCACCGACTGGGTCTCGGGCAGCGCGCCCGCGGCGTCCCACTGCAGCCGGGACTGCTCGTCGGCGGTGAAGCCGAGTACGTAGTAGAGCACCGATCTGGCTGCCAGGTCGGCGTGCGACGAATCGATACCCGCCTCGGCCGCGGCGGTCGTGAGCCGGTCGAGGAGCTCGGTCATCAGCTCGGACTTGCCTGCGGCGAAACTGGCCGACACCAACTCGGCTCCGTCGGTGGTCGACAGCAGCGCGTTGCGCAGGCCCGTGCAGATGAGGTGCACCCGTTGGACCCACGGACCGTCTTGGGCCGTCGCCGTCGAGGCTAGGATCCGGTCGGCCACCGCGCCAAGCAGTGCCTGCTTGTCGGCGAAGTGCCAGTAGAGCGCGCCGGGGGTGAGGCCGAGTTCGCGCGCCAGCCGCCGCATCGTGAGGTCGGCGATTCCGTAGTCGTCGAGGAGCTGAGCAGCCTTGTCGACCACATCTGAACGGGCGTGGCGTCGGACCTGTTGCACCCCTGTAGCCTAAACACCGTTCAAGTTCATGGTGCAGGAGGAGTACGTAGTGACGCAGGCAGCTTCAGAGGTAGGCGCGGACGTGTTGAGTCTGGCTCGAGAGCAAGTGCTCGAACGCGGCGAGGGCCTCACCCAGGAGCAGGTGCTTGCGGTGCTTCAGCTGTCCGACGACCGGCTCGAGGACCTGCTCGCGCTGGCTCACGACGTGCGGATGAAGTGGTGCGGACCCGACGTCGAGGTCGAGGGCATCATCAGCCTCAAGACCGGCGGTTGCCCCGAGGATTGCCACTTCTGTTCGCAGTCGGGGCTGTTCGCCTCGCCCGTGCGCAGCGCGTGGCTCGACATTCCCAGCCTGGTCGAGGCGGCCAAGCAGACCGCCAAGTCCGGAGCCACCGAGTTCTGCATCGTCGCCGCCGTCCGCGGACCCGACGAGCGCCTGCTGGCCCAGGTCGCCGCGGGCATCGAAGCCATTCGCAACGAGGTCGACATCCAGATCGCGTGCTCGCTGGGCATGCTGACCCAGGAGCAGGTCGACCAGCTCGCCGCGATGGGCGTGCACCGCTACAACCACAATCTGGAGACGGCGCGGTCCTACTTCACCAACGTCGTCACCACCCACACGTGGGAGGAGCGCTGGGGCACCCTCGAGATGGTGCGCGCGGCCGGCATGGAGGTCTGCTGCGGCGGCATCCTCGGCATGGGTGAGTCGTTGGAGCAGCGGGCGGAGTTCGCCGCCAACCTCGCCGAGCTCAACCCGCACGAGGTCCCGCTGAACTTCTTGAACCCGCGTCCCGGCACCCCGTTCGGCGATCTCGAGGTGCTTCCGGCCTCCGACGCACTGCGGGCCGTCGCCGCCTTCCGGCTGGCGATGCCTCGCACGATGCTGCGCTTCGCAGGCGGCCGCGAGATCACCCTCGGCGACCTCGGCGCCAAGCAGGGCATCCTCGGTGGCATCAACGCCGTCATCGTCGGCAACTACCTGACCACCCTTGGCCGTCCCGCGGAGTCCGATCTCGAGTTGCTCAACGATCTGCAGATGCCGATCAAGGCACTCAACGCGACGCTGTAGACCGGCGAGCCAGCGATGCCAACCAAGTTCAACGTCTACACCGGCGAGCCAGAGGGTGGCAGCACGCCAGCGGCCGCCCAACTCGGCCTCGAACCGCCAAGATTCTGTTCCGACTGTGGCCGGCGAATGATCGTCCAAGTGCGCCCCGACGGGTGGTCGGCGAAGTGCTCACGGCACGGCGAGCTGGACTCCAAGGACCTGGAGACGCAGCGGTGACCGCGAACACGATTGCGCCACCTCGTCTTTCGCATCTGCAGGCTGCGATCCGGGTAGTGCTTGCCCTCGTCGGCGTCGGCGTCGTCATCGGGGTGGCGTGGGCGTTTCTGGCGCCGCCGATCAACCTGGTGATCGCCTTGACGAAGGCCGGCGACCGGGTGCGGGGTTACGTCGGCGACGAGTCCGACCTGCTGTTCCTCGGTGCCTTCGTCATGACCGGGTTGCTGTTCGTGATGGCCGTGACGGCCGCGGTCGCGGCGTGGCAGTGGCGGCCGCATCGTGGACCCGTGATGGTCGGCGCGCTGTCGATCGGTTCACTCGCGGCGGCGGGTGCTGCGGCCGGTGTCGGGGCGGTGGTGGCCCGTTGGCGCCATGGTGTGGTCGACGTGGCGACGGCGCCGGTCACTCCCGAGCATCGCGTCTTCTACGTGCACGAAGCCCCCGCGGTGTTCTTCGGCCACGGCCCGTTTCAGATCGCGGCGTCGCTCGTCATCCCTGCGGGGGTGGCCGCACTGGTCTACGCGATCTGTGCGCTGTCGACCAAACGGGACGATCTGGGTGGGTGGCCGCCCGTCGAGGTGGCGTACCTGGTCAGTCCGGCTACTGGTCCAGCTCAGACAGCGGAAGCCGATCCACCTTCCGACCCGTGGCCACCTTTGCCGAAATGAGCCCGAGCCGGAGCATTCCCCGGTAGGTGGACGGGTTCAGCATCGTCGGCCACTTGGTCCTGGCCCGCTGGCTGCTCGGCGGCCGTCCGGCGAACCGGTCCCGCAACCAGCGCAGCGTCATCGGAGCCGACAGCGGATGCAGCAGCATGTGCTCGCTAAACATGTCGCGGTGGTAGGTGACGTCGGCGCCGCCCGTGCTGTAGGTCTCGGTCAGCTCGTCGATGTCGGCGACGGACACGATGCGGTCGTGGACGGCCTGCACGACGAGCACGGGGAAGCCCGGCGCCGCGGTGCCGAGCTTGATGCTGTCGAAGACGTGCTGCACCTCCGGGCTGCGAAGGATGTTCTCCAGCGGCTCGTCGACCATGTTGCCCATGTCCTTGCCGATCAGCTTGATGACGGCCTTGGCGGTCGTCATCTGCTGGATGTCGGTCAGCATGGTCTTGCCCTCGACCGTGACGTGCTGTTTGATCACGCGGTCCAGGTCGGGGTAGACGTGTGAGAGGGCGGCGACCACCATCGCGGGTAGCCCGGAGTAGAAGCTGCCGTTGAGCCGACGGAAGGTGTGGCCGAGGTCGCCGACCGGCGAGCCGAGGACTGCGCCGACCACGTTGAGTTCGGGCGCGTAGCTGGCGTGCACCTCGGTGGCCCAGGCGGTGGCCAGTCCGCCGCCGGAATAGCCCCACAGCCCCATGGGAGCCTCGGGGGACAGGTTGAGGGCTTCGGTGTTCAGCGCGGCCCGCAGACCGTCCAGCACGTGGTAGCCGGGTTCATAGGGGGCGCCCCAGATTCCCAGTGGCCCCTCGTGGTCGGGGATCGACACCGCCCATCCCTCGGCGAGGGCGGCGGAGACCAGCAGGAACTCGACTTGGGCGAGGGCTCCGGTGGCCTTCGCGCCGCGCCGCAGAGCGTAGGACGGGAAACAGCTGCTAGCCACGGCGTCGATGGCGCATTGGTAGGACAGGATCGGTCCCTTGCTGCCAGCGGGCCGGTCGGCGGGCACCACGACCGTCGTCGCGACAGCCTGCGGGAGACCGTTGAGGTCCGTCGAGCGGTAGAGCAGCTGGGTGGCGACGAGTTTCTGGGGGATCAGGCCGAGAAAGGCCAGCTCGACGTCGCGGGACCGCAGCACGGTGCCCGCCTTGGCGTGCTCGAATCCAGCAGGTGGGAGGTAGAACTGGTCGGCTTCGGGACGCAGCGGCCTTGTCTTGCGACGTAGCTCTTCATGAGTCGGTCGCCCGATCCATTCGGCACCGGTCGAGACGGCAGCACTGCCAAAGTCCATCCGGCCATTGTGGGTCACGTGGTCGTCAAAGCCAATTAAGGCGTGTTTGCCATGTCGTCGTCATCAGGTCGGGGGACGCAGGGCGGCGAACTCGTCGGTGACGCGGTATTGCGCTTCGGTGAAGCGGTACATGGCGGCGGGCCGGCCGCCACTTCGGCCTGATTTTGCGGTGGTGCCGGTCGGGACGATGACGCCGCGCCGCGCGAGGACACGTTGCAGGTTGGTGGCGTCGACCTGGTAGCCGAGCGCGGCGTCGTAGACGTCCTTCAAGGTTGAGAGCGCGAATTCCCTTGGTGCCAAGGCAAATCCGATGTTGGTGTAGGACAGCTTGGCGATCAGTCTGGCGTGGGCGTGGGTGATCATCGGGCGGTGGTCGAACGCCATCGGCGGCAGCGCGTTCACCGGGTGCCACCGGGTGTCGGGCGGCAGTTCGGGGGTCGCGGGGGAGGGCACCAAGCCGAGGAACGTCGAAGCGATGGTGCGCGGCCCTGGCACCCTGTCCGGGTCGGAGAACACCGCGAGTTGTTCGAGGTGGGTCAGTTCGCGCAGGTCGACCTTCTCGGCGAGTTGACGGCGAACCGAACTCGTCATGTCTTCGTCGTGCCGGAGGCCGCCGCCGGGAAGGGACCATGCGCCGCGCTCGGGTTCCATGGCCCGCTCCCATAGCAACACGCTGAGCTGTGGGTTTCGAGTTGCGAGCCGTCGAACTTGAAACACGACGGCCAGCACCTCGTGCGCAGTGCTAATATTGGGCATGTTTTCGATCATAAGTCGAAAACCCCGTCAGGATCAAAGGAGCGGCCATGGCGGTACTGGATCTCACCGAGCAGATCACGAACGGTCCCGCCGGCTACGGCGGCGTCGTCGCCGACGAGGCCTGGGCGGCCGAGGTGCGACGCCTCGCCGACCTGCGCGGCGCAACCCTTCTCGCGCACAACTATCAGTTGCCCGCCATCCAGGACGTGGCCGACCACGTCGGGGACTCGCTGGCGCTGTCCAGGATCGCCGCCGAGGCGGCCGAGGACACCATCGTGTTTTGCGGCGTGCACTTCATGGCCGAGACCGCCAAGATCCTCAGTCCCGAGAAGACGGTGCTGATCCCGGATCAGCGGGCCGGTTGCTCGTTGGCCGACTCGATCACCGCCGACGACCTTCGGGCCTGGAAGGACGAGTTCCCCGACGCGGTGGTGGTCTCCTACGTCAACACCACCGCAGCCGTGAAGGCGCTAACCGACATCTGCTGCACGTCGTCCAACGCGGTCGAGGTGGTGGCCTCCATCCCCGAGGACCGCGAGGTGCTCTTCTGCCCCGACCAGTTCCTCGGCGCACACGTCCGTCGGGTCACCGGCCGCAAGAATCTGCACGTCTGGGCCGGTGAGTGCCACGTGCACGCCGGCATCAACGGCGACGAACTCGCCGCCCAGGCCAAGGCCCACCCGGACGCCGAACTGTACGTCCACCCCGAGTGCGGCTGCGCCACCTCGGCGCTGTACCTGGCCGGAGAAGGCGCCGTCCCCGACGACCGCGTGAAGATCCTGTCAACGGGAGGCATGCTCGACGCCGCGCGCAAGACCAGCGCCCGCCAGGTCCTGGTGGCAACCGAGATCGGCATGTTGCACCAATTGCGCCGTGCCGCACCAGAAGTCGACTTCCAGGCCGTCAACGACCGGGCGTCCTGCACGTACATGAAGATGATCACCCCCGCCGCGTTGCTACGGTGCCTGGTGGAGGGTGCCGACGAGGTGCACGTCGACCCAGAGGTGGCCGCCGCGGGTCGCCTCAGCGTGCAGCGCATGATCGAGATCGGGCAGCCCGGCGGCGGAGAATGACGGGCTGCGGCGGTTCCGGTCTGTGGCAGCAGCGGGCCGACGTCGTCGTCGTCGGGACCGGTGTCGCCGGACTGGCCGCGGCCCTGGCGGCGCACCGTAGGGGCAGCCGGGTCGTGGTGCTCAGCAAGGCATCTCGCGCCGAGGGTGCGACCGCGACGTTCTACGCCCAGGGCGGCATCGCCGTCGTCGTGCCGCGCACCGACGACAGCGTCGAGGCACACGTCGCCGACACCATCGCCGCGGGCGGAGGCCTGTGCGACCCAGAGGCGGTCACGTCCGTCGTGGCCGACGGTTACCCCGCGGTGGCGGAACTCGTCGACTTCGGTGCACGGTTCGACGAGTCGGCGCCGGGCCGGTGGTCGTTGACCCGGGAAGGCGGACACTCCCGTCGCCGCATCGTCCACGCCGGCGGGGACGCGACCGGGGCAGAGGTCCAACGCGCCCTCGACCACGCCGCCAACACCCTCGACGTCCGGCTGAATCACGTTGCGCTGCAGATCGTTCGCGACGGCGACGCCGTCACCGGGGTGCTCGTCCGCAGTGACGACGGCCTCGGTGTGATCCATGCCCCCTCGGTCATCCTCGCCACCGGTGGCCTCGGCCACCTGTACTCGGCGACGACCAATCCGGAGGGGTCGACGGGCGACGGCATCGCCCTTGCATTGTGGGCCGGACTTCCCGTCGGCGACGTCGAATTCATCCAGTTCCACCCGACCATGCTGTTCACCGGGAACGCGGGCGGTCGGCGGCCGCTGATCACCGAGGCCCTTCGCGGTGAAGGCGCGGTGCTCGTCGACGCCCGCGGCGATTCGGTGACGGCGGGCGTCCACCCGATGGGCGACCTCGCGCCGCGCGACGTGGTGGCCGCGGCAGTCGACGAACGCCTCTCCCTGACCGGTGACCCCTGCGTCTACCTCGACGCGCGCGCCGTCCCCGACTTCGCCCGCAGATTCCCCACCGTCAACGCCGCCTGCCTCGCCGTCGGCGTCGACGCCACCTCGGCGTTGATCCCGGTGGTACCCGGTGCGCACTACAGCTGCGGAGGCGTCGTCACCGACGTGTACGGGCGCACCGAATTGGCGGGACTCTTCGCCGCCGGTGAGGTGGCCCGCACCGGGATGCACGGCGCGAACCGGTTGGCCTCGAACAGCCTCCTCGAAGGTCTCGTCGTCGGCCGTCGGGCCGGCGCGGCAGCCGCCGACCACGCCGCGGACGCGGGGTCGCCGCGCGCCGAAGTCGAACCCGTCGCCAGGGTGGCGTCGCACCGCGCGGAGCTGCAACGCGCCATGACGCGCAACGCCTCGGTCGTGCGTGACGCCGAGGGCTTGAGCCTGGTCGCCGAGCTGATCGACGCGGCCCAACCTCGAAACATGGACTCCCGCAACGCCTTCGAGGACGCCGCACTGACCGCCACCGCGTCGGTGGTCGTGGCGGCCGCGCTGGCTCGTCGCGAGTCGCGGGGATGCCACCACCGCGCCGACCATCCCGACACCGACCCGGCGCGTGCGGTGAGCGCCAACGTCCGACTCGACGCCGAGGTGTGCTGCTGATGAATCCCAGCTCAACGAATCTGACGGACGACGAACGCGCCGAGGCACGGGCGGCCGTCGAACGCGGCCTCGCCGAGGACCTCCGCTACGGGCCGGACGTGACGTCGCTGGCGACCGTCGCCGCCGACGCCACGACGAAGGCCGCCATGGTGAGCAGGCAGAGCGGAGTCGCCGCTGGCGTCGACGTCGCACTGCTGGTCCTCGATCAGGTGATCGGCCAGGGGGAGTACGGGGTGCTGTCCCGCGTCGCCGACGGAACGCGTCTGGAACCCGGCGACGCCATGCTGGTGCTGGAGGCGCCGACGCGGGGTCTGCTCACCGCGGAACGCACGATGCTCAACCTGGTGTGCCACCTGTCCGGCATCGCCAGCACCACCGCGGCGTGGGTCGAGGCCGTCGAGGGCACCGGCGCCAAGATTCGCGACACCCGCAAGACGCTTCCCGGACTCCGCGTACTCCAGAAGTACGCGGTGCGGGTCGGCGGGGGCGTCAACCACCGGATGGGACTTGGGGATGCGGCGTTGATCAAGGACAACCACGTCGCCGCCGCGGGCTCGGTGGTGGCGGCGCTACATGCCGTCCGCGAGATGGCGCCCGACGTGCCGGTCGAGGTCGAGGTCGACTCGCTCGAACAGCTCGACCAGATCCTCGGCGAGGACCTCGGCGTCACGCCGCTGGTGCTGCTGGACAACTTCCCCGTCTGGATGACGCAGATGGCGGTTCAGCGGCGCGCGGCCTCTGCCCCGGGGGTTTTGCTGGAGTCGTCGGGCAATCTTTCGCTCGACAACGCCTCCGCCTATGCCGGCACCGGCGTCGACTTCCTCGCGGTCGGCGCGCTGACCCATTCGGTCCGGGTTCTCGACGTCGGCCTCGATCTGTAGCCAGCCAGCTAGGCTGCAGCCATGTCGACCAGCGAACAGCCTCCCACTCAGCGCGTCATCCCCATCGTCGCCTTGGTTCTGTCGGTGGTCGCGGTCGGCCTATCCGCGTGGGCGGTGTTGCGGCCCACGTCGAGTGGCCCCGCCGAGCCGACCTACACCGCCGCACAGCAGAACGACGCGAAGACCGCGATCTGCGCCGCAACCGATCTGGTGCGCAGGGGCGTCTCGCTCAACACCAACCTTCAGATCCCCGGCGGTGAAGCCGACGTCGCCGGGTCCCTTGCCGTCGCAGCCAACGCGCGGGTGTCGCTGTCGGACGGCGGCCAGTACCTGATCACCCGTCTGGACCCCGCGACGCCGACCGAGCTGGCCGGCGCCGTCAAGGAGTTTGCCAACACGCTTCTCGACATCGGCGCGGCCGCCACAGCGGGATCGCCGAACACCGATCCGGAGCAAGCGGCCCGGCTGCGCACCGCGGACACCCAGAACAACGCCGTCATCGAACGCTGCAAGTAGCTCGTCAGTCGGCGGTGCCCTTGCCGTCGGCGCCGTCGTCACCCTTGGCGGCCGATCCGGTCGTCGAGGTGGCGCTTCCACCTGCGCCGCCCTTGCCGCCCTTGCCTGCAGTGGTGTCGCCACCCCGTCCGCCGTCTCCTCCGCGTGCACCCGTGGTGCCCGTGGCGGTGCCGCCTGCTCCGCCGGTGCCGCCCGTTCCACTGCGTCCCGACGCACCGCCCGCGCCGCCGCTGCCGCCTGCGGCGAATCCGACGGCACTGTTGGCCTCGCCGCCACGGCCACCCGCGCCACCGTCGCCGGAGGTGAGCCCGCCCCGGCCACCTGCGCCGCCCGCGCCGCCACTCGCGGTGCCGCTGCCGCTGACGGTGCCGCTGCCGCTGTATGCCACTCCACCGTCGCCTCCGGCGCCGCCGGTTCCTGCGATCAGTCCGCCGTTGCCACCGTTTCCGCCTCGGCCGGCGTTGGCAGGTCCGATGGCGACGACGCTCAGCGATCCGGTGCCGCCCTTGCCGCCGTTGCCGAACAGGCCGGCGTTGCCGCCGTTGCCGCCGAAGCCGCCGCGGGCTCCACTCGCCCCGTCGCCACCGTTTCCGAGCAGCAGCCCGCCGTTGCCGCCGGCCTGTCCCGGCAGCAATCCGGGTCCTCCGTTGCCGACGAGAAGTCCGCCGTTCTGACCCGGCCCGCCGTTGGAGACGAAGACCGCGTAGACCGAGCCGACGAGGTCACCAAATGCCTGGTTCGGGACGGTCGGCTGGCCCGTCGCGCTCGGTGCCGCGCGCCCGACGTCGGCGGTCGCCGGGCCGACCAGGACGGTGGGGGCGAACTTGCCGGGTGCGGCGGGCGTGGTGTCGCGGCGGTGGAAGTCGGCCGCAGGGGGTTGGGTAGCCTGCGGCGGGGTCGTGGCGGCGGCGAGCAGCGCGGTGGGCTGCGGGGCCGGCTGAATACTTGCCAAAATTGACGGCGGCTGAAACAGCGGGGCTGCGACGGGTCGACTCGCTGCCGTCGTGACATGGGGTCCGTCGGACGGCGAAGTCCCCGTCGCCGCCGTTGCCGACGTGGTGGCGGCAAGCATTCCCGTCGCAATCACGGCCGTGAACAAGGACTTTCGCGGAGCAGTGGTCATCGCTGAAGATCTCCCGGATCGATTCTGGCCGTGGCGGCTAGATGCCTGTACCACGGGACGCGCGCTGGATAAACATACGTTTACCGACAGCGCTGCGCATTTGCCAGAAACAGACTACCGCGTCAGTTTCGGGTTGTCGTCACGCCGTCGCGGACCGACGCATCAGCGACAGCACCACGGCGGCCGTGGCGAACAACCCCGAGAAGACCCGGTTGAGAATGGTCTGCTGCCGAGGGGTGTGAAGCCACTCGACGAGCCGCACCGCGAGGCCCGTGTAGAGACCCATCACGACCAGGTCGACGGCCACCATCGTCACGCCGATCGCCAGATACTGCGGAAGCAGCGGCGCAGTCGGGACCACGAACTGCGGAAGGACCGCCAGGAAGAACACCAGACTCTTGGGGTTGGTGGCGTTGACCAGGAAGCCTCGCGTCAGCAGCCCGAGGCGGCCGCCGTCCACCGTCGTCTCGATCTTGGTGCGCAGGTCGGTCGTCACCGACCGCCACTGCCTTACCGCGAGATACCCGAGATAGAGCACGCCGATCCACTTGACCACGTTGAACGCGACGACCGAACTGGCCACCGCGGCGCCGAGGCCGATGGCGACCAGCGAGAGTTGAAGCATCAGACCGATCTCCATGCCGGCGATGCTCCAGTAGCCGCGCCGCACCCCGTGGGTCATGCCGGTGGCCATCGCCTGAATCGCACCCGCGCCGGGGGAGATCGCGATCAGGATTGCCGCGACGACGAACGCGAGCCACATGTCGAGTGCCATGTCGCGAAGTGTCGCAGGAGAGCCGTGGTCAGCTCAACGGAGTTTTACGCGATGTCGGCGACGAAGGTGCCCTGCCGGTTGGCAAGCATCTGCGGAATGCGCGGGAGCGTCGCGTCGACGGTGCCAACGGGAAGCAACCGCGGGTTCACCAGGTGCAGGTCCTTGCGGCCGACGTGGATGTCTGCCTCGCCCGCGGCGAGCACGTTCTTGACCCAGTTCGTCTTCCCGTGGACCAGCCCGATCGCCAGCACGTCGTCCTTGCGATAGGCCGTCACGATCGTCTCGTACTCCTTGCCAGAGGTACGGCCGCGATGCGCGATCACCGCGAATCCTGGCATCCGCTTCGACAGCGGTCGGAGCAGCGGGTTGACGTACTTGATCTGAAAGCGCTCGAGCCAAACGGGCATGATCATCGGCACGCCAGGGGCGTGGTTCGGGTGGTCTTCTCGCGAGGTGGACGGCGACATGGCGGCTCCCGGATTCTGATTTGTCTGCTCTGGGACAATAGACGGCGTGACCGACTCGTCCCTGCTGATGTCCCGCATCGACCTGCGTGGCGATCAGCTCTCCGCCGCCCGACTTCGCGCCGTGTTGCCACGGGGTGGCGTCGACGTCGACGCGGTGGTGCCGAAGGTGCGTCCCATCGTCGACGCGGTCGTCGACCGTGGCGCCGAGGCCGCCCTCGAATACGGCGAATCCTTCGACGGGGTTCGCCCCGAGACGGTCCGGGTGCCGTTGGCCGCACTCGACGCGGCGCTCGCCGAGCTCGACCCCGACATCCGTACCGCCCTCGAGGTCGCGATCGAGCGGACCAGAGCGGTGCACGCCGATCAGCGGCGCACCGACGGCACGACGACGCTTGCGCCGGGCGCCACGGTCACCGAGCGCTGGGTTCCCGTCGAGCGGGTCGGTCTCTACGTTCCGGGCGGCAACGCGGTCTATCCGTCGAGCGTCGTGATGAACGTCGTCCCCGCCCAGATCGCCGGGGTGGATTCCCTTGTCGTCGCGAGCCCGCCGCAGGCCGAATTCGACGGACTGCCGCATCCGACCATCCTCGCTGCCGCCCGCCTGCTCGGGGTCGACGAGGTGTGGGCCGTCGGCGGCGCGCAGGGCGTCGCACTGCTGGCCAACGGCGGCACGGACACCGACGGCGCCGAGCTGGCGCCGGTCGACATGATCACCGGCCCCGGCAACATCTACGTCACCGCCGCCAAGCGCATCTGCCGCTCGCAGGTCGGCATCGACTCCGAGGCGGGGCCGACGGAAATCGCGATCCTCGCCGACCACTCCGCCGATCCCGTGCACGTCGCCGCAGACTTGATCAGCCAAGCCGAACACGACGAGATGGCCGCCTCGGTACTGGTCACCACGAGCATCGAGTTGGCCGACGCCACCGACGCCGAACTCGCCAGGCAGCTGTCGACCACCGTGCACCGCGAGCGGGTCACCGCCGCCCTGACGGGGCGCCAGTCGGCCATCGTGCTGGTCGACGATCTGGAAGCGGGGCTGCGGACCGTCAACGCCTACGCCGCCGAGCACCTGGAGATTCAGACCGTCGATGCGTCGGCGGTCGCGGCCAAGGTGCGCTCGGCCGGCGCCGTCTTCGTCGGGCCGTGGTCGCCGGTGAGCCTCGGTGACTATTGCGCAGGCTCCAACCACGTGCTGCCCACCGCGGGATGCGCCCGGCACTCCAGTGGACTGTCGGTGCAGACGTTCCTGCGGGGCATCCACGTCGTCGACTACACGGAGGCGGCGCTGAAGGACGTGGCGGGTTACGTCGTCACCCTCGCCAACGCCGAAAACTTGCCTGCCCACGGCGAGGCCGTCCGGCGGAGGTTCGAGAAGTGACCAAGAAGATCAGCCTGGCCGACCTGCCGCTGCGGGACAACCTGCGCGGCAAGTCCCCGTATGGCGCGCCGCAGCTGTCGGTTCCGGTTCTGCTCAACACCAACGAGAATCCGCATCCGCCGACCCAGGCACTCGTCGACGACGTCGCGGCCTCGGTGCGCGACGCCGCGGCCGAACTGCACCGCTACCCCGACCGCGACGCGGTGGCGCTGCGATCCGATTTGGCCGAGTACCTGGTGGCCCAGACCGGTGTCGCGCTGTCGACCGACAATCTGTGGGCGGCCAACGGCTCCAACGAGATTCTGCAACAGCTGCTTCAGGCGTTCGGCGGTCCCGGCCGCACCGCACTCGGCTTCGTCCCGTCGTATTCGATGCACCCGATCATCTCCGACGGCACCCAGACCGATTGGTTGGAGGCACGTCGCTCCGCAGACTTCGGCCTCGACGTCGACGTGGCGGTCGCGGCGGTCGTCGAGCGGCGGCCCGACGTCGTCTTCCTCGCCAGTCCCAACAATCCGTCGGGCCAGAGCGTCACGCTCGAGGATCTGCGTCGTCTGCTTGAGGTGGCGTCGGGGGTCGTCATCGTCGACGAGGCGTATGGCGAGTTCTCGTCGCAGCCCAGCGCCGTCGAGTTGCTCGCGGAGTTCCCGGCAAAGCTGATCGTGACCCGCACGATGAGCAAGGCGTTCGCGTTCGCCGGGGGCCGCCTCGGGTACCTCGTCGCCGATCCCGCCGTGATCGACGCGCTGCTGCTGGTTCGGCTGCCCTATCACCTGTCCTCGATCACGCAGGCGGCCGCGCGCGCGGCGCTGCGGCACGCCGACGACACGCTCGGCAGCGTCGCACGGTTGATCGCCGAACGCGAGCGCGTCTCGGAAGCGTTGACCGGCATGGGGTTTCGGGTCATCCCCAGTGACGCCAACTTCATCCTGTTCGGCGACTTCGCCGACGCGCCGAGGGCGTGGCAACGGTACCTGGAGGCGGGGGTGCTCATCAGGGACGTCGGCATCCCCGGTTTCCTGCGCGCCACCACCGGTCTCGTCGACGAGAACGACGCCCTGCTCGACACCAGCCGCAGACTGGCCGAATCCGAACTGACCACATCCGTAGGAGCCTCATGACTCGCCGCGCCCGCGTGGAACGCAAGACCAAGGAATCCGACATCGTCGTCGAGCTGAACCTCGACGGCACCGGCATCGTCGACGTCGACACCGGGGTTCCGTTCTTCGACCACATGCTCACCTCGCTGGGCACCCACGCGAGCTTCGACCTGCTGGTGCACGCGACGGGTGACGTCGACATCGAAGCGCACCACACGGTGGAGGACTCGGCGATCGTGCTCGGCCAGGCCCTCGGCGAGGCGCTGGGCGACAAGAAGGGCATCCGCCGCTTCGGTGACGCCTTCATCCCGATGGACGAGACGTTGGCGCACGCGTCGGTCGACGTGTCGGGAAGGCCGTACTGCGTGCACACCGGCGAGCCGGATTACATGGTGCACAGCACGATTGCGGGTAGTTCGGTGCCGTACCACACCGTCATCAACACCCACGTCTTCGAGTCGCTGGCGATGAACGGCCGGATCGCGCTGCACGTCCGCACGCTGTACGGCAGGGATCCGCACCACATCACCGAAGCGCAGTACAAGGCTGTCGCCCGCGCGCTTCGGCAAGCCGTCGAGCCCGATCCCCGGGTGTCCGGCGTGCCGTCGACGAAGGGGAGTTTGTGACGACGAAAGTCGTTGTCCTCGACTATGGTTCGGGCAACCTCCGGTCGGCCCAGCGCGCCCTCGAACGGACCGGTGCCGAGGTCGAGGTGACGGCGGATCCGGCCGCGGCGGCTGCCGCCGACGGTTTGGTGGTCCCCGGTGTCGGCGCCTACGAGGCCTGCATGCGGGGTCTGCGCGAGGTCAACGGTGACGCGATCGTCGCCGATCGGTTGGCCAAGGGTCATCCGGTGCTCGGCATCTGCGTCGGCATGCAGATCCTCTTCAGCCGCGGTGTCGAGTTCGGCGTGGAGAGCGTCGGCTGCGGTCAGTGGCCCGGCTCGGTCACCCGACTGGACGCGCCGGTGGTCCCACACATGGGGTGGAACGTCGTCGACGCGGCGCCGGGCAGCACCCTCTTCAAGGGCGTGGACGCCGACACCCGGTTCTACTTCGTGCACTCATATGCCGCCCAACACTGGGAGGGCAACGAGAGCGCGTTGCTGACGTGGGCAACGCACCACGTACCCTTTCTGGCTGCAGTGGAGGACGGCGCGCTGTGCGCCACACAGTTTCATCCGGAGAAGAGTGGCGACGCGGGCGCGACGCTGCTCGCCAATTGGGTCGAGGGGCTCTCGTGAGTAATGCACCGCTGATACTTCTGCCGGCGGTCGACGTCGTCGACGGCAAGGCGGTTCGCCTGGTGCAGGGCGTGGCGGGGAGTGAGACCGACTACGGCTCCGCGCTCGACGCGGCGATGCAGTGGCAAACCGACGGCGCCGAGTGGATTCACCTCGTCGACCTCGACGCGGCGTTCGGCCGGGGTTCCAACCGCGAGCTGCTCGCGGAAGTCATCGCGAAGCTAGACGTCGCGGTCGAGCTCTCCGGTGGCATCAGGGACGACGATTCGTTGACCGCCGCGCTCGACGCCGGTTGTGCGCGAGTCAATCTCGGTACCGCCGCCCTGGAGAATCCGCAGTGGTGCGCGAAGGTGATGGCCGAGCATGGCGACAAGGTGGCCGTCGGCCTCGACGTCAAGCTCGAGAACGGGCAGTACCGGCTTCGTGGGCGCGGGTGGGAGACCGACGGTGGCGATCTGTGGCCGGTGCTCGAGCGGCTCGACGCCGAGGGCTGTTCGCGGTTCGTCGTCACCGACGTCACCAAGGACGGCACCCTCAACGGCCCGAATCTGGAGCTGTTGGCCGGGGTCGCCGAGCGCACCAATGCGCCCGTCATCGCCTCCGGTGGTGTGTCGAGTCTCGACGATTTGCGGGCCATCGCGACGTTGACCGGCGCGGGCGTCGAGGGCGCCATCGTCGGAAAGGCGCTCTACGCCGGGCGGTTCACGCTTCCCGAAGCGCTCGCCGCGGTGAGTCGGTAGCCCGGAATGGCGTTGGACGACACTGATCTGCGGAGGCTGGTCGCCGAGGCAAGCGTCATCCTCGACGCCGCCGCTCAGCCCTTCGTCGCCGGGCACCGCGCCCAGTCCGCCGTGCAGAAGAAGGGCAACGACTTCGCGACCGAGGTCGACCTCGCCATCGAGCGCCAGGTCGTCAAGGCGCTGGAGGAGGCTACCGGCATCGGCGTGCACGGTGAGGAGTTCGGCGGCGCACCGATCGACTCGCACCTGGTGTGGGTGCTCGATCCCATCGACGGAACGTTCAACTACGCGGCCGGCTTGCCGACGGCGGCCATCCTGCTCGGTCTGCTGCAGGACGGCGTGCCGGTCGCCGGGCTCACCTGGTTGCCGTTCAGCGACGTCCGCTACACGGCCGTAGTGGGAGAGCCCCTGTACGCCAACGGAATTGCCCAACCCGCTCTGAAGACCGCCGACTTGAGCGAGTCCATCGTCGGCGTTGGAACGTTCAACGTCGATTCGCGCGGCACCTTCCCTGGCCGTTATCGGGTGGCGGTCCTGGAGCAGTTGAGCCGCAGGTGTTCGCGCATCCGGATGCACGGGTCGACGGGAATCGACTTGGCATACACGGGGGCTGGTGTGCTGGGCGGTGCCATCAGCTTCGGTCACCACGTGTGGGACCACGCGGCGGGGGTGGCCCTGGTCCGTGCGGCCGGTGGCGTGGTCACCGATCTTGCCGGCGAGGACTGGACGCCGACGTCGCGTTCGGCGTTGGCCGGGGTGCCCAGCGTGCACGCGCAGATCTTGGAGATCGCGGCGGCGGTCGGTTCACCGGGGGAGTACTGAACATGGACGTCGCTGTCCGCGTCATCCCGTGCCTGGACGTCGACGCCGGTCGCGTCGTCAAGGGTGTCAACTTCGAAAACCTTAGGGATGCAGGTGATCCCGTCGAGCTCGCTGCGGTCTACGACGCCGAGGGCGCCGACGAGCTGACGTTCCTCGACGTCACGGCGTCGTCCGCCGGTCGCTCGACGATGCTCGACGTCGTGCGGCGAACGGCCGAGCAGGTGTTCATCCCGCTGACGGTGGGCGGCGGCGTGCGCTCCGTCGCCGACGTCGACGTGCTGCTGAGGGCCGGCGCGGACAAGGTGTCGGTCAACACCGCTGCCCTCGCGCGCCCCGAGTTGCTGGCCGAACTGTCCAGGCAGTTCGGGTCACAGTGCATCGTGCTCTCCGTCGACGCCCGCACCGTTCCGGAGGGGTCCGCGCCGACGCCGTCGGGCTGGGAGGTCACCACGCACGGGGGGCGACGCGGCACGGGCGTCGACGCCGTCGAGTGGGCGCGTCGCGGTGCCGAGCTCGGCGTCGGCGAGATCCTGCTCAACTCGATGGACGCCGACGGCACCAAGGCGGGGTTCGACCTTGCCATGCTGCGCGCGGTGCGCGCGGCGGTGACCGTTCCGGTGATCGCCAGCGGTGGCGCGGGCGCGGTGGACCACTTCGCACCGGCCGTGGCAGCCGGTGCCGATGCGGTGTTGGCGGCCACCATCTTTCACTTCAAGGAGCTGACCATCGGCCAGGTGAAGGCGGCGATGGCAGCGGAAGGGATCGTCGTGCGATGACTCTGGACCCCTCGATCGCCTCCCGACTCAAGCGCGACGCGAACGGCCTGTTCGCCGCGGTGGCCCAGCAGCGGGGCACCGGTGAGGTGCTGATGGTGGCGTGGATGGACGACGACGCGTTGGCCCACACCCTGGCAACCCGCAAGGCGACCTACTATTCGCGCTCCCGCGGCGAGCAGTGGGTCAAGGGCGAGACCTCCGGTCACACCCAATACGTCCACTCGGTGCGGCTCGACTGTGACGGCGACACCGTGCTGCTGGAGGTCGACCAGGTCGGCGCGGCGTGCCACACCGGCGAGCACACCTGTTTCGACGCCGACCAACTCCTGGCGCCGGAGAATTAGCCGCGGTCGTCGGGGCGGATCATGTGGAAGATGGCCTCGGGTGTGATCTCGGCGTAGGTGGTTGGTCCGCCGGCGCGCAGGATGGGACGTGCTGCCGCTGTGTCGTACACGCCGTCGACCAAAAGGTGCCTGTCGATGTGGACGGCGACGACCTGTCCGAGCACCAGCCAGGTGGGAACTGTCTCGTCGTCGAGATTGCGTAGCTGAATCAGCTGTGTCAGTTGGCATTCGAAGTTGACCGGGCTTTCCAGCACGCGAGGCGGCGTCACACTCGTCGATGGTACCGGCGTCAGACCGCTGTCCGCGAACTCGTCCGTAGACGTGGACTCCGAGGTCCGGTTCATCTGTTCGGCCAGTGCCGCGGTGGCGAGGTTCCAGACGAACTCACCGGTGGCGTCGACGTTGGTGACGGTGTCCTTCCACCCGATCGACGAGAACCCGATGATCGGTGGCCGGTAGCTGAACGCGTTGAAGAAGCTGTAGGGGGCGAGATTGGGCGCGCCGTCGGCACTTTGCGACGAGATCCACCCGATGGGCCGCGGCCCGATGATGGAGTTGAGGGGGTCGTGCGGCAGGCCCGTGCCGTCGGCGACCCGGTAGTAGTGAGCGTCGTGTCCGGCCACCGGGGGTCAGACCTCCATTCGGGTTGCCTTGGCCCGCGCGGACCACCGGCCGTCGTGGTAGCCGACCTGAACGGGATGCGAGAACGCCGCCGTGACGTTCTCGGTGGTGACCGTCTCCAGGGCCGTCCCGCTGGCCACGGTTCGGCCCTCGGCGATCAGCAGGGCATGCGTCGTCGTCGTGGGGAGCTCCTCGAGGTGATGGGTCACCAGGATTGACGCAACGTCGGGATGGGCTTGTCCCAGTGAGTCCACCGTTTCCAGCAGCTGCTCGCGCGCGGCGACGTCCAGACCGGTCGACGGTTCGTCGAGCAGCAGTAGGCGAGGGCCCGAGATCAACGCCCGCGCAATCAAAGTCCGCCCTCGCTCACCCTGGGAGAGGGTCGGCCAGGTGCTGTCGGCGATGCGGGTCAAACCGACCGTTTCGACCATCGCGTCGGCGCGCTCCAGTTCGTCGGCGGTGGGCGTCCAGCGCAGCGGCAGGTCGTTGGTTCCGGTGATCCCGGTCAGCACCACCTCGCGGACGGTTCGTGGGTGCTGCAGCCGGTGGCGCGGGTTGACGTGTCCGATGGAGCGTCGAAGCACGGCGAGATCGGTCCGTCCCATCTGCTCGCCGAGCACGCGGACGCTCCCGGAGCTGGGGAAGGTGATGGCGCCACAGAAGCCAAGCAGCGTGCTCTTGCCAGCGCCGTTCGGACCGAGCAGCGCCCAATGCTCGCCTTCGTCGACGGTCAGCGAGATGCCGTCGACGATTTGCTTTCCGTCGCGGCGGAAGGTCACATCGTCAAGTTGCAGAACGGGTTTCACCGGGAACGCAACACCTCGAGCGCCTTGTCCGCGTGGGTGTCCATGCTGACTTCGCTGGCGATCACCTCGAGGACCGTGCGGTCGGTGTCGATCACGAACGTGGTCCGCTTCACCGGCATCAACTTGCCGAGCAATCCTCGCTTCACGCCGAACTGCGTCGCCACGGCACCGTTGGAGTCCGACAGCAGCGGGTAGTCGAACTTCTGCTCTTGCGCGAACTTCGCCTGCTTGTCGACGCCGTCGGTGGAGATGCCGACGCGATTCGCGCCGACCGAGGCGAATTCCGACGCCAGGTCGCGGAAGTGGCACGCCTCCTTGGTGCAGCCCGGCGTCATCGCCGCGGGATAGAAGAACAGCACGATCGGACCGTCGGCCAACAGGCTGGTCAAACTGCGAACGGTGCCGGTCTGATCGGGGAGTTCGAACTCGGCAACCTCGTCACCACGCTTCATGGCCGCCTACGCTACGCCCGCGTCCTCGGAGCCGTCTGGGAGGATTGTCCCGTGCCCGCTCATGCCGACCTCGCCACGACCACCTCTCGCGAGGACTTCCGGGCGCTGGCCGCCGATCACCGCGTGGTCCCCGTGACCCGAAAGGTGCTGGCGGACAGCGAGACGCCGTTGTCCGCGTACCGCAAGCTCGCCGCCAACCGCCCCGGGACGTTCCTGCTGGAATCCGCCGAGAACGGCCGGTCCTGGTCGCGGTGGTCGTTCATCGGCGCTGGCGCCCCGTCCGCACTGACGGTGCGCGACGACCAGGCAGTGTGGCTCGGCGTAACCCCGCAGGACGCTCCGACCGGAGGTGACCCGCTCGAGGCGCTTCGCACCACCCTCGAGGTGCTCTCCACGGCGACGCTGCCGGGGCTCCCGCCGCTGTCCAGCGGACTCGTCGGGTTCTTCGCCTACGACATGGTGCGGCGGCTGGAGCGTCTGCCCGCACTCGCGGTCGACGACTTGGCCCTTCCAGACATGCTGCTGCTGTTGGCCACCGACATCGCCGCCGTCGACCATCACGAGGGCACCATCACACTGATTGCCAACGCGGTGAACTGGAACGGCACCGACGAGCGGGTCGACAGGGCCTATGACGACGCCGTGAACCGGCTCGACGTGATGACCGCCGCTCTCGGCGAAGCCTTGCCGTCGGCGGTGGCGACGTTCAGAAGGCCCGTGCCGCAGCACCGGGCGCAACGCACCGTCGAGGAGTACTCGGCCATCGTCGAGAAGCTCGTCGGCGAGATCGAGGCGGGTGAGGCCTTTCAGGTGGTGCCGTCTCAGCGCTTCGAGATGGACACCGCCGCCGATCCCATCGACGTGTACCGGATGCTGCGCGCGACCAACCCCAGCCCGTACATGTACCTGCTGAACGTCCCAAATGCCGCTGGTGAACTGGACTTTTCGATCGTCGGGTCCAGCCCGGAGGCGCTGGTCACCGTGAAGGACGGCAAGGCGACGACCCACCCGATCGCAGGCACCCGCTGGCGGGGCGACACCGAGGAGGAGGACGTCCTGCTCGAGAAGGAACTGCTGGCCGACGAGAAGGAGCGCGCCGAGCACCTGATGTTGGTGGATCTCGGCCGCAACGATCTGGGCCGGGTCTGCGTGCCCGGCACCGTCCGCGTCGAGGACTACAGCCACATCGAGCGGTACAGCCACGTGATGCACCTGGTGTCGACCGTGACGGGTCAACTCGCCGACGGCAAGACCGCGCTCGACGCCGTGACGGCCTGCTTCCCGGCTGGGACGCTGTCCGGCGCTCCGAAGGTGCGGGCCATGGAGCTCATCGAGGAAGTCGAGAAGACCCGCCGGGGTCTGTACGGCGGCGTCGTCGGATACCTGGACTTCGCAGGCAACGCCGACTTCGCGATCGCCATCAGGACGGCCCTGATGCGCAACGGCACGGCATACGTCCAGGCCGGGGGAGGCGTGGTTGCCGACTCGAACGGCCCATACGAGTTCAACGAGGCGGCCAGCAAGGCCCGTGCGGTGCTGAACGCGGTTGCCGCGGCGGAAACCCTCAAGACGCCATGACCCGCGTCGCCCAGCTTCTCCTGGTCATCTCGGCGTTGGCGCTGTGGGTGGCGTCGCGGATGTCGTGGGTCGACGTCACCTCGTTCGACGGACTCGGCCAGCCGAAGTCGACGACGCTGAACGGCGCGACGTGGTCGACGGCTCTGGTGCCGCTGGCCCTGGTCGCCCTCGCCGCGGCGGTGGCCACCCTGGCGGTGCGCGGGTGGGTGCTGCGGCTCGTCGGCGGTTTGGTCGCCGTCGCGACGGTCGGGATGGGTTACCTGGGCATCGGGTTGTGGGTGGTCCCCGATGTCGCGGTCCGGGCCGCCGAGCTGGCTGAAATCCCGATCACTGCGCTGATCGACACGCAACGCCACCATGCCGGCGCCGTCGTGACGCTGGTGGCTGCAGGGTGCGCGCTGGCCGGCGCCGTGCTGCTGGTGCGGTCGGCGGCGCAGGCCAAGGCGGGCGGCGCGAAGACTGGGAAGTACCTGGCACCGGCGGCCAAGCGCGAGGCCGCACGGCAGGAAACCCCTGAGGCCGAGATGTCGGAACGAATGATCTGGGATGCCCTCGACGAAGGTCGCGACCCGACGTGCAAGGACAACGAGGGGCGGTGACAGCCCGTGTGGCGCTGGCGACTACCCTTCGTGGAAGTGATTATTTGGGTACTTCCGGAGGGTGTGAAAGGGAGCGACGGCCTATGAGTACGGGGACCGTGCTGGACTCCATCATCGAGGGAGTTCGAGCCGACGCAGCCGCACGCGAGGCCGTCGTCAGCTTCGTCGAGGTCAAGCAAAAAGCCAAGGACGCGCGCCCGGCGCTAGACGTCATGGCGGCGTTGCGGGCCGACGGCATCGGCGTGATCGCCGAGGTCAAGCGGGCCAGCCCGTCACGCGGTGCGCTCGCGACGATCTCCGATCCGGCCGACTTGGCTCGTGCCTATCAAGATGGCGGCGCGAGGGTCATCAGCGTCCTGACCGAGGAGCGCCGGTTCCACGGCTCGCTCGACGATCTGGACGCCGTCCGGGCCGCCGTGACGATTCCGGTGCTGCGCAAGGACTTCATCGTCGGCCCGTACCAAATTCACGAGGCCCGTGCCCATGGTGCGGACATGCTGCTTCTGATCGTGGCCGCTCTGGAGCAGTCCGCCTTGGTGTCGATGATCGACCGGACCGAATCGCTTGGCATGACCGCCCTCGTCGAGGTTCACACCGAGGAAGAGGCCGACCGTGCACTGCAGGCCGGTGCCCGCGTCATCGGGGTCAACGCCCGCGATCTGAAGACTCTCGAGGTTGACCGGGACTGCTTTGCGCGCATTGCGCCAGGACTGCCGTCCAACGTCATCCGCATCGCCGAGTCCGGCGTTCGTGGCACCGCCGATCTCCTCGCGTACGCCGGTGCGGGAGCTGACGCCGTTCTCGTCGGTGAGGGACTGGTCACCAGTGGTGATCCCCGCACTGCCGTCGCCGACCTCGTCACCGCGGGCACGCATCCGTCCTGCCCCAAACCGTCGCGCTGAGACAGTGGGAGATCTCGTAGGCCCAGAGCTGCCGCGTTCCAGCGCAGCCGTTGCCGAACAATCGACGCACGATCCCGACGCCAAGGGCCACTTCGGCACCTACGGCGGACGGTTGGTCCCCGAAGCCCTCATGGCCGTCATCGAAGAGGTGACCGCGGCCTACGAGAAGGTCAGGACGGATCAGGCCTTCCTCGACGAACTCGACCGCTTGCAGCGCCACTACACCGGTCGCCCCTCACCGGTCTACGAGGCGAAGCGGCTCAGTGAGCACGCCGGCGGCGCTCGGATCTTCCTCAAGCGAGAAGACCTGAACCACACGGGTTCTCACAAGATCAACAACGCACTCGGGCAGGGACTGCTCGCCAAGCAGATGGGCAAGACCCGCATCATCGCCGAGACCGGCGCGGGCCAGCACGGCGTCGCGACCGCAACGGCGTGTGCGCTGCTCGGCCTGACCTGCGTGATTTACATGGGCTCGGTCGACGTCGCCCGCCAAGCGCTCAACGTCGCCAGGATGCGGCTGCTTGGCGCCGAGGTGGTGTCGGTTGAATCTGGCTCGAAGTCGTTGAAGGACGCCATCAACGAGACCTTCCGCGACTGGGTCGCGCACGCCGACGACACGTACTACAGCTTCGGCACGGCAGCCGGTCCGCATCCGTTCCCGACCATGGTGCGCGACTTTCAACGCGTGATCGGCCTGGAGGCGCGGGCGCAAATGTTGGATCAGGCGGGGCGCCTGCCCGACGCGGTCACGGCCTGCATCGGCGGCGGCTCGAACGCCATCGGGATCTTCCACGCCTTCATCGACGATCCCGACGTGCGACTGGTCGGATACGAGGCGGCCGGCGACGGCGTCGAGACCGGTCGGCACGCAGCCACCTTCACCGGCGGTTCACCGGGTGCCTTCCAGGGATCGTTCTCCTACCTGTTGCAGGACGAGGACGGTCAGACAATCGAATCGCATTCGATCTCAGCGGGTTTGGACTATCCCGGCGTCGGCCCCGAGCACGCCTATCTGAAGGACCTTGGGCGCGCGGTCTACCGCCCGATCACCGACACCCAGGCGATGGATGCGTTCGCGCTGCTGTGCCGCACGGAGGGCATCATCCCGGCCATCGAATCCGCTCATGCCATTGCGGGCACCCTCGAACTCGGCCGTGAGCTTGGGCCCGGCGGCATCATCCTGGTCAACCTGTCCGGCCGCGGTGACAAGGACGTGGCAACGGCAGCCAAGTGGTTCAGCCTCCTCGACGAGCAGGAGGCGGCGCTGTGACGGCCAAGGGCTTGTCCGACGTCTTCGCCACCTGCCGAGCCGAGAACCGGTCCGCGCTCATCGGCTACCTGCCCACGGGCTTTCCCGACGTCGCCACGTCGATTTCGGCGATGACGGCAATGGTCGAATCGGGTTGCGACATCATCGAAGTCGGTGTTGCCTACTCCGATCCCGGGATGGACGGACCCACCATCGCCGCCGCGACCGAGGTGGCGCTGCGCAACGGCGTGCGCGTGCGCGACGCCCTGGCCGCGGTCGAGGCGATCACCAACGCCGGTGGCAACGCCGTCGTCATGACGTACTGGAATCCCGTGCTGAAGTGGGGGGTTGAGGCGTTCGCCCGCGACCTCGCGTCGGCGGGTGGCCTCGGGCTGATCACGCCCGACCTCATTCCCGACGAGGCCGACGAATGGATTCAGGTGTCGGACCAACACGGCCTTGATCGCATCTTCCTCGTGGCGCCGTCGTCGACGCCGGAGCGTTTGGCTGCCACCACTTCGGTGTCACGCGGATTCGTCTACGCCGCGTCGACGATGGGCGTCACCGGCGCGCGCGACGCAGTGTCCGATGCCGCGCCCGAGCTGGTGCGGCGCGTCCGCGAAGTGTCCGACATCCCGGTCGGCGTCGGGCTCGGGGTGCGTTCGCGTGAGCAGGCCGCCGAGATCGCCGCCTATGCCGACGGCGTGATCGTGGGGTCTGCATTGGTGACGGCGCTGAACGACGGGCTTCCGGCGGTACGGGCGTTGACCGAAGAACTCGCCGAGGGTGTGCGACAGAGGATTGCAGTGTGACGACGACCGTTTTGGCCTTCATTCCCAGTCCGTCGCAGGGGGTGTGGCACCTCTTCGGTGTGCTCCCCATTCGGGCGTATGCCCTGTGCATCATCACCGGCATCGTCGCGGCGCTCGTCATCGGCGACCGCCGGTGGGAGGCCCGTGGTGGTGAACGCGGAGTCATCTACGACATCGCGTTGTGGGCGGTGCCCTTCGGCCTGATCGGTGGCCGGATGTACCACGTGATGACCGACTGGCCGAAGTACTTCGGTGCCGATGGCGCGGGATTTGTTGCGGCACTGCGAATTTGGGATGGCGGCCTCGGAATCTGGGGCGCGGTGGCGCTCGGCGGTGTCGGTGCGTGGATTGCCTGCCGACGGCGGGGGATTCCCTTGCCGGCCTTCGCCGACGCGGTCGCGCCGGGCATCATCCTGGCGCAGGCCATCGGCCGGCTTGGCAACTACTTCAACCAAGAGTTGTACGGTCGGGAAACGGATCTGCCGTGGGGTCTGACGATCTACGACCGGCTGGATCCGTCCGGTGTGATCAGCCCGCATTCGCTTGACGGTGTGTCGACCGGCCAGGTGTACGCCGTCGTCCATCCGACTTTTCTGTACGAACTGCTGTGGAACCTGCTGGTGTTCGCGGTGCTGCTGTGGGCGGATCGCAGATTCAAACTGGGTCACGGTCGACTGTTCGCGCTGTACGTCGCGGGTTACTGCGTCGGCCGATTCTGGGTCGAGCTGATGCGCAGCGACACGGCGTCGCTCATCGCGGGCATCAGGGTGAACACCTTTACCTCGACGTTCGTGTTCATCGGTGCGGTCGTCTACATCATGGTCGCGGCCAAGGGCCGGGAAGATCCGGCGCTGCTGAGAGGCAAGGACGCCGATCACTCGCTGGTCGACGAGGTCGGCGAGGAATTGGTCGCCGTTGCCGCCACGTCGGGTGTCGTCGCTGCGGCCAAGGTTGCGGGTGACGAGGACAAGGCCGAGATCGCGGGTGGCGCGGACACGGACACGGAGTCGGAGGCCGCCGCTGGCACCGATACCGCCGAAGCCACCGCGGAGTCGTCGCCAAGTGCGTTCACCGGTGGAGCGGACACGGATTCGGAGGCCGCCGCTGAGGCGGAGGATCTGACAGAGCAGGTGGAGACGGCGTCGTCTGAGGACATTGCCGAAGCCGAGGCGTTCGCTGAGGCGGGCGCGGAGGCCGACGAGCACCGCGAAGCCGGCTTGGGGTCGGTGGAGGGTGACGAGGCCGTCGAAGCCGAGCTCGGAGCGGTCGAAGCGCACGAGGCCGCCGTCGACGGAGCCGCAGAGGCCGAAGCATTGGCCGAGGAAGTAACGGCAGAGGCCACAACCGAGGACTCCATCGCCGCCCCCGAAGACGGTC
>NZ_MVOC01000015.1 GCF_002043095.1 Mycobacterium sp. AT1 | reverse complement strand
GTCGTGACCGACGCCGACGGCAACCGGCTCAGCCCAGGATCATTGGCCCGGCCACCAACCCAACCCCGCCCATCGGTGAAACCGTGTCGCGGCCCGTTGGGTGAACGTGCCGAATGGTGGTGGTACACACCATTCGAACCCCAACCACCCGCGGAAGACACGGCACGTCGCTCTACGAGGGGCTCGCCGGGGTGACTCGTGTTGCCAGTCAACACACTGACGCACAGCACTAGCCCGAGGCGACTATGCCCCGGCAGGCGAACTCGGCGGCGGCGACAGCACCGTCGTGGCGTCGGAACTGGCACGGCCCGATGAGGAGACCTCGCGTGGCAGCGGGTCTGGCGCGTTCATAGACGCACTGCCTGATGGCACTGAGTACCAGGTCCTCGGCCCCGCGAATACCCGTCGACACGAAGACGGCGCTGGGATTCAGGATGGAGACCAGGCTGGCGATGACGTAACCCACCTGTCTGCCAGCCGCGCGGAGCATCGCCGTGGTCATCGGGTCTTCCAGCTGTGCGGCCGCTTCGCCGATGAGATCCAATGTGAGAGTGCCATGTTCACGGACCATCGCCGCCAGCGCCGGGCTTTGTCCGGTTTCTGCCAGTGTCTCGGCGCCGCGGACGAGGGCGGGTGCCGACACGACGGATTCCAGACAGCCGTGGTTGCCGCACGCGCACAACGTCTCGTTCGCCGGGTCGATGCACACGTGGCCGATGTCGCCGGCGTAGCCGTCGTTTCCACGCGCCAGCGTCCCGTTGACGACCAGACCGCAGCCGACGCCGCTGCTTACCTTGACCACCGCGTATGTGTGGTGAGCCGAAGCCGGGCCCCCGCGCGCGCCCTCGGCGATGGCCAGCACGTTCACGTCGTTCTCGACGTGGGCAGGCACTCCGAAGCGCTTGGTGAAGTGTGCACCGATTGCCACGCCTGCCCACTGAGGCATCGTCGGAGGCGGGTCGGAGACCTGGCCCAATGCGTCGATGTCGGCGGCGATGGAGACTCCGACCGCGCGCAGGGTGCTGCGGGTCTTGCCGACCTCGGACTTCAATGCGGCATCGATCGCGCGAAGCGTGGCAATGGGCTCCGAGGGAGAGGCGTCGTGGATGTTCCGTCGGCTCACCACCTCGCCGTCAAGCTGAATGAGCACCAGGGAGACACCGCCCGCGTCGATGTCCACTCCCGCAACCAATCCGAAGTCGGCATTGCCCAGCACCAACCACGATCCTCGGCGCCCACCCGTCGAGACGGGCGCCGGTTCTTCGCGCGCGATCTCCTTGGTCAGCAGCTGACTCACTTCGGGCGACAGGCGCGAGCGGCTGACGTCGAGAAGCTGAGCGAGGTCCGTACGCGGAAGTGGGCCCCTGGTAAGTAGTTCCGACACGATGCGTCGTTGAAGCCCAGAGAGGTGGACCGGAGGCACGACTCGATTCGTCACGATCCGACATAAGTTGTTCTAGACATGGACAGAAGGTTCTCATAGCGTCGTGACGAACAGCAAGACCACCGCTGCAAGGAGGATCATGAGGCTCGGCTTCTACACCGACTACTCCAGTGAGATCGCGCAATTCGCGGAGACCACGGGGTTCACATCACTTGAGCTGTCGGCGTGGCCGCAATCCTCGCTCAACGCCGACGAGGTGACC
This sequence comes from Mycobacterium sp. AT1, assembly GCF_002043095.1. Lineage (GTDB taxonomy): Bacteria > Actinomycetota > Actinomycetes > Mycobacteriales > Mycobacteriaceae > Mycobacterium. Next base: position 78,523 of record NZ_MVOC01000015.1, on the reverse strand, counting down.
GACGAGCGGATCAAGGAGATTCGCGCCGACCTCGATGCCCGCAACATCGAGATCTCGGCGCTGGGTTACTACCCGAACTACCTGGCTGCAGATTCGCGGGAGGCCGACGAGTACAAGCGGTACTTCCGCAAGGTGCTCGAGCTCGCGGATCGAATGGACGTTCCGACGGTGTGCACCTTCGCCGGGCAGACGCCGGGGTGGTCGGTCGAGGACTGCCTGGAGCCATTTGCCGCAACCTTCACCGACTTCTGCAGTGAGGCAGAGGATCTCGGAGTTCGCATTGGGATTGAGAACTGCCCGATGCTCAACCACAAGACGAGAACCGGCGAGAACATGGCGTACAGCCCTGAAATCTGGGCGGCCATGTTCGAGGCAGTGCCGTCGCGGGCACTCGGGCTCGAGATCGACCCGTCCCATCTGGTGTTCCTCGGCATCGATTACGTGCAGGCCATCAAGGACTTTGGCGATCGCATCGTGCACTTCCACGCCAAGGACATCGACATCGACGAGCGCAAGCGCGCCACCATGGGGTTCTACGGCCAGGCAATCGGCAAGCTCACCGGTTTCGGCAACGGCTGGTGGCGTTTCCGCGCACCGGGCTGGGGCGTCATCGACTGGAAGCGCGTCATCACCGCACTGACCGACGTCGGCTATGAGGGCAACCTCGACATCGAGCACGAGGACGAAGTCTTCGCCGCATCCGCCATGTCGAAGATAGATAGCGAAGCCGACATCGTCGAGATGCTTGGCAAGGAACCGAACGCACTGGTGCTTGGATACCGCTTCCTCTCGCCACTCATTCCCCTCGACTCCAGCGAGTTGCTCCCGCACTGATCCGATAGTCCGAGCCCCATCGACGCGGCCACCACCACCCAAAGTGAGGTTTGAACCGTGATGAACATCAGACGAGTCATCGCTGTCGCGGTCTGCGGCGCCGTGGCGGCCACGGGTTTCGTTGCCTGTAGCAGCGATACCAACGAGAACGCGGACGGTTCGACGAGTTCGGCGGCTCCAGCCGTACCGACGACGAAGCCGGATCGGTTGGTCATCCGGATCTGGAGCGGTGACGAGCAGCAGGTGTACGCCGATACCGCCGCCAAGGCGTTCACTGAAGCCACCGGGATCCCAGTCGTCTGGGACACCACCGACGAGGCGGTGAGTTACGCCAAGTTGAACCAGGAGATCGGTGCCGGACAAGCGCCGAGTGTCGACGCCAGCTTCAATGCCCAGCAGCGGGCCTACACCAACGCCGTACGCGGCTGGACCATCCCGATCAGTCCCGCGCTGGCACCCAACATGGCGAAGGTGACGCCCGATACCGCCCGGCCCGCCGACACCAAGGGTGACGCCTGGGACTACGTCAATCCGTACACCCTGTCCGTCCCGTTCATCGTCAGAACCGACAAGATCGACCCCAGTGTGGTGGCGACGTGGGACGACCTGCTGAAGCCAGATCTCAAGCAGAGCATTGCCATTGACACGATCTATTCGAGTACGGCCTTCGGCTTCGCGCAGTCGATGGGAGTGGACCCAGCCAGTAACCCGCCCGATGGCATGGCCGCGGTCTGGGAGCGCATCTCCGGCATCAAGCCGAACCTGGCCCAGCTCGGCTCCAACTCCGACGTCGTGACCGCGCTGACCAACGGGTCGGTGAAGGTGGCGATCAGCAATACGGGAACGGGTATCAGTGCGTTGGCTGCGGGCGCACCCATCAAGATGGTCGCGCCGAAGAACGGGCTGTACGTCGTCGGCGATTCGTACTACATCCACAAGGGCATCCCCGAGGCCAACGCGTACTACGCCCAGGTATTCGCGAACTACATCCTCGATCCCGCTGTGCAGTCGGCAATCGCGGACAAGTTGGGATTCGTGCCAGTGAACCCCGAGGCCAAGATCCCGTCCTACATGAGTGAGGATCCCACGGTGTTCCCACGCTCGCCAGCTGATCTCAAGGCGGACAACGCAATTCTCGCTCCGATCCCACTGATGGCCAAGAATGACGAGGCCTGGCAGAAGGCCTTCGACAATGCCATCGGCTAGCGTGGGCTCCATCATGGATGCCACGCGGCACCCGGCAGTCGCGTCCCCGCCGGCAATCCGACTCGAGCACGTCACGAAGACCTACGAGGGCATGACGGTCCTCGACGACGTCGCACTCGAGATTCGGGACGGCGAGTTCTTCACGTTGCTCGGACCGTCCGGATCGGGCAAGACCACACTGTTGCGGATCATTGCGGGCTTGCTCGACGCCGATGGTGGTGAGCTCTTGATCGACGGGGTTCCGATGACCGGGAGGCCCGCCTACGAGCGGAATCTCGGCGTGGTGTTCCAATCGTTGGCCCTCTTTCCGCATCTGAACGTCGGCGAGAACATCGCCTTCCCGCTCCGCATGCGCAGAGTCGCCAGGAGGGAAAGGGAGCAGCGGGTACGGAACGCGTTGGATCTGGTTCAGCTGCCAAATCTTCAGTCGCGCAACATCGGCGAACTCAGTGGCGGCCAACGCCAGCGGGTGGCTCTCGCACGGGCTCTGGTCTACCAACCGCGCATCCTGCTCCTCGACGAACCCCTCTCGGCGCTTGACCGCCGGCTGCGCGAGACGATGCAGTTGGAGCTCACCCGCATTCATCGGGAGCTGGGGGTGACGATCGTCAACGTGACGCACGACCAGCGGGAAGCGCTGGTGGTGAGCGACCGCGTTGCGGTGATGGACGGCGGGCGCGTCGTCCAATGCGGCACCGGGCCGGAGCTCTACGCGCACCCCGACACTGCCTTCGTCGCCGGGTTCCTTGGTGACCCGCTGCTACTCGAAGGTCATGTCACCGAGACTGACGGTGCGCGCACGCTGGCCACATCGGGTGTCGAACTGGCGGTGCCACTCGCAGCGCCACTTGGTGCGGTGGTAGCGGTCATGCGCCCCGAGCGGCTGCACTTGCTCGATGCAAGCGAGGCGACGCACTCGTTCGACAACGAGTTGCCGGGTGAGGTCGCGTTCTGTGCCTTCGACGGCAACGGAACCTTCTACCAGGTCCGGCTGGACTGCGGCGTCACGGCGTCGGTCCACGTACCTGCCCGTGAGGTTGTCCCACCCCATGAGGTCGACGAACGCGTCGTCGTGGCATGGAATTCCGACGACGTGCCGATCGTCGCGGGCGGTTGATCGTGCATTCGCGATCCGTGCTTCTGGAGTGGAGTCAGCTGCCGTCGTGTGCGTCCGCGCCGGGTTGGCGGATCGTGGATGCGCTGGTCAGTGTCAGGCGCTTCACGGCGCGGATCGTGGCCGTCCGCGTTCGACGGGTACTCCTGCTGGTACCCGCCTTGCTCCTGGTCGGCTCGTTGGTGGTGGGCCTCGGGGCGCTGGCGTGGCGGAGTCTGCACGCCTACGACAGCTTCCTGGCGGTGCAGGGGGGCTGGTCTCTGACGCAGTACACCACCCTGCTCACCGATCCTGCGTTTCACTCCGTCATGCTGCGGACGCTTCTGATGGCAGTGGTGACGCCGGTCGTGGCGGTCGCGATCGGGCTGCCGTACACCATGACGATGACGCGGAGCAGCAGGCGCTGGGTTCGCCTGACGCTGCTCATCGGAATGTTCGTGCCGCTGTTGACCGGCGACATCACCAGGACCTACGGACTGCTGGTGACCATCGGCACGGGCGGTCCGCTGGAGTGGGTCACCGCCCACCTGGGGCTGGGTGCCCCACACCTGATCGGCTCGCTGTGGGCGATCGGCCTCGGCATGGTCCAGACACTGTTGCCCGCGACTGTGGTCGTGCTGCTGCCTGCCGTGCTGCGATTAGATCCCGAACTAGGTTCGGCCGCAATGACACTCGGCGCAACGCCGCGGGCCGTCTTCCTGCGGGTAACACTGCCGCAGTTGCGCACCGGAATCGTGGCGGCGTTCGCCACCAGCTTCGCACTTGCGATGGCAGCCTTCGCCGACCCGGCCATCCTCGGGCTCGGGCTGAAGAACTTCGTCTCGAACTTCCTCCAGAATCGCTATCTGGCACTGGGGAATCCGCCCCAGGGCGCCGCGATCGGGATCCTGCTGCTGGTGATCGTCAGCGTCGGGACCGCGATGATTCTGCTACTCGGGCGGACGCGACGGGGGCGTTCGCGGTGAGGCGACTGCGGGTCGCCAGTGTGGTGACGGGCTGCGCACTGGTGCCGCTCCTGGTCCCGACGATGCTGGTGCTCGCGGCGTCCTTCTCCGAGGGTGAGGTGCTGACCTTTCCGCCCCGCGGCTTCACGACTCACTGGTACACCGCGATGTTCGGCAACGGCGCGGTCTGGACGGCGCTCGGCAACAGCTTGTACGTCGCGATCGCGAGCGTGTTGATCAACCTGCTCTGCGGGGTGCCCGCCGCCCTGGTGCTGCCACGGGTTGGTAGCCACGCCAAGGCGCTCTTCACGGTGTTGCTGTCCCTGGGGCTTAGCTCGCCGACGATTGTGTCGGCCTTTGCCTACTTCGACGTATACAGCCGAATTGGCATCGGACACAACCTCACCGCTGTCGCGCTGGCCATCGCCGTGACGTCGTTTCCGTTCATGCTGTGGACGATTCTCGCCGCCCTCGAGGACCTCGACGCCGAGCTGCTGCCCGCCGCGGCGACGATGGGAGCCGATCCCGTCGAGCAGATGCTGTTCGTCCGGCTGCCACTGTTGGCGCCCGGCATCGTCACCGGGGCGCTGGTGGTCTTCGTGCTGAGCATCACCGACTTCGTGCTGAGCCAGGTATTGACGACGATCGACAACCAAACGTTGCCCGTCTTCATCTATTCGGGTCTGCGTGGCGCGATCTCGCCTGCCCTGGGGGCGGTTTCGGCATTCTTCATCGCCGTCGTCGCAGTGGCATTCGCGGTGGTTCTCCGGTTGGGCAAGGTCGAGCGATTTCTGTTCCGCGCATGACCGGGGCGGCCATCGTCGGCACGGGCTTCATGGCGTCGACTCACGCCGAGTCGCTGCGCCGGCTTGGAGTACCCATCATCGGAGTCGTCGGCTCTTCGCCGGAGCGCGCCACCGAGCAGGCGGCGTCGGCTGGACTTCCCCTCCCGTACAACAGCTTTGATGACGTACTCGACGACGATCGCGTGGACGTCGTACACATCTGCTCGCCGAACCACCTGCACCACGAGCAGGTCCTCGCCGCGCTGCGGGCGGGCAAACACGTCATCTGCGAGAAGCCGCTCGCGATGACCTCAGTCCAGGCAATCGAATTGCGTGACGTCGCCGATGCATCCGCGGTCGTCCATGCGGTCTGCTTCATCAATCGCTTCTACCCGCACTGTCAGGAGGCCCGCGCACGCGTCGAGTCCGGCGACGTGGGGGCGGTCAGGCTACTCACCGGCGCCTTCCTCCAGGACTGGCTGGCCAAGGACACCGACTGGAACTGGCGGCTCGACCCGGCGCTCGGAGGATCGCTGCGCGCAGTCGGCGACATCGGGTCGCACTGGTTGGATCTCGCGAGCTTCGTCACCGGTCAGAGGGTTGAGGCGGTGATGGCGGATCTCACGACGGCGATTCCGACCCGGCATCGGCCCCTCGACGGGCCCCAGGCGACCTTCTCCGCGGCGGTCGGCGGTCCCACCGAGGCGAAGACGATCGACACGGAGGACATGGCAGGCATTCTTCTCCGCTTCGACGGCGGCGCGCGGGGGGTGCTAGCCCTGTCGCAGGTGTCGCCGGGGCGAAAGGCCCGGCTGTCCGTGGAGGTCAGCGGTTCCAGGGCATCCCTGCACTGGAACTCCGAGAACCCGGAGGAGATGTGGGTAGGGCACAGGGACGAGGCGAATCAGCTCCTGCTGCGCGGGAGCGGCTCGACGAGCACGCAGGCGGGCCTCGTCAACGACTATCCAGCCGGACATGCTCAGGGGTATCCGGACGCGTTCAAGGCCTTTCATCGCACCGTGTACGCGGCCATCGCCACGGGCGGACCTCCCGCACTGCCCGACTATCCGACTTTCGACGACGGTGTGGAGCAGTCGCTCATCGGGGACGCCGTCGCGCTGAGCAGCCGTGACGGCAGGTGGGTGTCCGTCAGGTAGCGGAAGAACTATTCGGCGCCGACGGTCTCACGCGTGACGAAGACGGACACGTAACCGATCGGAATGCCGGTCATCGCCGAGATGCACTCCCGTGCGGCCAGCTCGACCGTCGCACGCCGACGCGCGTGTGTCACGCCACCGATCTCGGGAATCTGGACCAACCAGCCGTCGATGTCGAGGCTGATCTCGATGTCGAAGCTCTGACCGACCGTGGGGCAGTTGACCCGAGGCGCGATGCCATGCTGCCTTCGAGAGCCGAAAGGGGTGTGCGCGCGGCGCAAGGTGGGCTGAAGAGGCATGAGAGATTTCCTGTGTCGGACGACGGACCGCGGGCAACAGTAGACCGTTCCTACCCCGAACGCCTAATCGGTCGTCGGCCGTGATATGCGACGTCGTCCGAGGTCAACGCGGTGTTCACCGGGGCGACATCGGACGGTCTACTGGCAGTAGGACCCGGTCGCGAACATCAGCCCGCGTTGGTACAGCGCGTCCAGGCCCCTGGCGTCGACCACGGCATTCCTGGCGGCCTCGAGATCGGTGACGCAACTTGGTGAATGCAGTGAATTCCATTGCGCCGCAATCTCGTCGACCATCGTGCGGTTGAGCCCGTCGATCGTGGTGCGAGACTCCGACAGGTTCGGCGCGGTGGCCGGAGCGCTGGCGGGGTCGAGCTTCCACTCGCTGAAGCGGCCGTATTCGACGCCGACCGTTGCACTGATCTGGTCGCGGAACACCCTCTGCACGTAGCCGTCGTCGACGCCGTGCTGGCTGGCCTGTGCGGTCACCGCGTCGATCACCTGTTGTTCACGGGCGCGGTCCTCGATCGGCCCACCCGTCGTCCACTTGGAGGCCGCCACCGGATCGGCTGTCTGCAAACGTTGCGCGGCGGCGTCGACGAGAGCGAAGAGAGGGCTCGGCCCGTCGGCACTGGCCGGGATCGGGGTGGCCGTCAGAACTAGCGCGACGCCCACAGCGGTGGACGCGACGCGTGAGGCGAAGGAGTTCATGTCGACACGCTAGCCAGGGCCACGGGTAGAGACGCGGCTGGGGACGTCGGCCGTGGCCGACGCCCCCAGGCGTTTCACGGCGCGTATGCGCCGCGGTCATCAGTGATTACGAAGAGGCTCCGTCGGCCCCGTTCGCTCCCGCGTTGCCACCTGCACCGCTGGCTCCGGCGCTGCCGCCGCTTCCGCTGGCACCTGTGCTGCCGGTGCTGCCAGTGGCTCCGGTGGCTCCGGTGCTGCCGGCCGTACCGTTCGAACCGGTACTTCCGCTGTGTCCGGATCCGCCGAAGATGCCACCGCTACCCGCGGTACCCGCACCGCCGCCCGAGCCGGCGCCGCCGCCCGCGCCACCGCTGGCGCCCGTTCCACCGGCACCACCCGTTCCGCCCGCACCGCCGGCACCCGCTGCACCGCCTGAGCCGCCCGTAGCACCGGATCCACCGGCACCGCCCTGGCCACCCACACCGGTTCCGCCTGCACCCGTGCCCGCGCCACCGGCGCCACCGGATCCGCCGTTGCCGCCTGCAGCCCCGTTGCCGCCGTTGCCGCCCGTCGCTCCGGTACCGCCGCTGCCGCCGTTGCCGCCGGCCTGGCCGGTTCCACCGGATCCGCCGTTGCCGCCCGTGCCGCCGTTGCCTGCCGCACCGCCGCTGCCGAACAGACCGCCGGTTCCGCCGTTACCGCCCGTACCTGCCGCGGTTCCGGACGTTCCCGCGCCGCCGGCTGTGGTGCCGTTGGCGCCGGCCGTACCGGCTCCGCCTGCGCTGCCCGCGCCGCCGGCTTGGCCTGCCGCGCCGGTGCCGCCGTCGCCGCCGGTGCCGCCGTTTCCGCCCGTTCCGACGCCGCTGGTGCTGACACCGGCACCGCCGGCACCGCCCGCGCCGCCGTCGGTCGCGCCGGTTCCACCGTTACCGCCGTCGGCTCCGTTTCCGCCGACTGCCGTACCGCCTGCGCCGGTGGTGTTCGCCGCGCCGCCTGCACCACCTGCACCACCGTTGGCGCCGTCGGTACCGGGGGCGCCTATCGCGCCGTCACCGCCGGTGGCGACAGGTGCCGTACCGGCGACCGCGCCGCCTGCACCGCCCGCGCCACCCGGATTTCCGGTGGTTCCTGGCAGACCGTTGCCGCCGGTGACCGTGCCAGCTGCGCCGGCCTGGCCCTCGACTCCGGCCGCGCCGGAGGGTGCCGGGTTGACGCCGTCCGCGCCGTCGGAACCGACGGTCGTGCCGTTGGAGCCGGTGGTGCCGTCGGCTGCTGCGCCGCCGGTTGCCGAGGTGCCGGGTGTGCCGTCCGTCCCGGCTCCACCGACGCCGCCCGCGCCGCCGTGGCCGAACAGGGCCAGCAGTCCGGCGTTACCGCCGTTGCCACCATTCGCGCTGGTGCCGCCCGCGCCGCCCGCGCCGCCGCTGCCGAGCAGGGCGAACACCCCGGCGTTGCCGCCGTTGCCGCCGGCAGCTCCCGCGCCACCGGTGCCGCCAGCGCCGCCATTTCCGAAGATCACGAGCGTGCCGGCGTTGCCGCCGTTGCCGCCCACCGCGCCAAGGCCGCCCGTGCCGCCGGAGCCGCCCGAACCGAAGAACAGGCCGCCCTTGCCGCCGGTGCCGCCCGCCTGACCGACCGCGCCGGATCCGCCGGTGCCGCCGTAACCGAAGAGCAATCCGGCGTTACCGCCGTTGACGCCGGTCCCGACTCCGCCGTTGGTGCCGTTGGACACGAAGATGTTGACGATCGGCACCAGGCCGACCAGGTTGATGACCTGGTACAGCGGGGTGAACTGAACCGGTCCGATGAACGCTGCCGCCATCCTTGGGGAAGTGGGCAGGTTCGTCGTCAGAAGGGTCCTTGCGCCGAACAAACTGTCGCCCGAGGGCGCACACTGCGCCGGCAGTACGGGGCATCCCGTGCTGATAGCCGGTGACGGTGACTGGCTTAGCACAGGCGCAGCCTGCGCGAGACCGGCGCCGCAAGCGAGTGCGGCACCAGCGCCGGCGATGGCGATGCTGGTGGCTACCGAATACTGCGAGCTCTTCTTCACGTGAATTCTCCCCTTTGGGCGGCTCGATAGAGCCATGATCTTGGCTTTTCTGCGGGTGACGCGTCATCTCTGATGACGGTCGCGACCGGTGTCGCAAACACTGTGTCGCCTCGTTTCGCTAAGTGCTTCTGCATGTCAGCATACCGATATGCGTGCGTGCCTGCAATAGAAACAAGTGACGGAGCTAACGAATTTCGTCATCAATTCGTTTGCGGACAAGTCGTCGGGCCGCGTAGGGGATACATTGACTCGATGGCGGAGTCGACGTGGTGGCAGTACGTGCTCACCGTGACCGCCGGTGCCGCGCAAAAGGACATCGCCGAGACCACGGGAATCGACCAATCCAGCATTTCCCGCTGGCAACGAGGTGCCACCACCCCGCGGGCAGAGGCGGTCGTCGCCCTGGCGCGGGCCTACGGACGCTCGCCCGTTGAAGCGTTGGTTGCCGCCGGCTACCTCGAGCGCGACGAGCTCGGTGTCGTGGAACTGACGACGCTCACCGGTGACCTCAGCAGGGTGTCGGTTGATTCACTGCTAAGCGAGCTTCGGCGCCGGGTGCTCGGATCTCAGGATTCGCAGTCCTGGCCGGCTGGCTGGGCCGCCGACGACTCGAGCGTGGGCGGGTCGCAATATCGCCAGGAGAGCGGCGATCTCGGTCGCTGACAGGTCCTCGGGACGCACCCGGGTCATCACCTGCTCGAGTTCCCACCGCACGTGATGATGTTCGGACCGGGTGGTGTTCGGGTTCGCATTGATGTGGTCGCCTACCTTCGAAATACCCTGCTCGCGTATGTCCATTGTCGGGGCGGCAGGGATTGGGCCGGCCCTTGTCTCCGAAGCACCGAGCGGACTCGTGTACGGGCGACGGTTCCAATCGTGCACCCATCCGGCGATATGCACAAGCAAACTCGATGACGGAATCTGCGTTTGCGACAAATCGGCGCTCACATCGTTAGCCGATCTTTGTTTGGACACCGGTGCGGCCGGGCTTGTGGCGGGCTGAAAAGCCTGCGGACAATCGGGATCGAGCCCGACGGCGGATGTCGCAAAAAACGTCGAAGACCTGCTTCTAATCAGAAATTCCAGGTAGAGCCACGTGCACCGCGCCTTTCGGGGGCGGCGCTGGCCGCGACTCGGCACCTAGATGCTTGGCTGTGCCGAGGACGTCACCAATCGGTAAGCGGCGTTTCGGTGTGGGACGCCACGGCTCAGGGATGTTGCCGAGAGCTACTCAGCCGACCTTCGAATGATGGTTTTTGCGAGGCCTGCAGCGAACGAAGTATGAAACGATCTTGAAAACGGGCCGTTCGTTCCGGTACTGCGGTGCAGTCGAGGTCCGGCGATTCGCGTCGCGGTGCCGACGTCTCTGGGATGGCGGCCCACTAGGTTGATACGACCAATCACGTCGGCGACGGGAGTCTTGATGCGGCGCAGCCTGAAGGTGGGCGCGACGGCGGCCTGCGCGCTGATCGTCGTCGGATGTGGGCATGCCGATGAGGGCACGGGCGCCAGTGCCGAGACGAGTTCGAGCGCGCCGACCACGTCGACGCCGCGGCCCGTCATCAGCCCGTCGGTGCTCGACGCGGGCGCCTATCCGACGTCGCCGCGTCCGCCGCTCGGCGTCGCGGGGAACCCGGCCACCGGCGCGGTGGCCGACGCCCAGCACATGGCCGACTTCGTCATCGGTCCCTGGGAGGTCGACGAGAAGCTCGTCGGCACCTATCTCAACAGCTACTACGTGTTGAACTCCGCGAACGCCTTGAAGCAGCTGGGCCCGGAGGGAGTCGCGACCGCGGCGGACCAGGCCGGGATGATCAACGGGTTCGCATCGGCCCGGCAGGTTCCGGCCGAAGCGCCCGACCAGGACGCCGGCCGCGAGGCGATGGTGAACGCCGTGCTGCGCTTCCCGGATCCGGCGGCCGCGGTGGCGGCCAGTACCGCGATGGGTGAGGCCGCGGCGAGACAACCCGTCAAGGGGATCACCCCGACGCTGGTGACCATCCCCGGCCATCCCGACGCCGTCGCCTCGACCTATCCGTTCACGCCGAGCGGCGCCGCTCAAACAAGGGCCACCGTGCGTTCCTTCACTCCCCACGGCCCCTACGTGTTCATGCACTTCGTTCAGTCCGTCGACGGCGTCGACCGTGCAACCGGCCTGGTGGCCAAGGCGGTCGACGCCCAGGGGCCGGCGATCGACGCGTTCGTGCCCGCAGGCGATCTCGCCGCCGTTCCCCTGGATCCGACCGGGCTGCTGGCCAGGACCCTGCCTGCCGGCGTCGCCGAGGCCGCGAAGAACGCGGTGTACGCCACCAGGGGAGCGGAGCACTTCCAGAGCAACCCGGTGGCGTCGGCGACGCTGTTCTCCGACACCGGCACCACCCAGGTCGCGATGGGCAGCACGAACGTCTACCAGACCAAGGACGACGGTGCGGCGGTCATGATCACCAACGCGTTCAGTCAGGAGATGACGTCGGACGGGATGGCGATTGCCGACACGGTCACGGCCCTGCCCGACAGTCACTGCTACGCGTTGACGCAGGCGTTCTACTGTGTGGCGCCCGCCGGCCGGTACGCGATCGAGGCTCGCAGCGGGCAGCTGGCCGACGTGCACCAGCAACTGTCCGCCCAGTACGTCATGCTGACGGCGAAGTAGGCGTGTCGGACTCCCTGAGCGACTTCGCGTTGGCGGTCTACGCCGCCGACGGGGTGTCCGCTGCGTGCCTGACCCTGCAGGACCGCCTCGACGTCGACGTGAACGTGGTGTTGTTCGCCGCGTATGTCGGCGCGGCGCGTGCCGAAAGCCTCACCGACGCAGGGCTTGTCGCCGCGCTGGCGCGGGTTGGTGACTGGCATCGCGATGTGGTGGTGCCGTTGCGGTCGGTTCGGCGGCGGCTGAAGGTCGAAACCTCACCTGCTGCCGTTCAGTTGCGCGCGAACCTTCAACGGCTGGAGATCGACGCCGAAGTGGTCGAGCTCGCCGAGCTCGGTGCGTTGGCAGCCGAGGAGGCTCGCCCATCGGCATCCGGGACGTCGACCGAACGCGCGGCGGCGGCGATCGGCACGGTGGTCGGCGACGAACTCGACGACGAGCTACGCGCCGCGGTGGGCGCCATCGCGTCGGCGGCGGCGTGGTCGGCGCGGTCGGACTGACCCTCGACGGTTCTGGCCAGGTAGGTGCCAGCCAGGATCAGCACGGCGCCGACCACGCCGACCAACGTCACCCGATCGCCTCCGACGACGACTCCGATCGCGGCCGCCCACAGCGGTTCGGTGCCGAGCAGCACGCTCACCCGGGCGGCGGACGTGCGGCGCGCGGCCCACATCTGGATGACGAACGCGAAGACCGTGCACGTCAGCGCCAAGTAGAGCACCAGGATCCAGGAGCGCGCGGTCAGGTGGGCGGCGACTTCGACCACACCGCGTTCGGTCGTCGCCGACATGATGACGAAAACCGCCAGGGCAAAGACGAATTGGACCAGTGTCGTCCGCGCCGGGTCGAGCTTGCGGCCCGCGGACGCCCGTGAGATCACGATGACGTGCACCGAACGTGCTGCGGCCGCGAGCAGCATCAAGAAGTCACCGAGGCTCGGCGCGGCGAAGCCGCCGCGCTGGGTGAGGAGGCCGACGCCGGCCACCGCCACGGCGACGGCGCAGTAGAACGTGGCTGGCAGGCGGGGGACGTCGACGCGTCGGTCGAGAAGCGGGGTGATGACGATCGTCAACGAGATGATGAGACCGGCGTTGGCGGCGGAGGTCTTGGTGACCCCGAACGTCTCGAGCGCCAGGATCACGCTGAGGATCGTGCCGAACACCGCGCCCCATGCCACCTCGGTGCGCGTGAGCCCGCGCAGTCGCGGTGCCACGACGAGGGCGAGACCGGCCACGGCAAGGCCGAATCTCATTGCCAAGAAGCCGAATACACCGTCACCGGTGACGGTGTCCTTCGCGGCGAGGTAGCTCGATCCCCATGCGACGGCGACCGCGAGCAGGGCGAGGTCGACGGTGCGCTGGTTCGTCGTGGGATTCACGAGGTCAATCGTGAGCGGGCGTGTCTCGGTAGACAAGCGAAACAATCTTCAGATATTGAGTAGTATTTCTACATGGATGTGGAGCGCCTGCGTTTGCTGCGGGAACTCGCCGAACGCGGCACCGTGAACGCGGTGGCCCTGGCGATGTCGCTGACACCGTCGGCGGTCTCCCAGCAGCTCAAGATCCTGCAGCGCGAGGCCGGGGTGCCATTGCTCGAGCCCGACGGGCGGCGGGTCCGGCTCACCGATGCGGGCCGCACCCTCGTCGCGCGGACCGACGAGGTGCTCGCTGCGCTGGATCGCGCGCACGCGGACATGGATGGTTACCGGACGACGCCCCGCGGCACCGTCCGGGTGGTGATGTTCCCGTCGGGGGCGGCAATGCTCTTGGCGGGCCTCATCACTCGCGCCGCAGAGATGGGTGTGGAGGTGCTCGGCCGCGACCTCGACCAGCCCGCGGCCAACGCGCCCGCGCTGCTGGCTGACGCCGACGTCGTGGTGGTACACCGCGACGCGCGCGACACCGCGCAACTGAGCCCGCGGTTGGACACCACCGTGCTGCTGAGGGAACCCTTCGACGTTCTGCTGCCGCCCGGACACCGCCTCGCAGGCCAGGACGAGGTGGCGCTGCGGGATCTGGCCGAGGAGTCGTGGGTGGGCGTCGAAGGCGGCCTGGTGGTCGACGACGTGATGCGGTCGCTGGCCGCGGTGTCGGAAGTGCAGCCGCGAATAGTCCAGCGTGTGAATGACTTCCGCGTCGTCGAGGAGCTGGTGCTCGCCGGGGTCGGGATAGCGCTCATGCCGCGGTACGCCATGGGGGTTCGCGACCTGGTGCGTAAACCGCTCAGTGGCGTGCGGGCTGCGCGTCGCATCGAGGCCGTGACCCGCGCCGGTGCGGCCAGCCGTCCGGCCGTTGCGGCCGTCGTCGAGATCCTGGTGGCGCTGGCCGCCGACGTCTCGCGGTAGTCATCGGCCCATTTTGCATTGCCGTGTAACGCACCGGAGACGAGGTGACACTGAGACGTGGAGTCAGCGTCGACATCCGCTCCGACAACGGCAACGAATGGGTACACGTGGACGATCGCGACCAACCCCCACGCCGCGGGTTTCCCGCCGGCCTCTGGCGGACGCTCGAGGAACACCCGCCACCAGGACTGTCCCGGATCCGATGGCGCAGTCCGCTGCGCGGTCCGTGGCTGACGTCGGTCTTCGCCTCCGCGCTGCTCGTCGTGCTGCCGATCGTCATCGTCACTGGCTTGCTGTCCTACATCGCGTACGGCCCAAAGTTCGGCCAGGCCATCCCCGGCGACGTGGGGTGGCTCAAGCTGCCCTCATTCGACTGGCCGAGCAACCCCAGTTGGCTGTACCGGCTGAACCAGGGGCTGCACGTCGGACTCGGGTTGATCATGGTCCCGCTGGTGCTCGCCAAGCTCTGGTCGGTGATCCCGCGACTCTTCACCTGGCCACCGGCCCGGTCGCTGGCCAGCGTGCTCGAGCGCATCTCGCTGTTGATGATCGTCGGCGGCGTGCTCTTCGAAATCGTCACCGGCGTGCTGAACATCCAGTACGACTACATCTTCGGGTTCAGCTTCTACACCGCGCACTACTTCGGCGCGTGGGTGTTCATCGCGGGTTTCGTCTCGCACGTCGCGATCAAGCTGCCCACGATGGTTCGCAGTCTTCGCTCCCGGTCGTTCGTCGCCGAGCTGCGGACCTCCCGGGAAGACACCGTGCCAGAACCTCTCGACGAGGACGGGTTGGTCGCGCCCGACCCGGACCCGCCAACGCTGAGCCGCCGGGGGATTCTGGCGGTCGTCGGCGGTGGCGCGCTGTTGGTGGCGGTGTTGACCGCCGGGCAGACCATCGGCGGGTGGACGCGTCAGTTCGCGATCCTGCTGCCGCGCGGCCGCAGTTACGGCGACGGACCCAACGACTTCCAGGTCAACCGGACCGCGGCAAGCGCGCGAATCGACCCGGGGTTGACCGGTGAGCGGTGGCGTCTGCAACTGCTCGGCGGCCAACGACCGGTCGTCCTCGACCGCGCCGCATTGGCCGCGATGCCGCAGCACACCGTCGACCTGCCGATCGCCTGCGTCGAGGGTTGGTCGACCGTCGAGACGTGGACCGGCGTGCGGCTCGCCGACCTCGCCGCCGCGGCAGGGCGACCGGCACCGGGGTCGGCGGTGGTCTCCTCCCTGGAGCGATTCGGGGCGTTCAACCGTGCCCGACTGCAGCGCAACCAGGTGCTCAATCCCGATGCGCTACTGGCATTCCGGGTGAACGGTGCGGAGTTGTCGCCGGATCACGGCTACCCGGCCAGGATCATCGTGCCTGCGCTTCCCGGCGTGCACTGCACGAAGTGGGTGGCCTCCATCGAATTCCGGGAGTCGTGATGACCGTCTTCAGGCGTCTCTACGGCGACCACGTCCTGCACCTCATCGTCCTGGTGGCCGCGCTGGCTCTCGGCGCGTACACGATCTCGGTGCTCGGGGTCGACCAGTTGTTCAACCCCCGGGTGTGGTGGCAGTCGATCGCGGTGTGGTTCGCCGTGGCCGTCATCGGCCACGACCTCATCCTGTTCCCGCTGTATGCACTGGTCGAGCGACTCCTGCCCAAGGGCCGCCGTCGCGCCGAACCCGTCGACGCGACACGCCGGGTGCCAATCGTCAACTATCTCCGATTGCCCACCCTCGCAACGGCGTTGACGTTCGCGATGTTCCTACCCGGCATCATCGAGCAGGGCGCCTTCACCTACACCGCGGCGACCGGCCTCACCCAGGAGCCGTATCTCGCACGGTGGCTGCTGCTGGTGGCGGGTTTCTATCTGACCAGCGCCGTCTGCTATCTGGTGCGGAGCATCATGACCAGGACTCGTCCAGCTCGCCCAACGACTCGATGAGAGCGCTGTTGACGCTGTAGTCCACCGGGCAGGCGATGACGCTGACCGTGTCGGCCGCCAGCGCCTCTCGGAGGGTGGGCAGCAACTCGCCGGCCGACGCAATGCGGTAACCCTTGGCGCCGAAACTCTCTGCGTAGGCGACGAAGTCGGGATTGGCGAACCGGGTGTCGACGTTGTGGCCGATCTCCAGATCCATCTTCCAACTGATCAGTCCGTAGGCGTCGTCGACCCAGATGAGGATCACGATGGGGGTGCCGACGCGCAGCGCCGTCTCGATCTCCTGGGAGTTCATCAGGAACGAGCCGTCGCCGGTGGCCACCAGCACCTTGGCCTCGGGCCGCGCGATCTTCGCGGCAATCGCACCGGGCAGCGTCCACGCCATGGTGGACAGGCCGTTGGAGATCAGGCACGTGTTGGGCTCGTAGGTCGGGTAGAGCCGTGCCATCCACATCTTCAGCGCCCCGGTGTCGACGAGCACGATGTCCTCGCGATCCAGCGCCGCCCTGGTGTCGGCGACGATGCGCGCCGGTGCGAGCGGGAACCTGTCGTCGTCCCGGCCGCCGTCGAGTTCCCTGGTGAGCAGCTCCCTGATGCGCTCCTGCCCTGACGTCGGCGGGTGCTCCCGCTGCACGGCGTCGGCCAGCTCGTCGAGGCAGCGCCCGATGTCGGCGTGCAGGCCGACGGCGACGTCGTAGTGGGCGTCGACCTCGGCCGGAAAGCGGTGGATGTGAATGATCTTCGTGTCGCCGCGGGGGTTGACGCGGACCGGGTCGAACTCCTGGAGCTCGTATCCCGCGGCCACGATCACGTCGGCCTGGTCGAACCCGAAGTTCACGTAGTCGTGCCGCATGAAGCCGACCGCGCCCAGCGCCAGGGGATGGTCGTCGGGCATGACGCCCTTGCCGTGGAACGTGGTGGCCACCGGGATGTCGAGCGTCTCGGCGAAGCGGCGCACCGCGGCGGAGGCATCGGTGCGGGCCGCGCCGTGGCCGGCGAGCACCACGGGATTGCGGGCGGTCCTGAGAATGTCGGCGGCGCGGGCAATCTGGGTGGCCGAGGGGTCGTCTGGCCGGGGAACGTTGACCCGCAGCGGGACGGCTGCCTCCGGGGCGTCGGCCGATTCGACGTCCTCCGGGACGGCCAGGTAGACGGCGCCGGGGCGCTCGGTCTGGGCGAGCTTGAAGGCCTTGCGCACCATCTCTGGTACGGCGCCCGGCGTCGCGACCAGCGCCGACCACTTGGTGACCGGTGCGAACATCGACACCAGGTCGACGCCCTGATGGGATTCCTTGTAGCTGCGCCGCATTCCCACTTGCGCGGAAAGGGCAAGCACCGGAGTCGAATTGGTGGTGGCGTCGGCGACGCCAAGTAGCAGGTTGATGGCGCCGGGACCCAGGGTTGCCGAGCACACCCCGGCCCGACCCGTCAGCCGGCCGTAGACCTCGGCCATGAACGACGCACCCTGTTCGTGCCGGGTGAGCACGTACTCGATCGACGATCTCGAGAGTGCGTCGACCAGCCTGATGTTCTCCTCGCCAGGAATGCCGAAGACGTGGGTGACGCCTTCGTTCTCCAAGCATTCGACGATCAACTCGGCCGTGATGCGACTGGGTGCTGCCATTCCTCGAGACTAGACACCGGGGCAATACCGGCTACCCGGTAGACCGTTTGGGGGTAAGCGTCGTCGACGTCGGCGGTCCAGCACGACACGATCGACGACATGACCGAACACCCCACCCCTCGCGATCAGGCCGCGACGCTCGAGACGCTGCGGGCGGCCGGGTTCGTGGGAGACGGGGGAGCCGATCTCGGCGAGATGCTCGCCACGGCCGCGGACATCCCCGACGGTGACGACGCCGCCTGGCGGACGACATGGAGCATGACGGCGCAGCGGACGGCGCGGGACGGTCAATCCTCGCTCGACCTCGGTGACGTCGTCAGCGCGCGGGAGGCGTTCCTGCGGGCGTCGAACTACTTTCGTCTTGCCGAGTTCTTCTGCGGGGTCGACCCTGGCGACGACCTCGACGCGATGAGCCTCGCGCGCTGCTCGCGCGGGTACTTCGAGCGCGCCGCGGGGATGACGGACGCGCGGTTCACCACCGTGCGCATCCCGTACGAGGGTGGCACCATGCCTGGGTACCTGTTCCTCGTCGACGATGGCGGGAAGCCGCGGCCAACGGTGATCTACACCAACGGTTTTGGTGCGTCATGCGAAGAGGGTTACCTCGTCGTCGGGGCGGCTGCGTTGCGGCGTGGCTACAACTTCCTGGCCTATGACGGGCCAGGACAGGGCGCGATGCTGCGCGAGCAGAAGGTGACGATGCGCCCCGATTGGGAGAACGTGCTCGGTCCCGTCGTCGACTATGCCTCGGGAGTTCCCGAGGTCGACGCCGACGCGATCGTGCACTTCGGCCATGGCCTTGGCGGCTATCTCGTCGCGCGGTACGCCGCGCACGGCGGCCGGGCGGCCGCCATCGTCTGCAACGACGGCATGACGACGTTCTACGCGTCGTCCCCGCCGATTCCGGAACCGATCCTCAGTCTCGTCGAAGACGAGCGCGACGACGAGGCGGTCGCGCTGCTCGACGTCCTGACCAAGGAGAGTGCGAGGGCTCGCCGGGACCTGCGGACCGGTAGGTGGGCATTCGGAGGCGCGACCTCGGTGGACTACGTCAGAACTTCTGCCGAGTACACGTTGACCACCGACGACATCCGCCACATCACCAGCCCCACCCTTGTCCTCGAAAACATCGGCGACGCGTCACGCGCCGGGCAGGCGGCCAGTTTCGCCCGTGCGATGACCGCGCCCGTCACGTACGTGGTGATGCGCGACGCCGACGATGCGTTGCACCAGAAGGTCTTCGACTTCCTGGCGACGACACTTCGGGCCGGCTAGGCGGACCCATCGCCGAATAGGAGTCCCCGTCAGCACCGTGCTGGCGAGGACCCCTCTTCGAAGCGGTGGTGGGCCTAGGCGGCGCTGCCCTTCGCTGCGCCCTTCGATTCGCTGCCCGACGCGGCGCC
Source organism: Mycobacterium sp. AT1 (assembly GCF_002043095.1). GTDB lineage: Bacteria > Actinomycetota > Actinomycetes > Mycobacteriales > Mycobacteriaceae > Mycobacterium. The sequence continues at coordinate 59,493 of NZ_MVOC01000015.1, read as the reverse complement.
CGCGCCCTTCTCCGCGCCGCCGGCCGTGGCCGACGTCGACCCCGCGGCCGGTGTTCCGTCCTTCTCGGTCGTCGAGGTGTTCGAGCCGTTCGACTTCGGCGCGTCAGCGCCGGCCGTCGTCCCCGGCTCGACCTTGTTGCCGGTCTTCACGTCCGGTGCCGAGCTCGTCGGCTTGGTGGGCGAGGACGTCTTTTCCGGAGTCTCGGCCGGGGTCTTGGTCGACGTGTCGGTCTCCGTCTTGGATGGCGTGTTCGTCGTCGAATCGGTTGGTGCGCTCGTTGATTCGCTGCCGTCCTTGGTGCTGGCGGGGGTGCTCGCGGTCTTGTCGGTGACGGCAGGCTTGTCGGCGGAGGTCGCCGGCGCGCTCGCGGCGGGCGTGGTGGTGTCGGTCGTCTTGTCGGCCGAGGCAGCCGGGGCGGTGCCCAGGGTGATGGTGGCCGCGGCCGCCGTGGGCAGGCTGGCGATGGTGGCGGTCGGGGCGGGCGGCTTGATCGCCTGGGTGATCATCTTGAGCACCTGCTGCAGGGAGTACAGCGGGCCGCCGGTGGTGACGACGAGGTTGCCGCTTGCGTCGACCGTGATCTCCGAGGAACTGAGGAGTCCGCCCGCCTTGACGACGAGTCCCGACCCGTCCGGGAAGCCGGCCAGCGGTCCGAGGTTGGGCCCATAGCCGCCGTTGAGAATGCCGTCGGCGATGGTGGCCGGCGCGGTGAAGACTGCGTTTGCCACCGCTCCAAGGTCACCGGTGCCCACGGCGTTGATGACGTTCTGCACGGCGGCGGCCGCGGCCGCTGGAGCGCTGATCAACGGCGCGATGAAACCGCTGACGGCCAGCAGTGTGAGTTGCGGGTCACGGGTGAACGCGTTGACCACGTTGACCAGGTTGGTCAACGGTTGGGTGAGCACCGTTTGCAGTACGGGCAACAGTCCGGTGGCGGGGGCGATCACGTTGAGGGGGACTCCGAGCAGGGTGTTCACGGCGCCCTCGACGTTGCCCGCGGCGAGCTGGGTGACGGCCGTGGTCAGCGCCGCCGGCACCTGCGTTACCGCGGCGGCGATTCCGCCACCAGTGGTCGACAGCCCGTTGAGGAGCGTGGCGGCGCTGCTGACCTGGTTCTGCAGGATCTGGTTGAGCAGCTGGCCAGGGACAGTGTTTTGGATGAGCGTGTTCGTGTTGGCGAGCGCGGTCTGGAACACCTGGGCGTAGACCTCGAGCGGATTGGCCAGCGCGGCGAGGTCGACCTCGGCGGCGTGAATCGACGGGAGGCTGACGTCGGGCAGGTGGATCTCGGGCATGGGGGTGACGGCGGCGGCGGCGATGACACTCGCTCCGACCAACGCGACTCCGGCCGCGAAGTGGGGGCGACGGACGGCAGCTTGCATGGGAACTCCTTGACTGGATGTGAGCTCCGACACAGCGGAACCTACTTGCGAGTAACATCACGAACGGGGATGACTCAACCACGCGGGCGGTCGCGGGCACATCGCTCGAACTGATGATCTTGACACCGCCGCCGGCTGCGTTTGCCCAGCTCATCGACGAATCCGGGTTCCGGCACGTGGCGGCCGGTATGTCCGGCGCGGGCGTCGTCGCCCGTCGGGTCGCCGTCCCGCAAGTCACCCGCTCCTGGCCCTCGAACCGGTACTCCCGACCTCGGCGGAACCCCCGCGGACGCCACGTCGTCGTCAATATCATCCAAACGAGTGAGGAGGCGCCGCGTCCGGTGCCCGCGCCGCGGAAATTTTTGCCGGCATTCGGTGTTCTGCAATGCGGGCCTAGTGGAGGCCGGTGGACGGGACGGAACGACATGGCTCAGACGGTGCTCAGGGGCCGCAGCGACGCGATGTCTCGCGCGCTGACCGCACTGCGCCGGGCCAGCAGCACCGGTCAGGGCGCTCTCATCGTCATTAGCGGAGAACCGGGCATCGGCAAGTCGGCCGTCATGCGCGAGATCGTCGAACAAGCGTCCAGGTCGGGATTCGCGGTCGGCAGCGGCAAGGCCGAACAGGGGGATCAGATCGCTCCGGGTGCGCCGCTGTTGGTGGCTCTGCGGTCGGGGCGCCAGCCGCTTCTGCCCGGCGAGGCGTTCTCCAGCCTTGCTCCGCTGTACGACAAGCCGCTGTGGCTGGTCGACCGGATCAGCTCGCTGCTCGATGAAATCGCGTTGAACGCGCCGGTCTTGATAGCCGTCGACGACGTGCAGTGGGCTGATCGGTTGACGAGGTTCGCGCTGCGCGTGCTGCCCTCTCGGCTGGCGGGGTCACCGGTGGTGTGGGTGCTCACCAGCCGGTGGGCGCCGACCGGACCCGTTCAGGAGGTCATCGCGGGCACCGACGACGTCACGGCGATCACGCGCATCTCGCTGGGGCCGTTGGGCCCCGGCGACATCGAGAGCCTGGCATCGGATCGATTGGGCGCGGAGCCGTCGGATCACGTCAAGAAGCTCCTGAATGGCGTTGGCGGCAACCCGTTTTGGGCGGTTCAGGTGCTCGACGGGTTGGCGCGGCGCCGCGAGCGCGGCCAAGGGGTCGGCGATCTGGCCGCCGAACTCTCGACGGGCGTGCGCGAGCGGATGGGTGAGCTGTCGGAGCAGGCCGCGGCCCTGGTACGGCTCACGGCGGTATGGGGACGGTCCCTCGCCGCCTCCGACGCCGGCCGGCTGTTGGGGAACCTTTCGGAGGGTCAGGTCGGCTCGCTCGTCAGGGAGGGCGTCGACGACGGGCTGCTCGGCACCGCCGACGACGACGTGTTCCTCCCCCATGACCTGGTCGGTGACGCGGTGTACGCCGACATCGCACCCGTTGATCGCCGTGCGCTGCACCGCGCCTGCGCCCGCTATCTCATCGGAGAGGGGCGGCCGGCTCTCGCCGCGGCGACCCACTATCGCGCCAGCGCCGTGCAGAACGACGAAGAAGCCATTCTCGCGCTGGAGCGGGCGGCCAGCGAATGCCTGGTGTCGATGCCTGGGCAGGCCGCCGAGCTGGCGCAGCAGGCGTTCGCGCTGACTTCGCCCTCGCATCCGCTGTGGCTGGTCACCGGCATTCGTACCGTCGAGACGCTGGTCAACGTCGGGCGCGAGGGGCAGGCGCTGACCATCGCCGATCGGCTGGTCGACGTCGCCGCGGAGCCGGATGCCCTCGCGAGGATCGAGATCCAGGCGTGTCGCGCGCTGTGGTGTCTCGGTGACTGCGTCCAGATGGAGCGACGCGCCGGTGCGGCGTTGGCCCGAGCCGGCATCTCGGTGACGCTGCGGGCGCAGCTGTCCGCGGCGCGGGCGCTGGCCGCGTCCCGAACGGAGTCGGCGCTGCAGGCGGAGTCCATGGCCAATGCCGCACTCGCAGAGGGGCGCCGGGTGGGCGACGAGTACTCCCAGCGCCTCGCGGTGATCGCGTTGATCGAGGCGGCTCGCAACGAGGGTCGACACCGCCTGGCGCTGGATCGCTTCGCCGACCTGCGACGGCTGTCGGATACCGCCTACGAGGCGGAGGAGATTCGTACCCTCCAGCACTTGGACGCCTACGACGACGCCGAAGCCCTGCTGGCGAAGATTCGCGAGGCTCACGAGGACGTCGACAAGCTGCTTCCCTCAATGCTTTACGCCCAGATGTGGCAGGACCACAACCTCGCCAGGTTCGACGCCGCTGAGGCGGGTGCGCGCACCCTGTTGAGGCTCGCCGACGAAACCGAGAACCGCGGCTACCGGCTCAACGCGCGGATGGTGCTCGCCGCCGTCGCGAGCTACCGGGGTGAAATCAACAGGGCGACAGAACTTCTGGTGCCAGTCGACGACGACTGTCGGTTGTCCGACGGGGACCGGTCTCCGCGGGCGCGACTGATGCGCGGCTGGGTGAAGGCAAGTGCCGGCGACGTGGCGGGCGCGATGGCGGTTCTGGGCCCACTCCTGGAACGTGCGGAGGACGTCCGCGACCCGTGGCCGTGGACGCCGCCCTGGATGCGCATCCTCGCCGACATCGGCCTCTCCGCGGGCGATCGGGAGTTGGCGGGCGTGGCGTCTCGCCTCGCGGACGCCGTGGCGCTGCGAAACCCCGGGGTTCCGAGTTTGGACGGCGTCGCGCTACACGTCCGCGGCCTACTGGCGGACGATCCCGAGGTGCTCGCCGGCGCAGTCGGTGCGCTGCGGGAGTCGCCGCGGCCGATGTTGTTGGCCGATTCCCTCAAGGACTTCGGATCGGCCCTGCTGCGCCGCGGGAGATCCGCCGACGCCGTCGACGCCCTCGTCGAGGCCGCCGAGATCTATCGGCGGGTCGGCGCCACCGCGGCCAGCCGGACGATATCGAATCTGCTTCGTAGCCAAGGGATCAGGGGTAGTCGGGTGAGTCAGCCTGCGCCCCGTCCGAATACCGGATGGGCGTCGTTGACGCCGACCGAGCTGCGGGTGGTGGAGTTGATCAGCACCGGGTACACCAACCGCAGCGCCGCTGAGGCGCTGAGCGTGTCGACGAACACGGTGAACACCCACCTGCGGGCGGTGTTCCGCAAGCTCGGCGTGAAGTCGCGGGTTCAGCTGACCATCGCCTGGCGCAGTCGCTCAGTCGACGAGGTGTAAGTCCTTCGGCGCATTCGCGCGGTGACCGCCACGCGGTCGGTGCGGTAGTCGCGATCGCCACCATGGCACCCGTCGCCACCACTAGCGTGGGAATGGCCGATCGATTCGGGCCTCGTCGGCACGGGCCCCAGAAGGGAGAAGCCCCATGTCCGGCGCTGCGCATCGTGCATACCGCGAGGCTCGCGACCTGTTGCTCGAGCGCTACGGCGACCACGACGGCGCGTGCGCCCAGTTCACGTGGCCCGACCTCGGAGAGTCGTTCAACTGGGCGGTCGACTGGTTCGACGTGATCGCTCGCGGGAACCGCGACACCGCGCTGTGGATCGTGGAGGAGGACGGCTCCGAGGCGAAGTATCGCTTCGACGAGATGGCTCACCGCTCCGATCAGGTGGGGAGATGGCTGGAATCGCTCGGGATCGGCAGGGGTGACCCGGTGCTTCTGATGCTGGGCAACCAGGTCGAGTTGTGGGAGTCGATGCTGGCGGTGATGAAGATCGGCGCAATCCTGATGCCGACCACCACCGCGGCAGGCACGGCCGACCTGGCCGACCGCATCGGCCGGGGACATGCGAAGGCCGTCATCGCCAATGCCGCCGACGTCGCGAAGTTCGCCGACGTCCCTGGCGAGTTCCTGCGCATCTGCGTCGACGGAGGTGTCGGGTGGCTGGACTACCGGGAGGCGTATGCCGTCGACCGTCCGGCTGCGTTCACGACGACGACGGCGGCGTCCGACCCGCTCCTGTGGTACTTCACCTCCGGTACCACCAGCAAGCCAAAGTTGGTGCAGCACAATCAGGTGTCGTATCCACTCGGGCATCTGACAACGATGTACTTCCTCGGGCTCCGGCCGGGGGACCTGCACCTGAACATCAGCTCACCGGGCTGGGCCAAGCATGCCTGGAGTTGCTTCTTCGCGCCGTGGATCGCCGAGGCGACGATCTTCGTCTACAACTACTCGCGGTTCGACGCGGTCGGTCTCCTGAACCAGCTGCGTCGCGCCGAAGTGACCACGTTCTGTGCGCCACCGACCGTGTGGCGGATGTTGATCCAGGCCGACCTCACCGGTGGCGCTGGCTCGTTTCGGGAGGCGATCGGCGCGGGCGAGCCGCTCAATCCGGAGGTCATCGGTCACGTACGGCGGGGGTGGGGACTGACCATCCGCGACGGCTTTGGCCAGACCGAAACCACTGCACTGGTTGGTAATACGGCCGGTGCTCCGCTCAAGGCGGGATCGATGGGTCGGCCGCTTCCCGGTGTGCCCGTCGTGATCGTCGACCCGCTCACCGGCGAGCTCGCCGACGAGGGCGAGATCTGCCTCGACCTGGCTGCCGGGCCGGTGAATCTGATGACGGGCTACGTCGACGACGTCCAGAAGAACCTCGCCGTCACCGCTGGCGGTTACTACCACACCGGCGACGTCGCCAGCCGTGACGCGGACGGGCACATCACCTACGTCGGCCGCACCGACGACGTGTTCAAGTCCTCGGACTACAAGGTCTCCCCGTTCGAACTCGAGAGCGTGCTCATCGAGCATCCCGCGGTGGCCGAGGCGGCGGTGGTGCCCGCACCGGATGCGACGCGCCTCGCGGTGCCCAAGGCCTACGTCGCCCTGGCTGCCGGGTGGGAGGCCAACGAGGACACCGCATTCCAGATCCTCCGGCACGCCCGTGAGCACCTGCCGCCCTACCTGCGGGTGCGGCGGGTCGAGTTCTACGAGCTGCCCAAGACCATCTCCGGGAAGATCCGACGCGTCGAACTTCGGGCCAGGGAGCAAGCCGCCGCGGACAGTGGGCAGCCGATCACCTCGGAGTGGCGCGACGACGCACTGACCATCGGCGTCACCTCGTGACGCCGTCGTACACCCGTGGTGAGTCCCACCCGGCGATGCTCACCGACACGATCGGTCAGGCGCTGCGCAGGACGGCGGAGACGTGGCCGGATCGTGAAGCACTGGTCGACCTCCCGGCAGGCCGCCGGTGGACGTACTCGCAACTGCGGCAGGATGTTCGGCGGTTGGCGTCGGGGTTGCTCTCGGCTGGCCTGCGTCGCGGCGACCGGGTGGGCGTCTGGTCGCCCAACCGCTGGGAGTGGACGCTGGTGCAGTTCGCCACCGCCGAGATCGGCGTCGTCCTCGTCACGGTCAACCCGGCGTACCGAGCCCACGAGATCGAGTTCGTGATAAACCAGGCGGGCCTGCGGTGGGTGTTCGCCGCGCAGCGGTTCAAGGACTCCGACTATGCGCGTCTGCTCGCGGAGGTGGCACCGTCGTGCCCCGCCCTCGAGCGGGTCGTGCTGTTCGGCACCGAGCCGTTTTCGGAACTCTTCGCCGACGACGACCGTGGGGTCGACGCCGTCGCCGCGACGCTCAATGCCGGCGACGCCGTCAACGTGCAGTACACCTCGGGTACGACGGGCCGGCCGAAGGGTGCGACGTTGTCGCACGGCAACATTCTGAACAACGGGTACTTCGTCGGCGAGCTCTTGGCCTACACCGAAGCCGATCGGGTCTGCATACCCGTGCCGTTCTACCACTGCTTCGGAATGGTGATGGGCAATCTCGCGTGCCTCACCCACGGCGCGGCGATGGTGATCCCCGCCCCGAGTTTCGACCCCGAGGCGACGCTGGCGGCCGTCGACGCCGAGTCCTGTACGAGCCTCTACGGGGTGCCGACGATGTTCATCGCCGAACTTGCCCTCGAGAACTTCGACTCGTTCGACCTGTCGTCGCTGCGGACCGGGATCATGGCAGGCTCGCCGTGTCCCGAACACGTGATGCGGCAGGTCGTCTCGAGGATGCACATGGACCAGGTGTCGATCTGCTACGGCATGACCGAGACGTCACCGGTGTCTACCCAGACGCGTACCGACGACCCGATCGAACGTCGTGTCGGCACCGTCGGCAGAGTGGGGCCGCATCTCGAGATCAAGATCGTCGACGCGTCCGGTGACGCGGTCGAGCGCGGTGAGATTGGCGAGCTGTGCACCCGCGGTTACAGCGTGATGTTGGGATACTGGGACGAGCCGGAGAAGACCGCCGAGGTCGTCGACGCCGACGGCTGGATGCATACCGGGGACCTGGCGATCATGGACGACGCCGGCTACGTGCAGATCACCGGACGCAGCAAGGACATGGTGATCCGTGGCGGGGAGAACGTCTACCCGCGCGAGGTGGAGGAGTTCCTCTACACCCACCCCGACGTGCTGGACGCCCAGGTGATCGGTGTGCCCGACGAGAAGTACGGGGAAGAACTGATGGCGTGGGTCGTCCTTCGGGACGGTGCGCCCGAGTTGTCCGCAGACGACGTGCGGGCCTTCGCCGCGGACAAGCTTGCGCGCCAGAAGATTCCGCGATACGTGCGTAGCATCGAGCAGTTCCCGATGACCGTCACGGGGAAGGTGCGCAAGGTGGAACTGCGCGAGATGGCCGTCGACTTGCTCGCCCCGACGGAATCTCGACGTGACGGGGATCTCGGGACGTAGGTCTGACACGCCCCGCATTCATATTTAGGCTTGGCTTACCTAAATGTGAAAGGTGGGTCATGAGGCGTATTCGAGTCGCGGTCATCGGCGCCGGACCGGCGGGCATCTACGCCGCGGACACCCTGGTGAACGACTACCCGGGCGCGCAGGTGGACGTGTTCGACCGGCTCCCGGCCCCGTACGGCCTGGTGCGCTACGGCGTCGCCCCGGATCATCCGCGCATCAAGGAGATCATCAAGGCCCTGCGCCGAGTGCTCTCCCGCGACGGCATCCGCTTCCTCGGAAACGTCCACTACGGAACCGACGTCAAGCTGTCGGATCTGCGGCACTTCTACGACGCAGTCATCTTCTCCACCGGTGCGCGCGCCGATCGAGAGCTGGAGATCCCAGGCGTCGACCTGCCCGGCAGTTACGGCGCTGCGGACTTCGTGTCCTGGTACGACGGTCATCCCGACGTTCCGCGGGATTGGCCGTTGACGGCGAAGAACGTCGCCGTCCTCGGGGCGGGCAACGTCGCGCTCGACATCGCCAGGGTGCTCGCGAAGCCCGCCGACGAGCAGCTGACGACTGAGATCCCCGGCAACGTGTACCGCGGTCTTGCCCTCAACCAGGCCACCGACGTCCACGTGTTCGCCCGCCGTGGTCCGGCCCAGATCAAGTTCACCCCAATGGAATTCCGCGAGCTGTCGCATTCGCCGAGCGTCGACGTGATCGTGCATCCCGAGGGTTTCGAGATCGACGAGGCCAGCCAGGCCGCCATCGGCAAGAGCAAGTCGACCAGGCTCGTCGTCGACACGTTGATGCGTTACATGGAGAGGGAGCCGACCGGCGCGCCGCACCGCATTCACATCCATCTTTGCCAGGCGCCGGTGGCGATTCTGGGCACGGACCGCGTCGAGGGGTTGCGGACCGAGCGCACCGAGCTGATCGGTGACGGAACCGTCCGGGGCACTGGCGAATTCGTCGACACCCCGGTGGAGGCGGTGTACCGAGCGGTGGGCTACCTGTCCTCGCATCTCGCCGACCTTCCCTTCGACCACGGCGCCGGCGTGGTGCCGCACGACAAGGGTCGGGTGCTCGACATGGACGGCGTGATGATGGAGGGCACGTATGTCACCGGGTGGATCAAGCGGGGACCGATCGGCCTCATCGGGCACACCAAGTCCGATGCCGCGGAAACCGTGACGAGCCTGCTGGCGGATCTGCCGGGCATCGCGCCCGCCGAGGTATCCGATCCCGATGCGATCCTCGCCCATCTCGCCGGCCGGGGCGTCGACTACACGACGTGGGCCGAGTGGGAGCGGCTCGACGCCCACGAGATCGCCCTCGGGGCGGAGCAGGGTCGCGAACGCGTCAAGGTCGTGCCGCGCGAGGACATGATCCTGGGTGGTCGCGCCGACACCGGCTAGGCCGGCCTAGCCGGGGCTGGCTGTAGAGGTGCGCTCGACGAATGTGGTCGGCAGCAGCACTCGCTGGGGCTTGGCCGACGTACCGTCGGTGAGCAGCTGCGCTGCCGCCCGGCCCTTCTCGACGAACGACTGGTGGACCGTCGTCAGGCCCGTGTCGGCTGCGGCAGGGACGTCGTCGAATCCGACGACCGATAGTTGTTCTGGCACAGCGATGTTCCGCCGTCGACACGCGCGGAGCACGGCCATGCCGAGCTCGTCGTTCACCGCGAGGACGGCGGTCACGTCGTGGGTGTCGAGCAGGAGCTCTGCCGCGACGTCGAACAGGGGAACGGTGAGGCCACCCGCCTCGAGCAACGGGACCGAGGACCACTTGATCCCGGCGGCGGTGAAGGCCTCCCGGTAGCCGGCCAGACGCTCCCTCGGGACGGCCTCCTGCGTCGACTTCAGCCGCGCGGCGTCGACGAATCCGCTGCGTCCGTCTGGCACCAGTCGGTCGACGATGATGCCGAACTTTCGGTGCCCCAGCGCGATGAGGTGCTCGGCCGCCTCGCGTGCGGCCGCCCTGTCGTGAATTCCGACGTAGTGCACGTCTTGGCGAAACGGAGCATCGACGATGACGGTGGGAAGGCGCCGCGCGATGGCCGTCACCACTGCGGGATGGTCGTCGGGCATCGAATAGGCGAGGAAGCGGTCGACCAGGCTGCTCCTGACGATGTGAGCGTCGCGCTGCTGTCGTGCGGCGGCATCTGCCCCGGGTGTGTGCGGTGGAAATGGCAAGAGCGACAGCGTGAGATCGGCCTGCTCGGCGATCTGTGAAATGCCCTTCAGCAGAAGGACCGCAGACGCGTCGTCGAAGACGAACGAGAGGGTCTCGGTGAACATGGCACCGATCGCACCGATGACACCGGTGCGCAGCACGCGGCCCGCGGGATCGGGCCCGTGGTAACCGAGTTCGGCTGCGACCTCCAGGACCCGCAACCGTTGACTCTCTGAGAGCTTTCCGGCTCGCCCCTGGAAGGCGTTGGACACCGTGGCAGGCGAAACGCCCGCCGCGAGCGCCACATCCTTCATCGTCACCACGGCGAGAAGGTACCCCATTCGGGCGGCACCGATTCGTCGTCTCGGGTTGACAGCGCCTACCGGGCGGCTTTTACTCTAGGTAAATCGATTTACCTCACACGCCGGAGGGTGTCGTGGTGACAGTCGCCGCGAACCGACCGTTGGGCTGGGGACGTCGAAACACTCTAGGAGAGAGTCGAACTCATGACGCCCAAGTCGATCGACCGCCCCGCGACGCGGGGGCTGACCGCCATGGCCCTGACCACGGTGCTGCTCCTGGCCGGATGCGGGGGCGGGTCGACGACCCCCAACGCCGCGCCGACCGAGAAGACGTTGGAGCTGTCGTTCCTGCAGGACCCCGGTCAGCCACCGGATCCCGACGTCTTCTACGGCACGCAGGGCCTGCTGCTGACCACCAACCTCTACGAGGGGCTCCTGACATTCGCCTCGGGGACCGCCACGCCGACCTTGGCACCTGCCCTGGCCACCACGTGGACCGAGTCGCCCGATCATCGAACCTTCACGTTCCAACTGCGCCAGGGGGTGAAGTTCCACGACGGAACACCACTGACCTCTGCGGCGATCAAGGCGTCGTTCGATCGCCGAGCCGCAGTGGACCAGGGCCCGGCGTACATGGTCAAGGAGGTGGAATCGGTTGAGACGCAGGGTGACTTCGCAGCGACCATCCAACTCAAGTCGCCAGACTCGTCGTTCCTCTACGCCCTAGCCTCACCGTATGGGCCCAAACTCACCAGTCCCACCGCACTGGCCGCCAACGCGGGTAACGACCACGGACAGACATACCTCACCACCCACGACGTCGGGACCGGGCCGTATCAGCTGACCGACGCGAAGATCGGTGACAAGTACCAACTCTCGGCCTTCGCCGACTACTGGGGCAAGAAGCCGTACTACGAGACCGTCAACGTCCCCGTGATGACCGACTCGAGCGCTCAGCAGTTGGCGTTGGAGAGCGGCACGATCGCCGCCATCCTGCACGACATCCCATCGTCGGCAGTCAACACGTACACGTCGAATCCCAAGTTCGCGACGCACATTCTGCCGACCGCAGGCGCGGACTACATGTACGTCAACCCGCACACCCCGGTCATGACGGATCCCGCGGTTCGCAAGGCCCTTCTGCAGGCCGTCAACGTCGACGAGCTGGTCACGAACGCGTATTTCAGCAGGGGCACCGCAGCCAAGCAGATCTATCCGGCGAACATCAACGATCCGCGCTACGCGCCTCAGAAGATCGCCTACGACCCCGAGGTGCTCAAGGCCGCGGTCAACGGTCTTCCCGCCAACACCCGTGCCATCGTGATCGGCTATGACTCGTCGTCTCCGGACAATCAACAGGTCGCCGCGCTCATGGGCAACCAGCTCTCGCAATCGGGCCTGACGGTGACCGAGCAGGCGTATCCCGCCTCGCAGATCTTCGGCTGGACGAGCAACCGGGACGGCGCGCCGGACATTCTGGTGAATCTCGGCTTCCCCGATGCGCCCCACCCCTACCTCTTCGAGCACATCAACTTCGACCCCGATGGTGGCGTGAACTTCTTCGGTTGTTCGTCTCCTGAGGCGACGGCGTTGATTGCCCGTGGCCGCGAAACCGGTTCGGCCGAGGACTTTTCGACAGCCGCCGAGCAGGCCCAGGCCACCGGCTGCTGGATGAATCTGGTCGACGTCGCCGACTTCATGGTCACCCAGCCGTGGCTGAAGGGCGTCGAGCAGGCGCACAACGTCGCGGTGCCGACCAGCCTGTCACTCAACGAGCTCTACCAGTGATGGGAGGCTGGTGGGTGGGAGGAACGATCTATCACGCCTACGTGCGATCGTTCCGGGACTCCGACGGCGACGGCTACGGAGACCTGCGCGGGGTGATCGAGGGCGTCGACTACCTGGACGATCTCGGAATCACCGCCCTGTGGTTGTCGCCGATCACGTCATCGCCCGATCGGGATTGGGGATACGACGTCTCCGACTACACCGACGTCCATCCCGATCTCGGCACGTTGGCCGACCTAGACGAACTCGTCGCGACGTGCGCCGAGCGCGACATCCGCGTCGTGATGGATCTGGTGCCCAATCACACCAGCGCGAGCCACCCGTGGTTCGTCGAATCACGGTCGTCGGCCACGTCGCCCTACCGGGACTACTACGTGTGGGCCGACGCGAAACCCGATGGCACGCCGCCGAACAACTGGCTCGACGACACCGGCGAGTCGGCGTGGACGTGGGATGACGGCACGTCGCAGTACTACCTGCACAACTTCCTCGATGCGCAGCCCGACCTCAACTGGTGGAATCCGAAGGTGCACGAGGAGTTCGATCTGATCGTCGACTTCTGGCTGGCCCGCGGAGTGGCCGGGTTCCGGATCGACGTCGCCAATGGGCTGTACCACGACCGCCTGCTGCGCGACAATCCCGAACACCCAAGGGCGCACATCGGCGATACCGAGATCCAGGGTCGCCACGGCGTGCAGCACGTCTACAACTTCAACCAACCCGAGGTCCACGACGTCTACCGGCATTGGCGGGCAAGGGCAGAACAACGCGAGGATCCGCCGCTCCTGATGGGGGAGACCTGGGTGTCGCGAGTCGACGAACTCGCTCCGTACTACGGCGAGAATGACGAACTCCAACTGGCACTGAACTTTCCGTTCATCTTCGCGCCCTTCGAGCCGCAGGCCCTCGCGCGCGTGGTGGCCGATTCCTACGCGACGACGCCGGCGGGCACGTGCATGGTGTGGGCGGCGTCCAACCACGACCTGTCTCGGGCGGCGACGCGTTGGGCGGCAGGCGACCAGCGACGAGCACGCCTGGCACAAGCGGTGATTGCGCTGCTGCCCGGGGCCTACGTCCTCTACTACGGAGACGAGCTTGGCATGGGCGACAGCGACATCCCGGCGGAGTTGCACCGGGATCCGCTCACGGCCGGGTGCTTGAACGGGCAGTGGCCGCGCGACAACGCACGTGCCCCCATGCGTTGGGACGCCACCGAATCGGGTGGCTTCTCCAGCGGCTCCCCGTGGCTGCCCCTGCACCCCGACGCGGAGCAGAACGTCGAAGACCAGTCCAAGGACCCGACCTCGATGCTGGCCCTGGTGCGCACCCTCGTCGCGGTCCGTCGTCAGTACCTGTCGGATCCGACGGCCGGCTACCGCGAACTCGAGGTGACGCAACGACTCTGGGCGTTCGGCAGCGGTCCTCTGACGGTGACCGCGAACTTCTCCGACGAGCCCGTCGGCCTCGAACCGATGGGCGAGGTGATCGTCTCCAGTGCCGCCGTCACCGGGCCCGCGGCGGCCGGAGTGCTCGGGCCGTGGGAAGCCGTGGCCGTCGTGGGTCGACAAGGGGTTCTTCACCGTGGGGCCTATGCACGGAAGTGACGCCGTATCCGTACATAGGGCCCACAGTCCGCGAGCGGATACTGCTAGGAGAGGTCCACCGACACCTCGAAGGACGCGCGGTCGGCGCGGTAGACGTCGCGGGCGAACTCAACCCGTCGGTCGCCCGCGCCGAACGTCGTCCTGGTCAGCAGGGTGCCCGCCGAGCCGGGCCGGACGTTGAGCTGTGCACTCGAGGAATCGTCGAGGACGATCGACTCCAGCACGGCCGTCGAGCGGCTGAGTTCGATGCCATACCGGTCTCGCAGCGTCGCCCAGAGGGACCCCTCGTCGGCGAGGTCGAGGATGCCCGGGGTCAGGTCGGCGGGTAGGAACGTCGTCTCGAGCGCGAAGGGAACGTCGTCGACGGTGCGCAGGCGATGAAACACGTGCACCGCCGCACCGTCGTCGAGTTCGAGGGCCAGCCGCACCGACGGGGTCGGCTCCTGATGTTCGGCCCACAGCAGTTTTGCCGCCGGGTGGCGGCCCAGTCGGGACACCTCCTCGGAGAAACTGCCGATGTGGAACCGCACGCGGGGCTCGGCGACGAACGTGCCACGCGGTGGCCGTCGGTAGACCACGCCCTCGTTCTCCAGCAGTGACAGCGCCTGCCGCGCGGTCATCCGGCTGACCTGATGTAGTTCCGCGAGCTCGCGTTCCGACGGCAGCAGGGTATGAGGTCCGAGCTGGTCGACGAGGATTCGGTCCCGCACCTGAGCGGCGATCGCGATGTAGCGCGGAGTGGTCGAAGGCCTTCGCTCTCTCCTCGACGCCGTCATCCAAGCAGGGTATCTCCGCGGCGTTGGCCAAGTGACCGCTTGGTCTAGTCCACCGGCGTGTTAACAGTCGATTTCCGGGGTTGACGGCGCGTGGCCCCGCTCCCATACTTTGGTTCAACCGCATGGTCTATACCACCTTGGAGGAACCGCATGAGCGATCCGAAGCCAATCCCCCGAGCCGGGGGTGACGAGGCCGAGCTCGCGCAGTTCGGCTACAAGCAGTCGATGGAGCGTCACACCGGCAAGTTCGCGTCCTTCGCGGTGGCGTTCGCCTTCGTCTCCATCGCGACCGGCATCTTCACCACCTACGGAGCAGTGCTCAACTCCTCGGGTCCCGTCGGAATCTGGACGTGGCCCATCGCCGTGGTTGGCCAGCTCGCCGTGGCCTTCGTCCTGGGTACCATCGCCTCGAGGATGCCCGTGACCGGCTATGCGTACCAATGGATGTCGCGGCTGGCCAACCCGATCTTGGGCTGGATCATCGGCTGGATCTCCTTCACCTTCCTGGCCGTCGTGGTCGTCGCGGTCGACTACACGATCGCCTCGACCGTGCTTCCGGTGCTGCTGAACTACGAGGGCACGGCGGCCGTCACCTGGGGGGTCACCGCGCTGGTGCTTCTGCTGCAGGCGGTGCTGCTGGCGTTGTCCACCAAGTGGACTGAACGGGTGAACAACGGCGCGGTGTCCCTCGAGCTGGTCGGCATGGTCACGCTGACGGTGCTGCTGCTGGTGGTCGCGGCCGTCCGCGGCGACATGGACGGGGCCAATCTGTTCAGCAAGGGAGCCGTTGCGCCAGAGGGGTTCTGGAGCTTCGGCGACTGGACGTCGGCCGGCCCGTGGATGCTGGGCTTCCTGCTCGGCGCCTTCACGATCGTCGGTTTCGAGTCCGCGGCCAACCTCGCTGAGGAGACCAACGACCCGGAGCGCGTGGTGCCGCGAGCCATGTGTCAGGCCGTCATCGCCTCCGGTGTCCTGGGTTTCGTGTTCCTCGTCGCCGTGACGCTGGCCGCGGGAGACCCCGTCGCCCTCGCCGAGTCCGGAACCCCGATCGCCGACGTCATCCACGACACCCTCGGGTCGGTGGTCAGCACCCTGCTTCTCCTCATGGTCGTCATCGCCATCTTCGCGTGCGGACTGGTCATCATGATGACGGGAGTTCGCTTGACGTGGGCCATGTCTCGCGACGAGCGCTTCCCCGGCTGGCAGCAGTGGAGTCACATATCGCCGCGATTCCACACGCCGTTCAAGGCGACGGTGCTGTTCGTCCTCCTCGCCGAGCTCATCCTTGCCATCTTCTCGCAGTCCGAAGACGCCTTGTTCACCCTGTTCGGCGCCGCCACGCTGTTGCCCGCGATCATCTACGCCGCCACCGTGGTGCTGTATCTGGTCAAGCGCAAGGCCCTCCCCGTCAACGGCAAGTTCGACCTGGGCGCCTGGGAGAAGCCGATCCTGGTCGTCGCCGTGGTCTGGTTGGTCTTCGAACTCGCGCTCTTCCGCGACGCCAGCTTCAAGGACGCCTGGCTCTATGTCATCGTGATGGTCGTGATCGGTGCGGCGTACCTCGGCTATCTGCTCGCCCGCCGCGGGCGGGACGGCCTGGCCATGCCCGACCAGCACTCGATCGACGCGGTCCTCGACCACGAGGCGGGCGCACACCAGCCATGAGCCACGTGTTGGCGGTCGACCAGGGCACCTCGGGCACCAAGGCGATCGTCGTCGACGACACCGGTCGGGTGGTGTCGATCGCGGAGGTCGCGCTGCGCCCCCGGTATCTGCCGGGGGGAGGCGTCGAGCAGGACCCCGAGGCGCTCTGGGACTCGGTGGTCGACGCGGGTCGACGTGCCCTTGCCGATGCGGGGGTGCCCGTCGCCGCGGTGGCGCTGGCCAATCAGGGCGAGACCGTGCTCGCCTGGGACCGCGCGACGGGCCGGCCGCTGAGCCCGGCGATCGTCTGGCAGGACCGCCGCGCCGAGACCATCTGCGCGGACCTCGCCGCATCGGCGGCCGACGTCGCCAGGCGCACCGGCCTGGTGCTCGACCCGTACTTCTCGGCCCCGAAGATGGCGTGGATCCGAGCCAACCTGACCCGCGACGGCGTCGTCACCACGACCGACACCTGGCTGGTGCACCGGCTGTGCGGTGCCTTCGTCACCGACGTCTCGACGGCCAGCCGGTCGCTGCTGCTCGATCTGGACTCGGCGACCTGGCGGCGCGATCTGCTCGAGCTGTTCGGTCTGGCCGACGAGGCGCTGCCCGACATCGTCGACTGTGATCAGATCATCGGTGAGACAACGATTTTCGGCGGCACCCCGGTACCGGTCGCCGGCCTCGTCGTCGACCAGCAGGCCGCCCTGCTCGCCGAAGCCTGCCTGGATCCCGGCGCGGCCAAGTGCACGTACGGCACCGGTGCGTTCCTGCTCGCCCAGCTCGGCGGCAACGCCGCCAGGTCGGCGGCGGGGCTGACCACCTCGGTGGCGTGGACGCTTCGCGATCGCACCTCCTACTGTGCGGACGGACAGGTGTACACCGCGGCCTCGGCCGTCCGGTGGGCCGTCGACCTCGGTCTGATCCCGGCCGCCGATCAGCTCGACGCCGTGGCGGCGGCCGACTCCGCCGGTGTCCTCTGTGTGCCAGCGCTGGCCGGGCTGGCCGCCCCGTGGTGGGACGCCCAGGCCACCGCCTCGTTCACGGGAATGACGCTGAGCAGTGGGCGCGGGCAGCTGGTTCGGGCTCTGGCGGAGGGCATCGCCGCACAGGTCGCGTGCCTGGCCGAGCTGGTCGGCCAAGACTTGGGCCAACCGTTGACGCGGCTTCGAGTGGACGGCGGGCTGACGCGTTCGGACGTCCTGATGCAGGCCCAGGCCGACCTCGCTCGGATTCCCGTCGAGGTCTACCCGTCGGCGCACGCCACCCCGTTGGGCGCCGCGGCGTGTGCCCGGCTCGCGCTCGACCCGGCACTGAGCCCGGCCGACGTCGTCGGCACCTGGACGCCCGAGCACACCTACGAACCGCTGTGGTCCGACGACCGCGCGTCCGAGCACCTGGCCCGCTGGCGGCGTGCCGCCGCCGCGGTGCTGACATCCGGAGAGGGCGAATCCTGAACGCGCAGAATGACATCCGTGACGTCGCCGTGATCGGCGCAGGCATCGTCGGGAGTGCGATCGCCCGCGTGCTCGGCGGTACCGAGCTGACGGTGACGCTCGTCGAGGGTCGCGACGACGTGGGGGACGGCACCAGCAAGGCCAACACCGCGTTGCTGCACACCGGCTTCGACGCCACCCCGGGGACGTTGGAGTCCCGCCTGGTCGCCCGCGGCTACGACCTGCTCGGCGAGTACGCCGAGCGGGTCGGCATCCCCGTGGAACGCACCGGTGCCTTGCTGGTGGCGTGGACCGACGAGGAGCGCGACGCCCTGCCGAAGCTGAAGGACAAGGCCGAACGCAACGGCTACCACGCGTGCGAGATCGTCACGGGCGACGAGGTGTACCGGCGCGTGCCGGACCTCGGCCCCGGCGCGCTGGCGGGCCTCACCGTGCCCGGTGAGTCGATCATCTGCAGCTGGACCACGAACCTGGCGCTGGCGACGGAGGCCGTCCAGCGTGGGGTGGACCTGCGCCGTGGCGCCATGGTCACCGACGTCGTCCGGCACCACGACCACACCGTCGTCGTCACCACGACGGGAGAGGTCAAGGCGCGCTGGGTGGTCAACGCGGCGGGCCTCGGCGCAGACCAGCTCGACGGGCGGTTCGGCTATGACCGGTTCACCGTCACCCCGCGGCGCGGCGAACTCCTGGTGTTCGACAAGCTCACCCGACCGATGGTGCCGTGCATCGTGTTGGCCGTGCCCTCGTCGCGCGGCAAGGGCGTGCTCGTCAGCCCGACCATCTACGGCAACGTGATGGTGGGACCGACGTCGGAGAACCTGACCGACCGCACCGCCACCGGCACCTCGGAGGAGGGTTTCGAGTTCCTGCTTGGCAAGGGGCGCGCGCTGATGCCGACCCTGTTCGACGAGGAGGTGACCGCCGCCTACGCGGGTCTGCGGGCGGCAATCGACCGGGACGACTACCTCGTCGAGGTCGACGCGGACCAACGGTACGTGCTGGTCGGCGGCATCCGGTCGACCGGTCTGACCGCGGGAATGGCTCTGGCAGAACACCTTTTGGAACTGTTGGCCGATTCGGACCTCGACCTGACCCCACGCGGTGCGCTGCCGCCCGCGCCCCGGATGCCGAACATCGGCGAAGCCACCACCCGGCCCTACCAGGACGCCGAGCGCATTGCCGCGGACCCCGAGTACGGCCGCATCGTGTGCTTCTGTGAGCGGGTCACCGCAGGCGAGATCCGCGACGCGTTCGCCTCGACCATCCCGCCCCGCGACCTCGACGGGCTCCGTCGTCGTACCAGGGTGTTGAACGGCCGCTGTCAGGGCTTCTACTGCGGGGCCCACACCAAGTCGCTGCTCGAGGCGTCGTCGTGAGGGTCGCGGTCGCCGTCATCGGCGGTGGACCGTCGGGGCTGACCGCGGCGACAGCCCTCGCCCCGCTCGTCAACGGCGAGGTGTTGGTGCTCGAACGCGAGGCCCACACCGGTGGAATCCCCAGGCACAGCGACCATCTCGGCTACGGGATCAGGGACCTCAGGCGCTTCGTCTCCGGCCCGACCTACGCCCGCACGCTCACCGAGGCCGCGCGCGACGCCGGCGCGCGCCTGGAGACCGAGGCGATGGTCACCGGATGGGGTGGCGAGCGCACCCTCGAAATCACCTCGCCGCGCGGACGCCGCATCGTCGAGGCCGACGCCGTCGTCCTGGCCACCGGGGCCCGGGAGCGACCCCGTCCCGCCCGGCTGATCCCAGGGGACCGGCCCGACGGGATCTACACCACCGGGCAGCTGCAGAACCTCGTCCACGTTCAGCACGCGGCGGTGGGCAGCCGTGCCGTCGTCGTCGGAGCCGAACTGGTCAGCTGGTCGGCCGTGCTGACCCTGCGCGAATCCGGTTGTGCGACGATCGCAATGGTCAGCGCCCATCCCCACTCGGAGTCCTATGCGGCCTTCCGCATCCCCGGTCGCGCGCTGCTTCGGGGTCCGGTGCTTACGCGCAGCCGCGTGGTGAGCGTCGACGGCAAGGAGCGGGTGCGGTCGGTGACGGTGGAGAACCTCGACACCGGCGCGCGGTCGACGATCGAGTGCGACACCGTCGTCATGACCGGCGACTGGATTCCCGACCACGAGCTCGCCCGCACCGCCGGTCTGGCAATGGACTCCGCGACCCGCGGGCCCCTCGTCGACGCCAGCCTGCGGACCAGCAGGCCAGGGGTGTTCGCGGTGGGAAACCTGGTGCACCCGGTCGACACCGCCGACGCCGCCGCCCTCGACGGCCGCCACGTCGCGCCCCGGGTTCGGGACTGGCTCGTCGGCGGCCGGGCGGCAGCTGCGGGCGTCCGGGTTCGGGCCAGCGCGCCGTTGCGTTGGGTGACACCGCAACTCGTCGCCCCTGAAGGTGGGGCGGCGCCCCGTGGTGACCTGTTGTTCTGGGTCGACGAGTATCACCGCGCCCCGCGGCTGCGGGCGATGCAGGACGGTCGCACGATCGGGACGAGGCGGACGCCGTGGCCGGCTGCGCCGGGACGGATCTATCGGGCACCATGGTCACTGGTGTCCGATGCCGACCCGTCGGGTGGCGACGTCACCATCGAGCTCGTCCTCTAGTCAGGAGATCGTCAATGTCCGTCACCGTCATGCTCGAGCTGCGATTCAAGCCCGAATCGGTCGCCGAGGCGCGCGAGGTGTTCACCCGCGAACTCGCCAAGACCCGCGGGTTCAAGGGCGCGAACGTCATCGACGTGCTCGTCGACGAGGACGACGAGGCGCACTGGATCATCTACGAAGTCTGGGAGACCGTCGCCGACGACGAGGCCTACCGTGCGTTCCGCGCCGGTGACGGCAAGATCGTCGACCTTCCGCCGCTGCTGGCCGCTCCGCCGGTCAAGACTCGCTACGTCACCACCGACGTGTAACTCGTCGCGTCGAGTTGGCGGTTTGTGCTTTACAAACCCGATCGGCACCGCCACGCTCACAGGCATGTGCGCGCAAACCGAGAGATGCAACGCCCGTCGCCCGAGGCAGGCATGAAGTCGACGGTCGACCCCGGCAACGTCGAGGACGTCCTCGCCCGCTCCGGAATCGTCCAGGGAGTCGAGCCCGCCGCGGTCGCCGCCCTGGCCAGTCAACTACAGCCGGTCGACTTTCCGCGGGGTCACACGATCTTCGTCGAGGGCGAGCCCGGTGACCGGCTGTACATCATCGTCTCGGGCAAGGTGAAGATCGTCCGCAGCGCGCCCGACGGCCGGGAGAATCTGCTCACCATCCTCGGTCCGTCGGACATGTTCGGCGAGTTGGCGATCTTCGATCCCGGCCCGCGGACCTCCAGCGTCACCACGGTCACGCAGGTGCGTGCGGTCTCGATGGACCGCGAAGCGCTGCGGACCTGGATCTCGGGCCGCCCCGAGATCGCCGAGCAGCTGCTGCGCGTGCTGGCCCGACGCCTGCGCCGCACCAACAACAACCTCGGTGACCTCATCTTCACCGACGTGCCCGGCCGCGTCGCCAAGCAGCTCTTGCAGCTGGTGCAGCGCTTCGGAGCGCAGGAGGGCAACGCGCTGCGCGTCACCCACGACCTGACGCAGGAGGAGATCGCCCAGCTGGTCGGGGCGTCGCGCGAGACCGTGAACAAGGCGCTCGCCGACTTCAGCCAACGCGGGTGGATCCGCGTGGAGGGCAAGAGCGTCCTGATCCTCGATCCGGAGCGTCTCGCCAAGCGCGCCCGCTAACTGGAGCGTTGACGGTTTCGACTCCATCGGCCATGCTCGAAGTTACTCGTGAGTAGTGCCGAGAACCCAGAGATCGAACCGAGACGGAGAGATCGACCATGAATGACGTGAAGTTCCTCGACCTGCACGGCGAACGAGTTGCCTACCGAGACGAGGGCAGCGGCGAGGTCCTGCTCCTGATCCACGGCATGGCGGGCAGTTCCGACGCTTGGCGCGAACTGATTCCGCGCCTGTCCAAGCACTACCGCGTGGTGGCGCCCGACATGCTCGGGCACGGGCAGACGGCGAAACCCCGCGGCGACTACTCCCTCGGCGCGTTCGCCGTGTCGCTGCGCGACCTCCTCGACGAGCTGGGCATCGCCCAGGCGACCATCGTCGGCCATTCCCTCGGTGGGGGAGTGGCGATGCAGTTCCTGTATCAGCATCCCGACTACTGCGAACGACTCATCCTGATCAGCAGCGGTGGGCTCGGCACGGACGTCGGCTTCATTCTGCGGCTGCTGTCGGCACCGGGCGCGGAGTTCGTGCTGCCCGTCATCGCGCCGACGCCAGTTCTCAAGATAGGCAACAAGATCGGGTCCTGGTTCACCTCGGCGGGGATGAAGAACCCGCGAGCGAGTGAGATCTGGCGGGCCTACTCGTCGTTCTCGGATCGCCCGACGCGCGACGCCTTCTTGCGTACCCTGCGGTCCGTCGTCGACTACCGCGGCCAGGCCGTCAGCGCGATCAACCGCCTGCACGTCCGCTCCGAACTTCCGACGCTGGCCATCTGGGGCGAGGACGACCAGATCATCCCCGTCGAGCACGGCCACGCGGCCATGGCTGCCCGTCCCGGCGGTCGACTCGAGGTGCTGCCCGGCGTCGGGCACTTCGCTCACGTGGAGGCGCCGAACGAAGTCGCCGAGATCATCGACGACTTCATGCGGTCGACCAAGCACGACACGGGCATGGAGGTGCAGGTGGAGGTCGAGGCCGTTAAACCGCCGACTATTACGGATTCCGTCGAATAGGCCCCTAGTTCGCCGCAGTCGGGTTGACTTTGGTTACCGGTGGGTATTGGGTGTACATGTGTTCACCAATTGAGCGCCGCTCGCACGTCAACGGATCCCGAGGTGCACGATGAGCCTGAACCTGCGCGACCTGGTCCGCTGGACCGAAAAGCCCGCTCGCAACGTGGAGGCGGGCACCGGATCGCCGACGAACCTGCTCCGCGGCCTCGCGGCGCGGGCGACGACACCGCTGCTGCCGGACGACTATCTGACGCTGCTCAATCCGCTGTGGTCGGCCCGTGAGCTCCGCGGCGAAGTCGTTGACGTGCAGAAGGAGACCGAAGACACCGCGACCGTGACCATCAGGCCGGGCTGGGGCTTCTCCGGTGAGTACCAACCTGGCCAGTACGTCGGCATCGGCCTGAGCATCGACGGCAAGTGGCACTGGCGGTCTTACTCGTTGACGTCGGTTCCGGTCCGGGACAAGAAACTCATCTCCATCACGGTCAAGGCCACGCCCGAGGGCTTCCTGTCGACTCACTTGGTGAACGGTGTGCAGCCCGGAACGATCGTTCGCTTGGCGTCACCCAAGGGCGACTTCGCGCTGCCGGATCCGCCGCCGGCGAAGATGTTGTTGGTGACCGCGGGCAGCGGGATCACCCCCGTCATGGCGATGTTGCGATCCATGAACCAGCGGGGGCAGACCTCCGACGTCGTCCACATCCACTCGGCGCCGTCGGCGCGGGACGTGATCTTTCACGACGAACTGCAGGAACTGAACCGAGGTGAGTGGCCGTACGAGCTGCTGCTCCAGCTGACCGAGGACATGGGTCACCTGGACTTCGAGGCCGAGCTCGACCGGCTGGTTCCGGATTGGAAGGAACGACCCACCTGGGCGTGCGGACCGCCCGCGATGCTCGACACGCTCGAGAAGGTCTGGGCCGACGGCGGCGTCCCGGAAGACCACCTGCACATGGAACGGTTCGTCATCGCGCGCACCGACAAGGGCGGCGAGGGTGGCACGGTGACCTTCGCGATCTCCGACAAGACGATCGAAGTCGACGGCGCCACCTCGCTGTTGGAGGCCGGCGAGAAGGTCGGCATCCAGATGCCGTTCGGCTGCCGGATGGGCATCTGCCAAACCTGTGTCCTGCCATTGGAATCCGGCCACGTCCGCGACTTTCGGTCGGGTAACGAACACGGCGAGGGCGATCGAATTCAGACGTGCATCTCCGCCGCATCCGGTGACTGCACCCTCAACATCTAGGAGTCGACATGGCCATCAGTGACATCAAGGAATACGCCCACCTCAGCCCCGAGGACGTCGAGGAGCTTGGCCGCGAACTCGACGCGATCAGGGCCGACATCGAGGAGTCGCGCGGAGCGCGCGACGCCCAGTACATCCGCAAGACCATCCAGTTGCAGCGAGGATTGGCCGCCTTCGGGCGAATCGCACTCTTCGCAAGCCGCGACAAGCTCGCGTGGACCGCGGGCACCGCCGCTCTCGCCACCGCGAAGATCATCGAGAACATGGAGTTGGGCCACAACATCACCCACGGGCAGTGGGATTGGATGAACGACCCGGAGATTCACTCCACCGAATGGGAGTGGGACACCACCTCGCCCACTCAGCACTGGAAGAAGTCGCACAACTTCATCCACCACAAGTACACCAACATCGTCGGCCTCGACGACGACATCGGTTACGGCATCATGCGTCTCACGCGCGATCAGCGCTGGGAGAAGTGGATGATCGGCAACCCGATCTACAACATCCTGCTTGGCACGCTCTTCGAGTGGGGCGTGGCGCTGCACGGGGTCGAGACGACCAAGTGGCGCAAGGGCGAGAAGTCGATGGCCGAGGTGCGCAAGGACCTCAAGATCATCGGCAAGAAGGTCGGCAAGCAGGTCGGCAAGGACTACGTCGTGTTCCCGGCGCTGACCGGGCCGGCGTGGAAGCACACCCTCGGCGCCAACGCGGTGGCGAACCTGATCCGCAACTACTGGTCCTACATGGTGATCTTCTGCGGCCACTTCCCGGACGGCGCAGAGAAGTTCACGCAGGAGGAGTACGAGAACGAGACGCAGGCCGAGTGGTACCTGCGTCAGATGCTCGGGTCGGCGAACTTCAAGGCCGGTCCGGTGATGGCGTTCATGAGCGGCAATCTCTGTTACCAGATCGAGCACCACATGTTCCCCGATCTGCCGAGCAACCGGTACGCGGAGATCTCCGAACGCGTTCAGGCGCTGTGTGAGAAGTACGACCTGCCGTATACGACCGGTCCGCTGTTGCGGCAGTACGGACAGTCGTTCTGGACGATCCTGAAACTCGCACTGCCCAACAGGTTCCTCAAGGGCACGCCCGACGACGCGCCGGAGACCAACTCCGAGTTGAAGTTCCGGATTCGTGGCGGCATGCGGGACACCTTCGGCATCGATCCGGAGACCGGCCGGCGGCGAGGACTGCGGACGGCGCTGCGGGAGATGCACAAGGACACGGTGGCGGCTTAGCCACGCAGACGACGATCGGCCCCGGCGACGCTGCCGGGGTCGATCGTCGTGTCGGGGTGACTACCGGGTGCGGGTGGTGCGGCGGTTGCCGACTCGGCTCCAGACCAGGATCACGATCACCGCGCCGATGATCGACCCGATGATGCCTGCGGGCTGCAGGAAGCCCTGTGCGGCGTCCTTGCCGAACAGCAGGTAGCCGAGGAAGCCGCCGACGAACGAGCCGACGATGCCGAGAACGATGGTCATGACGACGGACATGCTCTGCTTGCCGGGGATGAGCAGCCGGGCAACGGCTCCGGCGATGAGTCCGACGACGATGATGCTGACGATGAGTCCAAGCATGGTGTGAGCCTTTCCGATTGGCGCCCTGCGGCGCCCGTTACCGGGAGGTCGGGCGATTGCTCGACGCTGACACCAGTTCACTCCCCCTAGGGCTACTTCACTACACCCCTAGGGAGGTAATCCCGCCGCTAGGTGATGGTGACTCCGCCGTCGACGACGATCGTTTGCCCGGTGACGTAACCCGCGGCCGGTGACGCCAACCAGACCAGCGTCGCGGCCAGCTCCGCGGGGTCGCCCATCCGCGGCAGCACGAACCTGGCGCTCAACGACTCGAGATAGCCGGGCTTGTACTCGTCGGTCATCTCCGACTTGAAGAAACCCGGCGCAATGGCGTTGACCCGGATGCCCTTGCGAGATCCCCACTGCTGAGCCAGATCTCGCGTCAAACCCACGATTGCCGCCTTGCTCGCACTGTAGGCGGCCTGCGGGAGACCGGCGGTCGTCAGCCCGAGGATGCTGGAGATGTTGACGATCGAACTGCCCGGCTCCATGACCCTGCCGCAGGCCTGAGCCGCCCAGTACGAGCCGTGCAGGTTGACGTCGACGACGGCGCGGAACTCCTCGGGTGTCTCGCGGGTGGCGGGTACCGCCGTGCCGATACCCGCATTGTTCACCAACACGTCGACTCGGCCGAACTCGGCCATGGCACGGTCGACCATCGCCTGGCATTGCTCTGGATCGGTGACGTCGGTCTGAACCGCCATCGCCCGCCTGCCCGCCGCCGTCACCAAGTCGGCTGTGGCGCCCAGCTTTTCGGTACGCCTGGCGGCCAGCACCACGTCGGCCCCGGCCTGGGCGCACGCCTGCGCGAAGGCCACCCCGAGCCCCGACGATGCGCCGGTGACGATGGCGACCTTGCCTTCGAGGCTGAACATCTCCATCAGATTCACGTCAGAGTCCCATGTTCTTGGCGATGATCAACTTCATCACTTCGCTGGTGCCGCCGTAGATGCGGTTGACCCGGCTGTCGGCGTACAGCCGGGCGACGGGGTATTCGGTGATATAGCCGTAGCCGCCGTGCAATTGGAGGCAGCGGTCGATCACTCGGGATGCGATCTCGGTGCAGAACAGCTTGGCGGAAGCGGCGTCGGCGGCGGTCAGCTCGTCCCTGTCGATGGCCTCGAGCGCGCGGTCGACCACGGCCTCGCTCGCGTCGACGTCGGCCTGGCACGCGGCCAGTTCGAACTTGGTGTTCTGAAAGCTGGCGACCGGCTGGTTGAACACCGTGCGGTCCTGGGTGTACTTCTTGGCGAACTGCACCGCGGCCTTCGCCTGGGCATAGGCGTTGACTGCGATTCCGAGCCGCTCCCTCGGCAGATTGTTGCCGAGGTAGGAGAAGCCGCGGTTCTCCTCGCCGAGCAAATCCTCGACCGGCACCATGACGTCGGTGAAGTTCAGTTCGGCGGTGTCGGACACCTTCAACCCGAGCTTGTCGAGTTTGCGACCCACCGAATAGCCGGGAAGCGTCGTGTCGACGATCAGCAGGGACAGGCCGTGACGGCGGTCGTCCTCGCGCGGCGGTGCGGTGCGCGCCGCCACGATCATGCGGTCGGCGTGCACACCACCGGTGATGAACGTCTTGGCGCCGTTGAGCACGTAGTGCTTGCCGTCGTCGGTCAGCTTGGCGGTGGTGCGCATGCCAGCAAGGTCGGATCCCGTTCCCGGCTCGGTCATCGCGATGGCGAACATGAGGTCGCCGCTGACGAATCCGGGTAGCCAGCGTTGCTTCTGTTCCTCGGTGGCGTAGGCCTGGAGATAGGGAAGGCACAGGGTGACGTGTGCGCCGGAGGCTCCAAACGCCACCGCGGCGCGGTTGGTCTCCTCGGAAAGGACGGCCTGGAACTTGTAGGACTCGATGCCCGCCCCGCCGTACTCCTCTGCCACCTCGATGCCGAAGACGCCGAGCTCGCCAAGCTTGTTGTAGAACTCACGGGGCACGATGCCTTCGGCGCACCAGTCGTCGTACACCGGCACGACCTCGGATTCGATGAAGTCCCTGATGGTCTTCCGGAAGGCTTCGTGGTCGTCGTCGTAGACGGTTCTCAGCATGGTTGATTTCTACCCTCTCCGCCGTTCGCCGCCGAATCCGCCTGCCGATTTGATCGCGAGAAAGACCGTGCGACGTCGGCGTATGGCAGTAAACTTCGACTATGCAACCGTCGGTACCGATGAGTGGGGTCGGGGCTGGCGGCTGGGTGTTCACGGTCGCGTCGATCTTGACGGTTCTCGCCGCAGGCGTCGCGATGCGGACGGGTCGACGGCTACTCCGCAGATCCACTCCCGAGCTCGTCGTGCTGTTGAACCAGTCGGCGGCCTTCTACGGTCGCTGGCCGGAGGATCGGCTGGCGTCGGTCCCCGATGTCGAGCTGGCCGCCGAGCTCGACAGGTGTAGACGCGTGGTCGAGCTGTTGGAGGCGCGACAGGGCGTTGCGGCGGGCGCATCGCGTGGCGCAATCGACGGTCTGCAAGCGTGGATTGCGCTGCTGGGCAAGCGAATCGATCAACCGGCGAGCTTGCCCTCAGGCGCGGCATTCGCCTAGCGTCATGGCTCGATGAGCTTACGACCGCTGCACTTCAACGCCTTCGTCTGGCCCAACGGGTACCACGAATCTGCCTGGCGTCTCGCCGACGACGACGTCAGGAACGTGCTGGGGTTGCCGTATTACGCCGACATCGCCCGCACCGCCGAGCGTGGGTTGCTGGACTCGATCTTCCTTGCCGACAACATCGCGATCGCCGACTACCGCGCCACGCACCTTCCGCAGGTTCAGTTCGACCCGATCGCGGTGTTGTCGGCCCTGGCCGCGAGCACCGAGCACATCGGGCTGATCGGCACGGGTTCGACGACCTACAACGAGCCGTACGAGCTGGCTCGCCGGTTTGCCACGCTGGACCACCTCAGTGGTGGCCGCGCCGGCTGGAACATCGTCACGACCGTGACGCCCTTGGCCGCGGCCAACTTTGGGGAACGCAGCCATCCCGATCACGCCGACCGGTATGCGCGTGCCGACGAGTTCGTCGAGGTGGCCACCCGGCTGTGGGACAGCTGGGCCGACGACGCGATCGTCGGCGACCGCGACGGGGGTGTCTGGGCCGACCGCAGCAAACTGCGCGCGCCCCGCTTTCACGGGCGCTTCTACGACGTCGAGGGAGTCCAGCCGTTTCCCCGCTCGCCGCAGGGGCGCCCCGTCCTGGTCCTGGCCGGGCAATCGGGGGCCGGGGTTCGGTTGGCCGCCCGGCACGCCGAGATGGCGTTCTCCGGACCACCCTCGCTGGAGGCGGCGGTGGCGTTCCGCGCTGATTTGCACGCGCAGACCGCCGCCATCGGTCGTGATCCCGACCAGGTGCTGGTGCTGCCCGCCCTGATGGTGACTCTCGGCGGTACCGAAGCGGAGGCCCGGTCCCGGGCTCAACGGTTGGAGGACCTGGCCAGCAGCGAGTTTCGTTGGCAGAACGCGCTTTACACGGCCGGATTGGACCCCGACGGGTTCGATCCCGACGCCCCGCTCCCCGCGTCGCTGTGGGAGGTGCCGTCGCCGTCCACCCGGACCGACCAGCTCTTCGCTGCGGCCCGCGCCCGTCCCGATGCGCCGTTGCGGGAGGTGGCCCAAGAGGTCAGGGGCGGCGCCGGGCACACGCACTTCGTCGGTACCCCCGAGCAACTTGCCGGCTACATCGCCACGTGGCAGGACGCCGGGGCAGTCGACGGCTTCACCATCATGGGGTCGACGCTTCCGCACGAGTTGACGGCGTTCGTCGACCACGTCATACCGATTTTGCAGCGCTGCAACCGGTTTCGCACCGAGTACGCCGGCAGCACGCTGCGCGGGCATCTGGGGTTGTCGAGGCCCAGTGCCCCGTGACGGGGCTACAGCGGGATGACCGACTCGCTGTTGAGGAATCGCCACAACCGCCGGCATGCGGCACCGAACCGCCGCCGTGTCGGAGTGTGGGACAACGCGTCGATCAGTTCTTGGTCGACGATCACGTAGCCACCGTCCAGTCGGCGCCACCACCCGGTCAGGGTCAGCTCGATCGCGGCGATGGTGCTGACCCGGCCGTGGACCAGGGTGTCGAGGATTTCGTCGGAGACGTAGCTCGCGCCGGTGGTGTGGGCGAGGTGGTCGACCACCCGAACGTGAACCTCGAGGGACTCGGGCGAGAGAACCGCCCGCGTCTTGTCTGCGCGCAGCGCCTCGACCTCAAAGAACACCGACCTGTCGTCCATGTACACACTCTATCCGCAACACGGACGTAACACGGGCTTTACATGCGACGGGTGCCCCTCAACCGGCGACGCGGTCGACGATCAGGTCGTGCAGCAGGTCCGGTTGCTCCTCGGGAAGCCAATGCGAACCGTCGGTGATCTCGAAGCGGTAGGGGCCCGACACGTTGCGCGCGCACATCACGGCGCCGCGCCTGCCTAGCGCCGTGTCGCCGGCACTCCACACGTACGTCGTCGGCGCGGCGACCTTCCCTAGGTACCTCGGGCTCGCGAATGGCAACGCGCGATACCAGTTGACGGCGGACTGCAACGACCCGGAGTCGACGATCTCGGTGTGCACCGTGGCAATCTGTTCCGACGTCATCCCGGTCTTGCCGAGCATCCGGTCGATGAGCCGTGGCTGACGAAACATCCACTCCGGTAACCATGGAAGCTGGAACAGCCCGATGTAGTACGAGCGCAGGATCTGACTGCTGATGAGCATCGAGCCGAGGAATGCCCTCGGATGCGGCACCGAGACCGCCGTCAGAGTCCGGACCACGTCAGGCCGACCGGCGGCCGTCGACCACGCCACGCCCGCACCCCAGTCGTGGCCGACCAGGTGCACCGGGCCGCCCGTCGCCTCGGCGAGGGCCGCCACGTCGGAGACCAGCCGGCTCATCCGGTAGGCGCGACGGCCCCGCGGCCGGGCGGTGGGCGCGTAGCCGCGCTGGTCGAACGTCAACGTCCGGTATCCGCTGGCGTGCAGTCGCTCGCATACCGCGCCCCACGATCTGGACGTCTGCGGAAACCCGTGCAGCAGGACGACGACGTCACCGTCGACCGGTCCTTCGTCGGTGACGGCGAAGGTGAGGCCGTCGTTGGCGAACTCGTGAACTCGTTCAGTCATCGGTACTCGATTCGCCGGGGGCGAGCAGCGAGAGCAGCAGCGGGATGCGCCCCGCCTCGATCTCGGGCTGGGGAAGGACGTGGTGAATGATGGCCGCGCCGTCGAAGGAGTTGGTCAGCAGGGCGGCGATGGCCGCGACCGCCCCGTCGGGATACTGGTCGGCCATGGGAAGGGTGTGAGCGGTGTCGAAGATTCGCGAGCTGTACTCCTTCAGGACTTCCTGCAGTGTGCCCCTGAGCTTTTCGTCGGTGCGTGCCGCAATCAGCAGCTCGTACATCACCACGTTGGTGTCGTTGCGGGTGACGTCGCGCATCGCGTGCAGCACCCCCTCGAGAGCGGGTTGGGCCGTCGGGATCTCGGCGATCTTCTTGCCGAACAGGTCGAGCTGGCGGCGCATCACCTCCCGGGCCGTGGCGGCCATGAAGTCGCCCATGGTGTCGAAGTGGCGAAACAGCGCCCCGCCCGACAGTCCGGCCCGCTTGGTGATGACCGCCGCCGACGCCCTGGCGTAGCCGACGTCGACGATCTTGGCGATACTCGCGTCGAGCAGCCGAGCGACGGTCTCCTCGCGGCGTTCCCGTTGAGTCCTCGACATCAGGCGCGCACGGCGGTGGGACGGGACGTCTCCGCCGCGCGCAGGAAGCGACCGGACTTGCCGGTGACGCCGTAGCCGGGCCGGAATTCGCCGTTGCGGTAGACGATTTCGCCGTTGACGGCCGTGACCACCACGGCGGCGTCGTTGCGGTTGACCATGCGGCTCAGTCCGCCGTAGAACGACACCGGCGCTTCGTGATAACCGTCGACCGCGTCGTCGAGACCGGCCGGATCGATGACGACGAAGTTGGCGGCGTCGCCCTCGCGCAGCCGGCCTGCATCGACGCCGAACCAGTCGGCGACCTCCGCGGTCAGGCGGTGCACCGCGTATTCGACCGTCATGAAGGGCCGGCCCGCCCGCTCGGCGACCAGCGCGCGCTTGAGCAGTCGGAGCGCGTAGTTGTAGAAGGCCATGTTGCGAAGGTGTGCGCCGGCGTCGGAGAAGCCCATGTGGACCGTCGGCTCGGTGGCGAGCTTGTCGAGTTGGCGCTGGCGGTGGTTGGCGACGGTGGTTGTCCAGCGGACGTTGCGCTCGCCGTTGTCGACGAGCACGTCGAGGAAGGCGTCCAACGGATGAAGTCCACGCTCGTCGGCGATCCGTCCGAAGCTCTTGCCGATCAACGTCTCGTCGGGGCATTCGACGATGACCGCGTCGTGGAAGTCGCGATGCCACAGCGTCGGTCCGAGCTTGCGGCGGTCGAACTCGCGCCGGAACTCGCGGCGGTACTCGGCGTCGGCGAGCAGTTCGTTTCGCTGCAGCTGATCGCGTAGGTGCAGCGCCGCGGTACCGGCGCCGAACTCCTCGAACACCGGCAGGTCGATGCCGTCGGAGTACAGCTCGAACGGGACGGGAAGGTGCTGGAAGCGGACGCTGGCGCCCAGTACCCGGTTGAGCAGTCGGGTGCCAGGGCCGAACACGCTGACCGCCCCTGGCGCGGCCTTGGAGTCCGCGGAGACCAGCAGGCTCATCCGCACCCCGTGGCGACGGCCGAACATCCGGCTGCTGGACAGGAAGAACAGCAGCGCCGTCCACGGGCGGGCCACGTCGGGTGCGCTCTGTAACATTCTGTGCCGCTTGCGAAGTACGGCGATGAGTGCGCGGCGTTCCCGCCAGGTCGCGAAGGTCGACGGCAGCCCGCGGGACCGGTAGCGGTCGCCGTCGAGCTTGTCGATCGCCGAATCCATGCCGGACATGCCGAGTAGGCCGGCGTCGAGCGCCTCGGCGAGCTTGGTGGTCATGGCGTCGAGCTCCGCGGGCGTCGGCCGCGTGGCGTCGTCGGTGGCGCGGTCGAGGCCGAGCACGGAGGTGCGCAGGTCCGAATGGCCAAGCAGGGAGCTGACATTGGGGCCCAGCGGCAGGGCGTCGAGGGCGGCCACGTACTCGGCGGCGGTCGTCCAGGTCTTCTTGTCGTTCAGCGCGCCGAGGACGAACTCGCGCGGCACGGCCTCGACCCGGCTGAAGAGGTCGGCGGCGTCCTCGTTGTTCGCGTACACCGCAGACAGTGAGCAGTTGCCGAGCAGGACGGTCGTCACGCCGTGGCGGACGGACTCGCGTAGGCCCGGGTCGAGGAGCACCTCGGCGTCGTAGTGGGTGTGTACGTCGACGAAGCCAGGGACGACCCACTTGCCGTCGGCGTCGACGACGTCGGGACATCCCGTTTCGTCGAGCGGTTCGTCGGACACCGAGACGACGACGCCGCCACGAATGCCGAGGGTCTTCACCTGCGGCGGGGCACCCGTGCCGTCGAACCACGAGCCGTTGCGCACGATCACGTCATAGGGCATGTGACGCACACTACATAAGATTGCGAGTGGTCACAATCTTTCTTTAAATCGCGAGGGGGGAGGGGAGTTAGGCGGCCTTGAGCACCGGGCGCTCGGCGGCGGCGGTGGGCCGACGACGGCGCAACAGGTTGGTGACCTTGAAGTCGTTCGGCAGCGACAGCTTGAAGACCGTCTTCCAAGCCGAGCCAACTTGGCGCGGCAGCGAACCGGTGGTGTAGGTCAGGCCGTAGCGCTCGAACACGTCCTGGATCTTGGGCGCGATCTCCTGGTACCGATTGCTGGGCAGATCGGGGAACAGGTGATGTTCGATCTGGAACGACAGGTTGCCGGACATGAAGTGCAGCAACCGACTTCCGGAGATGTTGGCCGAGCCGAGCATCTGGCGCAAATACCACTCGCCGCGGGTCTCGCCGTCGATGGAGTTCTTCTCGAAGGTCTGCACGCCCTCGGGGAAGTGCCCGCACATGATCACCGAGTGCGTCCACACGTTGCGGACGAGGTTGGCCGTCAGATTCGCGGTCAGCGTGGGCAGGGCCGACGGGCCCGACAGCAGCGGGTGCAGCAGATAGTCGCGGGTGGCCTGCTTGCGGATCTTGGCGAGCACCCGCTTGGCCTTGCCCTTGAACTCCGCCTTGTCGGTGCGGCCCTTGAGGTACTTGCCGATCTGCAGGTCGTACGCCGCGATGCCGTATTCGAAGACGCAGGCGTTGATGAAGTTCCACAGCGGCTGCGCGAGGTAGAAGGGCACCCACTTCTGGTTCTCGTCGACGCGCATGATGCCGTAGCCGAGGTCGTGGTCCTTGCCGCGCACGTTGGTGTAGGTGTGGTGGACCTCGTTGTGCGAGTGCTTCCACATCTCGGCGGGTGAGGCGTTGTCCCACTCCCATGTGGTGGAGTGAATCTTGCTGTCGCGCATCCAGTCCCACTGGCCGTGCATGACGTTGTGGCCGATCTCCATGTTCTCGACGATCTTGGAGATCGACAGTCCGACGGTGCCGACGAACCAGGCGGGCGGGAACAGCGAGAACAGCAGGACGGCGCGGCTGCCCAATTCGAGCTTGCGCTGACCGTCGATCACCTTGCGGATGTAGGCGGCGTCGCGTTCGCCGCGGCTGGCGATGACCTGTTCGCGGATGGCGTCGAGCTCGCGGCCCAGGTTCTCGATGTCCTCGGCCGTGAGGTGTGCGGTGGTCGGGTTCTGCTCGACCTTAACGGTTTTGATTGCGGTGGTCATGATGCGCTCCCTAAGGGGTCAGAGATCGATGTCGCACGAGCCCGCGGCGGCAGAGACGCAGGTCTGGATTTGGACGTTGTCGCCGGGAGTGGCGGTGGTGACGTCGCCGGTACGCAGGTCGCGGACGGCGCCTTGACGCAGGGGCACCACGCAGCCAAAGCAGACGCCCATCCGGCAGCCCGACGGCATCAGGACGCCAGCGGCCTCGCCTGCGTCGAGAAGTGTTTCGGCACCGGTCGCCTCGACGACGGTGCCCGTCTTGGTGAAGCTGACCGAGCCGCCGTCGCCTGCGGTGATGACGGTGGGCCGGAACCGCTCGGTGTGCAGTCGATCGGAGATGCCGTCGGCTGCCCAGCGCATTTCGAGCGCGTCCAGCATTCCGGCGGGTCCGCATGCCCACGTCTGACGGTCGGCGAGGTCGTCGACCAGGTCGTCGAGCGTGGCGACGTCGAGCATCCCGTCGGTGTCGGTGTGCTTCTCCACCAAGCAGATTCGGCCTTCACGGGCCATCATGCGGAGTTCGCCGCCGAAGATGACGTCGTCGGCGGTGGGGGCGGAGTGCACGACCACGACGTCCGAGCTCGCGTCGGTCAGGTTGCGCAGCATTCCCATCGCCGGGGTCACGCCGCTGCCCGCGGTCAGGAACAGGATCTTCGGGGGCGGCTGGACACCGAGGGTGAAATCGCCTGCGGCCTGGTCGAGTTGGACGATCGTTCCGATGGTGGCGCGGCGGACGAGGTGATTGCTCACCTTTCCGTCCGGAATGGCCTTGACCGTCACGGCGATGGTGTCGTCGGTGGTCTTCGAGGTCAGCGAGTACGCCCGCCATTGGCGGACTCCGTCGACGTCGATCCCGATGCGCACGTACTGCCCCGGGGTGTGGCCCCGCCATCCGCGGCCGGGCTTGATGACCACGCTGACGGCGTCGCGCGTCTCGGGATTGATGGCGACGATGCGGCCGCGGAGGTCGGCGCTCGAGCGGAGGGGGTCGATGACGTCGAGGTAGTCGGCGGGCACTAGGGGTGTCGTCACGCGTTCGGCGAACCTGATGACCCGTGCCCGCAGCGCGCCGACGGTCGTCGGCCGGGGTGCTGTCGTCGTCATAGTCCTACTGTGGCTGAGAAGGAGGTATAAAGTCTTGGATGTCAGGCGTGAATGTTCACCATGAAATTGTTCGTAGGGAATAGTTTTGCCGGAATCATCGGGGGCTTCAGGCCCTGAGGGCCGCCTCACCAGCCTCGACCTGTCCGACGAGGTGGTCGAGGCCCTTCAAGCCGTCCTGCCGCGGATGGCGGAGAACACGGTGACCGCGGTGACGGTCGAGGTCCCCAGCTATGCGCGCGCCTTCAGCGGCCGCATGGGCCAGACCATCGAGAACGCCGTGCAGATGGCGCTCGGGGCATTCCTGCGGCTCGCCGTGCGATCACACGACTCCGATCCGAGTGCGACGCTCTCACCCGCGCTCGACGGGGCCTACGAACTCGGCCGTGGCGAGGCCCGGCAGGGCCGAACCATGGATGCGCTGCTCTCGGCGTACCGCGTCGGCGCCCGCGTCGCGTGGCGGGAGTTGTCGTCGACGGCCGTGGCCGCTGGACTGGCCGCCGAGACCGTGGCCCGCTTCGCGGAGTTGGTGTTCGCGTTCATCGACGAGCTGTCGGCAGCCAGCGTCGCAGGACACACCGACGAACTGGCGACCACGGGCAGGGTCCGCCAGCGATACCTCGACAGGCTGGCCAAGCAATTGCTCGCCGGGGAGACCGTCGAGACGTTGAAGGCCAGCGCCGAGGAGGCGGGCTGGCACCCACCGGAGACGTTGACGGCGGTCCTGGTGGCCGAGGCGCAGACCCGCGGACTGGCAGCCCGATTCGGACAGGCGACGTTGCAACTGAGTGAAGACCTGCCGGGAGTCGATCCCTCGGAGTCCCTTGCGGTGCTGCTCGTACCCGACCTGGACGGCAGGCACCGCGGGCAGCTGCGGTCGGCGCTGCAGGGCCGACGAGCCTTGGTCGGCCCGGCCCGACCGTGGGCGCTGGTGGAGTCGTCTTACCGACGTGCCCTGCGGGCCAGGCAGCTGCAGGTCGACGAGGAGATCGTCGACACCGAGGAGCATCTCGTCGAGTTGGTCCTCACCGCCGACCGCGAAGCCGTCGCCGACCTTCGCCGCCACGCCCTTGCGCCGCTGGCGGAACTGCGACCCAACACTGCCGAGAGACTGGCCGAGACGCTGCGGTCGTGGCTTCTGCACCAGGGCCAGCGCGAGGCGGTCGCGGCCGAGCTGTTCGTGCACCCGCAGACGGTCCGCTACCGCATGACCCAGCTGCGTGAGCTCTATGGGGACCGTCTCGACGACCCGCGGATGATCCTGGAACTGACAGTGGCCCTTGGTGTTTCGCCGTGACGGTCAGGATCGCCGGTGCGTGCTGGGCGGTGGCAGGCGTGGCGTACCTCGGGCTCGAGGCGATGGCCGCCGCGGGTCATCCGGGCTACCGGTATGCGACGAACTTCATCAGTGACCTCGGCAGGCCCGATTCGCCGCTGAGCCATCTGATGAACACGGCGTTCGTCGTGCAGGGCACGTTGTTCCTCGCGGCGGCGGTGGCATTGACGCGCGCGAACCGCGGGCGTAGCAGCGGTCTCTTCGTGGCGTGTGCGGCGGCCAACGCGGTCGGCAACGTCGTCGTCGCGTCGGTGCCGAGCGGCGGCGCGGGGATCGCCTGGGTGCACGTCTCGGCCGCGGCGGTGGCCATCGTCGGGGGCAACGCCGCCATCCTTGCCGGGCACCGACTAGTGAGCGAATCCCGGTGGTACCGGCTGACGTCCGTCGGGCTCGCGGCGCTGGGCTTCCTGGCCTTCGGCATGCTTTCCGTCGGGGCGGTCACCGCGTCGACCGTCGTCCTCCCCGGCGCGGTGTGGGAACGAGCCTGCGTCTACACCATCATCGGCTGGCAGCTGCTATCGGCAGCGCGGCTGCTTCGCCGCTGAAAGTCGTTGCGGCTCAAGCGGGCGCGACGACCGGGGGTCCCGGTGCTGGGCCCGGTGCAGGGACCGGGGCCGGGCCGGCGAGGGCATCGGGGGCCGGCGGTGGCGGCGGCGCAGCGGGGACGGTGTAGCCGAGCTTGCCGACGGCGTAGTCGGCAGCCTGGTCGACCAGCCCGTCGGGAACGTAGGCGTTGTGCAGGCCGAAGTCGCCACCGTCGGAGCAGATCGGATCTCCCGGCACGCACGAGTCAAGGGTCTTGCCCGCGTACTTCGGGCCGATGACGATTGCGGGTTCGTTGACGAAGCTCATGAAGCGCTCCGACGGCTTACCGAACAGAGTCACCGCGGCGACGTGGTCGGCGATGGCAGGCGGCAGGGGCCCCGTCACACCGGAGTCCGCGGCGCCCGGCGGGACGACGTCGGCGGTGACGAAGCCCGCGACGGCGGCGCCCTGGGAGAACCCGCCGAGCACGATCTTGGTCTTCGGGCAGTTCGTCGCGGTGGCCTGAATGTGGGCGGCGGCATCGTTGATTCCGTCGACGGCGCGCGGGAACTCAATGGTGGCAGGGTAATTCACCGCGTAGACGCTGACCGACTTGTTGCCGACCTTCGACTGCAGCGAGTCGACGAAGGCTTGTCCGACGTAGCCGACGCCCGCTGGCTCGCCGGTGCCGCGGGCGAATACCACCTCGACGTCGGGGCACACCGGGTTGGACGCGTTCGGCACGGGTTCGGCGGACGCGCCAGGAGCCGCGCCGCTCACCAAAGCCCACGTCAGAGTCGCCGCAACACCGAGAACTGGGGTGAGGGAGCGCAAGGTCATGCTGCTAGTTTGCCTAATTTTCGCGAACGCAAACCACCCGAACGAAAGTGATCTCCGCGACGTCGAACGGTCAGGTTCCGCAGAACGTCTGATACGGCCCGAAGTCGTCCGGGGCCGGGGCGGCGTACCGCTCGAAGTCGGGGCGTTCGTCGAACGGCGACGCAACGGCCTCGAGCAGCCGGTTCAGCGGGCCGACGTCACCGGAAGTGGCTGCGGCCAGGGCCTCTTCGACGAGGTGGTTGCGCGGGATGTACACCGGATTGACCCGGTCCATCGCCTCGGCGTCCGGGTCGAGGGCCCGCCACCGGGTGAGCCAGGCGTCGAAGCCTGCGAGGTCCACGAACAACCCACGGGCGGGTTCGGCGTCCCCGCGGGCTGCCACGGCCAGGCTGCGGAAGAACGACGTGTAGTCCACCCGGCTTTGGGCCAGGTGGCCCAGCAGGTCGTCGGCGAGGGACGTCACCGTCGCGTCGTCGACGTCGGCGGCCACGCCGAGCTTGGCGCGCATGCCCGACGCCCAGGCGGTGTCGTAGGCGGCGGTGAACGTGCCGAGCGACGCCACCGCGAGCTCCACTGCGCGCTGTTGGTCGTCGGAGATCAGCGGCAGAAGGGTTTCGGCGAAGCGGGCCAGGTTCCACTGCGCCACGATCGGTTGATTGGCATACGCGTAGCGCCCCGCGTGGTCGATCGAGCTGTACACCGTCGCCGGGTCGTAGGCCTCCATGAAGGCACAGGGCCCGTAGTCGATCGTCTCGCCCGAGATCGTCATGTTGTCGGTGTTCATCACCCCGTGGATGAACCCGACGAGCATCCACCGCGCCACCAGGGCCGCCTGTGCGGCGACCACGGCCTCGAACAGCGCCAGATAGGGCTGCTCGGCGTCGGCCGCGGCGGGGTAGTGCCTAGCGATCGCGTGGTCGGCGAGGCGGCGCACCAAGTCGAGGTCGCCTGAGGCGGCCGCGTACTGGAAGCTGCCGACGCGAAGGTGGCTGCTGGCGACGCGGGCCAGGACGGCCCCCGGCAGCGCCGTCTCCCGCCACACGTCGGCCCCGGTCGCGACGACGGCGAGTGCCCGCGTCGTCGGGATGCCAAGCGCATGCATCGACTCGCTGACGACGTACTCACGCAGCATCGGGCCGACCGCCGCCAGTCCGTCGCCCCCGCGGGCGAAGGGGGTGCGCCCCGAGCCCTTGAGGTGCAGGTCGCGTCGACGGCCGTCGGAGTCGGTGAGTTCGCCGAGCAACAGTGCGCGCCCGTCACCGAGACGCGGTGTGTAGCCGCCGAATTGGTGCCCGGAGTAGGCCTGGGCCACCGGTGTGACGCCCTCGGGCACCTCGGCGCCGACCAGCAGTCGCAAACCCGCTGGGCTCGCGAGCCACGTCGCGTCGATGCCCAGTTGGGCGGCCAACGGTTCGTTGACGGCCAGCAGGCGTGGTTCGGGTGCCTCGGCGGCCCGCCACGCGACGGCCATCTCCGGCAGATCCCGCGCGAACTGGCTGTCCCTGAGGACGGTGGTCGACTGTGCTGCACTCACCTCGTCCAGCGTACGGAGCGCGGACTCAACGGTCGATCCACTTCATCTGCTGCTCGTTGTGGTGCTCGCCCACCGCGGGGGACACCTCGGTCAGCTTCTGGAGCTGCTCCGCGGTCAGCTCGACGCCGTCGGCCGCGACGTTCTCCTCGAGCCGCGACAAGCGCTTGGTGCCCGGGATCGGCGCGATGTGGTCGCCCTGAGCCAGCAGCCAGGCCAACGCGACCTGAGCCGGGGTGGCGCCGACGTCGGACGCGATCGCCTCGACCTCGGCGACTGCGCGCAGGTTCTGCTCGAAGTTCTCGCCCTCGAAGCGGGGGTTGGTCTTGCGGTTGTCGGAGTCGTCGAAGTCGGCCGTCGACTTGATCTGCCCGGTGAGGAAGCCGCGTCCCAGCGGCGAGTACGCGACGAACCCGATCCCAAGTTCGCGGAGCAGCGGCAGCACGTCGGGCTCGGGGTCACGGGTCCACAGCGAGTACTCCGACTGCAGTGCGGTGATCGGGTGCACGGCGTGCGCGCGCCGGATGTTGTCGATGCCGGCCTCGGACAGCCCGATGTGCCGAATCTTGCCCTCGGACACCAGGTCTGCCAATGCGCCGACGGTGTCCTCGATTGGTGTCGCGGGGTCGACGCGGTGCTGGTAGTAGAGATCGATCCGATCGGTGTCGAGCCGCTGCAGCGACCCCTCCACGGCGGCACGGATGTTCGCCGGGCTGCTGTCGAGGTGGCCGGGACCATCTCCCGCGTGGGAGACCATGCCGAACTTGGTGGCGAGCACCACCTCGTCGCGGCGCCCCTTGATGGCTCGGCCCACCAGTTCCTCGTTGACGTACGGGCCGTAGATCTCGGCGGTGTCGACGAGGGTGACGCCGAGGTCGAGGGCCCGCTGGATGGTGCGAATGGATTCCGCGTCGTCGGTGCCTGCGCCGGTGTAAGCGGCCGACATTCCCATGGCGCCGAGGCCGATGCGTGCGACGTCCAGATCTCCGAGGGTGATGTGCTTCATTTCATCGACGGTACGACTGGACGACGCCGAGTGCGAGGGTCTCTCATTACCTGCCTCCGGACGCCGACCCGGCGGTAGCGTCTGCCCGCCGCCCATCGCTTCCCGAATTGCCGTTGACATATGCAGGTAAATGCCTGCATACTTTTGTCGTGACAGAGGAGACCCACGAGATCGACGCGGTCTTCAAGGCGCTCGCGGACCCCACCCGGCGGATGCTGCTCGACCGACTGCGCGACCACACTGGCCAGACCCTGAGTGAATTGTGCGATCCCCTGGACATGAAACGCCAGTCGGCCACTCAGCATCTCGACGTCTTGGTGAAGGCCAACCTCGTGGCCGTCGTACGCCGGGGTCGTGAACGCCTGCACTACCTCAATCCCGTGCCCATACACGAGGTCGAGGAGCGCTGGATCTCGGGTTTCGAGAAACCGCGCTTGCAGATGCTGAGCGATGTCAAAAAACGAGCAGAGGAGTACGCCATGACCGAAACAGATACCGCTGTACCGAGTTACGTCTACGTCACATATATCCGCGCGACCGCAGAACAGGTATGGAACGCGCTGACCGATGCCGATCTGACGGCCAAGTACTGGGGACACGCCAACATCTCGGACTGGCGGCCCGGCTCGCCCTGGGAGCACCGACGGACCGATGGATCAGAACATGCCGACGTCGTCGGCAAGGTGCTCGAAGCCGAGCCCCCGACGCGCCTGGTAATCACCTTCGAAGACGCGCCCGACGAGGACAAGCCCGGCGGACCGTCGGTCGTCACGTTCCTGGTCCAGCCGCATCAAGACATCGTCCGACTTACGGTCAGCCATGAGAACCTGGCGAATAAGGATATGTATCAGGGTATTTCGAACGGATGGCCGGCCGTCCTCGCCAACCTCAAGTCGCTGCTCGAGACCGGAGACGTACTTCCGCAGGCGCCCTGGGACGTGGCAGACGTCAACGCATGATCCCAAGCGTCATGCCGCACTGAATGGATTATGTTCTGCAATAAGCCTTTCCATCCGCGCCTCGTCGAGACGCACACGGATGGTCGAGGCTTCTTGCTGATCGCGGATCACCTTGGCCAGGGTGAATGAGCTGGCGACGAGGAACAGCACCGTCATGCCGAGGAACAGTCTCTGCCAAGGGTCCAGCGGGAGAAAGTAGATCCCGCCGATCGCTCCGAGGAAACTCACTCCGAATGACGCGCCCGCCTGGACGAAGAAAGCGGCCGTGCTCTTGGAGATCTCGTTGAATGCGTTCATGGAAACCACTCTGCCCCAGCACCGTCTAGGTAGATCTACTCGACTTCCTGGCTGATCGGCGTCGGGTCTCGGTGGAGACAGTTGGAGACCGGACGGCGGGTCAAGTCCAGTCGTCCTGCCGCGTCGAAGTCTGCCGTTACCCGCCTCGGGACGCAGGCTCGGCGGTAGCGTCTGCCCGATGCGCAACGTCGTCATCACCGGTCCCGGTTCCGTCGAGGTCCGCGACGCCCCCGACCCGGTCCCGCCGGGAGCAGACGGAGCGGTGGTCGGCGTCGAGTCGACGGCCATCTGCGGATCCGATCTGCACTTCTACGACGGCGATCTACCGGTCGGCGACGGGGTGGCCGTCGGTCACGAATTCATCGGCACGGTCCTGGAAGTGGGGCCGGAGGTGTCGAACGTGCGCGTCGGTGACCGCGTGCTCGCGGCGTCGGTCACCGGGTGCGGGAAGTGCGCCGGGTGCGCCACGGGCAACCCGGTTACGTGTGTTCGGGGCATGCAGATCTTCGGCTCCGGCGTGCTCGGCGGA
This sequence comes from Mycobacterium sp. AT1, assembly GCF_002043095.1. Classification (GTDB taxonomy): domain Bacteria; phylum Actinomycetota; class Actinomycetes; order Mycobacteriales; family Mycobacteriaceae; genus Mycobacterium. The sequence continues at coordinate 17,283 of NZ_MVOC01000015.1, read as the reverse complement.
GGGCAGGCCACCGCAGTTGCGGTGCCCAACGCGAACTTTCAGCTTTTGCGGATTCCCGATGGCGTCGACGACGAGGCCGCGCTGTTGCTGACCGACAATCTGTCGACCGGGTGGATCGGTGCGAAGAAGGCCGATATCCCGCCGGGCGGGACGGTCGTCGTCATCGGCCTTGGCGCCGTCGGGCTTTGCGCGGTGCGCGCGGCGTTCGCCCAGGGAGCGGGCACCGTGCTGGCCGCCGACCCCGTCGCGGGTCGCCGCGCGCTGGCGGTGAATTCCGGGGCCACGGCGTTGGAGGGTCCGACCGTCGCGGCCGTACTCGAGCACACCGGCGGCCGCGGCGCGGACAGCGTCATCGACACCGTCGCCTTGGACGCCACCCTGAACGACGCGCTGACGTGCGTGCGCGCCGACGGCACCGTGTCGGTCCTCGGCGTGCACGACCTCAACCCCTACCCGCTGCCCATCCTCATGGCGCTGATTCGCAACCTCACCCTGCGCATGACGACCGCGCCGATCCAGCAGACGTGGGTCGACCTGCTTCCGCTGGTGACCGGTGGGTCGTTGCGCACCGACGGGATCTTCACCCACCGCTTCCCGCTGGACGCGGCGGCAGACGCCTACGCCGCGGTGGCGGCCCGCAGTCCGGAGTGCGTGAAGGTCATCCTGATGCCCTGAGCGCTAGCCGGCGTACGCCACCTCGTCGAACGGCCAGACGTGGGTCAGCCATTGGCGCACTTCACGTCTCAGGACGGGGTCGAGATCGGCGGAGTCGGCGCGAACCCACGACCGCACGTCGATGCTGCCCGGCCGCGGGCCGGGATCGAGGTAAAGACACCCGATCACGTCGTCGTCCTCGGGCCGCAGCACCGTGTACGCGAATGCCACCCGTCGGTCGAACTCGTCGGCGTGGCGGACGAGGTCGACGAGGTTGCCCTCGGCGGAAAGCCCGCTGTCTGGCGGCCAGCTTCGGCCTTCGAACCCGGGAGTGGCCCGGATGTGGTCGACGCTCGTCGTCCACGCGTTCAGGTCGGCCACGTTGTGTTGCGGGCCAAGGGGCTCGAGGCGAAACCGTGCCGAGCGAAGCACGCGCGGCACGTCGAAGTCGTCCGGTACCAACGGCTCCTGGGTCATCGACGCACTCTAGCGTTCACACCAGCCGGGGAACGGTGGCGGTCAGCATGGCCACCAGCATGTGCACGATCTCCTCGGGGTCGTCGGGTGCGGTGCCGTCTTGCGTCGCCCGCTCGTGCGCGGCGGCCAGCGCGAACATCGCGGTGGCGACCGCGGCGACGCGGCGGTGGCGGGCACCCCGCTCGGTGGCCGGCACCGCGTGCGACAGCGCGTCGAGCACCCGCGGCCAGGCGGTCTCGGCGGAATCCATTGGCTCGGTGCGCAATCGGGGTCCGACGACCTGCAGGAAGCGGGCGTAGTGCGTGCTGTCCAGGCGCAGCAGCGGCAGGACGAGCACCCGCATCAGGGCGTGCGCGTCGGCATCCTCGTCGGTGTCGAGTTCGTCGAGCATGCGTTCGCGTTCCAGCTCCATGGGCAACAGGCGACGGGCCACCACGGCGTCGACGAGCTCCTGCCTGCCGCGGAAGTGGTAGTTGACCGCGGAGTTGTTGCGTTGGCCGGCCGCCTTGGCGATGTCGCGGAGGGGCACCTCGAATCCGTGCTCGGCGATGAGCCGCTCGGCAGCGTCGAGCAGCGCGTCCTTCGACCGGGTTCCACGATCCACGCGCTGATCCTAGGCGTTCCTCGACACTGATTAAGCGCATGTGCTTAACTCGGTTGTCGGCCAGCCCGCCGGAAGGATGAGTGATGACTGCTGTTGACCACCCCCGTGAGGGCGGCGTCCGAGAGATCGACCCGGGTACGCCCATGGCGCGGTTCGCCAGAGGGTGGCACTGCCTCGGTCTGGCCGAGGCGTTCCGCGACGGCGCACCGCATGGCGTGAGCGCCTTCGGCACGCGCCTTGTCGTCTTCGCCGATCCGGACGGCGAGATCCACGCGCTCGACGGCTACTGCCGGCACATGGGCGGTGACCTCTCGATGGGGACGCTCAAGGGCGACACCGTGGCCTGCCCGTTTCACGACTGGCGCTGGCAGGGCTCGACCGGCCGTTGTGTCGAGGTGCCGTACGCCCGCCGCACTCCCCGGCTGGCGCGTACCCGAAAGTGGTTGTGCCAGGAGGTGAACGGGCAACTCCTGGTGTGGCACGACCCGGAGGGTTCCACCCCGCCCGCCGAGCTGACACCGCCGACCATCGACGGCTACGACGAGGGCAAGTGGTCGGCGTGGACGTGGAACTCGATCTTCATCGATGGCTCGCATTGCCGTGAGATCGTCGACAACAACGTCGACATGGCCCACTTCTTCTACATCCACCGGGCCTATCCGACGTACTTCAAGAACGTGATCGAAGGCCAGACCGCCAGCCAGTTCATGGAGTCCAAGGCCCGCCCCGACACCACGGAGAACTACGACAAGCTGTGGGAGGGAACGAATCTGAGGTCGGAGGCCACCTACTTCGGGCCCGCTTACATGATCAACTGGCTGCACAACGACGTCGCCCCGGACGTCACCCTCGAGGTGGCCCTGATCAACTGCCACTACCCGGTCACGCACAACTCGTTCGTCCTGCAGTACGGCGTCGCGGTGCAGAAGATCGACGGTCTGCCCGAGGACAAGGCCGCCCGGCTGGCCGCGACGCTGAGCAAGAACTTCGGGGAGGGCTTCCTCGACGACGTCGAGGTGTGGAAGCACAAGACGCGCATCGACAACCCGCTGCTCACCGAAGAGGACGGTGCGGTGTACCAGCACCGGCGGTGGTACGAGCAGTTCTACGTCGACGTAGCCGACGTCACCGACGACATGGTCGACCGTTTCGAACTCGAGGTCGACACCACCCACGCCTTTGGCGTGTGGCAGCAGGAGGTCGAGGAAAACCTCTCGCGCCGAGACGCTTTGGCGTAGATCAGGCCCGTTCGAGCACGACCACCGGGATGACCCGGTCGGTCTTGCTCTGGTAGTCGTCGTAGTCCGGCCACGCGGCGGTCATCTTGGCCCACATCTCGGGCTTCTCCTCGTCGGTGGCCACTCGCGCCCGCACCGGGAACCGGTCACCCTTGATCTGGATCTCGGCCGTGGGGTCGGCCTGCAGGTTCAGGAACCACGCGGGCGGTGCGTCCGTGCCGCCCTTGGATGCGACGACGAGGTGCGCGTCGTCGTTCCAGTCCTCGAAGATCAGGGCGTGGCTGCGTTCCTCGCCGGACTTGCGGCCCTTGGTGAACAGGATCAGGATCTTGGTTCCGTTGCGCCAGTGGTAGCCGTCTTCGCCATTCGTCTCGAGATACCGCTCGACGTGCGGATCTCCGTGCAAATCCTTGGCCGTTGTCATGGCCAGAGAAGTACCCCTAGCCGCCGCGGTCCAATCAGAGATTGGTGTGGTCGTCGACCACCCGTCTGACCGTGCGGAGGGCGTCGCGCAGAACGTCCGGCTCGGTGGAGCCAAGGGCCAGTCGAAGAGCCTGCGGGACGTGGCCGACGGCGAACGGCTCGGCGGTGGCCACCGACACCAGCTGGGCTGCCAGGGCTGCCGCGACCCGGTCGGCCCGCACCTCCTCGGGCAGGGGTAGCCACAGGAAGTACGACGCCGGATGGCCAACCACCGGCAGGCCCGCCAGCACCTTCCTGGCGATCGATTGCCTGGTCCGCGCATCGCCGCGCTTGGCGGCCTCGAGCCTGGCGACGGTGCCGTCGTCCAGCCAGCGGCAGGCGATCGCCGTCATCACCGCCGGCGTGTTCCAGGTGGATGCACGGATCGCCCGCTCCAGTGACGGCACCAAATCGGTAGGCGCCGAGACGAACCCGACACGAAGTCCGGTGGCGACGCTCTTGGAGAGACCCGTGACGTGGACGGTGAGTTCCGGGGCCCGCGCGGCGAGCGGGGCAGGCGGACGGTCGGCGAGGTAGGCGTAGGCGGCGTCCTCGACGATGAGGAGACCGTGTCGCCGCGCGATCTCGACAAGGCGGTCACGGTGGGCGTCGGTCGTCACCCAGCCCAACGGGTTGTGCAGGGTCGGCATCGCGTACACCGCACGGACGCGACGGGTGGCGCACAGTCGGTCGAGGGCGTCCAGGTTGGTGCCGTCGCTCCCAACGGGCAAGGGCGCCAATTCGATTCGTAGAGTCTCTGCGAGGATCTTGAAACCCGGATAGGTCACGGCGTCCACCGCGACGACGTCGCCGGGTTGCAGCAACGCCATGGCCGTGACGGCCAGGCCGTGCTGCGACCCGTTGACCAGCAGCACCCGATCCGCACTCACCGGCAACCCATGCCGCTCGAGATGGATTGCCGCCGAGGCCCTTTCGTACGGTCGCCCGCCGTGGGGTTGGTAGCGTAGGAGGGCCGCCAGGTCGCCTCCCGAGGCGAGGTCGCGCAGCGCCCGTCGTAGGAGTTCGGCCTGGCCAGGCACCGAGGGGTAGTTGAAGTTCATGTCGGCCACGTCGGCGCCGAGTGACTGCTGGTCGACGCCGTGACCCGGGGACAGGGTGGTGTCGCGGACGAAGGTGCCGCGCCCCCGCTCGCCGCTGACCAGTCCCATGGCTTCGAGTTCGGCGTAAACCCTCGAGGCGGTGACGACGGCGAGTCCCTCGTTGGCGGCGAGTTGGCGATGGGTCGGCAGCCGGGTGCCCGACGGCAGCCGTCCCGACCGGATGTCGGCAGCCATCGCGTCGACCACACCCTTGTACCTCGACGGCGCCACCCGCCGATTGTATGCATGACAATTCTTTGATTGTCACGCCTCTGCGACCATACGATCGCCGCCATGCACATCGCCATCCTGACCTTTGACGGCTTCAACGAACTCGACTCGCTGATCGCCCTCGGCGTCCTCAACCGCGTGAAGCTGCCCGGCTGGCGGGTGTCCATCGCCAGCCCGACCCCGCGGGTCCGGTCGATGAACGGCGTCGTCGTCGACGCCATGGCCACCGTCGAGGAGGCCTGCGCTGCCGACGCCGTGATCGTCGGCAGCGGAATGCAGACCCGCGAGGTCGTCGCCGACCAGGCGCTGATGGCACGGCTGCGGCTCGACCCGTCCCGGCAGCTGCTGGCCGGCCAGTGTTCGGGCACGCTGGTGCTGGCCAAGCTCGGTCTGCTCGACGGGGTGCCAGCATGCACGGACCTGACGACGAAACCGTGGGTGCGCGAAGCCGGGGTGGACGTCCTGCCCCAGCCGTTCTTCGCCAGAGGGGACGTCGCCACCGCGGGTGGGTGTCTCGCGTCGCCCTACCTCGCCGCGTGGCTCATCGCCCGACTGGTCGACGTAGAGGCTGCGGAGAGCGCGTTGCACTACGTGGCGCCGGTGGGCGAGAAGGACGACTACGTGCACCGGGCCATGCGCAACATCGCGCCCTACCTCGTTCGACCCGCGGCGGTCGTCTGACAAGATCGCAGGCGTGCGAACCGGACTGATGGTGGTGGTGTCGCTCGTCGTCGCGCTGGCGACCTCGGCAACCGTTCACGCGGACCCGAGCGCGCTCTGGAACATCGTGGATGGCCAGTGCGTCCCGAACCAGGTCGCGCACAACGATCCCGCGCCGTGCGCGAGCGTCGACCTCGCGGCGGGTTCGGCGGTGCTCAAGGATCTCGTCGGCGAAACGCAATTCCTGCTGATTCCCACCGAACGTTCCTCTGGCATAGACGATCCGGAGATCTTGGCGCCCTCGGCGCCGAACTACTTCGCTGCGGCGTGGCGGGCGAAGTCCTTCGTCGACGAACGCGCGGGCGTTGAGCTCCCCCGGCAGTGGATGAGTCTGGCGATCAACTCGGCCTACGCGCGGTCGCAGAATCAGCTTCACATCCACGTGGACTGCGTGCGCCCCGACGTGCACGACGCACTGACCCGCTACGGCAGCTCGGCGGGTCCGGCGTGGGCGCCGTTCCCCGTGGAGTTGGCGGGGCATCGGTACGACGCCATGTCGGTCGCGGGCGACGAGCTGGGTTCGGCCAATCCGTTCGACCTGCTGGCCGACGGGGTGGCGGGTGCGCGCGAGGACATGGCCTCTCGAACCCTGGTCGTAGTCGGTTCGGAAGACGCGAGCGGGAAACCGGGTTTCGTGATCCTCACCGATCGGGCTGACGCCGCGACCGGCAACGAGGCCGCGGGAGAAGAGTTGCAGGACCACGACTTCTGCCCTCGCGTGGCGGCGACGATGCCGGGCAAGTAGCGCGGGCTCGACTCTGCGTTCACCGTGGTGGCTTCTCGCACTTCTGCGCAGTGGCCGCAGAGTCGACGATGCGCCCGGCGCTAGTCCGGCTCGCCGTACTCGTCGAACCAGTACGCCAGCTTCCCTCGGCGGCTGACCGCGCGGAGCCTGCGCTCGGCCGACGCACGTGTCTTCGTCGTGGTGACGATCAGCAGCTCGTCGCCGGCTTCGATGCGGGTGTCCGGCAGCGGGACGAAGGTGTGGCCGTCCCTGATGATCAGGGTGATGACGCTGGGGTCGGGCAGTCGCAGCTCGAGGACGGTGACGTTGTGCAGGCGGGAGGTGGGCCGCACCGTCAGCGTCAGCAGCTCCGCCTCGAGCACGTCCAGCGGCGCGGATTCGACGTGGATCTCGCGGGGGGAGTCGCGCGGGATCAACCGCAGCGCATGCGCCAGGGGGCGCAGGCTGGGCCCCTGCACCAGGGTGAACACCAACACCAGCACGAACACGACGTTGAGCAGGCGGTTGCTGTCGGGCACCCCCTCCACGATCGGGAACGTGGCCAACACTATCGGCACCGCGCCGCGCAGACCGGCCAAGGACAGGAAGACCTTCTCACGCAGCGGGACCTTGAACCCGGCCAGCGACCCCACCACCGACAGCGGCCGCGCGACGAGCAGCAGCACCAGGCCGACGACGATCGCGGGCACGATGTCCGCGGCGAGCTCGCTGGGGTCGACCAGCAGGCCGAGGAGCACGAAGAGGCCGATCTGCGCCAGCCAGCCCAGGCCCTCCGCGAAGGACCGCGTCGCCGACCGGTGCGGCAACCCGGAGTTGGCCAGCACCACCGCGGCGAGGTACGCGGCGATGAAGCCGGAGGCGTGCACGTAGCCCGCCGCGGCGAACGCCAGGATGCCGATCCCGAACGTCGCGATGGGGTAGAGCCCGGATGCGGGCAGGGCGACCCGTCGCAGCAGCAGTGCCCCGAGGTAGCCGAAGCCCAGCCCGATTCCCGAGCCGGCCAGCAACTCGTACACCAGGTTGGCGACGGCACTCTCCGGATCGAAGACGAATGGCACGGCGCTGAACATCAGCACGAAGATGACCGCGGGAGCGTCGTTGAAGCCCGATTCGGCCTCGAGCAGACCGGCCACCCGTCGGGGCAGCGGAAGCACCCGCAGCACGGAGAACACCGCGGCGGCGTCGGTCGACGACACGATGGCACCCAGCAGTAGCGCGAGCTGCCAGTCCATGCCGAGCAAGAGATGCGCTCCTGCGGCCGTGACCACCAAGCTGATCACCACGCCGAGCGTGGCGAGCGCACCCGCGGGCGCGATCACCTTGCGGATGTCGGCGAAGCGCGTCGTCAGGCCGCCCTCGACCAGGATGACGGCCAAGGCGGCGGTGCCGATGTTGCGGGCCAGCTCGACGTCGTCGAACTGCAAGCCGAGGCCGTCTTCCCCGATCGCGACGCCGACCAGCAGGAACAGCAGCAGGCTTGGGAAGCCGACCCGCGTCGCCACCCGGGTACCGACGATGCTGGCGAGCAGCACGAAGCCGCCGATCAGCAATGCCAGGTACAGCTCGTGCAGGCTCAATGAGTTCCGTTCGGATGTGGGCGGACGTGACGGTTCGGCCTGAGGGGGCCGGAGTGTGCGGTCAGTATTTCAGTAGGACGGGCTGTCGTCGTGCGTGCTGGCGACGCCGAGGCCCCTGATGAACGAAGATGGACGGGTGGCGGGGGAGCGAAAGACACGCATTGGGATCGCCGGCGCGGGCAACGTCGGTCGCTCGGTGGCGCAAGAACTCCTCGACAACGGTCACAAGGTGCTGCTGATCGAACGCGAACGCCGCAAGTTCGAACCGCACGTCGTGCCGGAGGCCGACTGGTTGTTCGCCGACGCCTGCGAGGTGGCGACGTTGGAGGAGGCGGGTGCCGAGACCTGCGACGTCCTGATCGCGGCGACCGGTGACGACAAGGCCAACCTGGTCGTCGGGTTGTTGGCCAAGTCCGAGTTCGGCGTGCCGAGGGTCGTGGCCCGCATCAACGAGATCAGCAACGAGTGGCTGTTCACCCAGGCCTGGGGGATCGACGTTGCCGTCTCGACGCCCGGCGCGATGGTCGCGGGCGTCGAGGGCGCCATCGACGTCGGACACCTGGTGCGCTTGATGGGACTGCGCGAGGGCAAGGCCGACTTGGCGAAACTGACTCTGCCGCAGGACAACCCGTTGGTCGGCAAGCGCATCGGCGATCTGGACCTCCCCGAGAACACCGCCATGGTCACCCTGGTCCGCGACGGCAGCGTCCGTGTGCCCACCCCCGACGAGGTGCTGCAGGCGGGTGACGAGATGTTGTTCGTCTCCGACAGCTCGATCGAGAGCTCGATGCGCGCGGCGATCCACGGAGCCGAGCCGATCCGGGCTTTGAAGGGTCTGTACGGCTTCTAGCGTGGCGGTTCCGCCATCGTGACCGCGCTGGGTGCCTAGGCTGGAGGCAAGTCTAGGAGGGCCCGTTGACTGCCGTCATCGTCATCTCGATCGCACTGCTCCTCGGAGCGGGCCTGGTCGTCAGCCAACTCGTCCGCCTCAAGGAGTGGCTCGGCAAGGCGCCGCCGCCCGATCCGGACTCGGCCGAACCGCCCCAGTAGTCCGCGAGGCTCAGCTGCGCGACCGCTCGTGGCCGTTCAGGACGACGTCGACCGCCGCATCGATGACCGCGTCGTCGGGGACGTTCCCGAACATGATCGCCGGGCACGCGACGACACCGGTGAGCATCGAGACCGCCGCATCCAGCGCGGCACCGGAGAAGATCTCTCCGAGCATCTCGTACATCTGGTGCTGCCCGTCGGTGTTGACCTTGTTCCTGATGCGCGCCATCTGCTCGACGGACGCCCACTCCGCCATCCCGGAAAGCACGCGATCCAGCCGCATCTCCAGGACGCCGGCGCGGAAGACCTTGAGTTCCCCGATCAGGTCGTCGCGCAGCACGCCCGTGCATTCGTGGTGTGGCATGTCGCCGATGCTCTCGATCGCCATGGCGATGAGGTCGATGCGAGCGGGCCAGTGGGTGTAGAGGGTGGTCTTGGAGTATCCGGCGATCTCGGCGACGCGCGCATGGGTAACCGCGTCTGACCCGTCGGTCGTGAGCACCTCGAGAGCGGCGCGCGCGACGTCGGCACGCGTGCGCGAGACCCTGGCGTCCTCGCCGCTGTCGCCTGCCTTGCTGCCGTCGCCGGATGCCATCGGAGTCCGTCACTTTCTCTGAGTGTCTGGCCGCCGTCACCGGCGGACCTGAACGAGAAGTTAACTGATGCACTCCCAATCCAGTATTGGTCTTGTCTTCCACTATTGAACGTTTAGGCCATTAGTGTACTGGGAATTTGGTATCTCGACGGCCGGCAACCAATAACCGGCGCGGTGTCTCCCCACTCCAGAGGCAAGAAGGAATCCCATGGCAACGATCCTGTTCGGCTCCATCAGCACCCTCGCCGACACCTCAGAACTCCAGCGTCAAGCCTTCAACGACGCCTTCGAGGCCTACGGTCTCGACTGGGAGTGGTCGCGCGACGACTACGCGGGGATGCTCGGCTCCAACGGCGGCGCCCAGCGCATCGAGCAGTACGCCGCGTCCCGCGGGCTCGACGTGGACGCCGCGGCGGTGCACGCCAAGAAGTCGCAGATCTTCCAGGAGCCCTCGGGTCGTCGTCGATCTCACCGCGGCCGGGCGTGGTCGACGTGGTCGAGGAAGCCAAGCGCAGCGGCCACGGGCTTGGCTTCGTCACGACGACCTCGCAGGGAAACATCGACGCGCTGCTGGCGGCGCTGCAACCGCACATCAGCGCCGAGATGTTCGACCTCATCGTCAACCGGGACTCCGTCTCCAGCCCCAAGCCGAATCCCGAGGTCTACCAGTTCGCCTTGAAGACGCTAGGGGCCGACGCGAGTGACGCCGTGGCGATCGAGGACAACGTCGGCGGGGTCAGCGCGGCGAGGGCAGCCGGGATCTCGTGCATCGCCTTCCCGAACGAGAACAGCTCGGGCGGGGACTTCAGCGCCGCCGACGAAACCGTCGACTCCCTCGACGCCACCAGGATTCTCGGGTTGAGTGCCCCCGACTCGCGGTCCTGATCCCGTCCATTCCTTCGACAGCGGAGCGACACGATGAGCAACATGCAGGCCTCGGTGACGGTGAGCGACCGGACCTTTCACGTCAAGGGCTACGAGAAGATCGAGTACGACCTGGTCTACGTCGACGGCGTATTCGCCGTCGACGATCCAGAGTTGGCGGACAGCTATCGTCAGTACGGCCGCGCATTGATGGTCGTCGACGAGTCGGTGCACGAGATCTACGGTGACGCGATCCAGACGTACTTCGACCACTACGACATCGCCTTGACGGTGGTGCCCGTGCAGATTCGGGAGACGGCCAAGTCCCTGGAGACGTTCGAGATGATCGTCGGCCGGTTCGACGAATTCGGGCTCGTCCGAACCGAACCCGTGTTGGTGGTCGGCGGCGGGCTGACCACCGACGTGGCGGGATTCGCCTGTGCCAGCTACCGGCGCAACACCCCGTACATCCGGATTCCGACCACCCTGATCGGTCTGATCGACGCGAGTGTGTCGATCAAGGTGGCCGTCAACTACGGCAAGCACAAGAACCGACTGGGCGCCTACCACGCGTCTCAGAAGGTGCTGCTGGACTTCTCGTTCTTGAAGACGTTGCCGGAGGACCAGGTTCGCAACGGAATGGCCGAGCTGATCAAGATCGCCGTCGTCGGCAACGCCGAAATCTTCGGCCTTCTCGAGAAGTACGGCCCCGAACTGCTCGCCACCCGGTTCGGGTTCCTCGACGGCACCGCCGAATTGCGCGACGCCGCCGACCGGCTGACGCATCAGGCGATCGCCACGATGCTGGAGCTCGAAGCGCCCAACCTGCACGAGATCGACCTCGACCGCGTGATCGCATTCGGTCACACCTGGAGTCCGACACTGGAACTCACCCCGCCGGTGCCGTTCTTCCACGGTCATGCGATCAACGTCGACATGGCCTTGTCGACGACACTCGCCGAGCAGCGCGGCCACCTGTCTGTCGAGGATCGTGACCGGGTGCTTGGCGTGATGAGCGGACTCGGGTTGTCGCTGGACAGCAAGTACCTGACGCCGGAGCTGTTGGAGCAGGCGACGGCGTCGATCCTCAAGACCCGCGACGGTCTGCTGCGGGCGGCGATTCCCACGCCGATCGGTCGGTGCAGTTTCCTCAACGACCTCACCGTCGCCGAACTCGCCGACACGTTGACGCTGCACAAGAAGATCTGCCTCGACTATCCGCGGGGCGGCGAGGGCGTCGACGTGTTCACCTTGGCCGACGCGCGTGACCGGTCGTGAACGACGCTGCGGTGCTTGACGACAGCGCCGCGTCGACGGCTCGGGCGGTGACGCCGTCGACGATCCTTGCCCACGAACTCGACGAGGTGTGCCGCCAACTCGCCGAGGCCGACGGGGTCGACGGGGTGACGCTGGACCGACTGCGACGGGCGAGGGATCTGGCGGCGGGTCTTGATCCCTATCTCGACCAGTGCACCACCCCGGAATCGCCGGCGCTGACCGAATTGGCTCGCCGAACCCGAGGCACCGACTGGGCCGCGCCCGAGAGCGGTGGCGGCAGGCTGGAGCAGGAGATGCTCTCCGGCCACGTCGAGGGCCAGACGTTGAAGTTCCTGCTGCACCTCGCCGACGCCAAGCGGGTGCTCGAGATCGGGATGTTCACCGGGTATTCCGCATTGGCGATGGCCGAGGCACTGCCCGATGACGGCGTGGTGGTGGCCTGCGAGATCGACGCTGCGGTTGCACGATTCGCGCAGGACTGCTTCGACGGCTCTCCGGCGGGCAACAAGATCACCGTGAAGGTCGGGCCGGCGATCGATTCGCTGAGGGGGTTGGTCCAGGCGGCGGAAGGGCCCTTCGACTTCGTATTCGTCGACGCGGACAAGTCGGGGTACCTGGACTACGTCGAGTTCCTGCTGACCAGTGACCTGCTCACACCGCGGGCCGTCATCGCCGTCGACAACACGTTGATGCAGGGTCAGCCCTACGCCGACACCGAGATCTCGGCGAATGGAGCGGCTATCGCGGGGTTCAACGCGGCCCTGACCTACGATCCGCGCGTCGAGCAGGTGTTGATACCACTGCGGGACGGACTGACCCTGATCAGGCGAGTGTCGTGACGGCATTGCTGGACCTTGGATCACCCACCGGCGCCAGGGCCAACGTCGGCAGGACCGTCGCCACGTTCGGCGCACTGCTGCTCACCCTCCCCGTCGACCTGGCCCTGGTCGCGGTGGCACTGGCCGCGCGGAGGGCAAACCCGTTGGTGCACAGCGCAAAAGGGCCTCGGCGGACGGTGCTGATCACCGGTGGCAAGATGACCAAGGCGTTGCAGCTGGCCAGGTCATTCCACACGGCGGGACATCGCGTGATACTCGTCGAGTCGAAGAAGTACCGGTTCACCGGGCACCGTTTCTCCCGGGCGGTGGACGCATTTCACTGCGTACCCGAGCCCGCCGCCCCCGGCTACGCGGAGGCACTTCGAGACATCGCCGTCGTCGAACGCGTCGACGTCTTCGTCCCCGTCTCGAGCCCGGCGGGCAGCGTCCACGACGCGCGCGCCGGCGAACTGGTCCGCGACTTCTGCGACGTCGTGCACGTCGACTCAGCCACTGCGCGAATGCTGGACGACAAGACCGAGTTCTCCACCACGGCAGCGTCACTCGGCCTGCGTGTACCCGACTTTCGTCGCATCACCGATGCGCAACAGGTCGTCGACTTCGACTTCCCGCCGGGCCGCACCTACATTTTGAAGCGGCTCGCCTACAACCCCGTCGGCCGGATGGACCTCGTGCCGCTGTCCGGGCGCACGCCCGAGCGCAACGCCACCGTCGCACGGTCGCTGCGAATTACCCCTGACGACCCGTGGATCCTGCAGGAGTTCGTCGAGGGTCAGGAGTACTGCACGCACGGCACCGTCCGCAACGGTCGGCTGCAGGTGTACGGCTGCTGCGAGTCGTCGGCGTTCCAGATCAACTACGCACAGGTCGACAAGCCCGAAATCCGTTCGTGGGTCGAATCGTTCGTCGTCGCGCTCGGCATCACCGGGCAGGCCTCCTTCGACTTCATCGAGGCGGCCGACGGGCATCCGTACGCGATCGAATGCAACCCCCGCACCCACTCGGCCATCACGATGTTCTACGACCACCCCGAGGTCGCCGCGGCCTATCTCGACGAGGGTCACCCCGTGATCACCCCGCGACCAGGGGCCCGTCCGACCTACTGGATCTACCACGAGATGTGGCGGCTGCTGACCCAACCGAGGAGGGCGGCCAGGCTCGCGACGATCCTGCGCGGCACGGACGCCATCTTCGCGTGGTGGGATCCGTTGCCGTACTTGATGGTTCACCATCTGCAGATCCCGTCACTGCTGGTGGCCAATCTTCGGGCCCGGCGTGGGTGGAGCCGAATCGACTTCAACATCGGAAAGCTCGTCGAGCCAGGGGGTGACTGAATGACGCTGACGGTCCTGCACCTCGTCGGCTCCGCGGTCGACGAGTTCCACGCCGATCTCTCGCGGCTCTACGCGGGCGCGTGCCTCACCGCCCTCGCCTGCGACGAGCGATACGACATGCGGGTTGGCTACGTGTCACCGGACGGATGCTGGCGCTTTCCCGACGGCCTCGACGCCGACTCGTTGGCATCGGCCACTCCGATGACGCTTGCCGAGGCGATCCGCCACCTGCAGGCAGCCTCCGTGGACGTGGTCGTGCCCCAGATGTTCTGTCTCCCAGGCATGACCTCCTACCGTGCGCTGTTCGACGTGCTCGGCATCCGGTACGTCGGCAACCCGCCGGAGGTGATGGCGATCGCCGCCGACAAGGCCAAGGCGCGGGCGATCGTCGCCGCCGCGGGTGTCGCGGTGCCCGCCGGTGAGGTGTTGGCCGCAGGCGAGCGGACCACGCTCGCGCTGCCGGTGGTCGTCAAGCCGGTCGACGCGGACAACTCCGTCGGGGTGTCGCTGGTGCGCGAAACGTCGGAGATGGACGCCGCGGTATCCCTGGCGCAGGGGCACGGCAGCGCGGCACTGGTCGAGTCCTACGTCGAGCTCGGACGGGAAGTGCGCTGCGGCATCATCGTTCGCGATGGTGAGCTGATCTGCCTGCCGCTGGAGGAGTACGCGGTGAGTGCGGCCAAACCGGTCCGGCTCGCCGACGACAAACTGGCCCGAACGGCGGCCGGCGACCTGCGTCTCGTCGCAAAGGACGCCACCAGGGCCTGGATCGTGCCGACGGACGACCCGATCACCGAGCGGGTCTGGGCGGCGGCCCGCCGGTGTCACGTTGCTCTCGGGTGTCGGCACTACGGCCTGTTCGACTTCCGGATCGATCCCGACGGTCAGCCGTGGTTCCTCGAATCCGGACCGTATTGCTCGTTCGCTCCGACGAGCGTGATCGCGGTGATGGCGGCCGCGACCGGCATGGACGTGGCCGAGTTGTTCGCGACCGCACTCACCGAACTCGACGACGAGGGGACGCCATGCCTGCGTTCATCCCGCTGACACCGGTAGGTGTCAGGCTCACCGACGTAAAGGTCGACGAACTCGACGACACTCAGATCGACTATCTCCGAACCGCTTTGGCCACCCACGGCGTGGTCGTCCTGCCAGGACAAGAGGCCGACGACGACGCGTTCCTGCGCTTCATCAGCAGATTCGGCGAGACCGTCTTCACCGTCGGCGAGACGCCCGTCCCGGGCCGGCCGGAGCTCAACGTCGTCACCAACGTCGGTCGCACCCGTCCGCCCACGTCCAGCTTCCACACCGACACCAGCTACATCCGGATTCCGCCTGCCTACACGGCGTTGCGCGCGGTGACCGTTCCCGAACGGGGCGGGCAGACGTTGTTCACCAACCAGTACGCGGCCTACGAGTCGTTGCCGGAGCGCCTCCGTACGTTCCTCGAGGGGCGCACGATCACCCACGTCGTCACGGGGGTGGCCCCGGACGTTCGGCAGGAATCCGCGGCGACGCATCCGATCTTTCTGGTGCACCCGGTGTCGGGCAGGACCGCGCTGTTCCTGTCGACGCCCGAGCGCTGCGCCGAGGTGAGCGGGATGACGCCGGAACTCGCCGCGATCACCGTCAAGTACCTGTTCGAGCATTCGACCCGCGACGCCAACGTCTACCGGCACGCCTGGTTGCCCGGTGACGTCGTGATGTGGGACAACCGATGCGTGCTGCACCGAGCCGACCATCACGGCGTGGTCGGCGATCGCGTGCTGCATCGCGGGATGGTGGCCGTTCAGCCCTGATTGTGAACAGTTTTCCGAAACTGTCCACCACCGCTTTCGGCGGCGGTAGCGTGCCGACATGACCACGCAGATGCAGGTGGAGGACTTGGTGACGACGGCGCGCGGCCTGCGCGACCTGGTGCGCGGCGAGGCCGCCGAGTCGGAGCGGCTGCGCACGATGTCGGCGCCGATCGTAGAGGCGATGTGGGCCAGCGGGCTGATGACGGCCTTCAACCCCGTGGAGGCTGGCGGGGTCGAACCGTCGTTCGCCGAGATGATCGAAACCTGGATCGAAATGGCTTGGCAGGACGGTTCGTTCGGCTGGACCGGAATCGCGAACCTGCCGTCGTCATTCGCCGCCGCGTCCTACCTTCCCGATGAGGGCTTCGCAGAGGTGTTCACGGCCAACGCCAATCGCGTCACGATGGGCGGGCAGTTCGCGCCCAACGGCCAAGGCGTCGTGGTCGAAGGCGGCTACCGGTTGACCGGGTCGTGGAGCTTTGGGTCGGGCACCGGGCACTCGCAGTACGTCGCGGCCGGCTTCCTCCCGATGGACGACGGCGAGATGCGCTGGATAAGCGAGGGCATCCCCGAGCTGATGATCGCGTTGGTGCCGCGCGGCGAGGTGAACTTCACCGACGGTTGGAACGTGCAGGGCCTCAAGGGGACCGGGTCGTACGACTACGACGTCGCGGACGTGTTCGTGCCGGAGCACCGCACCTTTCGGCTGTTCACCACGACGCCACTGCGCGGGTCGTCCCCGGCCGGCCGAATGGGCATGATGCCGGTGACTGCGGCGGGCCACGCCGCGTGGGCGCTCGGCGTCGCCAAGAGCATGCTCGACGACGTCCAGGATCTGGCCGCGGCCAAGTACCGGATGAGCGACATGGCGTCGCTGGCCAGCCGGCCGACCTTTCAGAAGGATCTGGCCCATCACGTTGCCGCGTGGCGCGCCGCGCGCCTGCTGGTGCTCGACGCCTTCACCACTGCCGAGTCGGCGGTTGCGGCGGGCGACGACCTGACTCCGACGCTGCGGGTCGACATGCGCGTCGCTGCGATCTACGCCACCGACGTGGCGCGGGAGTGCGCGCAGTGGGCGCACCTGGCTGCTGGCACGACCTCGATCCGCGAGGGCAGCAGGCTCGAGCGGGCGTTCCGCGACGTGTACACCGGAACCCAGCACGCGTTCATCAGCGAGAAGGTCGCGATCGACTCGGCCCAGGTGTGGCTCGGCATCATCGAGGACCACTTCTCGCTATAAGAACGGTCGAATTGCTTGGGCGCCAAGCGGTTATGCCGCGCTCTCGTCTCCTGGTTCGGCGAGGAGTCGTTCGGGGTGGTGGAGGTAGTTCAGTCGGGCTTGGCCGACGTCGAGTTGTGGTGGGGGTATCCACTGCACACCGTCGGGGCCGACGGTGACCGTCCAGCCTTGTTCGGCGAGGCGGTTGTCCCCTCCGCAGGCGAAGACCACTTCGTCGATGTTGGTCTGCCCGTTCTTGGCCCACCCATTGGTGTGATGGACCTGGGTGCCGTACCCGGGGACGGTGCACCCCGGTTTGGTGCACCCCCGGTCGCGGGCGTGCAGCACGATCCGCTGCCCCACCGACGCCAACCGCCTCGACCGCCCCAGGTAGAGGGCTTGGTTGGTGTGCTTGTCGAACACCGCCAAGTAATGATGCGCGTGGGAAGCCATCCGAATCACGTCGGCCATCGGGATCAGTGATCCTCCGCCGGTGA
>NZ_MVOC01000014.1:111533-128891 GCF_002043095.1 Mycobacterium sp. AT1 | reverse complement strand
CGAGCGTCATGACGCTCGCGACGAACACGAGACGGTTTCGGTTCATGGACTTTCCCTTCGTTGTGAACCTCGCGGGGATCCTCTGCGGTTGAGAGGATTTCGAGAACGAGCGCTGCGCATGGCTGCCGCACGCCGGGACTGGTCGACGTAGACCGCGGCGATCAGCACCGAACCGACCGCGACCCCCTGCCAGTACGGCTGGACGCCGATGATGACGAATCCCGACTGCAGCACGGCGGGGATGAACAGTCCGACGAGAGTGCCGAAGACCGTGCCCTCGCCACCGAAGATCGACGTGCCGCCGATCACGACCGCGGCGATGACGTTGAGGTTGGTCAGCGACTGGCCTGCGATGGTCGTCGTGCCGTATTGGGCCAGCGACAGCAGCGCGCCGAAGCCGGCCAGGGTGCCCGCCAACGCGTAGACGGCGATCAGGTGCCGGGTCACCTTGATGCCGGTGCGTCGCGCTGCCTCCTGGTTGGAGCCGATGGCATAGGTGTAGCGGCCGAACCTGGTCTTGTGCAGCAGGATTGCACCCAGGATCACCACGATCAGCGCCACGAACGGCAGGCCGGGAATGCCGAGGACCTTGATGTAGGCACTGAAGTCGGTGAGTTCGCTTGGTACCGAACGAATGTCGATTCCGCCGGTGATCACCTGCGCCAGACCGAGTGCCACCGAGAGGGTTCCGAGCGTCACGATCAACGCAGGCACCCTCGCCTTGGCGACCAAGACGCCGTTGACGGCACCCCACACCGTACCGCTGAGCACCGCGGCCACCAGGCCCGCGGCCGCAACTCCCGGACCGTTGCCGCCCATGGCGGCCATCACCTTCGCCGCGACCACCGACGAGAACACCAGCACCGAGCCGACGGACAGGTCGATGCCGGACGTGATGATCACGAAGGTCATCCCGACGCCGAGCACCGCCCACACCGCGACGTTCTGCGACATCAGCGAGAAGTTGCCCGCCGACAGGAAGCGATCACCCGCGACGACGGAGAACGCCACGCAGATGACGATCAGTACGCCGAGGATCCAGATCGCCTGGAGGCTCAGCAGGCGTTTGAGGAGCGACTCGTCGCCGTCGTCGGCCCCGGACACGGCGACCGTGGGTTGATTCGCGACCGTACTCATGCCGCACCTTCCCGTCCGTCGAGGGCGCCGGTCATCGCGCCGACCAAGGTCTCCACCGTGGTGTCGCTGCCGCGGTAGGTGGCGACCCGGCGGCCGAGCCGGAGCACCTGAATGCGATCGCAGATCTCGAGCACGTGCGGCATCGAGTGACTGATGAAGACCACCGCAATGCCCTTGTCTCGCACGCGTTTCACCGACTCGAGGACGTTCTTGGTCTGCACGACGCCGAGCGCGGCGGTCGGCTCGTCGAGGATGACGACCTTGTCCGCCCACGCGATGGCGCGGGCGATGGCGATGCCTTGGCGCTGACCGCCGGACATCGACCCGACGGGGGTGTTCAGCGACCGGACCGTCGCCCCGAGCTCGGCGAACGACGCGGCGGCCTGCCTGCGCATCTCCTTCTCGTCGAGGAAGCCGAAGCGTCCGAGCGGGCCCTTCCGGCTCAGTTCCCTTCCCAGGAAGACGTTTTGCACGGGGTTGAGGTGCGGGGCGAGCGCGAGGTCCTGGTACACGACCTCGATCCCGAGATCGTTCGCCTCCCGCGGACTTGCCAGCCTGATGGGGGCGCCCTGGAAGTAGATTTCGCCCTCGTCGAGTTCGAGGCTGCCCGAGAGTGCCTTGATGAGCGTGGACTTGCCCGCGCCGTTGTCGCCGATCAGTCCGACCACTTCGCCTGCCTCGACGTCGAAGTCGGCGCCGTCGAGGGCGCGGACGTGGCCGAAGCTTCGCGAGATGGCACGCGCTTCGAGCAGTGCGGTCATGAGGTGCCTTCCGGTCGGTGGGGCGGCCACGAGGTGCCCGCCCTGCAGACGAGTAGCCGGGCGTCGCCGTCGACGCTCCAGGTGCCGCACGCGGCGGGGACGACGAGCGTGTGTCCGGCCGTCACGTCGAGCTGTGCGCCGTCGGCCGAAATCAGGACGCCGCGGCCCGCCACCACCACGGCGACGGCGAACCCGGCCGGGACGTCGGCCCCCGCGGTGAGCAATTCCGCACGGAAGTAGGGGTCGGCGTCGGCGGGTAGCACGCTCACGGCTTTGGCTGGCGAGGCCTCCGCGTGGCGGAGCAGCCGGCCCGGGTCGGCAAGGGCATCGACGTCGACGACGGACAGCGCGGTGTCGCGGTCCAGCCCTAGGAAGACTTCGGCGTCGGATGCGTCGGTGTTGTTGCGCTCCAACAGAATCGATTGATCGGTGGGTTCTTGCGCCTCGACCAGCAGGATGCCGGCACCGATCGCGTGCGGTGTGCCGCCGGGGACCAGCACGCCGTCGCCGGGGCGCACCGGGATGCGGTTCATGAGGGCGAGCATCGTCTCGGCGTCCTGGTCGTCGACGAGTTCGCTGACGCGCTGCGGCGTGACGTCTTCGCGCCAGCCGACCCAGACCGCGGCGTCCGGAGCGGCTTCCAACACGTACCAGGCTTCGGTCTTGCCGTAGGCGCAGCCGAGGTGACGGGAGGCGTACTCCCGGGTGGGGTGCACGTGAACGGGTAGCCGCTGGCCGGCGTCGAGCAGCTTCACCAACACACCGGTGTCCCCCGGCGCCCCGTCCGAGCGGCCCAGCCAGGCGACGGGGTCGGCGCGCACAGCGTCGACCAACGGGGTGCCGTCGGCGAGGGCGGCGGGGCCGTGGTCGGGATCACCGAACCTTGCGACGGTGGCGCCGATCCACTCTTCGGGCGAGCGGTTTCCGACCGCCGCCAGCCCGCGCCACGCCGCCAGCGCGGGCCCACCGGCGTACCAGTGTTCGATCACGTTGGGCGGCAACAGTTGTGCATGCGGGCTCACAGCTCGATCACCACCTTGTGCGCGGTCGTGTCACCACGCAACGTCTGCAGTGCCATGCCGTAGTCGTCGATGCCGAAGCGGTGGGTGATCAGTCCGTTGGTGCGCACCCGGCCACCGCGCAGCGCGTCGATGGCCGCGCCGAAGGACGTCATCTCCGCGAACGATCCCCTGATGGTGATCTCACGCCGGAACACGTCGAAGGGGTGAAAGCGGACCAGGTCGTCGGCGCGCGTGACGCCGTAGATCAGCACCGTGCCGCCGCGGCGGGTGAGCGGCACGCAGATGTCGCCCACCACGGGTGACCCGGTGGCCTCGACGACGGCGTCGTACCCGTCTCCGTGCGGTGAGGCCGCCAGAAGCGTGGCGATGTTGGCGTCGGGGTCGTCGCGCGCGATCCGCACCGTGCGGTCCACTCCCAGTCCGCGGGCGGTGTCGAGCTTGAACTGGCTGGGTCCGGCCACCGTCACCGACGACGCGCCGCCCGAGGCAATCAGCTGCGCCAGCAGGAGTCCGGTCGGGCCCGCCCCGAGCACCAAAGCGCTGCCGCCGGGACGCATCTGCAGTGACTCGAGGCCGTGCATCGCGCACGAGGTCGGCTCGCAGAACACCGCGGAGTCCCTGTCGAGGCCCTCAGCCGAGAAGACCAGTGTGTGGTCGGCGACCGCGTATTCGGCGAAGAAACCGGGAAAGTTGCTGCCGAATCCCAGCATCGACTCGCATTGACCCAATCGGCCGGCAAGGCAGTACGGACACTGGCCGCAGTAGACGTTTGGGTTGACGGTGACCTGTTCGCCGAGCCGGAACCGGGTGACGTCGTCGCCGAGTTGGTCGACGACTCCGACGACTTCGTGCCCGGGGATCAGCGGGAAGACCGCGCCGAATTCGCCTTCGTGGATGTGCAGATCGGTACCGCACACTCCGACTTGGTCCACCTTGATCCGCACCTGCCCCGGAGCCGCCTCTGGCGTGGGGACGTCGGTCACCGACCACGTCTTGGGGCCTTCGTAGGACACCGCCTTCATCCGTCGGCTCCGCCTCTTTCCCGCGTCGTTGCTGTTACCTGCGTCACTCGTGACTGCTTCGTGGCGAGACGGTACGCCACTTCGACGCCTATGTCACCGGTGTCAGAAAAGTCGTCGCCGATTCCATGACATCGGTGACATACTGTCGACCCGGACAGGGAGGACGGTCTATGGCGACGATGCGCGACGTGGCGGCCCACGCTGGCGTGAGCGCCAAAACCGTGTCTCGCGTGGTCAACAACGACCGTTACGTCTCCGCCGAAGTCCGACTCCGCGTCGAGCAGGCGATCGACGAACTGCAGTACGTGCCCAACATGCTGGCGGTCACGTTCCGCACCGGGCGCGACGCGGCGATCGGCGTGGCGGTGCCCGGGGTCGCCGACCCCTTCTTCGCCGGCATCATCAGCGCCGTCGAGCGCGAGGCCAGCCGCCGGAGCGTCGCCGTCATCGTCACCAGCGTCGGGTGGGAACCCTCCCACGAGCGGCGGTCGATCGAGGCGGTGCTGCATCGCCGGGTCGCCGGAATGATCATCTGCCCCGTGGGGCCCGACATGTCCTTCCTCCGACCGTGGCAGGCCCGCGCCCCCCTGGTGTTCGTCGACCGGATGCCCGCCAAGCTGACCGCCGACGCCGTGGTTCAGGACGACGTGGGTGGCGGCCGGGAGGGCACCGCCCACCTGCTCGCGCACGGCCATCGCACGGTCGCGTTCATGGGCGACGACGTCGTCACCGGCCTTCTGCGCCTCGAGGGGTGCCGACAGGCACTGACCGACGCCGGCCTGCCGCACCACGACGGACTTGTCCACCTCGGCGGGGTAGACACCGAGACCACTACGGCCGCGCTGCGCCGCATCCTCGCCGAGCCGCAACCCCCGACGGCAGTGTTCTCGTCGAACGCGCGCTGCACGGTGTCGGTCGTGACGGCGCTACAGGCGTTGGGGCGCAACGACGTTGCCGTGATCGGCTTCGGCGACTTCCCCACCGCCGCGGCCCTCCGCCCAGCCGTCACGGTGATCAACCAGGATGCCGACGAGATGGGTCGCCTCGCGGTGGAGCGGCTCTTCGAGCGCCTCGACGGGCCCGACCGCAAGATGCGTCGGCGCACCCTGCTGCCCGTCTCGCTGTTGACGCGGACGTCGTGCGGTATGCCCGGCGACATCGTCCACCCCGGCCACTGACCCCCCACTTCCCCGCGAGCAGACGCAAATGGCCCTCATTTCGCGCAAACCAGGGCCATTTGCGTCTGCTCGCGGGCGGGGCGGCGCGAGGCGGGGCGGGGCGGGGCGCTCACGTCAGCAGCCGATCGATGCGTCTGACCAACTCGCAAGGCTGCAACCGGACGTCGTCGACGACCATTGGTACCGTCGTCCAGCCGCAGTCCTTCAACCGTTCGACCTTCAGGCGGTCGCGCTTCCAGATCGTTGGGTTCGCGTGCCATTCCATGCTGTCGTACTCCGCCACCACCATGCGGTCGGGCCAGGCAAAGTCGACGCGCCACAGGTCCCCCCAGTGGTCGACTATCTCGTACTGCAGGACGGGCGTAGGTAATCCACCGTCGATGAATACGAGCCGCGCCTCGCTCTCCATCGGCGACTCGGCTCGACAGTCAGCGTAGGGCAACAACTCTCGCACGTGCACGATCCCTCGCCGGCCTGTCTGCTCTCGCGCGGCCACCTCGAGTTCGGGCATCGTGCACGCCCCCACCCGCAAAGCCGCGTCGAGGGTCGCCAATGCCCGAGGGCGTCGCAACGAACATGCGACCTCGATGGCCGTCCACGCCGGTGCAGTCGTGAGACGTCCGTCCACTCTGCGCAACGGTGCTCCGGCCCGCTGATGCACCATGACGCCTCTCGTCGGCCGGACTCGAACACCGGGGTCGAGTACATGAACCCGCGGATTGCGTTCCGTGTCGAAGCCATGCAGGAGCGCGGCGGTTCCCAGGCACGCGACGATCGGCCGTCCGACCATCAGGTCCAGCGCGCGCAGTGTGCCGGCGGCATCTGGCGGCGCGAGCGCGTACACGCCGTGGCACACCCGAACCAGGTCGCCCGACCGCACGTGTGTTCTCAACATCTTTCGTGACATCACGGCCTGAATCTCCGCGGCGGTGATCAACCCGTCCGCGTCGTTGACCAGATCGTGGATGTACACGCCATCGAGGCTGCCGCCACCGCCCATCCAGCGCCAGACCCATACGCCCGATCTGTGGATAACTCCGCAGCTTCGTCTCGCCACCAGACACAAAGGGCCCTCAATCCAATGGATTGAGGGCCCTTTACGTCTGCTCGCGCAGAAATGACTACCGGTAGTCGCTGAATCCGTAATCGTCGAGCGGCACGGCCTGGCCGGCACCCTGACCGAAGTCGGGGCTGTAGTACTGATCCTCGTAGGACGGGATCGTGTACGCCGCGGCGCGAGCTTCCTCGGTCGGCTGGACCTGGATGTCCCGGTAGCGGGCAATACCCGTACCGGCCGGGATC
Source organism: Mycobacterium sp. AT1 (assembly GCF_002043095.1). Classification (GTDB taxonomy): domain Bacteria; phylum Actinomycetota; class Actinomycetes; order Mycobacteriales; family Mycobacteriaceae; genus Mycobacterium. Next base: position 122,469 of record NZ_MVOC01000014.1, on the reverse strand, counting down.
AGCTTGCCGATGATCACGTTCTCCTTCAGACCGTTGAGCCGGTCGCTGCGGCAGTTGATCGCCGCATCGGTCAGCACTCGCGTGGTCTCCTGGAACGACGCCGCCGACAACCAGGAATCGGTCGCCAACGAGGCCTTCGTGATGCCCATCAGCACCGGACGCCCGGCGGCGGGCTCGAGGCCCTCTGCCACCACGCGACGGTTGGCCGACTCGAACTCGGCCCGCTCGGTCAACGAACCGGGCAGGAATTCCGTTGCGCCCGAATCGATCACCGTGACGCGACGCAGCATCTGCCGGACGATCACCTCGATGTGCTTGTCGTGGATCGACACACCCTGAGCGCGGTAGACCTCCTGGACCTCCTTGACGAGGTGGATCTGCACCTCGCGGGGGCCCTGGACGCGCAGCACCTCGTGCGGGTTGGCCGAGCCTTCCATCAGCTGCTGGCCCACCTCCACGTGGTCACCGTCGGCCAGGAGACGCTCGGAGCCGTCCTCGTGCTTGAACACCTTCAGGCGCTGACGACGAGTGAGCTTGTCGTAGACGACTTCTTCACCACCGTCATCCGGGATGATCGTCATCTTGTAGAACTTCTCGCCCACTTCGATGTTGACCCGACCGGTGACGTCCGCGATCGGAGCGGTGTTACGCGGCACGCGGGCCTCGAACAGCTCCTGCACACGAGGAAGACCACCGGTGATGTCCTCACCGACGCCGCCCTCCTGCTTGAACGTACGCATGGTCAGCTGCGTGCCGGGCTCACCGATGGACTGCGCGGCGACGATGCCGACTGCCTCACCGATGTCGACCAGCTTGCCGGTGGCCATCGAGCGGCCGTAGCACGTGGCGCAGACGCCGGTGCCCGTCATGCAGGTCAGCACCGAACGCACCTTGACCTCGGTGATACCCGCGGCCAGCAGTGCGTCGATCGCCGGATCGCCCAGATCGTGTCCACGCTCGACGACGACGTTGCCGCTCGCGTCGACCGCATCCACGGCCAGCGTCCGCGCATACGTCGAGGTCTCGACGTGCGCATCGCGGGTCAGGGTGCCGTCGGCCTCGGTGGCCGCGATCGTGGTCATGATGCCGCGCTCAGTCTGGCAATCGTGCTCGCGCACGATGACGTCCTGAGACACGTCGACCAGACGACGGGTCAGGTAACCCGAGTCCGCCGTACGAAGAGCGGTGTCGGCCAGACCCTTTCGGGCGCTGTGCGTGTTGATGAAGTACTCCAACACGGTCAGGCCCTCACGGAAGGACGACTTGATCGGGCGCGGGATGAACTCACCCTTCGGGTTCGTCACCAGGCCCTTCATGCCGGCCAGGGTGCGCGTCTGGTTGAACGTACCGGTGGCGCCCGAGTCGATCAGCTGAATGATCGAGTTGGACGACGGGTAGTGGTCGCGCAGTGCGTTACCGACCTCTTCGGTGGCTTCCTTCCAGATCTTGACCAGGGCGTCGGTCCGCTCGATCTTCTCGAGCAGGCCGCGCTGGTACTTCTTCTCGATGGCGTCCGCTTGCTGCTCGTAGCCGTCGAGGATCTGTGCCTTGTTCGGCGGCACCAGCACGTCGGCCATGGAGACGGTGACACCCGAGCGCGTGGCCCAGTGGAAACCGGCGTCCTTGAGCTTGTCGACGGTCTGCGCGACGACGATCATCGGGTAGCGCTCGGCGAGATCGTTGATGATCGACGCCTGGACCTTCTTGTGCATCTGCTTGTTGACGAACGGGTATCCGCGCGGCAGCAGCTCGTTGAACAGCACTCGGCCCAAGGTGGTCTCCGCCAACCAGGCGTCGCCCATCTTCCAGCGGTCCGGGAACAGCGCGGCCTCGATCTCGGCAGGCGGACGCAGGTGCGTCAGCCGAACCTTGATCTTGGACCGGACGCTCAGGGCGCCGCGGTCGACGGCCATCTGCGCCTCGGCCGGCGAGCTGTACACCCCGAACTCCGCGGAATCGTTGGCAGCCGGCTTGTATTCGCCGATGTCGCCTTCGATCTCGGTGGTCAGGAAGTACAGACCGGTCACCATGTCCAGACGCGGCATGGCCAACGGACGACCCGACGCGGGCGACAGGATGTTGTTCGACGACAGCATCAGGATGCGCGCCTCGGCCTGCGCCTCGGCGGACAGCGGCAGGTGGACTGCCATCTGGTCACCGTCGAAGTCGGCGTTGAACGCCTCACACACCAGCGGGTGCAGCTGGATTGCCTTGCCCTCCACCAGCATCGGCTCGAAGGCCTGGATGCCGAGGCGGTGCAGCGTTGGTGCGCGGTTCAGCAGCACGGGGTGCTCGGAGATGACCTCTTCGAGGACGTCCCACACCTGCGGGCGCTGACGTTCGACCATCCGCTTGGCGCTCTTGATGTTCTGCGCGTGGTTCAAGTCGACCAAGCGCTTCATCACGAACGGCTTGAACAGCTCGAGGGCCATCAGCTTCGGCAGACCGCACTGGTGCAGCTTGAGCTGAGGACCGACGACGATGACCGAACGGCCCGAGTAGTCGACGCGCTTGCCGAGCAGGTTCTGACGGAACCGGCCCTGCTTGCCCTTCAACAGGTCGGACAGCGACTTCAGCGGACGGTTGCCCGGCCCGGTGACGGGGCGGCCACGACGACCGTTGTCGAACAGTGCGTCAACGGATTCCTGAAGCATGCGCTTCTCGTTGTTGACGATGATCTCGGGGGCGCCGAGGTCGATGAGTCGCTTCAACCGGTTGTTGCGGTTGATGACGCGGCGGTACAGATCGTTCAGGTCGGAGGTGGCGAACCGGCCACCGTCGAGCTGAACCATCGGGCGCAGCTCCGGCGGGATCACCGGAACGGCGTCGAGCACCATGCCCATGGGCGAGTTGCGGTTCATCTGGAACGCCGCGACGACCTTCAGACGCTTCAGTGCACGAAGCTTCTTCTGTCCCTTGCCGTTCTTGATGGTGTCGCGCAGGCTCTCGGCCTCGGCGTCGATGTCGAAGGTCTCGATGAGCTTCTTGATCGACTCCGCACCCATGGCGCCCTGGAAGTACTCGCCGTAGCGGTCGATGAGCTCGCGGTAGAGCACCTCGTCGACGATGAGCTGCTTGGGAGCCAGCTTGGTGAACGTGGTCCACACCTCGTCCAGGCGATCCAGCTCGCGCTGGGCCCGGTCGCGGAGCTGACGCATTTCGCGCTCGCCGCCGTCACGGACCTTGCGACGGACGTCGGACTTGGCGCCGTCCTTCTCGAGCTCGGCCATGTCGGCTTCGAGCTTCTGGGCGCGCTCTTCGAGATCGCTGTCGCGCTGGGTCTCGACGGCCTTCTTCTCGACGACCATCTCGGCCTCGAGCGTCGACAGGTCGCTGTGACGCTGCTCGGTGTCCACCGCGGTGATCACGTATGCCGCGAAGTAGATGATCTTTTCGAGATCCTTCGGGGCGAGGTCGAGCAGGTAGCCAAGACGGCTGGGAACACCCTTGAAGTACCAGATGTGGGTGACGGGTGCGGCCAGTTCGATGTGGCCCATCCGCTCACGACGCACCTTGGCGCGAGTTACCTCGACACCGCAGCGCTCACAGACGATTCCCTTGAAGCGCACGCGCTTGTACTTGCCGCAGTAGCACTCCCAGTCGCGAGTAGGTCCGAAGATCTTCTCGCAGAACAGGCCGTCCTTCTCTGGCTTGAGCGTGCGGTAGTTGATGGTCTCCGGCTTCTTGACCTCACCGTAGGACCAATTGCGGATGTCGTCCGCAGTGGCGAGGCCAATGCGGAGTTCATCGAAGAAGTTGACGTCGAGCACGTAACTCCCTTTCCCCTTGCGGGACTAGATGACTATCAATCAAATCGCGGGACGCGAAGCCCCCGAAACAGCAGTTAAGCGAGATCCTCGACCGACGGTGATTCATTGCGGGACAGGTTGATTCCCAGGTTCGCGGCAGCGCGTTCCAGGTCCTCGTCGTCACTGTCGCGCATTTCGATCCGCTGGCCTTCAGACGACAGCACCTCGACGTTGAGGCACAGCGACTGGAGCTCCTTGAGCAACACCTTGAACGACTCCGGAATACCGGGTTCGGGGATGTTCTCGCCCTTGACGATTGCCTCGTAGACCTTCACGCGGCCGACCGTGTCGTCGGACTTGATGGTCAGGAGTTCCTGCAGCGTGTACGCCGCGCCGTAGGCCTGCATGGCCCAGCACTCCATCTCACCGAATCGCTGACCACCGAACTGCGCCTTACCACCGAGCGGCTGCTGGGTGATCATCGAGTACGGGCCGGTCGAGCGAGCGTGGATCTTGTCGTCCACCAAGTGGTGCAGCTTCAGGATGTACATGTAGCCAACCGTCACCGGGTACGGGAACGGCTCACCACTACGTCCGTCGAACAACTGCGACTTGCCCTCGGCGTTGACCATCACGTCACCGTCGCGGTTCGGAAGCGTTGCGCCGAGCAGGCCTTCCAGCTCGTTCTCACGCGCGCCGTCGAAGACGGGCGTGGAGACGATGCTGTTCGACGGTGCCGAGAGCAGCTCGTCGGGCAGGTTCTCCGCCCAACCTGGCAGCTCGCCGGTGTCACCGACGACGTCGATGTTCCAGCCTGCCTTGGCAACCCAGCCCAAGTGCGTCTCGAGGATCTGACCGATGTTCATCCGTCGCGGCACACCGTGCGTGTTCAGGATGATGTCGACCGGCGTGCCGTCCGGCATGAACGGCATGTCTTCGATCGGCAGGATCTTGCCGATGACGCCCTTGTTGCCGTGGCGTCCGGCGAGCTTGTCGCCGTCGGAGATCTTGCGCTTCTGGGCCACGTAGACGCGGACCAGCTCGTTGACGCCAGCGGGCAGCTCGTCGTCCTCTTCGCGAGAGAACATCCGAACGCCGATGACCTTGCCGGACTCGCCGTGCGGAACCTTGAGCGACGTGTCGCGAACCTCGCGGGCCTTCTCACCGAAGATGGCACGCAGCAGGCGCTCTTCCGGTGTCAGCTCGGTCTCACCCTTGGGCGTGACCTTGCCGACCAGGATGTCGCCGTCGCGGACCTCGGCACCGATGCGGATGATGCCGCGCTCGTCGAGATCGGCCAGCACCTCGTCGGAGACGTTCGGGATGTCCCGAGTGATCTCCTCGGCGCCCAGCTTGGTGTCGCGGGCGTCGATCTCGTGCTCCTCGATGTGGATGGACGTCAGGACGTCCTCCTCAACCAGGCGCTGCGAGAGGATGATCGCGTCCTCGTAGTTGTGGCCCTCCCACGGCATGATCGCCACGAGCAGGTTCTTGCCGAGCGCCATTTCACCGTTCTCGGTGCACGGCCCGTCGGCGAGGACCTGTCCGGCCTCGACCCGCTGACCGCTGTCCACGATCGGGCGCTGGTTGGCGCACGTGCCGTGGTTGGAGCGGGCGAACTTGCGCATCCGGTAGGTGTGCCGGGTGCCGTCGTCTGCCATCACGGTGATGTAGTCGGCTGACACCTCTTCGATGACGCCGGACTTGCTCGCGACGATGACGTCACCGGCGTCGATCGCGGCACGCAACTCCATGCCGGTACCGACCAGAGGTGCCTCGCTACGCACCAGCGGAACCGCCTGGCGCTGCATGTTGGCACCCATGAGGGCACGGTTGGCGTCGTCGTGCTCGAGGAACGGGATCATGGCCGTGGCCACCGACACCATCTGGCGCGGTGAGACGTCCATGTAGTCCACGTCCATCGGCGAGACGTTTTCGACCTCACCACCCTTACGACGAACGAGGATCTTCTCCTCGGTGAACCGGTTGTTCTCGTCGATCGGCGAGTTGGCCTGCGCCACGACGTGGCGGTCCTCCTCGTCGGCGGTGAGGTGGTGGATCTCGTCGGTGACGACGCCGTCGACGACCTTGCGGTACGGGGTCTCGATGAAGCCGAACGGGTTGACCCGCGCGTACACCGACAGCGAACCGATCAGGCCGATGTTCGGGCCTTCCGGGGTCTCGATCGGGCACATGCGGCCGTAGTGGCTGGAGTGCACGTCACGAACTTCGAGGCCGGCACGCTCACGGGACAGACCACCGGGGCCCAACGCCGACAGGCGGCGCTTGTGGGTCAGACCCGACAGCGGGTTGTTCTGGTCCATGAACTGCGACAGCTGCGACGTTCCGAAGAACTCCTTGATCGCCGCCACGACGGGACGGATGTTGATCAGGGTCTGCGGCGTGATCGCCTCGACGTCCTGAGTCGTCATCCGCTCGCGGACGACGCGCTCCATGCGGGAGAGGCCGACGCGAATCTGATTCTGGATCAGTTCGCCGACGGTACGCAGACGGCGGTTGCCGAAGTGGTCGATGTCGTCGACCTCGACGGGAACCTCGGCGCCGCCGGGGGCGGTCATCGTGGTCTGGCCCTCGTGCAGGCGCACCAGGTACTCGATGGTCGCGACGATGTCTTCTTCGTTCAGCGTCGACGACGTGATCGGCTGGCCCACGTTCAGGCCGAGCTTCTTGTTGACCTTGTAGCGGCCCACGCGGGCCAGGTCGTAGCGCTTCTCCTTGAAGAACAGGTTCTCCAGCAGGGTCTGCGCGGACTCCTTGGTGGGCGGCTCGCCCGGGCGCAGCTTCCGGTAGATGTCCAGCAGTGCCTCGTCGGGACCGGCGGTGCTGTCCTTCTCGAGGGTCGACATCATGATCTCGGAGAAGCCGAAGCGCTCACGGATCTGATCGCTGGTCCAGCCGAGGGCCTTCAGCAGCACCGTGACGGGCTGACGACGCTTGCGGTCGATGCGCACGCCGACGGTGGCGCGCTTGTCGACGTCGAACTCGAGCCAGGCGCCACGGCCCGGGATGACCTTGACGCTCGTCAGGTCGTTCTCGGTGGCCTTGTCCTTCGACTTGTCGAAGTAGACGCCGGGCGAGCGGACGAGCTGGGACACGACGACACGCTCGGTGCCGTTGATGATGAAGGTGCCCTTCTCGGTCATCATGGGGAAGTCGCCCATGAAGACGGTCTGGCTCTTGATCTCGCCGGTGGTGTTGTTGATGAACTCCGCGGTGACGAACAGCGGGGCCGCGTAGGTCTGGTCCTTCTCCTTGCAGTCGTCGACGGGTGCCTTGACCTCGTCGAACCGCGGATCGGAGAAGCTCAGCGAGAGCGTGCCCGCGAAGTCCTCGATCGGCGACAACTCCGTGAGCACCTCTTCGAGACCGCCGACGGGGTTGACGTCGCCGCGCTCGAGAGCCTTCTCACGCCAGCCGTCGGAACCGATCAGCCATTCAAAGGAGTCGGTCTGCACGTCGAGCAGGCCGGGAACTTCGAGCGGTTCACGAAGCTTGGCGAAAGAAACTCTGTTAGGTGCTCCAGGAATGGAGTTGTTGGGGTTTTCTACTGACTTGCTCTGGCGAGAGACTGCCAAGATGCATCCTTCCAGCACCGGATGCGACGATCGGGTGACCGGCCGAAGACCGGACCCTTGCCGCGTTATCTGCGTTAGGTTCGGCTGGCGTTCTCAAGCCTGAATCTCGGCCCCGAGGCACACGACTAGTTCCCTGAGCAGGGCTCAGGCTAGGAGACGGTGACGAGAGGTGGATGAGGATGGGCAGGATGCAGCCAGCGCAACGTCCAACACTAGCGCAGAACGGCGCATTCCTCAACATCGGCATGGTGAAACAGACCAGGCGCTGGCTGGCGGCTAGATCCTTCAACCCGTGCGTACATTGCTGACCAACAGACTGGCCCGGTTTCGCCTTTCCGTCAAGAGTTCACACGCGGTTTGAGGAGGAAAGTTCACGTGCCGCCGCAGGTTGTCGCGTGACCGTGATCCATCCCTTGACGCCCTTGACCGACGCGCGGTTCAGCAACTCCTGGTACAGCTCGGCTGACACCGTCCGGGTGCGGCTCAGCAGGAACCCGGTGTAGCCGCTGGGGTCGCTCACGACGGCCCAGCTGTAGTCGGGCGCGAGGTCGACGATCCAGTAGTTGCCGGGTGGCGTGGCCGAGGCGGGCCCGAAGAAGGTCACGTTCAGCTTGTCGTTGTCGGCGCTGACCGGCAGCGCAGTCCCGAAGATGCGCGACTGCGGGCCGTTGTCGAAGAAGTAGTTGCCGGAGTTTTCGACCCCGATCGACCCGTCATCGTTGGCGGTGTAGACGGCGGTGGTGTTCACCAGGCCGATCGAGAAGAACTGCTTGACGCTGCCCACCTCGTACCAGGTGCCGAGGTAGGAGTTCACGTCGACGACCGGTGCGGGACCGAGCACGACGCCGGCCGCGGGCCCGAAGACGAGGTACTGGTCGGGGTCGCCGTAGGTGCCGTACACGCCGTCCGTCGGCCCGAGCCCGGCGTACATGTCGTTGATCCAGCCGTTCGCCAGCGTGTAGACGGCCTCGGTGTTGCCCGCCGGGGACCGCTTGACGAAGAGCTGACTGAAGAAGTCGATGATCGGAGAGCCGCCGATGAGCGAGTCGACGTGGGAGCCGTTGGCGAGGACGACGCCGACGAATTGCCCCGGCCGCAACGTCACCAGGTCCTCGGTTGTCTGGCCGTTGGCGTTCCACGCCTGCGGGGGTGCGGCGATCTGGTAGATCGGGATGCCGCTGGCGTCCAGACTCTTCAGCGCGCCTGCGAAGGTGCCGTTGGACGAGACACCGTCGTACATCACCACGCCGAGCAGGTCGTTGTCCTCGGGCTTGACGGCATCGGAGTAGAAGCCACCGGCGGCCGCGGCCAGTCCCCCACCGGCCGAGTGTCCGGTCAGGACGAACTTGCCAGGCAGCGCGCCGTGATATCCCGCTGCCGCGGCGCTGGCGTTCAGCGACGTCCGGTTCGGATCGAGGAAGAGGTCGGCGACGCCCCGCTGCATCGACACGCTGTTCAGCGTGCAGCCGGCGCAGGTGAAGAACCCGAACGACGGGACGTTGGGGACCACGACGATGCTGTTGGTCTGCCGGGCCAGGTCTTGGGCGAGCGCCGAATACCAGGACTTGGAGCCCAGGAATCCGTGCTGGAGCAGCATCACGCCCTGGGCCTGCACTGTGCCGTCGGCTTGGGTTGGGAAGTACCAGTCGGCCGCGCCGGTGTAGCTCCCGCTACCGACCGGGATGGTCAGGTTCGAACTGCCGACCTTGACGCCGGTCACCCCGGCGGTGGCCGACGTGCCGGGGACGGGCTGCGCCGGGACGCCGGTGACGTCCACCGGTACCGGCGCGACGGGCGGGAGCAGTCCGAAGGCGGACAGCAGGCTGATGACGACCGTCGCGATCGGGCCCGGCTGGGGCCGCGGGGCAGCGGGTAGGGCCAGGCTGCGGATCGCGGTGGCGTCCTTGGCGACCAGTGTCGCCGCCGCGGGCTTGTTGGTCCCCACTGGCTTGGCGTCGGGGGCCGAGGTCGCCACGCCCGGGGTCGCCACGACCACCGGATCGGACTTTTCCTCGGTGAGGACCGGCGGCTTCGAGTCGACGATCGGGGTCGTCTCGACGACGGTTGGCGTCTCGGCCGCGACCGGATCCTGTGGCGTCACGTCGACCGGAGTGGACACCGTCACCGGGGCGGTCAGGGCCTCCTGAGTGGCCACAGCCTCTGTTGCTTTCGCGGTCTTCGCCGGCTTCGCCTTCACGACGGGGTCGGCGGTGGACGGGTCGTCGCGGTCCACGGTCACGGTGTTGGCACTCACCGTGCTGGTCGGCTTGCCTTCGCCCTTCGACCCCGAATCATGTTTCTTGCCAACGTCTTTCGTGACCGCCGCGGCCTCGCCCGAAGACGTTTCGGCGCTTGGGTTCGACGGGGCCGACGACGATCCCGTGTCGCCGCCCGGTGAGTCGGACTCTGCGGCGGCGACACCGTGGCCCGCACTGAGCGCAATGCCAGCCCCGACGGCCACGACCCACACGCCACGCAACCAGCGATTCGCACTCACCGACGGAATGTAACCGGCCGTACCGACAGGCCGCCGATAATCGTCGCCGACGTCAGAATTTCGACATCAGGGCGTCTCGGGCCGCCGTCCGCTCACCGTCTGCGACGCAGCCGACACGTCGCGGGTCACGTCGACCAACCCGGCGGCGCGCATCACGTCGACGACCTCGTCGACGTCGAACAGCCGCACCGGAGCGAATCGCGACGCCGCGACGCCGGCCCGCCGCACCGGCGCCGGTCCCCTGGCGCACGTCGTCAGGACGGCGATCCGCCCTCCGGGCGTCAGCACCCGAATCATCTCGCGGAGCGCGCCGACCGGGTCGTCCATCAGGTAGAGCGCGCCGTAGCAGCTGACGGCGTCGACGGTGCCGTCGTCGAAGGGCAGGTCGACGGCGTCGGCCCTGACGTACCCGATCGGGCTGCCGGGTGCCGTGTCGCGAACCGCCTTGGCGAGCATCGTGGCGGAGCTGTCCACTCCGACCGCGAGACCATCGGACCCCACGGCGGCCAGCAGTGTGCGGGTGGTGTTGCCCGGCCCGCAGGCGACGTCGAGGACGGTGTCGCCGGGCCGCAGCTCGAGAAGTCGCAGCTTGCGCCGGTCCTCTTGGGCGGAGTTGCGCGCAGTGAACCCGAAGAACAGGACGGGCCGCCACAGTCGCTCGTAGATCATCGGAAGCACCGACGACCCCATCACGCGTTGGCCCGTCGTCTGCGGAACCTCGGCGTCACCCATCACGTCGAGGTAGCCGTCCACGACGGTGGCGGGACGGTTGAGCAGGGCGCGTGTTCTCCGGCCGCCGGGGCCGGGGAGCGTCACTCCTTGGCGACGGGGATCGAGGCCGTGGGGGCCTCTTCTTCGGCGCCGTTGCGGTTCCGCGCGGTGGCGTCGTTGTCCGGGTTGTACCCGGGGTGTTGGTTGGTGCCGTCGAGGTCGGCGCGGATGGCTTCCTGCGCGGCCGGGGGCAGGGTGTGCATGATCTCGCGCACCCGGGCCTGACGACGCCCGACGGCCTTGCGCTCCGGCATGCCCGGGGTGGCGTTGACCTGCGGCGGCACGCCTTCGATCTCCTCGGTGCCACCATCGTGGTGACCGGC
>NZ_MVOC01000014.1:35999-111498 GCF_002043095.1 Mycobacterium sp. AT1 | reverse complement strand
CGGCTCATCGGAGGTCAGCAGCACTTCGCGCGGACCGAACATCACCAGGTGCTTGCGGAACAGCATGCCCATGTTGTCGGGCACCGTGCGGGCGATGTTGATGTTGTGCGTGACGATCAGGATGGTGCAGTCGATCTGGGCGTTGATGTCGATCAGCAGCTGAGACAGGTACGCGGTACGGACGGGGTCCAGACCCGAGTCCGGCTCGTCGCAGAGGATGATCTGCGGGTCGAGCACCAGCGAGCGGGCCAGCCCGGCGCGCTTGCGCATACCGCCGGAGATCTCGCCGGGGAACTTGGTCTCGTCTCCGGTCAGACCGACCAGGTCGAGCTTCTCCATCACGATCTGACGGATCTCGGATTCCTTCTTCTTCGTGTGCTCACGAAGCGGGAACGCCGTGTTGTCGTACAACGACATGGAGCCGAAGAGTGCGCCGTCCTGGAACATCACCCCGAACAGGGTGCGGATCTCGTAGAGCTCCTTGGCCGAACACTCGATGATGTTGGTGCCGTCGACGATGATCTTGCCGCGCTCCGGACGCAACAGCCCGATCAGCGACTTCAAGAACACCGACTTGCCGGTACCCGACGGGCCCAGCAGCACGCTGACCTCACCCGCCGGAAGGTCGAAGGTGACGTCCTCCCAGATTCGCTGGGGCCCGAAGGACTTCGTCAATCCCTCTACCTGAATACCGATGCCCACGCGCGACCCTTCCGCCAGTGCTTTTGCTCGCCAAACAGACACACACGCCTGTGGTTTGAGTCACTGTAGCGCACCGACTCTGGGCCCTCTTCGCTTTGCCCGCCATTCGGGCAACGGCCAGCCGGAAGCGCCGAACTTTGCTCGACCTGGCACCAGACATGAAAAAGCCGCCCGGGATCGTGATGATCCCGGGCGGCTTTCCCGTAAGGATTACTACTTGACGGTGACGGTGGCGCCGGCGGCCTCGAGCTTGGCCTTGGCGTCGTCTGCCTGATCCTTGTTGACCTTCTCGAGCAGCGGCTTGGGGGCGCTGTCGACGAGATCCTTGGCCTCCTTGAGGCCCAGGCCCGAGACGATCTCACGGACGACCTTGATGACGCCGATCTTCTTCTCGCCGGCACCCTCGAGGATGACGTCGAATTCCGACTGCTCCTCAGCGGCCTCGGCGGGCGCTGCTGCGCCGGCGGCGGCGGCAACGGCGACGGGGGCAGCTGCGGTGACGTCGAAGGTCTCCTCGAAGGCCTTGACGAACTCCGAGAGCTCCAACAGGGTCAGTTCCTTGAACGCGTCGAGCAGGTCTTCGGTGCTGAGCTTGGCCATGGTGTGGTCCTTCCTAGATTTCTTGCTTGGTTCTTGATGGGTGGTTTATTCGGCGTCGGCCGGGGCGGCGGCCACGGCGTCCGTCGGTGCTTCTGCTTCTGCTTCGTCCGCGGCGGCGGCAGGAGCGGCGGCGGGGCCACCTTCGGCGGCCTCCCTCTTCTCCTGCAGCGCGAAGACGAGGCGGGCGACCTGCGACGCCGGGGCAGCGAAGAGCGCCGCAGCCTGGCTGGTCTTGGCCTTCATCGCGCCGGCCAGCTTGGCCAGCAGCACCTCGCGCGACTCGAGGTCCGCGATGCGGTTGACCTCGTCCACGGACAGCGCCTTGCCGTCCATGTAGCCGCCCTTGATGACGAGGGCCTTGTGATCCTTGGCGAACGTCTTGATTGCCTTGGCGGCATCGACGGGCTCACCCTTGATGAACGCGATGGCGGTCGGACCGGTGAACAGGTCGTCGAGACCCGTCACACCCGCCTCGGACGCGGCACGCTTAACCAGGGTGTTCTTGGCGACCGCGTAGGACGCGGAGCCACCGAGGGACTTGCGCAGATCCGCAAGGTTGGCCACGGTGAGGCCGCGGTACTCGGTGACGACCGTGGCGGTCGACTCCTTGAACTGCTCGGCGATGTCGGCAACGGCGGTGGCCTTGTCAGCTCTGGCCATGCATGCCTCCTATCTAGGTGTGGGTCCGTCAGTCGACCCCGGAAAACGACGAACGCCCCGGGCGCAGTGCGGCCGGGGCGTGAAGATCCGCTGACGCAAGTCAACGGTGGTGCCTCGTCCTCCTGCGTGGGCCGCCCGGGTGATTCCGGGACCTTCAACCGATTGCTCGGTGACCGACGGTCTTCGGTGGAACGTGGAAAAGGATAGCGCGCGGTGCGTCGATCAGCCAAAACGCGGCGTCGTCCCTGGTCCGTGGCGACGTCGAGCACGGACCGGGCGCGGGCCCGAACCTGGACGAATGCTGGTAAGAGCACTCCTTAGCTAAGCGCAGTGCGCTGTCGGAGCTGCCAGCTCGCGTGCGACCCGCTCGTCGCGTTGTCCCGATCAGTCGCGATTTTCGCAGGTAACGCGTAATACTTTGCGCATTGCGGTTGCGGTGGGGGACTGCAATCATTGGTGCACTGATTGGGGGATCGGCAAACACATGAACAGTTCCAACGGGCGTCGTCACGACGCGGACGCAGTGGTTCGCTCAACTTCTCGGAACAGCCCGGAGCTGGAACGCCTTGCCGAAGCGCAGGCCACGCTCGATCGCGCCCGGCGCAACGCCAAGTGGAAGCGCGAGTGCAAGAACCTGCAGTCGGCCTCCCATGCGGTGCAGGTGGCCGCCTTGGCTGCGCACGACGCCGGGTTCGGTTGGGCCGAAATCGGCGACGTCCTGGGGATCGAGCGCGCGATGCCGCAGCCGACCACCGCAAGCGAGGCGCCAGTCCCGACTCCGACCCTCGCATTGGCGCCCGCGGTCGAGCCCGTCTCCGAGCTCGACCCCGCCCGGCGCCGCAACCACCACGTCGTCACCGCCGCTCAGCACCTCTTCCCCGAGAAGAGGCAGTGGGCCGCCAACTAGTCGGCCACTAGCCACACCGCCGCGTCGGGCGGCAGCTGGTTCGCCGTGCCCGCGACCGATGCCAGCACCACCGTGGCGTCGGTCGGCAGCTCCACCGGCTTCTCCCCCGTGTTGACCCAGCATTGGGCGTCGCCGCGCCGAAACGCGGCGACCTCGGGTGCGGTGGGAATCCACTCCAGCTCGCCGGCCCCCACCCACGTCGCCGCTCGCACGGACAGTGCCTGGCGATACAGGTTGAGAGTGGAATCGGGATCTCGGTCTTGCGCGGCAGCGGTGTGTGACGCCCAGTGCTGCGGTTGCGGCAACCACGTCGTCGCCTCGGGGTTGGTCGAGAAGCCAAGGGGCGCAATGTCACCGCTCCATGGGAGCGGGACGCGGCAGCCGTCGCGGCCGACGTCGGTGTGCCCCGACTGCTCCCAGATCGGATCCTGACGGACCTCGTTGGGCAGGTCCTCGACCTCCTCGAGGCCGAGCTCCTCGCCCTGGTACACATAGGCGGTTCCCGGCAGCGCCAGTTGCATCAAGGCCGCCGCCCGCGCCCGACGCAGACCCAACGCGTAGTCGGCGGGCTCCTCGGCCCACCGGCTTCGTTCCCAGTCAGTCTCGATGAGATGGTCGGGCTGCGAGCGCGCGTAGCGGGTGACGGTGCGGGTGACGTCATGGTTGGACAGCACCCAGGTCGGCGGGGCGCCGACGGACGCCGCTTCCTTGATTGCGTCGTCGACGACCGTGCGCAGGATGGTCGCCTTCCATGGCGCGCGAAGGAAGTCGAACTGGAAAGCGGTGTGCAACTCGTCGAAGCGCAGGTATCGCGCCAGGCGTTCGTTGTTGGGCACCCAGGCCTCGGCGATGAAGATCCGTTCAGGCGCATAGCGATTCGCCACCGTGCGCCACCCTCGGTAGACGTCGTGCACGCCGTCCTGGTCCCAGGCGGGGTGGGACTCGTTGTGCTGGACCAACCCTGGCGCGGCATCGTTTCCTGGGCCGCCGTCGGGCAGCCCGTCGGCCTTCACCAATCCGTGGGCGACGTCGATGCGGAAGCCGTCGACGCCCTTGTCGAACCAGAACGCCAAGACGTCCTCGAATTCGGCGCGCACCTCTGGGTTCTCCCAGTTGAAGTCGGGTTGGCCGGGCGCGAAGAGGTGCAGGTACCACTGCCCGTCGGGCACCCTGGTCCAGGCGGGGCCGCCGAAGACGCTCTGCCAGTCGTTGGGCGGCAGCGCCCCGTCGGGGCCGAGGCCATCACGAAAGTGGTAGCGCTGCCTGGCCTTTGGGTCACCGGCAAGAGCCGCGACGAACCACCGGTGCTGATCGGAGCTGTGGTTGGGCACGATGTCGAGCAGCACGCGGATACCGGCCTCGTGCGCCTCGGCGATCACCAGGTCGGCCTCGGGCAGGGTTCCGTAGAGCGGTTCGACGTCGCGGTAGTCGGCGACGTCGTAGCCGCCATCGGCCAGTGGCGACGGATACCAGGGGTTGATCCAGATGGCGTCGACGCCGAGCCGGGCCAGGTATGGCAAGCGGTCCCGAAGCCCGGCGATGTCGCCGACGCCGTCGCCGCTCCCGTCGGCGAAGCTGCGGATGTAGACCTGGTAGACGACGGCGGTCTGCCACCAGGATTCTGCGGGTGCCACGGCTCTCCTCGGATCGGGGTTGGGTGAACGTCGTCGAGGATTACCCGTTGAGCAGGCTGGCGATACCCCCCACCGCTGGTCTATCGGGAGTCTCAGTTCTGCAACGGCTTTCGACGACCATCGCCGTCAAGCATAGGCAACCTGCCCAAAGACGTTGTGAGGTGTGCCACACTCGTGTGCAGGTTGAGATGGCTGCTGCTCGACAGACGAGGATGCATGAAACGAATTCAGTTCGCCCATTCACCGATACGACGGGTAATCGCGCTGGCCAGCGCATCAATGGTCGCGGCAACCCTGTTGTCCGGCTGCGGGAGTGAGAGCGGTCCCCCGACGCTGACGTGGTACATCCTGCCGGACAACGGCGGGTCCGCAGCGCGCGCCGAACAGTGTGCGGACGCCTCGGGTGGCGCCTACAAGGTGCGGATCGAGTCGCTGCCAAGCACCGCCACCGCCCAGCGCGAACAGATGGTACGGCGCCTGGCCGCCGGGGACAGCTCGATCGACGTGGTGAGCCTCGACGTGGTGTTCACCGCGGAGTTCTCCCACGCGGGCTTCCTGCGCCCGTACACCGCCGAGGAGAAGAGCCGCCTGACCGCGGGGATGCTGCCGGCGCCGGTGGAGACCGGGATGTGGGAGGACAAGCTCTTCGGCGCACCGTACAAGTCGAACGCCCAGCTGCTCTGGTACCGCAAGTCATTGGCGGCCGCGGCAGGCGTGGATCCCACCAGTCCGAACTTCACGTGGGACGACATGCTGAAAGCCGCTGTCGGGCAAGGGAAGAAGATCTCCACCCAGGGACAGCGCTACGAGGGCTACATGGTCTGGATCAACGCGCTGGTGCTCTCGGGCGGTGGTGAGGTGCTCCAGGACGTCGAGGCGGGACGCAACGCCAAGCCGTCGCTGGCCAGTCCCGCCGGTGAGAAGGCCGCCGAGATCGTCGGCAATTTGGCGCGGTCCAGCGCGGCACCCGTCGACCTGTCCAACGCCGCCGAGGAGCAGGCCCGCGCGACGTTCCAGTCGGAGCAGGGCATGTTCATGCTGAACTGGCCGTATGTGCTGGCGGCCGCCCGCAGCGCCGCCGAGGCCGGGACGCTCGACCAGGCGATCGTCGACGACATCGGCTGGGCCCGCTACCCGCGGGTGTTCGCCGACCGTCCCAGCGCTCCCCCGCTCGGCGGCGCCAACCTTGGCGTCGGCGCCTACTCGAAGCATCCGGATCAGGCCGTCCAGTTGGTGGAGTGCATCAACGCCGAACCGAAGGCCACCAAGTACATGCTCGACGAGAGCGAACCGTCGCCCTATGCCGCGTCCTACGACGCCCCCGAGATCCGCGAGGCGTACGCCAACGCCGATCTGATTCGGGAGTCCATCGCCGAGGGCGGTCCCCGTCCACTGACCCCGTTCTACACCGACGTGGCGGGGGCGATCACCCAGACGTGGCACCCGCCGGCGTCGGTGAACGAGCAAACACCCAAGGAGTCAGATCAATTCGTGGCCGACGTACTGGCGGGAAGGCGGCTGCTGTGACCGCGGTTCAGGACGCGCCCGTCCAGAAGAAGGACGCGGGCAAGAAGGTCACCAGTGAGCGGGTTCGCGGCGAGCGGCGGCTCGGCCTCTATCTGACCCTGCCGTCGTACGTGGTGATGCTGCTGGTCACCGCCTACCCGCTGGGTTATGCACTGGTGTTGTCGCTGTACAACTTCCGGCTCACCGACCCGGGGGGCCGCACCTTCGTCGGGCTGAACAACTTCGGGGTCATCCTGACCGACCCGGTGTGGTGGAACGACTTCGTGACGACGCTGGCGATCACCGTCGTCACCGTCGCGATAGAACTGGTACTGGGCTTCTGCTTCGCATTCGTGATGCTGCGGATCATCCGGGGCCGTGGTCCGCTGCGCACGGCGATCCTGATCCCCTACGGCATCGTGACGGTGGTGTCGGCCTTCATCTGGCGGTACGCCTTCGCCACCGACTCGGGCTTCGTCAACCAGTGGCTCAACCTCACCGACTTCGACTGGTTCGGCAACCGCTGGTCGGCGATCTTCGTGATCTGTCTGTCGGAGATCTGGAAGACCACGCCGTTCATCTCGCTGCTGCTGCTGGCGGGATTGGTGCAGGTGCCCGAGGACATGCAGGAGGCCGCCAAGGTCGACGGGGCGACGGCGTGGCAGCGGCTGTGGAAGATCACCCTTCCCAACATGAAGGCCGCAATCATGGTGGCGCTGCTGTTCCGCACGCTCGACGCATGGCGCATCTTCGACAATCCGTACGTCATGACCGCCGGTGCCAACAACACCGAGACCATCTCCTTCCTGGCTTACCGGCAGAACGTCACCCTGGTGAATCTCGGCATGGGGTCGGCGATTTCGGTGCTGCTGTTCATCACCGTCGTCGCCATCGCCTGGATCTTCATCAAGGTGTTCAAGACCGATCTCTCGCAAGTCAGGGGTGACCAGTGAGCAGCGCCAAGAGCGCCCGGTGGTGGACGATCGCCGGCATCGTGATCGTGCTCTACAGCTTCGTGCCGTTGCTGTGGATGATCAGCCTGGCCTTCAAGCCGCCGTCGGACATCGTGTCGGGGAAGCCGCAGTTCCTGCCGAGCACCTTCACCCTGGACAACTTCGCCGAAATCTTCGCCAACCCGCTGTTCACGCGCGCGCTGATCAACTCGATCGGCATCGCGGTCATCGCAACCCTGATCTCGGTCGTGGTCGCGATGTTCGCCGCGTACGCGATTGCGCGCCTGGACTTTCGGGGTAAGAAGGTCCTGCTGTCGCTGGCACTGGGCATCGCGATGTTCCCGCAGGCGGCGTTGGTGGGTCCGCTGTTCGACATGTGGCGCGGGCTGGGCATCTACGACACCTGGCTGGGTTTGATCATCCCCTACCTGACCTTTGCCTTGCCGCTGTCGATCTGGACCATGTCGGCGTTCTTCCGTCAGATTCCGTGGGAGATGGAGCACGCCGCCCAGGTCGACGGCGCCACGGCGTGGCAGGCGTTCCGCAAGGTCATCGTGCCGTTGGCGGCGCCAGGGGTGTTCACCACCGCGATCCTGACGTTCTTCTTCTGCTGGAACGACTTTCTGTTCGCGATCTCGTTGACCTCCACCGACAGTGCCCGCACCGTTCCCGCGGCGCTGGCGTTCTTCCAGGGTGCCTCGTACTTCGAGTCGCCGGTGCCCTACATCATGGCGGCGTCGGTCATCGTCACGATCCCCGTCGTCATTCTCGTTCTCGTCTTTCAGCGCCGCATCGTCGCCGGCCTCACCTCCGGCGCAGTGAAGGGATAACCATGGCAGCAATCACCATGCGCAACATCGTGAAGAAGTACGGTGACGGCTTTCCTGCCGTCAACGACGTCAGCATCGACGTCGCCGACGGCGAGTTCATGATCTTGGTCGGCCCGTCCGGCTGCGGAAAGTCCACGCTGCTGCGGATGATCGTCGGACTCGAGGACATCACCTCCGGCGACATGATCATCGGCGACACCCGCGTCAACGACAAGGCTCCGCGCGAGCGCAATCTGGCGATGGTGTTCCAGAACTACGCGCTGTACCCGCATCTGACGGTGTTCGAGAACATCGCCTTCCCACTTCGGTTGTCCGGCAAGCACTCCGAGGAAGAAATCCGCAAACTGGTGTCGGAGGCGGCCGCGACGCTTGAGCTCGGGGAGCACCTCGACCGCAAGCCTGCCAACCTCTCCGGCGGTCAGCGGCAGCGGGTGGCGATGGGCCGGGCGATCGTGCGGCAGGCGGACGCGTTCCTGTTCGACGAGCCGTTGAGCAACCTCGACGCCAAGCTGCGCGGTCAGATGCGCACCGAAATTCTGCGGTTGCAGCGCCGCCTGGGCGTCACCACCGTGTACGTGACCCACGACCAGACCGAGGCCATGACCCTCGGCGATCGGGTGGCGGTGTTGAAGAAGGGTGTGCTGCAACAGATTGCCAGCCCCCGGGAGCTCTACGACCAGCCGGTCAACCTGTTCGTCGCCGGCTTCATCGGCTCTCCCCCGATGAACTTCGTGCCGGCACGCGTCAACGGCGACTCGATCGAGCTGCCGTTCGTCACCATCCCGCTGCGCGACGAGTGGCGTGACTCCGTCGAGGACGGGAAGATCTACATCGCGGGGGTCCGTCCCGGGGCGTTCGAGGACGCCGAGTTCGTCGACGCGGGCAAGAAGTCGCGTGGCGTCACCTTCGACGTCACCATCGACGTCACGGAGTGGCTTGGCAATGAGCAGTACGCGTTCGTCCCGTTCGAGGCGCCGGCCGAAATCGTCTCGCAGCTGGCCGAACTCGCCAACGATCTGGACAGCGAACAGATGCGCACCCAAATCTGCGTCGAGCTCGACCCGCTGAGCCGGGTCGGCAACGGCGACGAGGCCACGCTGTGGCTGGATGCCGAGCGAATTCACCTCTTCGATCCCGCGTCGGGCGACAACCTGACCCGGGTGAAGGCGGCGACCGAGGCGGCCGACGCCACGGGTCGTCACGCCGCCGCCGCGGGCTGACCAGAGTTTCGTCGTGGCCGCTCCCGAGCTGCGGCTGCGGACCCCGTCCCCGGGGCTCCTGGGCCTACCGTGGGAGCGGCCGCTCGCGGAGTGGCTCGTGCCCGATGTTCCGTTGCGCGACATGGCGGTCGGGCCCAGCAGGCACCTGGTGAAATTCGTCGAGTGCGACGGCGCGCTGTGGGCGCTCAAGGAGTTACCGCCGCGCATTGCCGTCCGCGAGTACGAGGCGTTGGGCCGCATCGAGGAGCTGCATCTCAACGCGGTGCGGCGGGCCGGTCTGGTTCAGCAGCCCGACTTCGACACCGCAATCCTGCTGACCCGCTATCTGGAGGGGTCGTGGCAGTACCGGCGGCTGTTCCTGCGGCTGCCTCCCGACGCGCCCAAGCAGCGGTCCCGGTTGCTCGACGGCATGGCCTCGCTGCTGGTGGAACTGCATCGGCGCGGGGTGTTCTGGGGGGACTGTTCGCTGGCGAACACCCTGTTTTCGCGGGACGGTCAGGTGCTGCAGGCGTCCCTGGTCGACGCGGAGACCAGCGAGGTCCACCCGCACCTGTCGGACGGGCAGCGAGAGCTCGACGTCGACGTGATGGTGGAGAACGTCGCGGCGGGCCTGATGGACATCGCGGCCCGGATGGACGGTGGTACGGCGTTGCGGGATCAGCTGATTGGCGAGGCGTTGAGCCTGCGGACGCGCTACGTCGGGCTGTGGGAACTGCTGCACGACGAGCCGGTGTTCGCCTACGCCGACCGCTATCGCGTTGAGGGGCGGATCCGCAAGCTCAACGAGTTGGGCTTCGCCGTCGACGAGGTGTCGTTGCGCCACGACGAGGCTGGCAGCGACCAGCTACGGCTGAAAGTCGCGGTGGGAGACCGTAATTACCACGCCACCCAGTTGCGGGAGCTGGCCGGCGTCGACGTCGGCGAAGGGCAGGCGACTCACCTGCTCGGCGATCTGCACGCCTATCAGGGGCAGCTGTGCAGCGAGGCCGGTCACGACGTCGACCTGCAAACTGCCGCCCAACTGTGGTTGATGGAGCTGGTCAGGCCGACCATGGCCCGCGCGCATGCGGCGGTCGGGCGCAGGGGCACGGCCATTCAGGCCTACTGCGATCTGCTGGAGGTGCGGTGGCTGCTGTCGGAGCGGGCCGGTCGCGACGTGGGCACCGAGCGGGCGCTGATCGCTCTGGCGGACGAGGTCGTGCCGAGCGACTCGGCGGCGCGGTTGTTGGTGGTGGAGACGCCGACCGAGCCGTTCTCGGTGCTCGACGACCCCGACTGAACGACGGCAGCCCGCTACGTGCCAGATTTAGTCATACTTGACGATATCGTCATTCTTTGGTTTGGTTGACCTCGCCAGCGCCGCACGCTCGAGGGAAGGACCTGCCATGGGCAATGCCGCCCACGCTCCGGTGTACCGCCGGGACATGTTCTCCCGCAGCGGAATCCGAGACCCCTACCCTCACTACGCAGCACTCCGCGAGCTCGGCCCGGTGGTGTGGTTGAGCCGCCAGCGGGTGTACGCGCTGCCCCGCTACACCGAGTGCAAGGCGGTGCTGCGCGACGACACCAACTTCATCTCCGGTGAAGGCGTCGCACTCAACCCGCTGACCAACCGGTTGTCCCGCGGAACCACCCTCAACAGCGACGGCGCCGACCACCAGCGCCGTCGCAAGCTGCTCGCCCACCGCCTCACCCCCAAGGCGCTGCGCGCGATGAGCGAGGCCGTCGACGCCAAGGCACAGGCGGTCGTGGAGGCGGCGGTCGCCCGGCGCCACGTCGACGGGGTGCGCGACGTGGCCATGGCGCTGCCACTGGCCGTGGTGCCAGACCTGGTGGGGTGGCCCGAGGACGGCCGCGAGAACCTGCTGACGTGGGCGGGGGCGACGTTCGACTCGCTGGGCCCGCTGAACCGGCAATGGCTGCGGACGACGCCCGCCGCCATGTCGATGCTGCGCTTCTCGCGACGCGTCGTCCGCGACCGCAGCGTGCTGTTCGGCAGCATGGGCGACGACGTGCTCCGCGCCGCCGACGACGGTGCACTCCCCCGCTCGGAGTGTTCGGCACTGATGATCGACTACCTGGCCCCGTCTCTCGACACCACGATCAGTGCCATCAGTTCGGCGCTGCATCTCTTCGCGACCCACCCCGACCAGTGGCAGGCCCTGCGCGAGGACCCGTCGCTGGTGGCCAACGCCATCAACGAGGTGGTGCGCCTGGAGTCGCCACTTCGGGCGTTCACCCGAAAGTCCGTCACAGACACCGACGTTGGCGGCGTCCAAATCCCGAAGGGGTCACGGGTTCTGGTGGTCTACGCCTCAGCCAACCGCGACGAACGCGAGTGGGACGATCCCGACACGTTCGACATCACCCGGGACGTCAACCGTCACTTGGGGTTTGGCTACGGCACCCATGGATGCGCCGGACAGGGCCTGGCCCGGTTGGAGTCGCAGGCGATTCTGCGCGAGCTCTCCGCCCGGGTGGATCGCATCGAACTCACTGGCACGCCGACCTGGGCGATCAACAACATCATCCACCGCTACGACCAGCTTCCCCTCGAGCTGGTCCCGGCCTAGAAGGGACCACCCATGCGCGTCACCATCGATCACGACCGCTGCGAAGGCCACGGCTTGTGCGCGCAGGCCGCCCCGACCATCTTCTCCTTCGACGACGACGGGGAATTGGCCAATGCCTTCGCCGACGCCGAAGTGCCAGACGATCTTGCCAAGGCGGCCCGCGAAGCCGCCGACGTCTGTCCCGTCGCAGCCCTGCTCAACGAGGAGTAGCCGGGGCGATCGCGTCCAGGTCGGGCAGCGGCCGGGAGCAGACGTCGGCCGCATCCGCGGCGGACATGCCGAACAGTCGCAGCACGTCCGCGGTGACGGAGTCGGCCGCGACGGCGTCGTCGCGATCCGGGTCGTTGCTCAGCAGCGCACCCAGGCCCAAGATCGCGCCACCTGCGACGGCGAGCGCCAACTGCGGATCCTCGACGGTGAAGCGGCCTGCGGCGACGGCGGCTTCGATGTCGCGCAGCGCGCGGGGCGCCAACCCCCGGTCCGCGGTCAACAGGGCGACCCCGTTGGCGAGCAGAATCTGGCTCTCTTGGGGACGGCGGCGGAACAGCCGTCCGGTGAGCCGGAAGCGGCACCCGAAAGTCTCTGCGGGGTCGTCGATGTCGGCAGTCAGGACGTCCAGGAGCGCACCGTGCGCGTCGAGGGCTTCACCCACGGCGACGGCGAAGAGCTCTTCCTTGCTGTCGAAGTAGTTGTAGAACGAGCCCATCCCGACGTCGGCGGCCTGGGTGATGTCCAGCACCGGCACGCTCAGCCTGCCTTGGGCGATGAACCCCTGCGCCGCGCTGATCAGCGCCGCCCGTGTGCGTTGCTTGCGTCGCTCTACACGACTGACGCCCGGCTCGGCCGACTCCTGCATCACTACCTCACCGTCTCTGGGGGACGCCGTGAATATACCAGTCGCCTCATTATTGAGGATTTCGTCAATCATCTTGACTGAGCGTGGCGTCGTATGTGACGATTTCATCAGTAAGGGAGAGGAGCGACCCGCCCATGGCCGGTAGCCACAGCGATTTGCACAGCGAGCAGGGTGCCGTCCGCGGCGACCACCCCGGCCGCGCGGCGAATCCCGTCATCAAGATCCGCGACATCGCCTGGCTCGAGTTCGACAAGCCCGACCTGGTTCGCGCCGAGGCCTTTGCCCGAGCATTCGGGTTCCAGACGTCGTCGCGCGCACCCGACGAATTGCACTTGCGGGGAACCGATTCCGGCGCACCGTGTGTGCTGCTGCGGCGCGGCGACAGGTCCCGCTTCACCGGGATCGCTTTTCGCGCCGCCGACGAAGCCGACGTCCGTCGTCTGGCCGCCAAGACCGGGTCGACGGTGCAACCCCTGCCCGACGACGTCGGCGGCTCGGAGGTTCGACTGGTCGACCCGAGCGGCATCCCGGTGCGCGTCGTCGCGGGCCTCCACGACCTGCCCCAATTGCCGACGCAGACACCACTTCTCGTCAACGCTGGCCACGACGTCATCCGGGCGAACGCCACCCAGCGCCCCCCACGGGCTCCGGCACGGGTCCAGCGGCTCGGGCACGTGGTGTTGCAATCCACCAAGTACGTCGCGGCGCTGAACTGGTATCTGGAGAACCTTGGGATGATCGTCAGCGACTTCCTGTTCTTCCCCGGCCAGCGCGAGCGCGGTCCGGCCATGAGCTTCATTCGCTGCGACCGCGGCTCGGAGTTCGCCGACCACCACACCCTGGCGATGGCGCTCGGCCCGGCCAACCGCTACGTGCACTCGGCGTTCCAAGTGAGCGACCTGGACGCGCTGGCCGCCGGCGGCGAATACCTGCGCGACCGTGGCTACTTCAGGTCATGGGGCATCGGCCGCCACATTCAGGGCAGCCAGCTCTTCGACTATTGGCGCGACCCCGACGGGTTCCTCGTCGAACACTTCGCCGACGGCGACATGTTCGACGACTCGCTCGAACCGGGCTGGGCGCCGTTCACCGCCAGCGGCCTCGCCCAGTGGGGCCCACCGGTCAGCGGCGACTTCCTCGGCACCAGCCCGCGCGGGGCGCGCGCAGAAGCCCTGTCCATTCTCCGCGCGCTGCCACGACGCAACGAATTCGACGTCCACCGCCTCATCGGCCTACTGAAAGTTGCCCGCTCATGAGCACTTCCGTCATCCGCACCACCAACGCCTGGTGGGTCAAGAACGCCGACCGTGCCACCAAGATCGACACCACCGCCGTCACCACCGGGGAGCTTCTCGCCGACCGCGCGGCGATCACCGCCGCCACCTCGGGTGACTCCGTCGCGGTGGACGGACTGGACCTCGTCTCGCCGGTGACGCGGCCCTGTCGAGTCGTCGCCCAGATGACCAACTTCGAGTCCCACGTCAGGGATTCGGGGATGGATCCCAAGACGATTCCGCTGACGTTCTTCCGGAAGTCCTCCGCCTCGATCAGCGGGCCGTTCGACGACATCGTCAAGCCGGCGCATGTCCGATTCCTCGACTACGAGGTGGAGATCGGTCTGGTCATCGGGCGCGACATGCCGGTGGGCACCGTCCTCACCGATGCGAACCTTGGTGACTACGTCGCCGCCCTGGTCATCACCAACGACGTGTCGGCGCGCGACATTCAGCTCCCCCAGACCCAGTTCTACGAGGCCAAGTCGTACCCCACGTTCACCCCCGTCGGCCCCGAACTGGTGCTGCTCGACGCCGCCGAACTGGCCCGGTTCGGCGACCTGCGTCTGACGCTGAGCGTCAGCGGCGACGAGCGGCAGAACTCAGTCGTCGAGGGAGACATGATCTTCCGTCCGCTGGCCGCGTTGCAGTCGCTGACCCGGTTCCAGGACCTCGCCGCCGGTGACCTCGTGCTGACCGGTACCCCGGCGGGCACGGCGTTGAAGGCCCCGCCCAAGCCCATCGAGATGATCGGCGCCCTCCTGCCGCCCGCGGTGAAGTGGAAGGCATTCTTCAAGCGCCAGGCCGGCAATCAGAAGTACCTCCAGCACGGTGACGTCGTGGAGGCCACGGTCGCCACCGACGACGGTGCGATCGATCTCGGCGCGCAGCGGATGAAGGTCGTCTACACGTGACCGTCGACTCGTCGTTGTGGCCGCGCTATACCGGTCCGGACGACCTCGCCGCAGTAGAAGGCGTTCCGCTGGAGCACCGGAAGCTCCCCACGTCGACCTACGCCATTCTGGAGCGCGCCGCAGCCCTGTGGCCGGAGGCCACGGCGGTGACCGTGCTCCCGGATGCGGCTCGGTGGGAGCACGGCGTCTCCCGGACATTCGCCGAGCTGGCCGCCGAGGTGCGTCGAAGTGCGAACTTCCTTCGTGCCATCGGAGTTCAGCGCGACAGCGTCGTGGCGTTGCTCTGTCCGAACTGCGACGGTCTGATCAGTGCGACCTTGGCGGCGCAGCTCGCCGGCATCGCAGCTCCCGTCAACAGCGGCCTGAGTGCCGCCCACGTCGCCGAGCTCCTCGACCGCTCCGGTGCGCGGACGTTGATCTGTGCGTCTCCCGAATTCGACGCCGTTAGTTGGGATTTGGCAAAGTCACTGGTGTCCTCCGGGCTCGTCGACACCGTGTTGCTGCTGTCCCCGACGGGAACCGATCCGACCGAGCCCGCGCCCGCACTTCACGGTGCCAGCGTCGGCTACCTCGCGGTCATGGCCTCGGGTTACGACGGTGCGGTCTTCGACGGACAGCCCCCCGAAGCCGGCGACGTGGCAGGCATATTCCACACCGGCGGTACCACCGGAACGCCCAAGCTCGCGGCCCACACCCACGCCAACGAAGTCGTCGACGCGTGGATGGTCGCCGCCGCCGACACCGTGCTGGACCACGAGTCGGTGGCCTTCGCCGCACTTCCGCTCTTTCACGTCAACGCCCTGATCGTCACGCTCCTCGCGCCGATGCTGCGCGGCCAACAGGTAATCTGGGCCGGGCCGCTGGGCTATCGAGATCCCCAGCTGTACGCGAACTTCTGGAAGATCGTGCAGCACCATCGAATCGCGGCGATGAGCGCGGTCCCCACGGTGTACGCGGTGCTGGCGCAGTGCCCGGTCGACGCCGACGTCTCGAGCATGATGATCGCCATCGTCGGGGCCTCTGCATTGCCGCCTGCCGTGCGCAAGGATTTCGAATCTGCCACCGGCATCGTCCTGGTCGAGGGATACGGCCTGACCGAGGCCACGTGTGCGAGCGCCCGCAGCTTTCCCGACCATCCGCGTCCCGGCTCCGTCGGACAACGCTTTCCATACCAACGCATTACCGCGGCGAGGCCCGACGGACGGGGTCGCTACGACGATCTGCCGTCCGGTGAGATCGGCACCCTGTTGATCGAAGGACCGACCGTGTTCGCCGGCTACGTGTCCGGCCGTGACGAGCACGGCCTTCGGCTCGACGGCCTCGGCAGCCTGGTCGACGGACGGCTCGACACCGGTGATCTCGGCTGGGTGGACGACGACGGCTTCGTCTACCTGACGGGGCGGGCCAAGGACCTCATCATCCGCGGCGGCCACAACATCGACCCCGCCCAGATCGAGGACGCCTTGCTGACGCATCCTGCGGTGGCTTCTGCTGCGGCGGTCGGTGCTCCCGACGTCCACTCCGGTGAGGTGCCGGTCGCCTACGTCACGCTGCACCCCGGATCGGACGTCAGCGGGCCTGAGCTGACGACGTGGGCCGCCACCGAAGTGGGCGAGCGGGCCGCAGCGCCGAAGACCGTCACCATCCTCGACGCCTTGCCGGTCACGGCGATCGGCAAACCGTACAAGCTGCCGCTGCGCGCCGATGCCGCCCGCCGAGTCGTCGTGGAGGCACTCGCCGCGCACCCGGATGCCACCGTGGAGGCCCACGTCGAGGACGGGTCTCCCGCGCTCACCATCAGCATCACGAACCAAGAGCACTGGGACGACGTCGACCGCGTGCTGTCGCGTTACGCGGTGCCCTACCACGTCGCCATTTCGGACTAGTACGGAAGATGCCGAAGCACAGGGATACTTCACCTGCGCCCGTCGTCGTCGTCGGAGCCGGACCTACCGGGGCCACCGCGGCAATACTGTTGGCACAGTACGGAATCAGAAGCCTGGTGCTCGACCGCTGGGACGGGGTGTATCCGCAACCCCGTGCCGTGCACATGGACGACGAGGTGTGTCGCGTCGTGGCGCGGCTCGGGCTCGCCGAACGGTTCGCGGCCATCTCACGACCGGCGCACGGCTTGCAGTTGCGCGACGAGCACCACCGCGTGCTGGCCGAGTTTCGTCGCGAAACGGCCCCTAGCGCAAACGGTTTCCCCCAGGCCAACATGTTCGACCAGCCCGAGCTCGAGGCCGTCCTGCGCGATGAGCTGTTGCGTCAGCGATGCGTGGAATTTCGCGGCAACGCCGAAGTGACGGGCGTCCAGCAGGTCGACGGCCGTGTCCGCGTCACCTACCGCGACCACGCAGGCGACACCACGACGAGCGTCGACGCCGACTTCGTCCTGGGGTGCGACGGCGCCAACAGCTTCGTGCGCTCGTCCATCGGAGCCCGGATGGTGGACCTGCACTTCGACCAACGGTGGTTGGTCGTCGACGTCGACACCGAAGCCGATCTTCGGCAGTGGGAAGGCGTCCACCAGGTCTGCGACAAGGTCCGCGCCGCCACGTACATGCGCGTCGGGGCCACCCGGTATCGCTGGGAGTTCCAGCTGCTGCCCGGTGAGTCCGTCGACCAGTACGCCGACCTGTCCGCGATCGAACCGTTGATCGCGCCGTGGACGCGCGGGATTCGCACCGACGAACTGCGGTTGATCCGCGTCGCGGAGTACACCTTCCGCGCCCAGATCGCCGACCGGTGGCGGGCCGGCAACGTCTTCATCCTCGGTGACGCAGCCCATCTGACACCGCCCTTCATCGGCCAGGGCATGGGCGCCGGCCTTCGTGACGCGAACAATCTCGCCTGGAAGCTGGCCGGGGTGCTGTGGGGTCAGCTGCCGCCCAAGGTTCTGGACAGCTATCAGCAGGAGCGAAAGCCGCACGCGCGAGCCATGATCCGACTCGCGCAGGCGGTCGGTCGATTCATGACCGCGGGCGGCGAGGTCGGCAGCGTCCTTCGGGGTGTCGTCGTGCCGCGGCTGGGCCTGATTCCCGGAATGCGCAAGCGGATCGTGGACTCGTCGACTCCCGCGCTGCACCGATCCTCCCTCGTCCAGCGCCGGCTGCGGCCATGGTCGCTGACGGGAACGCTGTGCCCCAACCCCCTGCTGCCGGACGGCCGCCGGCTCGACGACGTCCTGGGCACGGGCTTCGCGATCGTCACCGCGGTGCCGTTCACGGCAGGCCAGCAGGAGTTGGCCGAACAGCGCCGCACCATGGTGTTCTTCGCTGCGCCGGGTTCGGAGTTGGCCCGGTGGCTCCGCCGGGGTCGCACCACCGCCGCCTTGGTCAGACCCGATCGCACCGTGATGGCCACCGCTCGCCGGCCCGGGGACCTGCTTCCCACCGCCCCCGTTTTCGGCGCGGAAATCCGCGGTCACCGCGGGTGAGCGCGCCGAAATCGCCTAGGCGGAGGCGTTGAACAGTGCCGCCGCGCCCACCAAACCGGCGTCCCCGCCGAGTTCGGCGGGCAACACGCGCAGGTCTTTGATGAAGCTCAGTCCCGCA
This sequence comes from Mycobacterium sp. AT1, assembly GCF_002043095.1. Classification (GTDB taxonomy): domain Bacteria; phylum Actinomycetota; class Actinomycetes; order Mycobacteriales; family Mycobacteriaceae; genus Mycobacterium. The sequence continues at coordinate 93,312 of NZ_MVOC01000014.1, read as the reverse complement.
TAGTGGCCCAGCGCCTTGCGCAGCGGGTCGAACAGCAGCGCACCGGATTTCGCGACGCCACCACCGATCACGACCAGATCCAGGTCGCACACCGCCGCCACCGAGGCGATCATCCGGGCGATGGCGTTCGCGCCGCGATCGAAGGCCCGTAGCGCCACGGCGTCACCGGCATTCGCCGCATCGGCAAGTTCCTTCGCGTTCGCCTCCGGCGGTGCGTCCCAGCCGTTGGCGCGGGCCCAGCGCGCCAGGTGCGGTCCGGCCGCCACCGTCTCGGCGCAGCCGTGGCCGCCGCACGTGCAGAGGTCGCCGTCCGGTTCGACGACGACGTGGCCCACGTGTCCGGCGTTGCCGGTCCGCCCGTCGTACGGCGCGCCGTCGAGCACCAGTCCACCGCCGATGCCGGTCGACACGACCATGCCCAGCAAGAATTGGGCGTCACGGCCCGCGCCGCGCCAGCGCTCGCCCATCGCCGTGCACAGCCCGTCGCCGCCGAGGCGCACCGGCAACCCCGTGGCGGCGGCCACCCGTTCGGCGATCGGAAACCTTTGCCACGCAGTGATGTTGATGGGACTGACGGTGCCGCTCGGTAGGTCGACGGGTCCCGCCGACGAGATGCCAACGCCGTGTACGTCGCCGGTGGCCGTCGTCATGGCGTCGGTGATGAGTCCCTCGGTGACCGCCCAGATGGCCTCGGCGTCCGAGCGCGGTGTCGGCAGCTGTGCGTGGTGCAGCAGGCTCCCGTCGGAGTCGACGACGCCGACGGCGATCTTGGTGCCGCCGACGTCCACGGCGAGTGTCAGGTCACCCATCAGTGCTTGTGGGTGTTGTCGGGTTGGCGCGGGTCGCCGGGATGCTCGTAGCCGGGCGACAGGTGCACCCGCTCCGCGCGGCGGACGTCGAGCCACCGGCGAAACTCACGGCGCCTGGCCGAGGCCAGCAGGTGCTCGGCAATCTCCCCTCGCGCATCCTCGAAGGCTGCCTCGACCGGGCGACCCCGCCATCCGCCGGTACCAACGGCGCGACCACCGAATCGAAAGGGGTTGCGGGCGTGATAGTCCCGGATCTCCTGATCGGTCACCGCGACGCCCGAGGTGACGTGGACGAACACCGCGCGCGCCAGCTCCTCCTCCAACGCGGCCGCGGCGACGCTGCCGATCTCAAGTCGTGCGGGCACGTCGGGCAAGAGCTCCTCCTCGGTCGGCGCCCCGTGGGCGGTCAGACCGGCAGCCACCGCCTCGGCGGCCACCACGCGCGCGGTGACGATCACCTGCACGAGCCACCGACGCAGCTGCCGGCCTTCGCTGGTACCCGGCCGCGGCAGGGCGGTGGCCAGCCGGGTCGCGCGCAGGCGCTCTTCGGTGGCGTCCACCTCGCCGACGAGGACCGCGTCGTCCCCGACGGTTGCCACGACGGTGCTCACGACACCACGATCTTGACCGCCGGTGAATATAGCAGCTCTCCCGCACACGCCACGCGGATCAGCGCCCACCATTCGCCCGGCGCCTGCCACGCCGGCGGTGCGACCTCGAACTCCAGGTCGACCGTCCCTCGGGCCGCGAGGTCAGCTCCGATGATGTTGGGCCCCATCCACTCCCACGTACCCCACGGGCTGATGAGATGGGCCTCGACCGCGAGGCCGGCGTAGGCGTGGGTGCCGACGGTGACGCTCAGTGTGGCGGTCTCGCCCGCCGCCAGCACGACGGCCTCTGGGTCGGTGACGAATCGCAGCACGCGGTCGTCGGTCGCGCCGACGGCGATGACGCACACGTCCTCCACGACCTGGCGCCACGACTCCGGGATGGCGCTGCCGGTCACCCCGAGCTCGGCCCGCAACGGGTAGAGCCCGGGCTGTGTGTCGGGGGGCATCGTGAGGTCGACGATCGATTCCAGGAAGTCCCCCGGCGGCAGCACGAACGGCAGTTCGTCCATCTCCACGGTCCACCCCGGGGCGGCAAGGAGCCGCACCTTGCCGTGCAGCGCCACGTCGGTGGCGTCGCTGACGGCGGTGAGCTGAAGGCGGACCGGATCACTCGGGTCGACGGCGAGTTGATGCGGGTGCAGGTGCGCCACCGCGGGTAGGCCGCCGAGCGGGGCGGGCCCGCGATTGTGCAGCCAGTAGCGGGCGTAGAGCGGTTGCGCCGGTTCGGCATTCGGCCCGAGCGCCACGTCGTCGGCGTCGAGCACCCGCGGCAGGTTCAGCTGGACCCCGAAGGTGGCGATTTCGTAGCCGTGCAGCGTCAGGCCCGCCTGCTGGTCGGCCAGGGGTTGCTCCAACAGGTCGAGCCTCTGCGGCGCCGAGACGTTGCGCAGGCCCGAGCGGATGACGACGTCGGTGGTCCTGCCACGCGTCTCGACCAGGCGCAGCGCGATGCCGTCTTCTGCGTGCACCCGTCGGCCGCTGCCGCCGGCGATCGGGTTGCCGACGACCTTGAGCGCGCCCAGCGCCACGTCACGCTCCGGTTCGACTTCGAGAAGCGACCCCCAGGACGGCAGGCCGCCGGAGGTGGGGTCGTGGTCGGCGGCGACGCACAGCAGGGGCTGGCCGAACTCCGCACTGCGCGAGGGGATTCCGGAATCCCGCCAATCTCCGTTGCCGCAGGCCACGGCGTAGTCGAAGGTGTGCGTCCAGTGCTGAAGCTGAAAGTTGGATCCGTCGGGTGCGGTGCGCCGCGGCGGGTCGATCCACGTGCCGGACGGCCACCCGGTGCAGGACCGCATCAGCGACGTGTGCAGCGTCCCGTCGGCGTCGACCGCAAAACTCGGTACGCCGCGGTTGAACACGGCGACGGTCCGGTGCTCGAACCGTTCGACGTCGTCGGGCGCGTCCTGGTCGACGACGATCTCCGCATCCTCGAGATCGGCGATCAGCGCGGTCACCGCGGCCTCGTCGACGATCAGGACGGGCAATGCGTCGACGCGGCGGAGGTCCGCCCCCGGCACCCAGACGTCCTTGAGTGGCCGTGCCGCGGGAACCCAGATGCGCTCGGCGACAGTCCTGTTGCCGCCGAGGACCGCGGCGGTGAAGGCGTTGACGTCGGGTCCGCCGACGGAGATTCGCACGTCGGGCAGGTTCGAGTCGACGGTGAGGTCGCCGTAGCGGGGTGACGCCGCGGCGGTGCAGGTGGCCGTGACGCCGGCCCGCGCGAGGGCCACCATCAGCTCGCGAACCACCGGGTCGGCGTCCCCGCCGGGGGACACCACTTCGGCCACCGAGATCGCCCGGGTACGGTCCTGCTTCCCGCGGAACCGCACCCGCACCGCGGACGACAACCCGAACCACCCGTATGCCGGGTTGTCCAGGGTGGACGGAAACTTGGCGGTGTCAACTGCTTTGGCGGCGCCACGGTCGTGGGTCAGCCCAAATCCGCGGCCGATCACCGCGTCGCCCACCTCGCTGACCGGCATCGCGCCGGGGACGGGGCACGGCCAGCGCAACCGCAGCATGCGGTCCTCGCCGGTGAATTCGTCGACCGTCGTGCGGCAGTCGACCCGGTCGACGCCGTTCCACAGCGTGATGGTCTGGGTGTACCGCAGCAGGTTCTTGACCCGGCCGGTGACGACGATCCGCTCGCCCAGTGCACAGCGGTAGCGCTGCATCGAGGTGGCGCGGGCGCCTGCGGACGTGGTGACGGGCCCCTTGGGCAGTAGGTGCCACGGCCCCTCCCCTGCCTTGGGATGCGCCGAGTACTCGTCGTAGACGGCCAGTTCGTTCCCGACGCGGCCCGCGGCGATCCGTTCGTGGCCGTCGACGGTCAGCGACGACACTCCCCCGCCGCGTTCCACGTCGACCCGCAGTCGGTAGAACTCGTTGCCGATGCCGTCCCCCGCCAACGGTTCCCAGCCCGACGGTCCGTCGCCGTCGACGAACCGGTAGGACCGCCAGCCCAGCGACGGGACGTCGCGGGCGAGCCAGCTGACCGAATGCCCGCCGTGTTCGGTGAGGACGTCAACCGGCGCCCCGTCGGCGTCGACGACGGCGCCGTCGAAGGGTTCGTCGAGGTGCATGGTGACGACGTCGGTCCTGCTGTGCGCCAACGGGTTCCACACGACGACGGAACCGTCGACCGCGGTGGACAGCAGCCTGAGGGCGGCGTCGCGCGCGTCGGTCCCCAGCTGCCAGGCGTCGCGCCAACTGGTGAGTAGGTCGAGGTACACCTGGTCGGACTCCGACCCGGTGATGGCGTCGTGGTGCGCACCGTAGGCCAGTTGCACCCAGGCCTTCGCCAGCGCGGCCTCGGGATACTGCGCGCCGGAGAGCAGCCCGGCGAAGACGGCGAACCGTTCGGCCTCCAGCACGGCGTTCTCGGCGGCGCGGTTGGCTTGCTTGGTGTCGACGTATGACACGTCCTTGCCGGTGTAGATCGGGTTCATGTCGCGGGTCTGGGGCGAGGGCGCCACGCCACGCTCGTCGAGTTCGGCCCGCACCGCGGCGAAGAACTCACTGGGCAAGGCGCACACGAACCGGGGCCAGGTGTAGCGCGCGTTCCAGTCGCGGTGGATGTCGGTGACCCACTTGTTGGGCGGGGTGTAGTCGGTGCCGACGGGCAGCAGCACGTTGCGGGTCAGCGCGACCTTGCGCATCTTCGAGAACAGTTCGTAGGTCTGGTGTTCGGCGTCCTCGAGCGAGGCCGACGAGTCCATCCACCATCCGGCGGCGTAGTGGGCGGGCATGTAGTGCGTCAACAGGCCACGACCCGAGGGCGCCATCCACTCGAATTCACTGGCGAACTGCATCCGCTCGGGATCGCCGCCGTCGGCCATCGGACCCCACTGGTGGTACGGGCCGCGCGCCCACGAGCTGGACGTCAACCCCGCGTCGGCGGCCATCCCCGGGAATTGTGGATCGTGGCCGAAGACGTCGAGCTGCCACGCCGTCGCCGGATCGGCGCCCATCACGTCGCGTTGAAAGCCGATGCCGTGGACGAAGTTTCGAATCGCCGTCTCGGGGCTGGTGAGGTTGGTGTTGGGCTCGTTGTAGGTGCCGCCCATCACCTCCACCCGACCGAGGGCGATCAACCGGCGCAGGTCGTCGCGGTCCTCGGGGTTGGTGTCCCAGTAGGGCTTGAGGTAGTCGACTTCAGCGAGGACGAACTTGTATTCAGGTTCCCGCCTGGCCATTTCGAGATGTGCGGTGACGAGCTCGAACCCGTTGGTCTGCCGGCAGCGGCCCTGCGGGTCTTCGGTCCAGACGCTGGTGTAGGCGGCCTGGGTGTTCCACCACACCGGGTCGTAGTGGAAGTGGCTGACCATGTGCATGGTCCACCCGGGTTCGGCGACGACGAAGTCGAATTCGGTGACGTGTCGACCGACGACGAGTTCTGCCCTGCGCCGCTCGCCGACGACGGGGTTGGCCACCCGTACCGACACCTCGACGACCCGCCCACGTGGCACCGCCGTCGCGTCAACCTCCGTGTGCAAGCCGGGACCCTCGACGCGCACCGGCGTTTCGTGGGAGCAGAACCGGTAGGACACCCGCACCACCTGCAGCGGGTGGTCGGCTGGGCCCGTGAACAGCTCCGTCGACTCCGCCGAGGTGACGTGCATGTCGCCACCCTACGGTTCACCACCGCCGCGAGTGTGGACTTCTGCCACGGCGGGAGAGCCGCAGGCGTGACAGAAGTCCACGTTCGGCGGGAAGGTCGGGGGCGGGAAGGGCGGGGGCGAGGAGGTCGGGGGCGGGAAGGGGGTCAGGGGGCCGCCCGCAGCAGGCGCTCGGCCACCGCGCGCACCGCGGAGACCACCTCCGGCGGTTCGAGCACCTCGAAGTCGACGCCGGGCATCGCCAGCCACGGCACCATGCGCTCGGGGTCGTCGGCGCCCGCGGTCATGATGCACGCGTGCGGACCGTCCGCCTCGATCTCGGCAGAGGCATCCGAAAAGCACTGGGCCACGGCTTCCTTCGACGCGAAGTACCGCACCCGCGCGACATAGCGGTACGGGGACGCGGTGATCGCGCGCCGCACGTATCGAGCCGCGTCGGGCGCCTCCCGCGGCAGGAACGTGGTGCCGCGTGCCGTGACGTCGGACATCCGGTCCAGGCGCAAGCTGCGCCAGTCGTCGCGGTCGCGGTCGAAGCACAGCAGGTACCAGCGCCTGCCCGTGGTCACCAGTTGGTACGGCTCGAGGCGGCGGTCGGTCGTCGTCCCGCCGCGGTCGACGTATCCGGCGGCCACGTGTTCGTGGTCGCGGGTGGCGCGCGCGAGGGTCATCAGGATGTCGGGGTCGACGAGCTCGTCGGTCTGGCCGTAAGTCAGGGTCGTCGTGGCGTCGTGCACGGCGGCCACCTGCGCGCGCAGCCGCGACGGCATCACCTGGTCGAGCTTGGACAGGGCGCGCAGCGCGGACTCGCCGACACCGGCCACGCTGCCGCCGGCGGCGACCCTGAGACAGACGGCCATCGCGACGGCCTCCTCGGGGTCGAGCAGCAGCGGCGGCAGCGCCGCGCCAGCGCCCAGCTGGTAGCCGCCGCCGTGGCCCTTGCTGGCGTGCACGGGATAGCCGAGGTCACGCAGGCGTTCGACGTCGCGGCGCACGCTTCGTCCCGTCACCCCGAGACGCTCGGCGAGCTCTTCGCCGCCCCATACCCGGCGCGACTGCAGCAGGCCGAGAAGCTGCAGCACGCGGCTCGTCGTTTCGGACATGACCCGAGTCTGCCTCAGTCTTAGGACCGAAACTGTCCCATGGCTGACCCGCGTCACTTCAACAATTTGTTGAGACGGATTCAACAAATTGTTGTAGCGTCGCCCGCATCACACCTTGGAGGTCATGATGCGTTCACCGCTGCCGGTCCGTACCCGGTTCTCCCTGCTGCTCGTCGGAGTCCTCGCCGCGGGCGTCACCGCCTGCGGCAACGGTGTCGGCGGCGACACCGCGGAGTCGCCCGCCGCCAGCGACAAGCAGTCGGCGATCCCCGACAACGCCGAGCTGATCGCGGCCATTACGCCGGACGAGGCCCTTGCCGCCGGACTCCCTCCCGCGGTCGCCCAGTCCAAGACCATCAACGTCGGCTCCAACATCCAGTCGGCGCCCAACAACTTCTACGCCGAGGACGGCAAGACGCCCATCGGTTTCGAGGTGGACCTGGCCAAGGCCATCGCCAAGAAGATCGGCGTGCAGACGGCCTACCAGGACATGGCCTTCGGCTCGCTGATCACCAGCCTGCAGTCCGGGCGCATCGACATGACGATGGCCGGGATGAACGACACCAAGGAACGGCAACAGCAGATCGACTTCGTCGACTACTTCTCCTCCGGCATCACCATCATGGTGCAGAAGGGCAATCCGGAGGGCATCACCGGTGCAGATTCCCTGTGCGGCAAGAACGTTGCCGTCGTCCAGGGCACCAGCCACCAGACCTTCGCGGCAGCCCAGAGCGACAAGTGCGTCAAGGAGGGCAAGCCCGCCGTCAACGTGACCGCCACCGACAGCGACACCCAGAACCAGAACCAGCTCCGCACCGGCCGGGTCGCCGCCATCCTCAACGACCTCCCCAGCGCCGCGTACATCTCGCGTACCGCGGGTGACGGCAGCATCTTCGAGGTGGTTCCCGGTGAGCCGATCGACGGCGGCCCCTACGGCATCGGGTTCGCCAAGGACGATGTCGCACTTCGTGACTCGGTGAACAAGGCGCTCGGCGAGCTGATCACCGACGGAACGTACCTCAAGATCCTGCAGAGCTGGGGTGTCGAGCAGGGCGCGCTGAAGGAATCCGCGATCAATGGCGCCTGAGGTCGCCGCGGATCGCGAGCGGCCGCTGGAGATCGTCCGGCTCCGGCACTGGGGACGATGGGTGAGCGCCGTCGTCATCCTGGCGTTGCTCGTCGGGGCATTCGTCGTGCTGTCGCAGGCACAGATCAAGTGGGCGACGGTGCCCGACTTCGTGATCTATCGCGTGATGCTCGTCGGGTTGCTGAACACCGTGCTGCTCGCGGTGATCGCCCAGACGGTCGCCATCGTGATCGGGATCGTCATCGCTCTGATGCGCCGCAGCGCCAATCCGGTCGCGAAATGGTTTGCAACGGGCTACATCTGGCTGTTCCGCGGTCTGCCCGTGCTGCTTCAGATCCTCATCTGGTACAACTTGGCGCTGGTCATTCCGACCATCTCCATTCCGCTGCCCTTCGGCGGATATCTGCTCAACGAGCCCACCAACGTCCTCGTCAGCGCGTTCACCGCCGCGCTGCTCGGCTTGGCCCTCAACGAGAGCGCCTACATGGCCGAGATCGTGCGGGCTGGGTTGAACAGCGTCGACGGAGGACAAACCGAGGCCGCCAAGTCGATTGGCATGTCGCCGGGGCTGACGCTGCGCCGAGTGGTGCTCCCCCAGGCCATGCGGGTGATCATCCCGCCCACGGGCAACGACTTCATCGACATGCTGAAGGGCACCTCGATCGCGTCGGTGATCGGCGTGACCGAGTTGCTGCACGCGTCCAACAACATCTCCTCGCACAACCTGCTGGTCATGGAAACACTGTTCGCCGCGGCGATCTGGTACATGGTGGTGGTGACGATCGCCGGCGTCGGGCAGCACTACCTGGAGCGCACGTTCGGTTCGGCCGAGCGTAGCGTCGCCGCGCAGGCCGCGAAGGCGCTGCGAGCCATCCCGTTGACGAGAGGCGCCCGTGTCTGAGCCACTGCTGCGGGCCGTCGGCGTCCGAAAGAGCTACGGCCACACCGAAGTCCTGCGGGGCGTCGACATGGAGGTGCACCGCGGGCAGGTCGTCTGCCTGCTCGGTCCGTCGGGCGCGGGCAAGAGCACCTTTCTGCGCTGCCTCAACCACCTCGAGGCAGTCGACGAGGGCGAGGTGTGGGTGGACGGCGAACCGATCGGGTTCCGACTGCGCAACGGCAAGCTCTACGAACTCCGCGAGCGTGACGTCGCCAAGCAGCGGCGCGACATCGGCATGGTGTTCCAGCGGTTCAACCTGTTCGGCCACCGCACCGCGTTGGAGAACGTGATCGAGGGCCCGATTCGGGTGCTTGGCACCGCGCCCGACGTCGCGCGCAAGGAGGGCCTCGAACTGCTCGACCGGGTCGGCCTCGGCCAACGCGGCGACGCCTACCCGGCGCAGCTGTCGGGCGGTCAGCAGCAGCGCGTGGCGATCGCCCGATCCCTGGCGATGAAGCCGAAGCTCATGTTGTTCGACGAGCCGACCTCGGCCTTGGATCCCGAACTCGTCGGCGAGGTGCTCGCCGTGATGAACGGGCTGGCCGCCGACGGGATGACGATGGTCGTCGTCACCCACGAGATCGCGTTCGCCGCAGAGGCCGCCGACGAAGTCGTCTTCATGGCCGACGGTGCGGTCGTGGAAACCGGACCTCCCGAGCGCATCCTCAAGTCCCCCGAACACGAGCGGACGCGCCAGTTTCTGGCACGGGTGCTCGCATGACGCCGATCTCGCCGCGCTACCGCATGCAGTTCTCCGAACCGGCGGGCTACCTCGACTTCGCCCGCTTCGGACCACCCTCGCACGCCGTTCTGGACACCACCGCCCGGCTGTTGGAGAAGGCGACGCACGCCGGGCCGGCCACCGTCGACGAATTGATGCGCGAGGAGACCCGCGCCAAGGCTGCGGCGGCGCGGTTGTGCCACAGCGACGTCGACCACGTCGTGCTGCAGCCACACACGAGCCTCGGGCTGCTGCAGGCGGCGTTCAACGCGGCGGGGGGCACCGTGCTGGTGTCGGCGGCCGAATTCCCCGCCAACACCTATCCGTGGGCCCGGGCCGAACAGGCCGGGCGGTTGACGGTCCGGCGGCTGCCCGGCGGTCACGTCACCGCCGACGGGGTCGCGGAGGCCCTCACCGACGAGATCACCGTCGTCTCGGTCAGCGCCGTCGACTACCGCACCGGCTACCGGGCCGACCTCGCCGCGCTGCGCGAGGTCGTCGGTGACCGCATTTTGGTCGTCGACGGCATCCAGGGCTTCGGCGTGATCGAGGCGCCGTGGGAGGTGGCCGACATCTTGGTCGTCGGCGGACAGAAGTGGTTGCGGGCCGGGTGGGGAACGGGTTTCGCCGTGCTGTCGGACCGCGCGCTGGAGCGCATGGACCCGGTCCTGTCGGGCTGGACCGGTGCGCGCGATCCCGGTCTGTTCGACGACGAGATCCACCCCGCCGAGACCACCGCGGCGGCATGGTCGATCTCCAACCTGAGCCCGGTGACCTCCGGTGCCTTCGCGGCGGGGCTGGAGCTGGTCGAGGAGACCGGCGTCGACGTCATCGCCGCGCACGTCGCCGCACGGGTGGCGGAGCTCGAGGAGGTGCTCCTGTCGCGGGGCGCGCAGATCGTGTCCGCCCGTGAGCGGCGCGCAGGCATTCTGGCGTTCACCATGCCGGAGCATCCCCCCGAGCAGATCGGTGCCGCGTTGACCGCGGCGGGCATTGCGACAACCGTTCGGCCAGAACACATTCGGCTCTCGCCACACGTGACCACCTCGTCGGAGACCGTCGAACGCCTCGGGGCGGCCCTACTCACGTTGACCCAGCCGAGGCGGCCGGATCCCACGCCGGCTCCCGTCAGTGCGAGTGGCGCCACCCACGACCTACTCGCGTCACTGGTGCCGGCGGTCCACGGCCTGGCGGCCATGCTCGGCCCTGGCAACGAGGTGCTGCTGCACGACCTGTCCCGGTTGCCGGATTCGATCGCCGCCATCGCGGGCGACCTCACCCACCGCACGGTCGGAGGTCCGATGACCGACCTGCTGCTGGGACTGATCCGCCGAGGGACCACCCAGGACCTCATCAACTACCGGACCAACAGTCCCGACGGTCGTCCGATCCGCTCGTCCACCCTGTTCCTGCGGGATGCCGACGGTCTCGCGATCGGCTGCCTGTGCGTCAACAGCCTTGAACCCGAGGCCGTTTCGGCGGAGGTACCGCAGCGCGAGGAGACCTTCCCGCCCGACGTCGACAGCCTGCAGCGGTTCCTGGTGGACCGTGCGATCGCGAAGGTGGGCGTCCAGACCCCCGAGATGAAGAAGCATCACAAGGCCGCCGTCGTCCGCGAGCTCGACGAAGCCGGTTTCTTCCTGATTCGGGATTCGGTCGACCACGTCGCGGGACAGCTCGACGTCACCCGCTACACGATCTACAACTACCTCAACGAGGTCCGCGGCTGACCACCCTCAGAAGAACGGATCGGTGGTGGCGACGGGTCCTCGGTCCGCGAGCTTCTGGACCACCCAATGGTTGAGGGAGACGCCCTGTTCGGCGGATTCGACCATCAGCCGCGCGTGCAGCATCGACGAGGTGCGGACGAGGAAGTTGCCGCTGTAGTGCCGGTCGGTGAGCGACGGCGGAGGATCGGCGTCGTCCCTTTCGCACTCCTCGAGGATGACGGTGACTCTCTCCGTGATCCTTGCCATTGCCTCGAGAGCGGTCGGGGCGTGGGTTTCCTCGAGCGGAAACTCGAGGCAGATGCCGACGTAGTCGCCGGACTCCATTGACCAGTGTGCTCGGTAGGTGTAGTTCTTCATGGCACCGATCGTGGCGGGGCGGTCCGACACGATCGCCGGCGAAGTGGGTCGTCGCCGACGGGTCATCCCCAGGGGCCTTGGCCACCCAGTCTGAAAGTCGTTATCACCGGCGATATCACCCGCGCACTGATATCGCCGGTGATAGAGACTTCGAGAGCGGGTCCCCGCCCGGAACCTGCGACCGTCGAGTCGTCGGTGAAGGCATATCGCTACCCCGACGAAGTTCTGGCCTGACGACGCGCCTCGATCGCGAAGGCGATCGTTCCACCGTGCTCGACCAGGTCACCAACAGATTCCAACACGCTACCGCGCTCGTGTTCGGTCAACCGTTGAAGAGGTCCGAAGACGTTGGCGTGCAATCCATCCGAAAGTTCATCACTTGCCGCGGCCACGACGTCGACGGCGGTGCACATGTGCGGACCCCGTCGAGCAACAGCTGGTTCCACGCAGCCGAACGAATGTCGTTCAGACTCTCCTGCGCGATCCGGTACCCGCGGACGACCTCCCCGGTGTTGGCCTCCACCGCCTCCCACACCATCAACGTGGACTGCTCGAGGAAGTCGACTCGCGCGCGGGCGCCGACCGTGCGTCCCTCGGCAACGATGGCCTCCCACAGTGCCTTCAGGTCGAGCCGGAATGCGGTGCCCGAGCGCTTCGGGGTGTGGGGCGGCCGCCGTCGTCGACTCCTCGTCCCCAGGTGTCGGGCACCACCCGGTCTGGAAGTCTCTATCACCGGCGATATCACTCGAGCACTGATATCGCCGGTGATAGAGACTTCGAGGGTGGGTCCCCGCCCAGAACGGCGCCGTCAGCTTCCGGCACCGGCGAGCCACGCACGAATTCGGTGCCGACTGTTCGCTTTTCAGCACCACGACTGAGAGCGAGATTCGCGCAGACCAGGCACCACCCGGCTTCAGCAGTGCGCGAGGGTCTTCGACCGCACCGGGGCAGCGCTGGTGGTGGTCACGATGCCCGCCCATACGCGCCACCGTCGATGTCGTCGACCAGGGTCGGTCCAGTGGGAGTCCAACCCAGGAGTCGTTGCGTCGCAAGGCTACTGCCGGCCATGTCACCACTGAAGAACCCGCCGATCCAGCCGAAGTGCTCCTGGACGCGATCGGCCGGGATGGCCGCGACGGGCACGTCGAACGCGCGGCCGATCGCTTCGGCGATCATCCGGGTGGGGATCCCCTCTTCGGCGACGGCGTGCAGACGTGAGCCGGCGGGCGCCTTCTCGAGGCCAAGGACCACCATGCGTGCGGCGTCGGCGACGTGCACGGCGGCCCAGCGGTTGAGCCCCTCGCCCGGGTACCCGGACACGCCTCGCTCGCGGGCGACCTGGCACAGGGTGGCGATGAATCCATGGTCGCCGGTGCCGTGCGTGGTGGGTGAGAAACGCAGCGCCACCGATCGCACTCCGCGGTCGGCGAAGTCGAGCAGCAGGTTCTCGCTCCCCCCGCGCGGCGCCTCGGCGCCGTGGAACGGGGACGCGTCGTCCTCGGTCGCCGCCCGCCCGTCGGTCAGACCGGCGAGCCCCGACGCCAGGAGGAACGGCTTGCCGGTGTCGACGAGCGCATCTCCGACGGTCTGGGTGGTGGCTCGTTCGGCGGCGTTGGTTCCCGCCATGTCCGACCAGTCGTGCTTGTTGGCGAGGTGGATGACGGCGTCGGCCTCCTGGGCCCCGGAACGAATGGCGTCCAGATCGTCGAGGTCGCCGCGGCGGACCGCGACCCCCTTGCCCTCGAGTGCGGCGGCGGACGCGTCGGAGCGGGCCAGTCCGCTGACGGAGTGGCCAGCGGTCAGCAGTTCGTCGACGACGGCGCTGCCGATCCAGCCCGAGGCTCCGGTGATGAAGACGTGCACGGTGAATTCTCCTCAATTGATGTCAGTTGCTGACATGGCCGACCGTACACGTGAAGTCAGTTCCTGTCATCACCTAGACTGCCCCCATGGTCAGGTGGGAGCCGGGAACTCGCGAGCGGCTTCAGGACGCCGCCCTCGAACTGTTCGCCGCCCGCGGCTACGAACAGACGACCGCCACCGAGATTGCCCAGGCCGTCGGCCTCACCGAGCGCACCTTCTTCCGTCACTTCACCGACAAGCGCGAGGTGCTCTTCCACGGCCAGCAGGCCCTGACCGACGCCTTCCTGGCCGGACTGCATGACGCGCCCCCCGATGCATCGCCAATCGACTTGGCGGTCAGCGCATTACGGTCATCCGCGAGCTTCTTCGACGACGAGCGCCGGTCGCACTCTCGCCTGCGCCAGTCCGTCATCGACGCCAACCCCGCCCTCCAGGAGCGGGAGGCACTCAAACTCGTCGGGCTCGGGCGCGCCCTCGGCGGCGCCCTCCGGGACTGCGGCGTCGACGACATGACGGCGGACGTGGCGGCCCAACTCGCCGTGATGGCGTTCGGCATCGCGTTCGCACACTGGATCGCCGAGGGCGAACGACGCTCGTTCGAGGCCATCGTGATGGACGTCGTTCGCGAAGTGGGCGCTGTGACAGCTGGACTCGACCGCTGACGCGGGTCGCGTGGCAGCCCGGCGCCGCTGCTCAACTTTCGGGCAGATGGGGCAGCTCCGCCTCGAGACGACGACGAAGTTCGTCGAGGGTGTGGCGGGTGCGCTCGAGGTGCTCGGGTTCCAGCCCTGCGCTCGTCCGCTGGGCGAGTTGGTCGAACAACGCCCGCATCCGATGCAGTGCCGTGAGTCCGGCGGGCGTGATCTCGAGCATCTTCGCCCTTTTGTGCGCCGGATTGGGACGGTAGAGAGCCAGTCCATCCTCGACGAGGAGGTCGGCTATGCGCTGCACGCTTTGCCGGCTGTGCCCGAGTTGTTCCGCGATGCCCGACACCGGGGCAGCCTCGACGTCGACGGCCGCGAGAACCTGCCAGCGGGCCAGGCTTTGGCCGCTGGGCCGCGCGAGTCCGTTGCCGATGGCCTCGACGACGGTCGCCAGCTTGCCGATTTGATCGATGAGTTCGGCGAAGGCCACGCACCGCGGCTCTTCAGACTTGACAGCATGCTGTCGTGTGACGCTATAGTCCGTCATGACAACATGCTGTCATATGTGACCCCGAAGATGGCGAACCCCGCCGACAGAACGTGAACAGGACGTGCTCGTGGACATCGGCATCGGACTCCCCAACCAGGTACGCAACGTCACCGCGTCGGTCATTCCGCGCTGGGCCGCCGACGCCGAACGCGCCGGATTCGCGACGCTCGCCACCACCGGGCGGTACGCGTACCCCGGAGTGATGGACACGGTCGCGCTCGCGGCCGCCGCCGGCGCGACGACGACGATCAAACTCCTGACCGCGGTTCTGCTCACCCCGACCTGGCCCGCCGCATTGCTGGCGAAGGAGATCGCCGGCATCGACGGCGTGTCGGGCGGCCGACTCACCCTCGGCGTCGGCGTGGGCTCACGCGAAGAAGAATTCGTCACGCCCGGACTGGGTCTTGCCGGGCGCGGCAGGCGATTGGACTCCGACCTCGACACCTACCGCGACACGTGGAGCGCAAAGGGATCGGATCCCGTTGTCCCCGTTGGCACGCGCCAAGTTCCCGTGCTGATCGGTGGATACTCCACGCGCACCATGCCCCGGATGGTGCGTTGGGGCGACGGTTACGTCGGCGGTGCGCTGCCGGCGACCATGACGGCACCCGCCTTTGCCGAGGCGAGGCGGGCCTGGCGCGAAGCGGGCCGTCCCGGTAAGCCCAAACTGGTTGTGCTGGCATACTTTTCCTTGACCGACGCTGACGCCGGCTTGGCGAACGTCAGACACTTCTACCAGGTGGCGCCCGACCACATCGCCAGCAGTGTCGTCGTCTGCACGTCGCGCTCAACGGTCAGAGATCTGATCGATCAGTACACGCAGCTCGACGTCGACGAGATCGTCTTCATCCCCGGCACCGACGACCTCGCCGAGGTCTCCCGCCTGGCCGACGCCGTCGGCCTTCCGTAGGCCGTCAGGGCCAGAACGGTGGGTGTCCCGTGCCGCTGATCATCACGGCGCCGACGCCGAGGAGGGCCAGGCGTAGAGCTGCGCGTCCGCTACTGCGGCCGATCCGCGAGGTCGAGGGCGGTGCGAACGCCTTGGACGTAATCGTCGGGGCATTCCCACGCCGCGAAGTGCCCGCCGCTGGCCATCTCGACGAAGGACCCCACGTTGAAGAACCGTGCCGCGAACTCCTCCGGGGCGTTGACGAGATCCTTCGGGAAGATCGTGAACACCGTAGGGACGTCGATGAATTCGCGAGGGTTGAGACCGCCCTCGACGTAGGGCGTGAACGACGTGCCGATCGCGCCGCTCACCCAGTAGGACGTAATCCAGGTGAGCAGTTCGTCGCGGGTGAAGATCGATTCGACGTCGCCGTCGCAGTCAGTCCAGCTGCGCAGCTTCTCCAGTATCCAGGCGGCCAACCCCGCAGGGGAGTCACCGAGCGCCACGGCCACGGTGTGCGGCTTCGTTCCCTGAAGGTGCATGTAGGCGCCCTCGGTGTCCTGCCAGCGGTGCCCGTGCTGCATGTAGGCCTGCTCGGCCTCGGACACGTCGGTGGGCGGGTTCACCAAGTACCGGTTCTGCGACACGTCGGTGAGGTGCAGCGCGGCGACGCGATCTCCGTGACGAGCGGTGAGTACTTCTGCGACGTCGGTGCCTACGTCTCCCGCGCTGACGACGTACCGGTCGTAGCCGAGTTCGGCCATCGCCGTCGCGATCGCCTCGGCCGACTCCGCCGCGTTCCGTCCGCGCCGAATGGTTGGCGCGGCGAACGGATAGCCAGGAAGCGCCGGCACCACCACGTGGACGTCGGACAGCAGTGGCAGGACCTTCTGAAACCGCAGCACCGAGTCCGGCCATCCGTGCAGGAGGAGCACCGCGGTGGCCTCGGGGTTGTCGGCGCGCTGGTGGATCGCCCGAATCGGAACGTCGGCGTCACGTCCGGTGAGCGTCCACGGCAGTGAACGAATCCGATGTTCGTGATCGCGCCAGTCATAGGACGTGCCCCAATAGTCGATCAGGCTGGCGAGGTAGTCGCCGTCGACTCCCCGTTCCCAACCGAATCCCGAGGGCAGGTCGATCCGCCGATATGCCAGGACTCTGGCTCGCAGATCGTCGAGTACGGGTTGTGCTACGGCGCGTGGTGCATGCTCCGGGTTGGTCATGTCGTCATGAGTAGCCCATCCTCTTAGGACCGAAACAGTCCTATGGAGCTGCGAGAGTAAACCCATGAACCTCGCAGCCCAGCTCTCGGAGCAACTCGACTGGCACTGGGAACACCAGCTCCGCCCCCGGTTCGACGGCCTCACCGACGCCGAGTACTTCTGGCAGCCGGTGCCCGACTGCTGGACCGTCCACGCGGGTGGCAGCGTCGACTTCGCCTACCCGCCGCCGCAACCCGAGCCCGTCACCACCATCGCGTGGCGGTTGGCCCACGTCATCGTCGGCGTCCTCGCGGTTCGGGCTCACTCCCACTTCGGCGGTCCGCCCGCGGACTACGAGACGTGGAGCTACGCGACCACCGCGGCGGACGCACTGAGCCAGCTCGACGACGCCTACGCCAACTGGACCGCCGGTGTCCGCACCGTGACGACCGCCGACCTCGAGAAGCCGATCGGCCCCGCCGAAGGCCCCTGGGCGGACCGCCCGATGTTCGACCTGATCCTGCACATCAACCGCGAAGTCATCCACCACGGCGCCGAGATTGCACTACTCCGAGATCTGTACGTCCACACCACCACGAAGGAGAACTGACCATGCCCGCGATGCCCGGTCCCGTTGCCGACGAACGTCAAGCGTTGCGCGACTACCTGTTTCAGCAGCAGTACGCCTTTCACGCGATGGCGTTCGGCTTGACCGACGACCAGGCGCGGTCGACGCCATCGGTCAGCGCCCTGTCGGTGGGCGCGCTCATCAAGCACGCCACCGGCTGTCAGCGCAGTTGGATGGCGCGCGTCGCCGCGGCACCCGAACCGCCACCGGCCGACGAGCGCCCGATGGAGGAGCGCCAGGCGGAGTACGCCGACGAATTCACGATGCGGTCGGACGAGACGCTGGCGTCGCTGCTCGAGGCGTTCACGGCGCAGAGCGCCGAGACGTTGCGCCTCGTCGAGACGGCCGACTTGGACGCCGCGGTGCCCGTACCCCGAGATGCGCCGTGGTTCCCCAAGGACGTCGACGCGTGGTCGGTGCGGTGGGTGATGTTCCACATGATCGAGGAGTTGGCCCGGCACGCCGGTCAGGGCGACGTCATCAGGGAGAGCATCGACGGCGCCACGATGTACGAGCTGTTGGCAGGCCTCGAAGGGTGGCCGGAGACCGACTGGCTCAAGCCGTTCACGCCGGCAAACTCAAACGATCTCGATTGACTTCGCGCGTTGGCGGGTAACAGGCCCTCAAGTCCTCATTGAGGAGACGTCATCTACACAGAATCGAGAGCACCCATGATCGCCGATCGCAGATCCGTTCGTTTCCGAGTCGCGACAGGTATCGCCGCGGCATTCGCGGTGGGCACGCTCACCGTGGCGTGCGGTGACAGCGGCAGCGGTTCCGATTCGAGCAGCACCTCCGAGTCCACCAGCACCGAGACGACGACCACCACGACCATGACCACGGCACCGTCCGAGTCGACGATGGCCCCCGCGCCGTCCGGCACGGAATCGGGTGCGCCGGGTGCGGGTGCAGGTGAAGGTGGCGCGACGGCCAGCGTTCCCGGCTCCGACACCGGCGCAGGTGCGGGACCCGGTGGCGCGACGGCGAGTGTGCCCGGCGGCGGCGCGGGTGCCGGCCCGGGCGGTGCGACGGCGGCCGTGCCAGGAGCCAGTGCGGGCGCGGGCCCCAACGGCACCCAGGCCTGCGCCGGCGGCGTGTGCACCCCGCCGATCCCCGGCACCGGATAAGCGCTAGTCACCACCCAGCGGGACTCGACGTCGTCAGCGGCGTCGAGTCCCGTTGTGCGCTCCCGGTAGAAATGAACGATGCGCGCACGGAGAGGACGAGCGGTCTGCGGGGACCCCTCCGCGCCAGTCGAGCTGTACTACGAGGACATCGGCCCACGGACGGCGCCGGCTGTCCTCTTGATCATGGGCGTCGGCGCGCAGCTGCCGATGTGGCCGGACGGCTTCTGCAAGCTGCTGGTCAAGCGGGGCTACCGCGTCATCAGATTCGATCACCGCGACGTCGGACTGTCGACGAAGATGAGCGGTCAGCGTGCCGAGGGTTCGGTGGTGCCGCGCATCGGGCGCTATCTCCTTGGCCGCCCCAGTCCGGTGCCGTACACCTTGGTCGACATGGCGCAGGACGCGACGGGTCTGTTGGACCACCTCGGGGTCGACGCCGCCCACGTCGTCGGTGCGTCGATGGGCGGCATGATCGCCCAGATCCTCGCCGGCATGCATCCCGAGCGGGTCAGCTCATTGGCGCTGCTGATGACCAGCTCCGGCAAGCCGTTGTCGGCGCTGCCCTCGTGGCGGGTGATCAGGCTGGCGCTCAACGCGCCGGGCAAGGACGCGCCGCGGGCCGCGAAGGTCGCCGTGGAGATGCGCAACATCGCGGTGATCAACGGCCCCAACTTCTTGCCGAGTGACGACCAGCTGCGGCATCGCGTCGAGACCCTGACCGCGCGCAGCGACTACAAGCAGGGCGGCCTGCGTCAGTTCGACGCGATTCTCGGCACCGGAAGCCTGCTGCGCTTCACCCGTCGCATCACCGCGCCGACCGTCGTGGTGCACGGGTCTCACGATCCGATGATGCGAATCCGCAACGGCCGCAACCTCGCTCGCGCCATCGACGGTGCACGGTTCATCGTCGTAGACGGCATGGGCCATGATCTACCCGAGCCCGTGTGGCGCCCCGTGGTCGACGCGGTGGTCGAGAACGCCCGCTAGCTCGCCCCGTACCGCGCAGCCTTGACCACGGGCACGGCCTTGGCGGGCATGTCCTTGGCGGGAGTGGTGATCGTCGTCGTCTCCCCCACGTTCATCGCCGGCGTTGGCGCGCCCATGTCCGCGCGTGCGTCGGGGGCGCCGCTGGCCATCACCCCGATGAGGCCCATCGCCACGACGGCGAGCCCGCCCGCCGCTGCGGCAGCGGTCTTGACGCGCAGTCCGTGTACCTGGTTCAGAGACATGTCGATCGAACTCCCTTGCCGTACTTCGTCGTCCAACCTCGCAGGTTGGTTGCACTCCGTTGAGTGGTTGCTGGGAGTCTGTAGCGCCACCGGGGCCTGCGACGGTTTCTCAAGGAACCCATGCTCAAGTCGGCAGGTTATTGCCAGCGAGTCTGGTGACCGCATGGCGCGCGTCTCAGGCCGGCAGCCTCGGCGATGAGGCCTCGCCGGCAAACGACGTAGGCCCGAACCGCCACTCCAGCGTTGCCGCGGCGGCCCCATGCCCTGAGCTGCTGTTCCGGGTTTGATTACCGCAGCGAGCCCTGACATCATGGTCGTCATTGATCGGGGGGTCGGCAAATTCAATGGGCAGGCACAGGCAGGCCGACGACGCGGTCGATGCGCAACGAGCCGTTCACGGCGATCACATGAACCGCGTCGTCGAGGCGCAGGCTGCGCTGGAGCGCGCCAGGCGGCAACCTGAGAAGCAATCTCGGTGGCGGCGGAAACGTGCCGCCACCGAACTCGAGGCCGCTGCGTATGCCGTGCAGGTGGCCGCGGAGGCGGCTCACGACGCCGGCGCCTCGTGGACCCAGATCGGCGACGTCCTTGGGATCAACCGGGCGACGCTGCCGCCCGAGGAGTAGCACACCCGATGTGACGCGTGCCACACGAAATTTCCGCCCACTCGGCACCTTTGAGACACTGCAGATATGACAACCACCAAGCACCGCGAGGTAGCCCGGCTGGATCGGGTGCCGTTACCAGTCGAGGCCGCCCGCGTCGGAGTGACGGGATGGCAGATTGCCCGCACCGGAGCGCGGGTCGTCAAGAACCTTGCCGGCCGCGGCTCCCTCCAGCAGAAGATCGTCAAGCAGATCCCGCAGACGTTCGCCGACCTCGGCCCCACCTACGTGAAGTTCGGCCAGATCATCGCGTCGAGCCCCGGCGCATTCGGCGAGCCGATGAGCCGCGAGTTCCGCACCCTGCTCGACCGGGTGCCGCCGGCCAACACCGCGCAAGTGCACAAGCTGTTCAAGGAAGAGCTTGGCGACGACCCCGCCAACCTGTTCAAGACCTTCGACGAACTGCCGTTCGCCTCGGCGTCGATCGCCCAGGTGCACTACGCGACGCTGCACTCCGGTGAGGAGGTCGTGGTCAAGATTCAGCGGCCCGGCATCCGCAGGCGCGTAGCCGCCGACCTTCAGATCCTCAAGCGGGGCGCGCAATTGGTCGAAATGGCCAAGATGGGTCGACGACTCTCGGCCCAGGACGTCGTGGCCGACTTCGCCGACAACCTGGCCGAGGAACTCGACTTCCGGCTAGAAGCGCAGTCGATGGACGCCTGGGTGGCACACATGCACACCTCGCCACTGGGCAAGAACATCCGTGTGCCGCAAGTCTATTGGGATCTCACCAGCGAGCGCGTGCTGACGATGGAGCGCATTCAGGGCGTCCGCATCGACGACGTCGCGGCGATCCGCAAGGCCGGGTTCGACGGCACCGACTTGGTGAAGGCGTTGCTGTTCAGC
This sequence comes from Mycobacterium sp. AT1, assembly GCF_002043095.1. Taxonomy (GTDB): domain Bacteria; phylum Actinomycetota; class Actinomycetes; order Mycobacteriales; family Mycobacteriaceae; genus Mycobacterium. The sequence goes on along the minus strand of NZ_MVOC01000014.1, from coordinate 72,193 downwards.
GTGTTCGAGGGCGGGCTCCGGCACGGCCTGTTCCACGGCGACCTGCACGCGGGCAACCTCTACGTCGACGGCGACGGCAAGATCGTGTTCTTCGACTTCGGCATCATGGGCCGCATCGACCCCCGCACCCGGTGGCTGCTGCGGGAGTTGGTGTACGCGCTGCTGGTCAAGAAGGACCACGCCGCCGCGGGCAAGATCGTCGTGCTGATGGGTGCCGTCGGCAACGTGACGCCCGGGGACGCAGCCGCGAAAGACCTTGAGGCATTTGCCACTCCGCTCACGATGACCTCGCTTGGCGACCTGTCCTACGCCGAGATCGGCAAGCAGCTCTCGACGCTGGCCGAGGCCTACGACGTGAAGCTGCCGCGCGAGCTCGTCCTGATCGGCAAGCAGTTCCTCTACGTCGAGCGCTACATGAAGCTGCTGGCACCGAAGTGGCAGATGATGACCGACCCGCAGTTGACGGGGTACTTCGCCAACTTCATGGTCGAGGTTTCCCGCGAGCACTCCGACGAGTTGGACGCCTAGTGGACATCCGCACGGGCACCGCCAAGTCGGGCGAGCTCGACATCGCCTACGAGGACATGGGCGACGTGAACGATCCCGCCGTCCTGCTCATCATGGGCTTGGGTGCCCAATTGGTGTTCTGGCGCAAGGGTTTCTGCGAGCGTCTGGTCAACCAGGGGCTGCGCGTCATCCGCTACGACAACCGCGACGTCGGACTGTCCGGCAAGGTCGAGGGCGGACACACCGGGGCGAAGCTGCTGCCCAGGATGGCGCGGTCTCAGCTCGGCCTGCGCAACCCGGCGGTCTACACCCTCGAGCACATGGCCGACGACGCCGCGGCGCTGCTGAACCACCTGCAGATCGAGAAGGCGCACGTCGCCGGTGCGTCGATGGGCGGCATGATCGCGCAGATCTTCGCCGCGCGGTATCAGCAGCGCACCAAGACCCTCGCCGTCATCTTCTCGAGCAACAACCAGGCGATGCTCCCCCCGCCCGGGCCCAAGCAACTCCGCGCGGTGACGACACGCCCCAAGGACACCTCCCGCGACGGCGTCATCGCCAACTCCGTGCGAGTCGGGAAGATCATCGGCAGCCCGGGCTACCCCGTGCCCGAGGATCGAGCAATGGCCGACGCCATGGAGAGTTACGACCGCTCGTACTACCCGGCGGGCGTCGCACGGCAGTTCAGCGCCATCCTCGGCAGCGGCAGCCTGCTGCGCTACGACAAGCAGATCACCGCGCCGACGGTGGTGATCCACGGTCGGGCCGACAAGTTGATGCGCCCGGCCGGTGGCCGCGCGATCGCCAAGGCGATTCGCCGATCTCGGTTGGTGCTGTTCGACGGAATGGCCCACGATCTGCCGGAACCACTGTGGGACGACATCGTCGGCGAGCTGAAGACCACGTTTGCTGAAGTTCCCTGATACGGGGCGAACACCGCCGCGAGGTGGCGCTTCGGTCGATTCGGCTGCCCACGGGAGGGCGGCGTAGAGTGCCTCTGGAGCGCATCGGCCGGCTCGGGTATGTCACTGTCGACGTCACCGAGCCCCTGATCAGCTAAGAGAGGCATTTTTCACCATGTCGAGTACCCGCAAGAAGGGTGGCCTCAAGCCGCACTTCGAGGACGTCCAGGCCCACTACGACCTGTCGGACGAATTCTTCAGTCTTTTCCTCGACCCCACCCAGACCTACAGCTGCGCCTACTTCGAACGCGACGACATGTCGCTGGAGGAAGCTCAGCTGGCCAAGGTCGACTTGGCCCTTGGCAAGTTGGGCCTCGAGCCGGGCATGACCCTGCTCGACGTCGGTTGCGGCTGGGGTTCGACCATGCTTCGGGCCCTGGAGAAGTACGACGTCAACGTCGTCGGTCTGACCCTGAGCGAGAACCAGAAGGCCCACGTCGAGGCCGAGTTCGCCAAGCACGACAGCCCGCGCACCAAGCGCGTGCTGCTCAACGGCTGGGAACAGTTCGACGAGCCCGTCGACCGGATCGTGTCGATCGGTGCCTTCGAGCACTTCGGCAAGGACCGCTGGGACGATTTCTTCACGATGGCCTACAAGGCGCTGCCCGACGACGGCGTCATGTTGCTTCACACCATCACGGCGCTCACGCTGCCGCAGATGACCGCGGCCGGGTTGCCGTTGACGTTCTCGATCGCCCGGTTCGTGAAGTTCATCCTCACCGAGATCTTCCCGGGCGGCTACCTGCCGACCACCGAGATGGTCGGCGAGTTCGGCAGCAAGGCCGGCTTCAACCTGACCAGGACGCAGTCCCTGCAGAAGCACTACGCCAGAACGCTGGACACCTGGTCGGCCGCGCTGGAAGCGCACAAGGACGAGGCCATCGCCGTGCAGTCCGAAGAGGTGTACGACCGGTACATGCACTACCTCACCGGCTGCGCCAAGGGCTTCCACGAGGGCTACATCGACGTCTGTCAGTTCACCCTCGCCAAGTAACTCCCCCCATCGCGGAAGTTCGACTCCCCTCGACCACCTGGTTTCGCGTCCCATCACCCGGAAGGCGGACCCATCTCATGGCCGACCTCGTTCCCCACTTCGACGACGTGCAGTCGCACTACGACCTGTCCGACGACTTCTACCGGTTGTTCCTCGACGACACGCACACCTACAGCTGCGCCTACTTCGAGCGCGAGGACATGACGCTCGAAGAGGCGCAGCTCGCGAAGATCGACCTGTCGTTGGGCAAGTTGGGCCTCCAACCGGGGATGACGTTGCTCGACATCGGCTGTGGCTGGGGCGCGACGATGATGCGCGCCATCGAGAAGTACGACGTCAACGTCGTCGGCCTCACGTTGAGCGAGAATCAGCACGCCCACGTCGAGAAGCTGTTCGCCGACTCCTCGAGCCCGCGGTCCAAGCGGGTGCTGCTCAACGGCTGGGAGCAGTTCGACGAGCCCGTCGACCGGATCGTGTCCATCGGGGCCTTCGAGCACTTCGGCTTCGACCGCTACGGCGAGTTCTTCAAGATGGCCTACCGGGTGCTGCCCGACGACGGCGTGATGATGCTGCACACCATTTGCGGGGTGTCGATGGAGTACGCCAGGGCCAACGGCGTGCCGCTGACGATGGAGCTCGCCCGCTTCATCAAATTCATCATGACCGAGATCTTCCCCGGCGGTCAGCTCTGCAAGACCGAGATGGTCGGCGAGCTCGCGGGGTCGGCGGGTTTCACGTTGACCAGGACCCAGTCGCTGCAACCGCACTACGCGCGCACGCTGGACATTTGGGCCGAGTCGCTCGAGGCGCACCGTGACGAGGCCGTTGCCTTGCAGTCCCAGGAGGTCTACGACCGCTACATGCATTACCTGACGGGATGCGCCCGGTTGTTCAAGCTAGGGCAGGCCGACGTCAACCAGTTCACGTTCACGAAGTCTCCGGTCGACCTGGGGTCGACCTCCCACTAACCGATACTCTGTAGCGCCTGAGGGGCGAGTTTGCGCGTTGCGACCCCTATCCGCGGGTAGGGTCCGAACCAACGGGACCACGACGACGACACATCTGCGCACCCGCTGCAGCGATGAAGAAAGGCCCAGCAGGAAATATGGCTGACAACACCGGCATCAAGGACATGACGCCGCACTTCGAGGACATTCAAGCTCACTACGACTTGTCAGACGACTTCTTCGGGGTGTTCCAAGACCCGACGCGCAAGTACAGCTGCGCGTTCTTCACCGGCCCGGACGCGACGCTGTCCGAGGCGCAGATCGCCAACGTCGACCAGCACCTCGAGCGACTCGACCTGAAGCCGGGCATGACGCTGCTCGAGGTCGGCTGCGGCTGGGGTCTGACGCTGCAGCGCGCGATGGAGAAGTATGACGTAAACGTCATCGGATTGACCCTCAGCAAGAACCAGCAGGCCTACTGCGAACAGTTGCTGGGCAAGCTTGGCAGCGACCGCAAGTTCGACGTGCGGCTGGAGGGCTGGGAGCAGTTCCACTCCCCCGTGGACCGCATCGTGTCGATCGAGGCCTTCGAGCACTTCGGCTTCGAGCGCTACGACGACTTCTTCAAGATGTGCTTCGACGTGATGCCCGACGACGGCCGGATGACGCTGCAGAGCAGCGTCGGCTACCACCCCGACGACTTGCTGGCGCGCGGTCGGAAGCTGACCTTCGAGATGGCCCGCTTCATCAAGTTCATGATCACCGAGATCTTCCCCGGCGGCCGCATCCCGAGCACCAAGATGATGGTCGAACACGGCGAGAAGGCCGGCTTCGTGGTGCCGGAGGCGATGTCGCTGCGCAACCACTACATCAAGACCCTCGGCATCTGGGCCGCCGCGTTGGAGAACCACAAGGACGAGGCGATCGCCGCGACCGACGAGGAGAACTACAACCGGTACATGAAGTACCTCAAGGGGTGCCAGTACTACTTCGTCGACGAGTCGATCGACGTCAGCCTGGTCACCTACCTCAAGCCTGGCGCCGCCACCGTCGCCTGACGGTCACGGACGAAAACGAAGCCCGGCACTCCCTCGCGGAGTGCCGGGCTTCTTTCGCTTGTCCTCGGGTCAGGCGGCTTGCTTCTCCGTGTCGCCGGCGCCCGCGTCCTTGGCAGGGGCAGCAGTGGTGCCGGTGTCGGTGCCGGTGACCTTGGTCGGGCCGTCACCTGCGGCGCCAGCGGCCTTGGCGTTGTCGGCCGCTTCCTTCGCCTTGTCCGCGGCAGCCTTCGCCGCAGCGTCCTGCTCCTTGTCGGCAGCTTCCTTGGCGTCCTTCAGCTTGTCGGCTGCGGCCTTCTCTTCAGCAGCCTTCTCCTTGTCGGCCTTCGCCTTTGCTTCGGCCGCTGCCTTCTCCGTGGCTTCCTTGTCCGAGGCTTCCTTGTCCGCAGCAGCCTTGGCGTCGGCTGCGGCCTTTTCTTCAGCCGCCTTCGCCTCCGCCGCAGCCTTGGCATCGGCCTTGTCCGCCTCGGCCTTTGCCTTCGCGTCGGCGTCCTGATCCGTCGACCCCTTCTCCCCCGACGCCTGCGGCAAGTCGGTACCGGACGTGCTCGAGTTGAGGGCGACCGGGGCGACCGTCTTGGTCTCGATCGCGTCGACGGTCTGCGGGGCGGCGCCGCGGGCGGCGAGTGTCGTCACCGGCGTCGTGGCCGGGGTCAACGATGCGCCACCGGCGAGCGCATCCTGGATGCCCTGTGCGATGGCGGCCACGAACTTCACCGAGAAGTCGACCGGGTTGAAGGTCAACGGGTTGAACGGCAGGATCGACAGCGTCCTGGCGATGCCGGGATTTGTGATGCGGTCATAGCCGAGGTTGACGAGCAACTTGGTCACCGGGTTGAGAAGTGCGACAAGAGGTTTGACGAGCCCGCTGATACCCAGCTGCTTGCCGATGTCGAGGACGGGCAGGTACAGCGGCAGCGCCCCTTGCTGCGGGATGAGGACGAACGTCGCGTCGTTGTAGGTGCGCTTCGGCGCATTGGTGATGGCAGTCGCCAGCGTGCCGTCGTCGTACCCGTACGGCAACGAGTCGGTCGGCGCGTTGCTGGTCGGATCCAGGTAGTAGCCGTGCACGTACTCCAAGGCCACCAACGCGTTCAGCAGCGCCAGCGGGTTGCCCCAGTACTGCGGAGCATCGCCGACCGGGTCGTATTCGAAGCTGTAGTTCGTGCTCTTGATTCCGATGTCGGTGGGCAACTGCGGGCCAAACGAGATGTTCAGGAACGGGATGTGGGGCAGGAAGCTCAGCCGCGACCACGCTCCAAGCGGGTTGTTGATGTTGCCGATGGTGACGACGGAGACGCGATCCTTGTCCTCTTCGGCGATGTTGTACATCTCCCGCGAAACGACCGCTCCGCCTTGGGAATACCCGAAGATGACGATCGGGTCCGACGTGTTCTCGAGAGTGTCCGTCAGCGCGGTGTCGAGGTTGGTGACGCCGGTTCCCACCGACTTGTCCCAGGTGTCGCACTTCAGCCCTGGGCACCACCCCGGAATGATGGCCAACGGGAAGAAGCTCGCCGGATAGTCGACGCCGACGAGGTTGCAACCGTCGGTCGAGGTACAAGGCTGGCCCGAGACGTTGATGTAACGGTCGGCCGCGTTCTCCTTGTAACCGACGACCGCGTTCGGCGGAAGGATGTTGTGGGTTCCCGTGCCGGGCACGATCAGCGCGGTGGCACCAAAGGCCAAGGCGGCTGCGAACGCCGAGCCGATGACCAGCCCGACTGCGCCGAGCATCGCGACGAACAGGACCCCAATTGAACGAACCGTGCGACGCATGTACCGACCTCCACCTACCGCGCCCATGGGCCTCGCGAGCGCTGACCCATCGGGAATGCTCGCACAGCGGGTGGCGACAGACGGGCTGATTGACCGTCGCGTCAGGAACCTGTGCGGTTGCTGTAGGTGCGAGGCCATGGGAAGTAGCGTCAGGCCGCAGCGGCTGCTGGCAAGACTCCGCACTCACCCGGGAGTCCTCTTCGAGAGAGCAGTGCCGTCGCCGCATGCCGGCGACCGCCATCAACGGTCCACGACGGGCTAGGCGAGAACGACAATCGCGCGGTCGCGCGACGCCTCATTTCATGTGACGACCGCTTCGTTGAACCCCGAGGTATGCCACCCCAGGCATCACGGCTACACACCCGGCTGAATAAAAACGGAGCCAACTGGCCATGTCCGAGCCCTTTGGCGGAAACAGCTAACAGATTTATTGACTTCACCGACAGACCTTCTCGAGACATTGGCCATCTTCGTTTGCAGAGGGGGCAGGTTCTCCAGCCATATTTCGTGCCCCATGAAGGCATTGTGCCCACCATCGTCCCACTTCAGCCCGCGTTTCCTGTTGACAACAGGCTCACAGTCTGGGATGTTTATCGCAATTAGCTTGGTCAAACAGCTGGGGGAGAAATGTCGACCGTTGCCACTCGCTTCACAAAGTTCCAGGTAGGCGCCGCCGCTGCGGCCCTAACCGCCGCCACCGTGCTCACGCCGGCCGCGCTCGCGCCGACGATGGCCTATGCGTCTCCGAGTACCACAACATTCATCCAGGGCATCGGTGGATATGTGACGGAGGAAGTCAGTCCAGTCATCTCACGCGCTGCACTCGCCGCCCCGTCGGCCGCTGCGGATTGCGCGACCGTGAACTTCTCAATCGGGTGCTACGCGGTGCAAGGATTCGCCGCCGGAACCCAAGCCATCGTCAGGGGGGCGGTCGTCTACATCGGAACCGCCGCCTATGTCGTGGCCGCGAGTACCGGTCAACTCTTCAAGGTAATTGGCAGCGTTCTCCCGGGGCCGATCGGCACCTTCTTCACCAACGTGGGCGACGGGGTAAGCGCCTTCGCCAACAACATTGCCATCACTTTCCAGGTCGGGCCCTACCAGACCGCTCAATAGAACGAGGTTGGACGCAACTCGCCAGTCAATGCCAACAGGCATCTGGCGAGTTGTTTCTTTTTGGCCAACTTTTGTAGCTGTTCTGCTGGTGCAGACTGCAACCGGAGCGCGGGGAATGTACTGAGTGGGCCTTTTCAGCTGGCGTCGGTCTGACGGCGATTCGATCTCCGACGACGAGTCTCGAACCATAGAAGACGACGATGAAAGACGGCACCGGTTCAGGCGCCGCCCTGTTGCTTTGGCGGCGCTTGCGGTGATAGTGGTCGTCATCGCCTTCGGATGCTGGCTCGGGTTCCGAGCGCAAGCAGCCAAGACCAATCTCGAACAAGCGCGGGCAAGCGCGCAGCAGACCAAAGATGCCCTGCTGCAGGGTAATACGGCTGACGCAGCGCGCTTTGCAGGTGATGCGCAGTCACACGCGCAGGCGGCGCGAGACGCAACACACAGCCTGCCGTGGAACATCGTTTCCGTCGTGCCGTGGTTGGGCAGCCCCTTCAAGACCGGTCAACAGATATCCGACGTGGTGCTCGGGCTGACCGCCGACGTGTTGAAGCCCGCTGCAGACGCCGGAGCGACTGTCGCGCCGAATCAGATGCTGGCTGACGGTCGGCTGGACGTGGAGGCACTGCGTCGAGAAGAGCCAGCGCTAAGCAAGATCGCCGCAGCCGCGGCCCGGCTCGACGCTGACGCCAAGGCGATTTCGAATCCGCGGTACCTCTCCGTGATTGGGGAGGCCCGATCAAAACTGCAAGCCCAGACATCGGACGTTGCGCACCTTCTGGGCGGCACGGCCATCGCCGCCCGGTTGGCGCCGTCGATGATGGGTGCCGACGGCCCACGCAGCTACTTCATGGGCTTCCAGACCAACGCCGAAGCGCGAGGCACCGGAGGCTTGCTTGGGGGATTCGGAGTCCTGCGGTTCGACAACGGCAAGCCCAGTGTGGACGCGCTGGGACCGAACACCGAGTTGTTCGACAAGCCATTCACACCGATCAGCCTCGGCCAAGATTTCGATCAACAGTACGGGTTCACAAAGCCGACCACTGATATCAAGAACAGCAATCAAAGCGCCCACTTCCCGTATGCGGCACAAATCTGGAAGTCGATGTGGGCCCAACAGTCAGGGATGGACGTTGACGGCGTCATCGCCATCGACCCTGTCGCCTTGAGCTACATCCTCGGCGCTACCGGACCGGTGGTGATGCCTGGTGGCGAGACGGTGACGGAAGGCAACGTCGTCGAACTCACCGAGTCGACGGTGTATGACCGCTTTCCCACCGACCAAGCCGCACGGAAACAGTATCTGCAGGACGTTGCCAGCGAAGTGGTCAAGAAGATCAGCGGCCCGGTGAAGTCTCCCCGCATATTGTTCGACGCCTTGGGTCGAGCGGTCAGCGAGCGCCGAATCTTGGTGTGGAGCTCGTCGCCCGCCGACCAAAAACTTCTGGAGGAAACTCCGCTGGCCCACGAAGTCCCCGACGATCCGGCGCCATACGCAGGAGTCGTCGTCAACAATCTCGGCGGCAACAAGATGGACTACTACTTGAAGCGGCAGATCGAGTATGTTGCCGACGGATGCGAGGGCGATACACGACTGTCGACCGTCACGGTTCGGTTGACCAATACACTCGCAGATGCGACACCTCTATCGGATTACGTCGCAGGGCGATTGGGCTTCTTCACCGGACTCGCGGAGAATATTCCAAAAGGCGCAATGCTCACGTCGGTCCGACTTCTCGCCACCAAAAATGCACAACTAATTGGTGTCCTTGCCAATGACACTAGGATCCGTGTCTTCGGAGCGTCGGAGCGCGGCCACCCGAGCTTTGAAGCCCAAGTGGCAATACCGCCTGGAAAGACTGCTGTTTTGACTTTCCGGCTCTCAGAGCCGACGGCTCCGGGTGAGGCGCGGGTACCAGTTCAGCCTTTGATCGACAATGTCACTCCAACGGTTTTGGTGCCAACGTGCACTGGATAGAGCCCGAGTCCGCACGGATTGTCGAGCGTTTGCCATAAGGCTTCTTTCTCAATGTCGTTGTTGACCAGACTGTTTGAGTCCACCGCCACGTCAGCACCGATTGCAGCGGAGCCACGACCCAAGTGGCAAAGCCCTGTTCCGCCGGCTGTGCCACGATGTACGCGTGCGGGGAATTATTTTGGCCGGGGGGTCAGGTACGCGATTGCATCCGATCACGCTGGGAGTGTCGAAACAGCTGATCCCGGTGTACGACAAGCCAATGGTGTATTACCCATTGTCGACACTGATGCTCGCCGGCATCCGCGACATTCTGGTGATTACCACCCCTCACGACGCGAGCGGCTTTGAGCGTCTTCTCGGCGACGGCTCCCAGTTCGGAGTGTCGATCTCCTATGCCCGCCAACCCTCACCGGATGGCCTGGCCCAAGCGTTCACCCTCGGCGCCTCCTTCATCGGCACCGACAAGGTTGCACTCGTACTGGGCGACAACCTGCTGTATGGCCCGGGCCTTGGCGGACAACTCAGTCGATTCACAGACATCGACGGGGGCGCCATCTTCGCCTACTGGGTAAGCGAGCCGACGGCATACGGCGTCATCGAGTTCGACGGTGACGGACAAGCGGTGTCGCTGGAGGAGAAGCCCGCGCAACCCAAGAGCAACTACGCGATACCCGGTTTGTACTTCTACGACAACGACGTAGTCGCCATTGCCCATGACCTGCGTCCGAGCGCTCGCGGCGAGTACGAGATCACTGACGTCAATCGTGCGTATCTGCAACAAGGCCGCCTGCATGTGGAGGTGCTGCCCCGAGGGACGGCGTGGCTGGACACGGGGACGTTCGATCAGATGACCGACGCCGCTGACTACGTGCGCACGATGGAGCGACGCACTGGGTTGAAGATTGGCGTACCCGAGGAAATCGCTTGGCGCCGAGGCTTTCTCACCGACGACGAGGTGAAGATTCGAGCCGCCACCATGGTGAAGTCCGGCTACGGCGGTTACCTGCTCGATCTGCTCGAGCGGGGACGATGATGCGGCTGCTGGTCACCGGCGGCGCCGGTTTCATCGGTTCGAACTTCGTGCACTACGTCGTGGACCACACCGACCATCACGTCACCGTGTTGGACAAACTGACCTATGCCGGCAATCTCGCGTCGCTGGAGGGTTTGCCCGACGACCGCGTGGCGTTCGTTCGAGGTGATGTCGCCGACGCGGCTCTGGTCGACGAGCTGGTGGGGTCGGTCGGCGCGGTCGTCCACTACGCCGCCGAGTCGCACAACGACAACTCGTTGCATGACCCAAACCCGTTCCTGCAGACCAACATCGTGGGCACGTTCACGTTGCTGGAGGCGGTGCGCAAGCACGGCACCCGGCTGCACCACATCTCGACCGACGAGGTCTACGGAGATCTCGATCTCGACGATCCAGCGAGGTTCACCGAAGACACTCCCTACAACCCCTCGTCGCCCTACTCCTCGACGAAGGCCGGTAGTGATCTGCTGGTGCGGGCGTGGGTGCGATCCTTCGGTGTCGCCGCGACGATCTCCAACTGCTCGAACAACTACGGCCCGTACCAACACGTCGAGAAGTTCATCCCGCGCCAGATCACGAATGTCCTTCGGGGAGTTCGGCCCAAGTTGTACGGCGAAGGCCGCAACGTGCGCGACTGGATACACGCCGACGACCACTCGTCGGCGGTGCTGACGGTCCTGGAGAAGGGCCGAATCGGCGAGACGTACCTCATCGGCGCCGACGGCGAGAAGGACAACAAGACCGTCGTCGAACTGATCCTTCAACTCATGGGTGAGCCCGCCGACGCCTACGACCACGTCACCGACCGGGCCGGCCACGACCTGCGCTACGCGATCGACTCGACCAAACTTCGCGACGAACTCGGCTGGCGGCCGCGGTACGGAGACTTCGAGCGTGGACTGGCCGCCACCGTCGACTGGTACCGCGATCACGAGGACTGGTGGGCCCCGACGAAGGACTCGACCGAGGCGTTCTACGCCGAACTCGGGCAGTGACGGCGACGAGCCCGTGACCGAGTACGGAAAGTCGTTGCAGGCCAACCCGACTGCCATCCCCGGGCTGACGGTGTGGGACCTGCCCGTCCACGGCGACAATCGCGGCTGGTTCAAGGAGAACTGGCAGCGCGAGAAGATGGTTGCCGCGGGACTACCCGACTTCGGTCCCGTCCAGAACAACGTCTCGTTCAACGACGCAGAAGGCACCACCCGCGGCATCCATGCGGAGCCGTGGGACAAGTTCGTTTCCGTTGCCTCCGGTCGCATCTTCGGCGCATGGGTGGACCTGCGCGCCGGCTCCACGTTCGGCGCGGTGGCCACCGCCGAGCTCGACCCGTCACGGGCGGTGTTCGTTCCCCGCGGCGTCGGCAACGCCTTCCAGACACTCGAGCCCAACACGGCCTACACCTACCTGGTCAACGACCACTACTCCCCCGACGCCTCGTACACGTTCCTGAACCTGGCCGACGAGACGGTGGCGATCGACTGGCCAATTCCCTTGGAGCGCGCGGAGTTGTCGGCGAAGGACCGCGACCATCCGCGGTTGGCCGACGTCACCCCCGTCCCGCCGCGCAAGACGTTGGTTCTCGGCGCCGGCGGACAACTGGGCCAAGCGTTGCGCCACGCGTACGCCGATCTGTCGAGCGTCGAATTCGCCGACCGCAGCGACGTCGACCTCACGGCACCTGGCCTCGAAAGCGTCCGTCGCTGGCGAGATTACGAGACCATCGTCAACACGGCCGCGTTCACGGCCGTGGATGCCGCCGAGACGCCCGAGGGGCGTGCCGCGGCGTGGGCGGCCAATGTCACCGGAGTGGCCGCGTTGGCGCGGATCGCGTCCACGCACGGCATCACGCTGGTCCACGTCTCCAGCGACTACGTCTTCGACGGCACCGCGCAACGCCCCTACCGCGAGGACGATCCCGTGTCCCCGCTCGGGGTCTACGGCCAGACGAAGGCGGCTGGCGACCTCGTCGTCGGCACCGTGCCACGGCACTACATCGTGCGCACCTCATGGGTGATCGGCGACGGCGCCAACTTCGTGAAGACGATGGCGTCTCTAGCCGAACGCGGGGTCGACCCGTCGGTCGTCGACGACCAGGTCGGCCGCCTCACCTTCACCTCGGATCTCAGCCGGGCGATCCGCCATCTGGTCGACGAGCGATCGCCGTACGGCACCTACAACGTGACGGGGGCCGGGCCGGTCATGTCGTGGGCCGACGTCGCCAAGCGCGTATTCGCGCTCACGGGCCACGACCCGAATCGGGTTACCGAAGTGAGCACCGCCCAATACTTCGCGACGGCATCCAATCCGGTTGCGCCACGGCCCAACAACAGCGCCCTCGACCTGGCCAAGATCGAGTCGGTGGGCTTTTCGCCTGCTGACGCGGTCGACGCACTCGCGGGCTACCTGGCGCGAGAAACCCCCACCGCGACACGGTAGGAACCGGCAGGCCCCTGGTCGGGTCAGGCCGGCTCGCTTCGCCTTGTTGGCAGCAGCGTTCGCCATTACGTCCTGCTTGTGTGATTGCGGTAGAAGCGAGGCAGCGGCAAGACGTCAAGCCGCGGCGGCGACGGGCGACGCGACTGCTGGCGTCAGGTTCTCCACCGCGGGAATCTCAACACGTACGACAGCGCTGCTGCCGAGGCTCCGCACCGACCCGAGCGCCGTCTTCAGAATGAGCAGTGCCACGACCTGCACCCCGGCGACCGCCAACAGCGGCCACAGCAGGCCAGCGGCGAACGACAATCGCACTGTCGCGTGACGTCCCATTTGGTGCGACATCCGTTTCGCAAATCCGATGCAACTCACCGCAAGCACGACGGGCACGCAACCGATGAAATAAAAAAGTAGCCAATTGGCCATGTCCAACCCCCCCGGTGGCGACAGCTACCCAAATTATGGACTCCACGGATAGACGTTCGCAAGACTTTGCCAGTCTCGGCTTACGGAGAGGCCTGTTTTTCAGCTCGATTCTCTCCAGCCCGATCAAGGTGCCGATCGACACCATGTTGACGTCAGTCCGTTCGATCGCCACCACCAAGGGCGTGATCCTGACGAGCGCAACCGTCAACGGCCGAACGAGTACCAGTAGTACGCGGCACGGAACTCGGCCACCCGGCGTCCGAATTCAGATAGCCATACCGCCGGTAAATCCGGGGAAAGGACGATCCCCTTAACCGAACCGGCGGTTCAGAGAGAGGCTCGTGTCCCAGTGCAACCATTGGTTGACGACCTCGTTCCCGCCGTCTCGGGACCTACATGCATGGATGATTCGTGACCGCCTACGAGCGGGCGAATCCGATTGCCACGATCGCGTCGCGTTGCGGCGCTAAAGGAGCGTCGCCGACGATGTGAGCGGTATGGTTGCCCAAGCCGTGACTTCGGACGACGGAGCTTAGGGGCCATGGGGGGCTGGGCGACCAGCGGTGAGGGGCGGAAACGGATATGGATATACGGGGCTTCGTAAGATTGCTGCGTTCCCGTTGGCTCATAGTCTGCGTGACAGTGCTGGTCGCGGTACTCGGAGCAGTGACCGTCACACTTCTCACAACGCCGTTGTACCAGGCGTCTACCAGGCTTTTCGTGTCGACAACTTCCGGTGCCTCGGTGAACGAGCTGTACCAAGGGAATCTGTTCTCGCAGCAGCGCGTGCTCTCCTACACGGAGTTGCTCCAAGGAGAAACCTTGGCGCAGCGCACCATCGATAAATTGGGTCTGGACACGACCGCGGAAACGCTGAGCGCCAACGTCGAGGCTACGGCGAAACCCGACACGGTTCTGATCGAGGTGAAGGTCCACGACGAATCGCCCGTTCGAGCGCGTGACATCGCAAATACACTGTCCGACGAATTCGTGGCAATGTCACGCGAACTGGAAACGCCGGGTGACGGATCGATCCCCGACGCGCGCGTAATCGTCGAACAGCGTGCAACCGTTCCTGCGGAACCTGTGGTTCCGAACACGAAGCGTAACCTTCTCGCCGGACTTGGTATTGGTTTGCTGCTTGGCGTGGGGCTTGCAGTGATCCGAGACCGACTGGACAACACCATCAAGGATCAAGAGACCCTCGAGGAGATCACCAAGACTGGTCTCGTGGGCACGATTCCGCTCGATAAGGAACGTCGAGAGAACCCGTCGATCGCCTTTGAGAACGACAATTCTGCAATCGCTGAGTCCTTTCGCAAACTTCGCACCAATCTCCAGTTTCTCGCCGTGGACAACCCGCCGCGTTTGATCGTCGTTACGAGTTCTCTGCCGGGCGAAGGTAAGTCAACGACCGCCATCAACATCGCTCTCGCGTTGGCGGAGGGTGAACACAACGTCGTGCTCGTCGATGGCGACATGCGTCGTCCCATGCTGGCCAAGTATCTCGACGTTGTCGGGACCGTTGGATTCAGCACCGTACTGAGCGGGGCAGCCACGTTATCGGAAGTGCTTCAGAAGACGAGTACACCGGGGTTGACCGTTCTCGCTTCAGGACCGACCCCACCAAATCCGAGCGAGCTCCTCGGATCCTTGGCAGCGCAGAAGATTTTGAGTGAACTGCGCTCGCAATTCGACTACGTCATCGTGGATTCTTCACCGTTGCTTGCAGTCACCGATGCCGCCATTCTTGCGACCAGTGCCGATGGTGTCCTCATGATGGCCCGATACGGACAGACCAAACGAGAGCAACTCGCGCATGCGGTCAGGAACCTAGAGGGTGTTGGCGTTTCACCTCTCGGCACGGTATTCACGATGACGCCTCACCGCGGAAACGACTACTACAGCTACAGCTACTACAGCGAAGACACACCAAAGCAGGCTGCTGGAACCAGCGGCAAACGTGGCCGCCGGCGCCGTAGCGACACGTAATGCCCGTTGAGCTCCACCGTCTCGCCTTATCGCTCCGCAAGAGTCAACGACGTCGTCGCTCGACGAGACGGAGGGAGACAAGTTCTGATTCGAGCGGCGACGGCAAGCTCTACAATACGTCCATCGCCCAGCAGTCGAGAGTCCGGACTGACAGCCGTTGTCGCCCAAAATGATTGGGTGTCGCACTTTCACATCGCGATAGTCGAGGGGGTTGCAACGCACAGCATGCCAGCCTCTAGTATTCTGCGACTTGGGGGTGGCAATGGGGATCAGTACTTCACGACTAAAGACCTTGAGCAACTGCGGTCGAAATGCAAAATGTTTCCAACGTCGAAATGAGTGACGTGGACCAACCGCGGCGCGTGTCGGCGGTCATCCGAGCCTTGAACGAAGGCCAGCACATCGGCCGTCTGTTGAGGGGTTTGGACCAACAAACCGTCAAGCCTGACGAGATCATCCTCGTCGACTCCGGGTCGACCGATGACACCGTCGCGATTGCCGAGGCAGCAGGCTGCACTGTTGTGCGCATTGCCAAGAACGAATTCTCGTTCGGGCGAGCACTCAACAGAGGGTGCGCTGCAGCGACCGGCGACATTCTCCTCTTTGCATCTGCACACGTTTACCCCGTTTACGACACTTACGTAGAACATCTCGTCAGCGCCTTCGATCGTCCGGGCGTAGCCATCGCATATGGACGTCAGATTGGCGACGAGCGGACGAAGTACTCCGAATCGCGCGTGATGCTCAAATGGTTTCCGACCGAGAACATCTGGGACCAGGGCCATCCATTCAGCAACAATGCCAATGCCGCAGTGCGCAGGTCAGTTTGGCAGGAATCGCCCTACGACGAGACTCTCACCGGCCTCGAGGATCTCGATTTTGCGCGAAAGGCCATTGCGAACGCACACAAGATCGCCTACGTCGCCGACGCGCCAGTAGTCCACGTCCACGAGGAGACTTGGGGTGTCATCCGCAACCGGTATCGACGTGAGGCGATCGCATACGCGCGCATCGTAGAGGGGTCGAAGATGTCTCTGCCAAGAGCTGTTGCCCTCGCGTTGACGAACATCACCGGTGACTATCTCGGCGCAGCTAGAGCCAACCGGCTCCACAACAACGTGATCGGCATTCCGTTGTTCAGGCTCGCACAGTTCATCGGCACCTGGGAAGGCTTCCGTCAGCCAGACCACGTTTCAGAGCGGCTCCTGCAGCGGTTCTACTACCCCGCCAACTCACAGCAACAAGCCCCCACCGCCGCACCCGGTCGAAAGATCGAGTACTCCGAAGGCACCTAGCCAATCCCCCGTGGAGAGCAATGAACTGCACCGTCGCCGTCGTCCCAATGCGCCACAACAGTGAGCGCGTGCCAGGCAAGAATTACCGCCACTTAGGTGGAATTCCGCTGTACCACCATGTGGTCCGTACGTTGAGCGCGGTAGCTGAGATCGACCTCATAGTGATCGACACCGACAGTGAATTCATCATCGATGACTGCGCCGAGCACTTCCCGGACGTGCGGGTACTCCTCCGACCTGAGCACCTTCGCGACGGCGCTATTGCAATGAACGACGTGCTGATCAACACGCTCGACCAAGTCGACGCCGACGTTGCCCTACAGACTCACTCCACGAATCCGTTCTTGAAAGCTGAAACCGTGTCTGGCGCGTTGAGAAAATTCCAGGAACGCGATGGCGCATTCGACTCCATGTTCAGCGTCACACGATTGCAAGCCCGACTATGGGACGCCGAGTCCCAGGCAGTCAACCACGACCCCTCGGTCCTCCTCCGCACGCAAGATTTAGCGCCGCTGTTCATCGAGAATTCATGCTTCTTCATCTTCACTCCAGACCTTCTGCGGGAGCGAGGAAATCGGGTCGGCGCCCTCCCGCTCATGGTCGAGATGGCCCCGCTGGAGGCAATCGACATAGATACCGAAGAGGATTTCGCAATGGCCGCAGCCATTGCCGCGAGCATCGAGAGCAACAAATGAGCGTGCCGCTGGTTCTGGTCACATGCCGCCAGATGCAAGTCGAGCTTCCACGACATCGTCAGCGCATCGAAGACCTCGGATTCGAGGTCCTGGCGCCGGATCTCGATGGCCGTCAGCAGTTCACTGCAACCGACTTACTCGAATATGGGTCTCGCCTGGTAGGTATCATCGCCGGCGACGACGAGCTTGACCGCGAGTTCTTCGACGGTGCAACAAGATTGACGACCGTGATTCGATGGGGCATCGGAATGGACTCGGTTGATCACGAAGCTGCCCGAGAGCACGGGGTGACCGTTCGCAACACGCCGGGTGTCTTCGGCTACGAGGTCGCCGATTCGGCATTCGGCTACATCCTGAACCTTGTGCGAGGTTACCTCTCCATAGATGCCGCAGTCCGGCGCGGCGAATGGCCGAAAGTGGAGGGGATAACACTTGCCGGTGCGCGACTCGGCGTGGTGGGTTTTGGCGCGATCGGACGTGAGATCGCCAAGCGCGGCGCGGGCTTTGGCATGGATGTCGTCGCCTTCGACCCATATGTCCGCGCAGAGGCGACGCAGGTGGCCATGATTGATCTCGAGTCGCTGTTGGCAACCAGCCGCTTCATCGTGTTGGCCTGCCCGCTGACACCTGAGACCTACCATCTGATAGACGCCAACCGTCTGGCCCTAGTGAGTCCGGATGCCTACCTAGTCAATGTGGCGAGGGGTCCAGTTGTTTTGGAATCCGACCTCATCGACGCACTCAGGAATGGCCAGCTGGCCGGAGCCGCTCTCGATGTCTTTGAGGTTGAGCCCCTCCCCCTGTCTAGTGAACTCCGAACGCTGCCGAACGTGATTTTGGGTGCGCACAACGCATCGAACACTCGCGAAGGCGTCGTCCGCGCCAGCAATACTGCCGTCGAATTTCTCCTCGAGGAGCTGGCGCCTTGACCCGGGCCGTAGTCATTACCGGAGCCGCGGGCGGAATTGGCGCAGCCTTGTGCGAACGGATGCGGCTGGACGGCTATGTCGCAATCGGAATCGACCGCAACCCTGCGCCAGCGGCCGATGTGGATGTGCAACTCGACCTTTCGAAGTCTGACCAATTGGTGAAGCTCGGCCAGGAATTGGCAAGGGACTACGAACTAAAAGCCGTCATCCACAATGGCGCGGTGCAACCGCTCGGCAGGGCCGGCGAGACATCACTTGAAGAGTGGATCGATGCGCTGCGGGTCAACGTCATTGCGGTCGACGCACTCACGTCAGGTACTCGCGAGAACCTCGCCGCCAACGATGGATCGATTGTCGCCATCAGCAGCGTCCACGGCCGAGCAACATCTGGCGGAGTCACGGCTTACGCCACGACGAAGGCCGCGTTGGAAGGATGGGTTCGATCTGCCGCTATGGACCTTGGCCCAGATATTCGGGTCAACGGTGTCTCTCCGGGGGCGATAGATACGGCGAAGCTTCGCGAGGGGTTTGCACGCTGGGGTGATGAATCGGCTGAGGCACGAAAGGCAGTTCTGCGGCAACGAACGGCCCTGCGTCGCATAGGAAACCCAAGCGACATCGCTGGGGCCGTCTCATTCTTGATCGGCGGCGACGCCCGTTTCATCACTGGCTCCGTTCTGGTCGTCGATGGAGGCGCCACCGCCCGTTTGGGTTCCGAGTGACGAGAGCGTGGCTCAGGCTCTCCATCAGTAGCGTCTCGTTCGATATCTGATGGGTTGGTGATGTCCCGCCACAGGAGCGTCGCCAAGCGGCGGCCCTCGTCCAAGCGATCGCAAGGCCAGGAACGGGTCGGGTCGACCGGCAGCGCCGCCCTGACCTATCTCCTGCTTGCAGGTTTGCAGCGTGGGATCTCGCTGCTAATCCTGCCGTTCATTTCACACGTTATGTCGCCGGCCGAATATGGTGCCGCCTCTATGCTCACTGCGGCGGCCGTTCTCTTGGTGGCTCTGCTAGCACAGCCACTCGACGCGTTGGTCTTTAGAACGGTTCCAAGAGGCGGCGAGGACGCACCTCGACTCCTGCGCTCTATAGGATTGTATTGCTACATCCTGCTGCCTGTAGCGGCGGCGGTGGTGGCTCTATTGTTTGCAACCTTCGTCTCAGACTTCCTCGGCGTTTCAGGCTCTCTATGGGCTATCGAAATACTCGCAATTGGTTTCCAGTCGGCGATGACAGTATTTGCGCTTCCCATGGTGCAGTCCCGCAGGGATTTGCCCAGATTCGTTTGTCTAGCCGGTACGTCGATCATCGTTCTCACGACGTCCAAGTTGATGCTGCTAGTCGTCTGGAAATTGGGGGTTCTAGGCTGGGTGATCTCCGATCTGATCACCGCGGTGATCTCGGCACTACTAGCCATGGCGCTCGTTCGCCCTCCGCGCGCACGCTTGACCAAAGCGGACATTGTCACCGTTGCCAAGTTCGCCATACCCCTCATCCCACATAAGGCGTCGTACTGGGCAATTACATCTTTGAGTCGACCCGCTTTAGCCACGGTTGCGTCATTGACGCAAGTCGGTTTACTCTCGCTCGGCTTGAACATGGCGTCGACCGTTACGCTCGTAGTAACTGAGATTAATCGCGCAGTGCAACCAAATTACTCGCGTGAGGCCTTTCCCGCCCCTACTCACCACACCTATGCCGTTGTGAGGTGGCAGATCCTAGTTGCAATCACAGTACCGGCTGCTGTAGGTGCGGCTCTGGCAATCTTCGGACAATGGATCTTCGCTTCTTCATACTGGCCGGCGTTTGCCCTGACGGGCATCCTTTTGATAGGTCAAGTTGCATATGGGCTATACCCGATTGCGATCAACTATCTCGTATTGACGGCCGGACTACCGAAGTACAGCGCATTCGCAACTGGAACGGGCGCGGTCATAATATTGGGTTCTATATTTGTATTCGGTCGAGAATTTGGCGCGACCGGAGTCGCGTATGCAACTACGGTTGGTTACGTCGCCATGGCAGCAGTAGCAATCATGCTGACGCGATTCACCAAGCTCGAAATTGCATGGCGCGCATGGGCCGTGCGCTGGCCTGAACTTGTGCTCGGTGCGATGGCTCTGAGTTGCACCGTCGCGGCGCTGTCCCTCCCCGTGGGTTCGTGGCTGAGCCGTGCTTTCGCCGGAGTTTGCCTCGCCGTCCTGACCGGCACTGCGCTCTTGGTTGCGCGACCCGGATCGCGCAACCCGGCTCGGCCAACACAATGAGGCGCTGCATCTGGCGCCACCGCGTGTCGCTTCCAGTAGCATTTCTTAGAATCCCGCGACGCGTTTGGCGGGTCGGGGTTCTCGTTTAAGCCGAGGTGGGGGAATTGTCAAAAACGGACGCGGTCGCGACACGCTTCGCCAGATCGCGCGAGGGGCTGTTAACAAGCGCGGAACCCGTCGACTGGATCGTCCTTCTCCTGCCTACAGTGTTCGCGATCCGCACCTTCAGCACAACCGCCGCTCTGCTCGCGTTGGGTTTACTCGGTTTTGCTGCCTACGCACGGAAATCCGATCTAACTCGCACGATACAAGCTGGCCCATTCCTTCTTCTGATTGGATCCACGCTACTGGTTCTCACGCGACCAGAGCCGAAGGGTGACCTCCTATTCTTCTTGCTGTTAGTCGCACTCGTTGTCCGCCTAGTGATGACGATCAACGCCGGCGCGATCATTGCGTCGCTTGTGGATGGCGCCGGAATCTACCTTGCGCTGAACGTAATAAGCTATGCAGCAGGATTGCGCTCTCCCGGCGCGGCAGATCGCATTGGCGATATCAGAGACTCTGGCGGCACTCTCCGGATTCTATTTCCATTCTCGCCTTCGCTAGAAATCGCACCAACCATTGCGTCTGTCTACATTGGCGCAACGGCCTTTTTGATATTCCAGCGGGGTTGGACACGCCGCTCACTTCGCCTCGCGGGTCTTGCCGCTGCATTTGCCGTCATAGTTCAAGGTGGGAACAGAACCGCGCTCTTCGCCGCCGTCGCCCTGCCAGTCGCCGTCATCTTCTTTCCCTTCATCGCCCGATGGGTGGGAATTGTAGTGACGGTCTTTGCATCAATATCGGCTCTTGTTCTGCCAGCCTTAGTCGCATTGGTGCAACCTGCCCTCCTCGCGTTCCTGTCCTTCATCGCGCCGGAGCGCACCACCCGTGCCGCCGACGTTGGCACGCTGAACAACCGTTCCATCATTTGGCGAAAATCGACTGAATACTGGATGAACTGGGTCGACAGCGAATTCAATTGGCTGTTCGGCTTTGGCCAACAGGGGCAATACCGTTCTGGCGCCTCAATGTCGTACGCACAGGCGCTCTCCTCGACAGTTCGACACCCGGAACTGGCGTCCATGCACAATTCATTTCTTCAACAATTGTTCGACGGCGGAATTGTCGGATGGCTGTTGCTCACGGTCGCCATCCTTTGGGCAACTATCCGATTGTCGCGCTATAGAACGCGTTGGGGTGCGGCCGGATTAGCCGCCATTGTGGCCATGGTTACCCTGCTGCTCAATTCGATGACTCAGGTGACGATCGCGCCGGGAAGTTCGCAGGATAGTTTTTGGCTGCTCGTGGTGCTGATCGGCGTGGCCTGTCAGTCTCCGCCAGATGAACTCCCCGAAACGGTGCGTGAACTTGAGTTCGCAGAACCAAATACCACAGGATTATCATCTGCATCAAGCCCGCCACCACCTGATGTCAGCAAGGAAATCGTCTGACTACCAACCGCGCGCTGCGGCATCCTCAGGCACCTATGAAGCCTGCAATATGAGATGGGTCTGATCCGCGCGCTGAGCTCGATAGGCTTCAGTTGTATATCCGAACTGGTGCAGCAACGCGTTCACCTCTTCGGCGGACGACCCGAACCCAGGCAAGAATGAGTCGTGTACCTCGATGAACAACGCTCGGGGCTTTTCCGGGCCGGTCAGTAGCTCAACAGCCCCACGCAGAGCCAATATCTCCGCGCCTTCAATATCCAGCTTGATCACGGTTGGCCGAGGAAGACGGGCTTCTGAAACAAGGCTGTCAAGAGACCGCGCGACAACCGAAACGCTGCCGCCTTCTCCACGCTGATGGACCAGGCTCGGACTGTTCCCATCGTCACCGTCTGTG
Source organism: Mycobacterium sp. AT1 (assembly GCF_002043095.1). Lineage (GTDB taxonomy): Bacteria > Actinomycetota > Actinomycetes > Mycobacteriales > Mycobacteriaceae > Mycobacterium. The sequence goes on along the minus strand of NZ_MVOC01000014.1, from coordinate 49,895 downwards.
TAGAGAACCACGGTGCCATCCGCGTCGCTCACCGCAGTTGGTTCGAGGGTGAACGTCCGATCAGCGTTCAGCGCGCCGTTTACTTCAAGCCGATGCCGGAATGAGGGGTCAGGCTCGAAAGCCACTGTGCGGCAAATCTTTGCCGCGTGGAGCGTCACCATGCCCACGTTGGCGCCGACGTCGAAGAGAACATCGTCTTCGCGAAGGTTCTCAAGCATCGCGGCCGTATAGACCGTCTCGCCGCCATGGTCGACAACTCTGTGATGCTCGACGAGGTTCGTGATCTCAAACCGCACGCCGTCCGTCTCGAAATCCCTCAGCGTCACCACATAGGGCAATCGACGCTTGATGAGGCCCGACTTAACGCGTGCTGCAGTCTCCTGAATCGATCTCATTTGCCCCCCTTGAGAATACGAACATGTCGCAGTCTACCTATCCGCGCACTGGGCCCGACAACCGAAACCCCGGTGCACGGGCCGACCGATGCACGGCCCACACTTTCTTAGACCACAGCCTTCCACTAGAGGTGCTCGTGCCATCAAAGCTGGTCCGAGGACTCCTCGCGGTACCTCTTTTGTAGCGTCGGTGTCCACGATGGGTGGAGCATTTCAAACCGGAAGCCGCGCCGCTCGGCTTCCGCCATCCGCTCGTCCAACAAATCCCCGTGGACTTGGTTGACATACTTAGTTTCGTTGCCCTTCGGCGTCTTATTGGCAAAAAACGCAGGATGCGCATCCCGTATGGACTGCATGAGTTCGGGATAAGCATGCCGATCGGAATTCGCCCAGAAGCCGCTGTCACTCGGCCCTCGTCCATCGAACCCCCACATCCGGACATCGCGGCTTAGTGAACAGCCCAGAGGCAGTAGAAGATTCGCCAATACATTCTCGACGTCGGGAAGAAAAAATTGGTCATTGAGGTCGACTGCAATGTTTGTATGTTCACCCCACGGGACGGGCACTAAGAGCGACTCGACAGCACGGAACTCGGACTGCACGATCACATCGAACTGGGCCGGATAAACGAATAATGTACGACCCTCCGACTCCTGAAGTCGGCTCAATGCGTCAGCACGGAAAGCTCTGGCATGCGGATTGTCACCAAAATGATAAATAGCATCGCCTGCGCCGAGAAATGCAGGCGCCAAGTGCCGCCATAGTTCTGGATCTCGCACGATCGTGTTGCACACGATGGTAACTCCGTCTGCAAAGGAACGATTGAGAGCAAGATGCAACGACGGGCCAGTACCAAAGATATATGCCGGCCGAGGTTCATTCGTCTCAAGCTTTCGGATATGCTCTCGAAATCGTTTACCCGCGACCGCTATTCGCGCGCGGGAGGTGCGACGGGGCGACATCGCAACTCCGAGCTCCATCAACGACCAGCCGTCAGCCAGATTCGTGTCGTAGTCGAGATCGGCTACCCATTCCAGGTGCCGCAACGCAAAACCATGGACTGCTGAGCTGTCGGCGGCAACTACCGCGGCATCCCGGATGTATGACGTCCAAGACGCCCGCCGGACCGTTCGAATATCAAGGTCGCTTTCGAGATGCTCGAATAGGAATCGCAGCCTTGCCTCTACCTCCTGAGCCTTCTCCACCGAAGCCGCGCCCGAGACAATCGTGGCCATTGGTCGACGAATTGGTGTTCGAAGTAAGCCGGCGACCAGATTGAAGTAGCGTCTCAACGCACGCTTCAGACGCACCTTCCTCGAAAAGGAATACCCTGTCATCGGCTCAAAGCCTTTGGCAGCGATGAGAACGAACCTGATGTCAATGCGACAATATTGGCGGTTCCTAGCGAAGGCACACGAAAAATCTAACATGCCCATCGCAGCATCACAGTTCGCCGCGGTGTGCCGACAGCTTCCCGTCAATGGGACAGTTGGGTCGCTTGTCGGCGCCGGTACAAATTAGGTTCTTGCTCAGGTTCTCCGCCGAAATCAGAACTCGAACCGAAAACAGCGACCGCCATGCGAAGTCATCAGCGCCCGCCAAGGCTACTATTCCGCCAATGAGCTCCAGTCGACCACCAGTGCGTGGCGCCGAACGGTTCACTCGTTCATTCGCCAACCACGGCGAAGGCCCTTTTTGGGATTCCCGCGGCGGGCGACTCCTTTGCATGGATGTTCTGGCAGCTTCCGTCGTCGCAATCGACACAGAGGGCGGAGTTCGTCGCTACCCGGTTCCAAGCAAAGCCGCAACGGTCATCAGACATCGCTCAGGGCCTGGGTTCGTCCTCGCCACTGAACATGGGCTCGTCCTCGCAGATTCAGAGCTGGCCACGTTCGAGCCTCTTGCTCGGGTCGTGCTCGACCCGACCGTACGAACCAACGACGGAGGATGCGACCCACTCGGGAGCTTCGTAATCGGAACGATGAACTACGACGGCGATTCAGACAAGGGAGCCGTATACCGCGTCACGCCCGACGGAGAAGTCGCTCAAATCCTCAGCCCCGTGACGATTTCGAACGGACTCCAATGGAGCGCGGATGGAACTCGTGTGTTCTACATCGATACTCCGACGAGGCGCGTAGATGCCTTCGACGTCGACGATAACGGAGCGTGGTCGAACCGTCGGCCGCACATCGAAATTACTGATACGCCAGGCCTTCCTGATGGCATGGCGATTGACGAAGAGGGCGGCCTTTGGGTCGCGCTCTGGGGTGCAGGCGCGGTCAACCACTACGACACCTCCGGACGATTGGTTGACACGATTAGCGTCCCCGGTGTCACTCAGACGAGTTCGTGCACATTCGGCGGCGCAGATCGCACCGTGCTATTTGTGACTACTTCGCGCCAGGGTCTGCCTGACGATCGGGAGCCAGACGCCGGCGCAGTTTTCGCCGTCGAGGTCGGCGTCCGGGGCGCGCATCCCCTGGAGTTCGCAGGATAGCCGTCCCCAGCCCATCAAGCGGTTCATCGGCCCCGACGACACTGCGATACATATCGTCGAATCGACGCGATATCACTCCGACGTCAAATTCTTCCCTTGCCCTCCGGCGTCCCTGTTCACCAAATCGCCGCCGCGCAGCGTCGTCGGAGACGACTAACTCAAGCGCGTCGGCCAACTCGCGTGCGCTGCCGGGGGTCACCAAGACCCCGTCACCGTCGCCCACCATCTCCGGTATGCCGCCGGCAGTCGTTGACACAACACATATTCCGCGCGCCATTGCTTCGAGTATTGCCATCGGCTGACCTTCATTGATCGATGGCAGTACGAGTACGTGGGAGTGTGCCAGCAACTGCGCGACCTCCGCTGAAGACAACCAGCCCGCCAAGCTTATGGAATCCTCCACGCCGAGCCGTCGAATCTGTTCGCGAGCGCGATCGATCTCGCCCCACCCCGCGATGGTCAGCTTCGTCGACACGACATCGTTGCCAGCAAGCATCATGCTCCAAGCGTCGATCAGGACCGATGTTCCCTTTCGGTCACACAGCTCGCCTAGAAACACCACTTGCACCACACCGGGACACTCTTGGTCGACGGCATCTTGTGACCGAATCGCGTTCGGCATCACTTCAACCCGTGCGCCGGGAGCGGCATCTCGCAACCGCTTGGCCCAGACGTCACCGAGGGCTACGACAACATCAGCGCGGACAAGCGTTGCCCGGATAGCCCGCTGAACGGATGGGGCCGCGTTCTCGAAATACTCGTGGAACTCCCCACCATGCATGTGGAGCACCACCGGCAGCCGGAAAGCAGCGGACACCCAGATCAGAATCCCCTTGCGCACGAAGCTTCCGCGTTCCGAGGTATGCAGGTGGACAACGTCTGGCCGACGAAGGATTATTTCGACGACAAAGCTCGCGAGCCCGGACGCGAAGATCTTGATCCGGGCCAGTTTCGTTCCGTCGCAATGGGTCGCCACGTGGCGAACCTGCCATTCGAGCCAAAGCGGAGTCTCACTCATATTCCGTACAAAGGTCGCAATACCGCCGTACGTTTCAAGGCTTGACGAAACCCAAAGTGCCCGTTGACCGTTGGGCACAGGATCGCTCCGCTTTCGGCCCAAAGTGCCATTTCGCCGTAACCTCACCCGCGCTTGCCTAAACCATTGCCCGGGCGGTCCACAGTGGCGGCCTGATCGCCGCGCACGATGTCGGTGAAGATCTCGAGCAATCGCCCGGCCGCAATCTCGGCAGCGAAGTAGGTCTGGTAATGCGCCTTGGCCGCCTTTGCCTGCCTAACGACCTCAGACGGATCTGCGAGGGCGTCGATAGCGCTCGCTAGAGCTTCAACGTCGTCGATGCCCGTGACACTGAGACCGTGTGGCTGGTATTCGGGTAGGGCGCCGGCGGTCGACACAAGGGTTGGTACGCCCAGCTGCATCGACAACACTTGAACCCCGCTTTGCGAGGCGGCGCGGCTGTGCACGATCGACCCCTTGTACGCAGCGAGCTCAGGCACTATTTGCCGGTAGCGATATGAACCCCGCTGCCAACGTGCATGATTCGGCAGTGTCCGGGAGATCACCCCGTCGCCCAACAGCACTAATTCATCCCCACGCCAGAACGGCCCCGCTATGTGCGCTTCCCAGGCCGCGAACACGACGTCGTGATTCTTGTACGGTTTTTGCCTGCCGACCATCACGAAGTTCTTCCGCTCTGCAGCGGCTACGAACGAAGGGACCGATACAGCGTCAAGGTCACTGGTGAGCGGGGCCTCGTACAGTGGCTGCCGGAGGTCTCCCCCAGCGCGAATAGCGTCCGACACGTACTTGCTGAAGACCACGGTTGCATCCGCCGTAGCGTCCCACCGATCGAAGAACATCCGAGTCCACCACGGGAGCACCTCCGTAGGGTCGTGTGGCCGCGCATCGTGAACGAGGCGGACACGCGGCGCAAGAGACCCAAAAGCACGCCAACGGACATCGCGAAGAAATTCGGTCACGACGACGTCCGGCTGAAAACGCTTGGCAAGCCCGTACGCCGCGATAAACGGGAGCCACCCCTTGTGGGGCAGCGGACGACCGAGCAACTCGATTTCGTACTCACGCAGCGCGTCGGATTCTGGATGGAGCGGTGCGGTTATCAACATCACCTCGACGCCGAGCGCACGAAGACCCTCGACGTTGGCCCGTGCAAGCGGACGCAGCCACGGGCTAAGCCACAGAACGCGCATAGGTGCCCTTACTTCGTCGCCATGATGAAGACGTCACCATGGAACATCAAAGCCCGTAGCACTAGCCGTGGAGGTCGAGCGTTCGCGAAGAGGCGTTCAAGTTGACTCAGAACTACGTAAAGCAACCGCGATCGGAGCACAAACGGAAGACGTTTGCGAACAACGGCGGGTGGGACGTAGACGGCGTATACGCGACTGAAACCCGCCCGACGGGCAGTCTCACCGAGTTCCCTGTGGGTGTACTCCTTGAGATGCATGAAGTGCGCTCTGTCCAGGTGCAATACTCTGGACAGATCAGCTGGGCCGAAAAAGACGTGCGGCGTTGTGAAAATGTAACTCCCACCCGGCTTGGCGAGAGCGAATGCACCTTCGAAGTGACGTTGGACGTCGTCTGGGTGGAAGTGCTCGATGACCTGCGTCGAGAGCACGACATCGTAGCTGGATTGCGGTTCGAACGAATCCAGGTGAATTCCATCCGTTAGGTGCCAGGACACATCGCCATCTTCACGCACTCCACGCTCGGCGGTGATTTCAGTCGCGACGCAATTTCGACCATTCTCCGTCAGATATCTGGCCAAGAAACCAGGTCCCGACCCTATTTCGATCACTCGAGCCCCGAGCGGAATAAGTCTCAGAAACTGACCGAACTGGAGATCTGTACTGCGGTTTTCAATCGACGATGTCTCCGCCAGCCACGGCAACTCGCGATATAGGCGGTCATAACTCTCGGCCCAGACATCTGGTCGCTGTTCTGGCGATGAGCTGAGCAGCACTTCTTTTAGAGAGTATTCAAGGTCAACGTGCTTCTGGACCATCTCTTTGGTGACCACGATGTCAGACGAAAGTGCGTAGTTGTCACGGTAACGATCGACGATCTCGTCGGTGACTTCCGGAAATTTCCCGCCCCCCGCGCTCACGACGGAACCAAATCCGCCACATCGACGACGGTTATTCGCCTTAACTTCATCGACAATACTTCCTCGTCTACTTAGCAGCCAGTGAACAAGGGGGCGTTCCGTACAAGGGTTGAGGAAGATTGCGCAGACACGATCCCGTACATCCGACGATCACCGCTGCGGTCCCATCCTCCCCTAATGGTGTACGGCCTGTAGCAATCTAAGATCGGCAAGCCCCATCCGATAACCACCCCTTGCATCAGGTTAGCGCGGCGGGCCGCCCTACGCGTATGCCAGCTCTGCAGTTCGCAGGAACAGATTCCGGCCGCGACCGTCTAGCGCTGACAGACGGTGATACTTGCTCGGGCGCACCAAGCCGTCAGATGATCACGGGGTCGACATGAAATTCGTTGCGAATCAACGCAACACAGCCGGTGACGAATCTAGGTGCGTTAGCGACTCGGCCCCCGCCGACACCACTTCATGGCATGCGCGCCACACGCAAGGCGTAATTCCGGCACTGGGGAACGGCCCCTGCACATAAGGGGTTCCCTTTCCCATCGGACGACGCCGTCCATCTTGAGTCGTACCGAACAGGTGCATCAGCGCCGTCGATACAATCTCCCCATCTCCGGGGGGATTGCCACAAGCAGCAAGGGGGGACAGTGACGGCTCTGTGGGCAAGATTGTGCAGATTCCATCGTGAGTTTCGCGCGCACCACCAGTATTCGGGCACGAAATACGTAGCAATCGTCGTGCTGATCCTCCTGATAATTGGGATTTCGGCGTACACCGCCACGCGACCCAGCGCGGACTTTCAGGATCACCAAAACTCCGTCGCGGCGGACGGCGACACCGGTGCCACACCAACACCGCTGGCGGCTGCGCTCAGTCAAGAGATACAGGCGGCGCTCAAGGCCACCCAGTGGCCCACTCTGGTGCCCTCCATGGAATCCGTGATCACAGGTCCTTCACTGCCCCCAGAGGTCACCGACTGCGGCGGAGTCCAATTCCCCGACGCACTCGCGTGCACCTGGGGCCCGTTTACCGCCAAGACGCACATCGTCCTGGTAGCCGACTCTGTCGGGTTGAGCTACGCCGCCCCTCTCCGCGAGATTGCGCTGAACTCGGGTGGACAGATTCAAGTGCACACCGAGGCGATGCGCGGATGCAGCTTCGTCGACGACCTCATAGCCACAACTGATCAATCTCTCCTTGACGCTTGTCCAGCGCGGAAGAACCACGTCATCGACGTAATCAACCATTGGAACCCCGACGTCTTGATCATCTCGCAGTCCTACGGTGCGAGAACCATCGCTGGCAGCGACCAGAACGTGACGACTGGTCGTTGGTCCAAGTCGATGCTGAAAATTGCCGAAACGATCCGTAACAGAGTCAAGAAGTTCGTATTTCTATCCCCACCGCCTGCGGGGATAGAAATAAGCGAGTGCTATCCAGCCAAGGCACCCGCGGACTGCGTCAGTCAGGTGCCAAAGCTATGGAGGTCAATGGCCGTGGCCGAACTGGAAATCGCAAAATCCTTGAACGGGTTGTGGATTGACTCGCGTCAATGGTTCTGCAACAACGGCAAGCGGTGCCCCAGCTTTGTGGGATCCACCCCTACAAAGCGCGATACCGTGTTCATGGCGCCGCCCTATGGAGAGAAGATCTACCCTGCCATCGAGGAATCGCTGCGAGCCGCGGGGGCGTTCTGAGCGGAGACAGCCCTCCGGCACTTGTGAGCACCTTGGCACGTCGGTGATCGGTGATCGGTGTTCGCCTGACTGTCTCACCAGCGCGGGAGGCTTGACCTGCTGCCGCGCCGATGAAGGACCGCAATTATTGGACCGCCCAGTACTTCCGGATCAATTCAGCGGTGCTGTCGATGTTCGTTCGACTCGAGGCACCAAACACGATCGATTCAATATTGGGCAGCGAGGCAACCCATTCGATCGCTTCGTCCGCGGGAATCGCGCCCGACGCGAACACCGACATTGCCACGGCCCGGAACCTGCGGTTGGTCAACGCGTCGATGTAGCTGTCGATCCCGCCAGACATGCGAAAGCCGAGCTTATTAATATTGGAGCAGACAATAGGGTTCTCGATTCCGGCTGCATCGAGGGCGTCGAGCAGGCGCGGCATGTTCATCGTGATGAACCCCGGCTCAGCCTTGTATTCACTCGAGACGTGATCGGCAAAAATTCGGAAGGCGTCGACAAAACCCATTCCCAATAGGAAATCGACAACCACGTTTTGAAGAAACACAACTGGCGTCTTTAAACCGTGAAACATCTTCATTTCGGCATCGATCAGCAGAGTTATGATGCCCTCAACGTCTTTCCTCGCGAACGACTTGCCGCCCCGCATCGCCGCATCGAGGAAACCTCCGTCGGGCAGGAACTGCTTAATAGCACCAAACATCCCGGCTTCGGACATCGCATTCGCATACTTGTGCGCGTAGGGCATGCACGGGATGAATACCTGTTCGACGTAACGTTCAGGCTCGGCCCGGATCCGTTGGGCGACGTCGGCAATGCGGTCGTGGGTAGTGCACATGAAGGTCGTAACACCGGCGCCGTACGCCGCGTCGAGAACAGACATGACGGCGTCGAGCGATTGAAAGCGCATCGCCTGAGCCCGTGCCTTTTCCTCGGACATGTGGTTCACGCCAAAGAACTGGTTGTCGCCGAATAGCAGGCGGTCCATGTCAGTTTCCCCCGCCCGTGCGAACTGAGCGGTTTCGACGTCGTTCCTTTCGCCTGCCCCAGAAGCCGGTGGTCTCCCCCAATTGGTCATCGGCTGACTTTTGGGACACATCGAGACTGCGCAGCCCACCGTCAGAGCTGTTGAGGATTGCGTAGAGCACTTCGTCGGTCACGCTGGCCTCTGCAAAGTCAGCAGGGCCTGAAACCGCACCGCTGGCGATCCTTTCGATCCACGTATCGAGCTGCGCGGAGTACTCCTCTCCTCGAACGTAGAAGTCAACCTCCTCAGTCAACTCAGTGGTATAGCGAACCGTCCAGCCCTTCGCGTATTCGTCGGGCGCTAACGCTGCATCGCGCAGATAGACCTGCATTTCCTGCCGATCGACGGAGATCTTGCCGTTGGTGCCCCAGATCGACATCCGCGTCGACATTTTGCGCTGCGACTCATCCGACCAGCTGACAGAGAGTTGGCCACTAGCGCCGCTGGGCCACATCAGTGTCGTGAACACCTCGTCCTCGGTCTCGGCGGAGAATATCTGCCCACGCACTGTGCCCGACACCGACTCTGGTCGACCCAAGTACCACGTCATCAGATCGACTGGGTGTGCCGCGTAGTCGTACAACGCGCCTCCACCTTCGGCCTTCTTGCTGCGCCAACTGCTGCCCTTGGGCTTCAGCACTACAGGTCCGTACGCCTCGGCCAGGACGTGCGTGACCCTGCCCAGTGCACCTAGCTCAAGAATCCGCTTCACCTCGCCGAACGTTGCCAAATGCCGGTTGTGGTAACCAACTTGGGTGATCAGCGACTTCTTTTGCGCAAGCGCGGTAAGACTTAGTGAGTCGGCAGGGTCCAAGCAGAACGGCTTCTCGCAGAAGACGTGGATGCCCCGCTCTAGGCACTCCCGCACCATCGGCGCATGAAACTTCGATGGCGTCGATATCACCGCCGCTTCCACGTTTCCCGACTCAAGCATTCTGCCTAGATCGTTGTACGTGTCCACCCCGGTGTACTTGCCGAGGATGTCGAGTACGTACCCACTCGCGTCACAGACACCGACAACCTTGACATCCTTGTGCGCGTTGATGATTGAGAAATGCGATAGCCCCATTTTCCCAAGCCCAATGATCCCGACGTTGACCATTCCATCCCCCTAAGTGCGCCAATCCCCTCAACTCGCTCGCGGCCGGGAGTGACGCTGACACTTGCGTAACAGCGCTTCATACTGGCCAGCAACGTGATCCCACGTGAACTCGCTGTTGAATCTGGCGAGCGCGTTGCGGCTCAACTTCCTTGCCAAATCAGGCTGGTCGAGGAGCTCATCAATTCTCTTCTCGGCATCGGCGGGCGTGCTGAAGTAGAGGCCCGCGTCATCAGCGACCCACGTGTTGTACTTGTTGTCATGTGCGATCACCGGGTTCCCGGCGGCCAACGCCTCGACCAGTGACGGATTCGTGCCACCGACTGTGTGCCCATGCAGGTACCCGAGCGCGTGATAACGCAGCGCCTGCACGGTGTCGGCATCGTAGATTGCGCCTAGAAAGACGACTTCGTCGCTCGCTGCTTTCAGAACCGCACGATGGTACGAGTCGGATGTACCGTCGTAGGCACCGAGCACGGCCAGGCGGATCCCTCGCCTCTTTGCCGAAAATGCCTCAACCAATTCAAGGATTGAATTTTCGGGGATGGGGCGTGCGATCAACGTCAGGTAGGCGTTTCGCTCGAGGCCAAGCCTCTCGACAGGCCCGGTGGGTGCGTCGGCGATTGGGTACGCACCGTAAGTGATCGTCGTAATCTTGCGCGCCGGCGCGCGGGTTCGGAGGTAGGTATTCAGCTCTGGGTGATCGGCAATCAGCTCGTTGCCGAACAATGCGGCGAAACGCTCGTTGACATAGAGAACCGCCTGCCGAAATAGTCCCCATCGCCTCCGCGACCATTCGATACCGTCCATATTGATGACATTCGGAACTCGATACAGCCTCTGCAATAAGTTGAAAATTCCGGTGTTGTAACCGAACGTCAGGCAGACGTCACGGTGCCTAACAGCGTGGACGATCGAGAGCCAGTCGAACTTTGCGGTTCCGAGCCATCCCAGGTTTGGCACGGAGATGTTGACTCGCTCGATGCCGTTCCACTCGTCCTCGTAGACCGGGCCGTCGTGGTCAGTTTGGCAATACACGATCGCCCGCCACCCGTGATCGACCAAGTAGCGCGCCACATTCTGGGCAGCGGTCTCAAAACCGCCGTAGTTTGCGGGCACGCCATGAGTTCCGAGTATCCGAACAGTCGGTTGGCCGTCCAGCACGTCAGCCACCGGCCGACCACGACACGACATGATGGTTTGCTGCGCATAAACGAAGAGTTTTCACACCAGCACTAGTCAAATCGCGCGCCCAAGGCACCGGCCGACCGACGACATCGCTTTCGATACAAACCACTGAATTCCCCCCAAGACGCACGGGCACTACCCCTCCCCACGCCAAATCCTAGTCGCTATCGACGATGCGTGCACCGGGCCCCGGTCGGATTTGCGCGGCGCTATCAGCGCTACATCCCGAGTAGGCGGCCCGTCGAGCCGGCAAGGGCCGCCAACCACTCCAAAAACTCCAGTTCACGCGGAGCGCACTTGCCCACCAGGCCTACGGCAGCTACGGAACGACGATGAAGTTCGAGCCCACTTCGCGACCAGTCGCAGCTTGCCACGCTGCAGCTTCCTCCACTGTTTCGTCACGCTGAAACTGGATTTTGGTGCCCGCTTTCAAGCGGATCGTATTGTTGCGGGTGACGTAACCAGCAGGCGGCTCATTTTCGTGGTAACTATAAGCCGTGTGCGCACCGTTAAAGATGTTGTCCTGAATCGTTATGTCGACAGGTGTCTGCAATTTGTAACTTAGCAGATCGACTCTGACGTTCTGGTCGGGACGCACATCCGAGAAGACTCCCCCTCCAGCACGTTCGCAGAGGTTTCCCTCAACAACTATTCGCACGAAACCCGGTGAATCTGGGTTGCCATTCTGAGACCAAAGCTCGAACATTTGCGCACAGTCGTGAATATGGTTGTTGCGGACAACCATGTCCTCCCAACAGACCGGGCCGCCTTCCGGGTCACGACCTTGCGGGCTCCAAGCAACGTCGTACACCTCGGCTATTTCGTTATTCTCGATCGTCCATCGACGCACATTGGGCCAGTGCTCGATACCGTTCCCGTATCGCGTGTTGGCTTCATACTGCCCCGACAACCACGATCCGCCGATGTAATCGATTAGACAATCGTGCACATGAACATCAGAACCATTACCGCGGATGCCGCACGCTCCCGTCCCCGTAATGTGGACATCATGGATCTCATTATTCCCGCTCTGACAATAAATAATTGTCCCGGTAGCTCCATACGCATTCCCCTTCGGCGCTGCCTTGATGGTGTCGGACAGCAAGGCAGGATTACCGGGGGACTTAACAAAGAGTGTGTTCTTCGGGATGTCGCAGTAAAAATCCCAGGTTGTGCTCAACTCCGACAAATCAAATTTCAATGCCGGTTGAACAACCCCGTCCACTTCGAGAAAGCCAATATTGGCGTCAGTGGTCGCGGTGTACCCGAGATGGGTATCAGGCGAGCCCAGATCGATCTTCCAAATTCCAGGTGATTCTTCTGCCCAACCGTCCGCGCGTGTCAGCAACTTGAACATGGTCAGGATCGGCCGGGCTCCTTCACCGTAAGCCCCGACCTCGCACCCAAAGGGGAGGTTGAGCTCACCGTAGAAGGTGTCACCTCTTCGGAACAGGAGACAGGATCCATCGCCTGGCAGGGCGTGATTGGCCTTCTGAATGGTTGCCCAGGCCGCGCCAGGGGAGAGACCGTCATTGCTGTCGTCGCCTCCATTGGAGACGTGATAAGTCGGCGGGGCCGGAATCGCGGCAGGAAGGTTGAACTCGAGCGAGGAGGATGTCACCTCCGTTGTTCTCGGCCAAAGACCGAGCAAGGCTGCCGTCCCTACTGCAATTCCCTGAGCGGCCCCGCGAAGAGCGACGCGGCGTGCGAAAGGCATTCCCACCGCCTGTTACTCCCCCACTAGTACGAACTACACATCGCGAGACCCAATTTGGTTGGTACCACCGCCGCAAGGATACGGCCTGGCAGCAGTCAGGGCCGGTTGCCCGCCCACCAGCCGAAATGCGCTTGCTCTGCGGACTTCAACGCCGCCTCATGCACGCGACGGAACCAATCGCTTGCGATGCGCCGAACCGAGACCCATTGCACTGTGCCTAACCACACCACCGATACTGACCTCGGTCCAGGCGCTGGTCTGGGCAGCGCCCCGTTAAGGGTCAAACGAGGAGTTCATATGCATGTCTTATTCGTTTGCACCGGAAACATCTGCCGGTCGCCAACTGCCGAGCGACTCCTTTTTGCGCTAGCCCGTGCAAACGGGCTCCATGGTATTCAGGCATCCAGTGCTGGAGCTCGCGCCGTCGTCGGCCATCCGATTCACCCCGAAGCCGCTCCCGTATTGGAGCGCTTAGGCGGTGACTCTTCAAACTTCGCCGCACGCCAGCTGACCGCGAAGATCGCGTCGGCCGCTGACCTCATCCTGACAATGACGAGGGCCCACCGCGATGCGGTGTTGGAGCTGGCACCTCACCGGCTGCATCGAACGTTCACATTGGCGGAGGCCTCACGGCTGATCTTCGAGCGCGGCGCTCGCACCGTCCCCGACCTAGCCGCTCGCCGCTCCCTGCTGACTGTAGACGAACTCCTGGACATCCCCGACCCCATCGGCCAGTCGCCGGAGGTCTTTGCTGAAATCGGATCCCAGATCGCTCACCTGCTACCACCCATTTTCGAGGTTTGCCAGCCGGATTAGGCCGCTCAGTCGCGCCGCTGACCAGCACGGTTGTTGTCCAGCGCCGACAAGGGCCCCCTCCCGAAACTCGAGGGTTCTCCCCGATTCACACCGACGTTGCCATCGGCTAATGTTTTGAACATCGGGTTGGGGGAGCTGGCCCGATGAAGTTCGGGGGAACGCATGATCAACGGTCTGTTGGCACTACACGGAAACGCGTGGGTCGCGTGGATTCACACCGGCCACAAGCCAGAATCGCCACCCATCCGCACCGACGGCGCCTGCCCGACCTGCGACTTTCCGTTCGCAAACCTGTCGCACCCCTGCCTGGG
>NZ_MVOC01000014.1:0-35970 GCF_002043095.1 Mycobacterium sp. AT1 | reverse complement strand
CGGGGTCAGCCCGCCGGCCTCCATCGCCGTGCACAGCAGCGCGCGGTTGGCCTGCTGCTCGGCGGTGACCCCGTCGGGGAGAGTGCCGAGTCCTTCGCTACGGTGGCCGCACAGATTGCCGAATGCTTGAAGCCGATCCTTGACCTACGTCAATCGCGATTCGGATAGCACCCCCGACTAACGCTCGTGCAAAGTCGGTTTGGACACCGTGCGAGTGCTGATGGCTGGGCCGCAATTTCAGCGCTACGCGATTCACCCGCCCTCAAGAATTCGTATCCTGTTGTCCCGAAGCCATTCCCCGCACGCTCCGAACTTACGGAAAATGAACGCATATGAGCGTGCGGCCGACGCGAAGCGATATTGCCACTTGCCTGGTATTCGGGACACCCCATAGCTATCCTGTCCGTGACGCTCATCAGCCGGGGGAACAAGCGGGCGTCGAGACCATGGGGGTTTGCATGCGCACCATCGTTCGTATCGTTGCCGTTATCGGTACCGCCATTGCCATGCTGTCCGCTGGTGGCGGACTTTCCGGCGCCAACACCGACCCACTAGTCGGAAAGACATACCAGGAAGCCACTTCGACCGTGTCGAAATGGGGGGCTACCCCCGTCATATCGACCGTCTTCGGCGGTCGGCTCGCGACCGACAAGTGCACGGTTACCTCATGGCAAAAGGCCAAGCGAGAGATCGACGGCTCGCGAACATCCGCCATCCTGATGAATCTGTACTGCGACGACGCGATCGCCGGCGGATCGCCCGGAAACTCTGCTGCCAGCCCCGAGGGGAAGGTTGCGCTACACGACATCAAGACTGCCAAGTGGTGTTCGCTACCCGAGCAGGCAACCAATGAGAATTGCGCTAAATTCTGTCCGAAACACGACGGTTTGTGCACCGCGAATTTCTAAAAGTCTGACCGAGCACCACGGTGTTGTCGCAAGGCTTGCCCCACCGTCCTTGCGGGCGATGTCGCGGCAAATCTGTGGCAAACGGAGACCCCGTCCGAGAACTCAAGGGTTTCCCGGTTCCCAGGGGACGTTGAACACGCGTGGGTCGCCTGGATTCACACCGGCCACAAGCCAGAATCGCCACCCATCCGCACTGACGGCGCCTGCCCGACCTGCGACTTTCCGTTCGCAAATCTGTCGCACCCCTGCCTGGGCAGCGGCGAGCAGATCGCCTGCTGAGGACGCCTCAGCTCAGTTCACCGGCACGTCCAGAATCGGTCGCGGATCCTTCGCGCCCGGTCCGTCGAAGTGCCACCACTCCCCCGCATACGGGGTCAGCCCGCCGGCCTGCATAGCCGTGCGCAGCAGCGCGCGGTTGGCCTGCTGCTCGGCGGTGACCCCGTCGGTGGCGTAGGCCAGGCTCTTCGGGGTGAAGTCGTCGAACCCGGTGCCCATGTCGAGCAGCCACCCGTAGTGCCCGTCGGCCACGGTCACGTCCACCGAGCGGCCCGCCTCGTGGCTGCGGGCGTAATCACTCGGTCGCGCAACCCAATTGGGGTTCGGGACCTCCTGGAACATCCGCACCTGCACCTCGTGCGGGCGGTAACAGTCCCAGAAGACCAGCTGCTTGCCTTGCGCGCGAAGCTGATTCGCCGCCGTGGCCAAACCGTCGGCCATCGACTCGTGCACCAGACACCGCGCGTCGGCCGGGTACAGCTGCACGCCCACGAAGTTGTCGGCCGTCGCATACCGCAGGTCGATCCTCGCGTCCGGCACCACCGACCGCACGTCGACCAGGCCCGCCGCCTGCGCCTGCGGCGACACCGGGGGCGGCTCGGCGGACGCCGACGCAACGTTGGTCATGGCGGCGCACATTACGCCGAAGACGGCGGCGATCCATCTCGGGGACACGGTCACGGTACGAGTCTGCAATGCCGTGCGCTCCGACGCAGGGATACTGGTGGCTACATCGCGTCGCTGTAGGTACGGCATGGCGCCATCCGAGGGGGAAGCCTGAGTACCGCACGCCGAGTCGTCGCCCCCTGCGTCGGTGTCGCCCTTCTCCTCGCGGCTGCGGCGGCCCTCGTCGTCAGCTTCACCCCGATCCCCACCCATGGCGTGCTGTACGTCGTCATCACCGTGCCCTACCTGATGCTCGGCGCGCCGGTCGCCGTCGCCCTGGGGGTGTGGGCACGACGACGGCTCCTCGTCGTCGTCGCGGCCCTGCTCACCGCCGTGTTGCTGGCGCTGCAGGTGCCGTGGTTCCTCAGCACCACCCCCAACCCCTCCTCCGTGGCCGTCAGGACGATGACGGTCAACATGCTCTACGGCGAAGCCGACCCCGGCGCCATCGCCCGAGTCGCCGCAGAAGACGCCGACGTCCTGATGGTTCAAGAGCTCACCCCGCAAGCCGCCCGCGGACTGTCCGCCGCCGGTATCGGGAAGACCTTCCCGTACCAGGCTCTCGACGCGCGCCCGGTGTCGGCGGGGGTCGGCATCTACAGCCGGTATCCGATCAAGGACTCCACCCGCATCGCGGGCTACGCGCGGGCGATGGTCAGCGCCCAGGTGCGCATTCCCCGGGTCTCCCAAGACGTTTCGCTGCTCGCCGTCCACCTCGACGCACCGTGGCCGCGCCCAATCATCGGCTGGCAGAAGGACATCAAGAAGTTGCCCGGCACCCTCGACGACGTGGCGGCCGACGCCGCCAACGGCACCGTGATCGTCGGCGGCGACTTCAACTCGACGTTCGACATGCTGCCGTTCCGCGCGCTGCTGACCGACGGCTACGCCGACGCCGCGCGGCAGGCGGGGTCCGGCCGCAACTTCACCTACCCCGCGAACAAGCCCTTTCCCCCGGTACTCGGCATCGACCACGTCCTCACCAGGAACGCCACCGCCGTGTCCACCGCCACCGTCGAGCTGCCTGGCACCGACCACCGGGCACTCCTGGCCACCGTGATGGTGCCGACCCGCTAACGCAAAACTCCCCGGCACCCGAAGGTACCGAGGAGCTCGCTTACGAAAGTTGTTACGCCTCAGCGAAACCGCGCGTGATCGACGGGTCGACCTGGATGCCGGGGCCGGTCGTGGTCGAGACGGTGACCTTCTTCAGGTAACGGCCCTTCGACGACGACGGCTTGGCACGCATGATCTCGTCGATCGCGGCACCGTAGTTCTCGGCGAGCTTCGTCTCGTCGAACGACGCCTTGCCGATCACGAAGTGCAGGTTGGCCTGCTTGTCGACGCGGAAGTTGATCTTGCCGCCCTTGATCTCGTTGACGGCCTTCGCCACGTCGGGGGTGACGGTGCCGGTCTTCGGGTTGGGCATCAAGCCACGCGGGCCCAGCACGCGGGCGATCTTGCCGACCTTGGCCATCTGGTCCGGCGTCGCGATCGCGGCGTCGAAGTCCAGGAACCCGCCCTGGATCTTCTCGATCAGGTCGTCGCTGCCAACCTCGTCGGCGCCGGCGGCCACGGCGGCTTCGGCCTTCTCGCCGACGGCGAAGACGATGACGCGGGCGGTCTTACCCGTGCCGTGCGGCAGGTTGACGGTGCCACGCACCATCTGGTCGGCCTTGCGGGGGTCGACACCGAGGCGGATTGCGACCTCGACGGTGGCGTCCTGCTTCTTCGACGACGTCTCCTTGGCCAACTTGGTGGCCTGGAGCGGCGTGTACAGGTTGTCGCGGTCGATCTTCTCGGCCGCTTCGCGGTATGCCTTGCTGTCCTTGCTCATTTGATTCCAATCATGTGCGTTGGGTCGTGGTGCGCGGGCCGAAGCGGGCCCTCCCACGTTCTAGCTGGTTACAACGTCTAACTAGGAGACCGTGATTCCCATCGAGCGGGCGGTGCCTGCGATGATCTTCGCCGCGGCGTCGATGTCGTTGGCGTTGAGGTCTTCCTTCTTCTGCTCCGCGATCTCGCGGATCTGATCCCAGGTCACCTTGGCGACCTTGGTCTTGTGCGGCTCGCCGGAGCCCTTCTGCACGCCAGCAGCCTTCAGCAGCAGCTTGGCGGCGGGCGGGGTCTTCAGCACGAACGTGAAGCTGCGGTCTTCATAGACCGTGATCTCCACGGGGATGACGTTGCCACGCTGGGATTCCGTCGCGGCGTTGTACGCCTTGCAGAACTCCATGATGTTGACGCCGTGCTGACCGAGCGCAGGACCGATCGGCGGGGCGGGGTTGGCCGCACCTGCCTGGACCTGCAGCTTGATCAGCCCAGTGACCTTCTTCTTCTTCGGGGCCATGACGTGTTCTTTCCTGTTCTCGTTGTTCTTAGATCTTGGAGACCTGGGTGAAGGCCAGCTCGACGGGCGTCTCGCGACCGAAGATCGACACCAGCACCTTGAGCTTCTGCTGCTCGGCGTTGACCTCGCTGATCGACGCGGGCAACGTGGCGAACGGGCCGTCCATGACGGTGACCGACTCGCCGACCTCGAAGTCGACCAGGATGGTCGGCCGCTCGAGACCACCGGATTCGGCGGCCGCCGCGGCGCCGCCGGAGGTGGACTTGGCCGGCTTCTTCGCCGCGCCCTGCGGAAGCAGGAACTTGACGACGTCGTCGAGGGTCAGTGCAGACGGCTTGGACGTCGCACCCACGAAGCCGGTGACGCCGGGGGTGTTGCGGACCGCGCTCCAGGACTCGTCGGTGAGATCCATCCGCACCAGGATGTAGCCCGGCAGCACCTTGCGGTTGACCTGCTTGCGCTGGCCGTTCTTGATCTCGGTGACCTCTTCGGTCGGCACTTCCACCTGGAAGATGTAGTCGCCGACGTCGAGGTTCTGAACACGCGTCTCGAGGTTGGCCTTCACCTTGTTCTCGTAGCCCGCGTAGGAGTGGATGACGTACCAGTTGCCGGGCTTGGACCGAAGGTCCTTCTTCAAGGCCACGGCGGGGTCGACGTCTTCTTCGTCCTCAGCCGGGGTCTCCTCGGCGGGGGCGTCGGACGCGGAGGCGTCGGACTCTGCGTCGGCCTCGGCATCCTCGTCCGCGACTGCTTCGGAGTCCGTCGCCTCGGGCGTCGGTTCCTCGTTGATCTCGACGGTCTGGCCAGTCTCGGCGTCGGTCAAGGTCGCCGAATCGGCGGCCTCTGCGAACACGTCGGACTCACCCGAGGGCGTCTCGCCATCGAAGGTCGTCACGGTTGTCTATCCTCTCTAAATCTTTCGCTCGTCACGGCTGGTGAGCCAACGTCCGTCAGCCGAATACCAGCGTCACGAGTTTGGCCAGGCCCAGGTCGACTCCGCCGATCAGCGAGACCATGAAAGCCAAGAACACCAGCACCACGGTCGTGTAGCTGATCATCTGCTTGCGGTTCGGCCAGATCACCTTGCGGAGCTCGGCGATGACCTGCTTGAGGTAGTTCAGGACGAAGAGGAACGGGTTGCGTGACGGGCCCGACTGCTTCTTGTCAGTCTTGGGCTTCTTGCCGTCGCCGTTCTTGGTGTCGTCCGAATCCGACTTGGTGGCCGGTGCGGTACCGGCGGCGGAGCCGGTGACCTCGCGGCGCGTGCGCTTGCCGGTGGGCCGCTGCGGCCGAGTCGCCACCGCGGTCTGGCTGCGGGCGCCGGCTACACCGGTCGTCGCGTCAGCGGCATCGTCGGATGCGTCCACGGCGTCGACCGGAGAGTCGACGTCAGAATCGATGTCGTCGACTGGAGAGTCGGCACCGTCGCGATCGTCGCTCACCGCATGCCTTTCGTCGGTTCCTGTTGGTGGTCACCTTCCAGTGTCCACACTCTTCAATTCGATGGAGCAGGGGCGACAGGACTTGAACCTGCAACCTGCGGTTTTGGAGACCGCTGCTCTGCCAGTTGAGCTACGCCCCTTCACAGACGGAACTGCTGGCAGCACCATCCTTTTTCGGGGTTTTACACAATTTACGCGCTCCCCGATCGGTCGATCAGTAACCGACGGACAGCGCGTGATTGGGACGAACCCCGAGGACCGAGTGTACAACGGCCCTGTTGCGAGTTACTAATCCGTGGTCGCGGTGCGGACGACCTGACCACTTTCCGCGTCCCACTGGACCTGGATCGAATTGTCGCCCTCGTGGCCCATCAGCGTGGTGAACGCCTCGAGGACCACCTCGTTCTGCGCGTCGACGCAGACGCTGCGGGTGACGACGATGTCCGCGCCGAACCGCTCGACGACGGACTGGATCTCCAGCGACGCGGTCAGCGTCGTGCCCACCTCGAGCGGCTTGTGGAACACGAACTTCTGGTCGACCTGCACGATCTGCATGGTGCTCAGGCCGACGTCGACCTTGCGGAAGAAGTCCTGCTGAACCAGCAGCGCGAGGATCGACGGAAAGGTCAGTGACGCGATGATGTCGTCGTGGCCGAGTTCGGCGGCGGCGGCCTCGTCGAACGTCGCCGGGTCGTCGGCCTTGACCGCCCTGGCGTACTGGCGGACCTGTTCGCGGCCAATCTTGAAGCTCTCGGGATAGTGGTGAACCATTCCCAGGACGTCGGCTTTGAGCGGCACCTCTACGCCAACTTCGCGGTCGCGGTCGCGCGACCGAAGATCTTCTTGCCGCCCGTGGTGGCCGACAGTGCGATGACGATCGACTTCGCCTCGGCATCCACCGACTTCACGCGTCCGTTGAAGACGATCTCGGCGCCGACGCCGTCGTTGGGCACGGGCACGACGGCGGTGAACCGCACGTTGTACTCCGTCACCGCGGCCGGGTCGCCGATCCAGGAGGTGATGTAGCCGCCACCGAGACCCATGGTCAACATGCCGTGGGCGATCGCGGTGTCGAGGCCGACCTGCTTGGCGATCTCGTCGTCCCAGTGGATCGGGTTGAGGTCACCGGAGACACCGGCGTAGTTGACCAGGTCCATCCGCGTCAGAGGAATGACACGCTCCGGAAGCTCGTCACCGACCTTGACCGAGCTGAACTCACGTAGCGCCATCTGAAAAGCCCTCTCCGCTCTCGTCTGAACGACCCGCCAAGGTCGTGTACGTCTCTTGCACGACCTCACCTCGGTCGTTGCTGATCATGTTCTTGGTGACGATGATGTCGGTGCCGTGCGCCTGCCGGTACGAGTGCAGGTAGACGTCGCAGTACAGACGGTCACCCACCTTGATGGGGAGCAGGATCTTCAGTTCCTGGTCGACCTGCACGATCTGCGCGTCGGTGATGCCGATGTTGGCGTTGGCGAAGAAGGACGTCTGCGCCTGATAACCGAACACCGAGATGAAGGTCAGCGGCGCGAGCAGCGACCCGTGGCCGAGATTCGAGGCGGAAGCCTCGTCGTGATAGGCCGCGTCGTCGTTCTTGACCGCGACGGCGTACTCGCGGACCTTCTCCCGCCCGACCTCGTAGAAATCGGGATAGCGGTAGTGCATACCAACGATTTCTGGAGACAGCGGCACGAATCAGTTCCCTTGTCGGTCGACCCCGAGCCGAAGGCCCGCGAGTCGTCCGTTAGCGCGATTCCTTGTGCGGACGGTGCGTCCCACAGTTCGGGCAGAACTTCTTGATCTCGAGGCGGTCGGGATCGTTGCGCCGGTTCTTCTTCGTGATGTAGTTGCGGTGCTTGCACACCTCGCAGGCCAAGGTGATCTTGGGCCGTACGTCTGTACTCGAGGCCACGTCAGTCGTCCTTCTTCATTCACTTGCGTTGTCGTTTTGTAGCGGTGGGGGGGCTCGATCCCCCGACCTCACGATTATGAGTCGTGCGCTCTAACCAGCTGAGCTACACCGCCATGGGTACCACCCGGGCCCCCTAACGGAATCGAACCGTTGACCTCTTCCTTACCATGGAAGCGCTCTACCGACTGAGCTAAGGGGGCAACCGCCCGCGGCCGTCAGAAATTCCGTGCCGTGGGACTTAGAGAGGGTACAACCCGGGTGCAGGCGTCACCAAACCGCAGGTGATTGCGGCCAATTCGAGCGGTCCTTCACAACCGCCACGCGTCGGGTGAGAACAGCTCGCAGTGCACGCGATCGGCGGCCACGCCACGGGCTTCGAGCTGCTCACGGACGGTGCGGACGAATCCGTTGCCACCGCACAGGTAGACCTCCGCGGCCTCGGGCAGGTCCGTGGCGTCCAGCGAGAGCCGACCGGCGTGGACCCCCGCGACGCCGTCCGTGGCGCCGTCCTCGTACCAGCGGTCGAGGCTGGCGTTGGGCAGTTGGGCCGCCAGCTCGTGCTGCCGCTGCCGCAGCGGATGAGTCTCGGCGCTGCGGTCGGCGTGCAGGATCTGGACCCGGGTGTCGGGGGCGTCGACCGCGAGCGACTCGAGGATGCCGATCATCGGGGTGACGCCGATCCCCGCGGAGACGAGCACCAGGGGTGCGCCCGGCGTCGGGGTGGGCAGATCACCGAACGGCAGGGTGACGTCGAGCAGGTCGCCGACGCGGACGTTGTCCCGGATCCAGTTGGACACCTCACCGGCCGGGGCGTCACCGATGGACTCGACGGGCTTGACCGCGAAGGTCATCTCGTCGGCGCCGCCCGCGGAGACGATGCTGTACTGCCGCAGCTGGCGCGCCCCGTCGGGCAGCGTCACCCCGACCGAAACGTATTGCGCGGCAAGCGGATTGCCACCGACGGCGCCGACCGTCACCAGAACCGCACCGGACGGGTCGTCGACCCGAGCCAGCACCCGCGCCCGCCGGTACACGTCACCCGGGCTCACCCCGGCCTCGGCGTAGAGCTCGACTTCGAGGTCGATCAGCGTCTGCGCCATGATCCAGTACACCCGGTCCCACGCCTCGGCCACCTCGGCGGTGACGACGTCGGCGCCGAGCACCTCCACGATCGCGGCGAACAGGTGCTCGTGGACGATCGGGTACTGGTCGGCGGTCACGCCCAGCGACGCGTGCTTGTGGCCGATCCTGGACAGCAGTTCCGCCGGATGCGGCAGGGCAGGGTCGACGAGATGCGCGGCGAACGTCGCGATCGACGCCGCGAGCGCACGCTGCTGGGCGCCCTGGGCCTGGTTGCCGCGGTTGAACAGGTTGCGCAGCAGCGCGGGGTGACGGGCGAAGAGCCGACCGTAGAAGACCGACGTGATCTCGTCGATGTTCGCGCCGACCAGAGGAAGCGTCGCCGTCACCATCTCGGCGTGCTCGGGTGACAACTCGTCCCTGGTGGCTACGGCGGTGGTGCTGGTCATCGTGTGATCCCTTCATTGGCGGTGTGGAGCTGGAGGTGGACGATCGAGAGCGTGGTGTCCCTGACGAGGTCGTCGACGGTGTGGCGGTCGAGCTCGCGGTAGAACGCCTCCTTGGCGTCGGCGAGCGCGCGCCGCAGGCGGCAACCCGCCAGCAACGGACACGGCGTGGCGCCGTCGCACTCGATGACTTCTTGATCGCCTTCGAGCCGGCGGATGAGCCAGCCGACGGACACCGTGCGACCGGCGTCGGTGAGGCTCAGCCCGCCGATCCGGCCGCGACGGGCGGCGACCATGTCGAGGTCGACGAGCCGGGCGACCGCCTTGGCGATGTGGTGTTCCGAGGCCCCGGCAGCGGTGGCGACGGTGCGAATGGTGACCCGCCGGTCGTTGGTGTCGCCGGTGGCCAGCAGCATCATCGTCCGCAGGCCCAGATCGGTGAACCGCGTCAGTTGCATACGACTGACGGTAGTAAACATGCACCAGATATGCGGGTTTTGGGGCTGTGCGCTCAAACACCACCTGACGTGCGGTTTTTACACCTGCGGTTATCGGGGTGGGGACGGGGAAATAGGCTGCGACGATGACTTCCCCCGGCGCCGAACGCCTCTACTTCAGGCAGCTGCTGTCCGGCACCGACTTCGCGGCCGGCGACGCGATTGCCCAGCAGATGCGCAACTTCGCCTATCTGATCGGTGACCGCGAGACGGGCGACTGCGTCGTCGTCGACCCGGCCTACGCCGCCAACGACCTGCTCGACGCCCTCGAATCCGACGGCATGCATCTGTCAGGGGTGCTGGTCAGCCACCACCACCCCGATCACGTCGGCGGGTCGATGATGGGCTTCGAACTCAAGGGCCTGGCCGAGCTGCTCGAACGGGTCAGCGTCCCGGTTCACGTCAACACCCACGAAGCGGACTGGGTCTCGCGGGTCACCGGCATCGAGCTCTGCGACCTGACCCCCCACGACCACGGCGACAAGGTCGCCGTCGGCGCCGTCGAGATCGAACTGCTGCACACCCCCGGGCACACGCCGGGCAGTCAGTGCTTCCTGCTCGACGGCCGCCTGGTCGCCGGCGACACCCTGTTCCTCGAGGGTTGCGGACGCACCGACTTCCCCGGCGGCAACGTCGACGACATGTACCGCAGCCTGCAGGCGCTCTCGCACCTGCCCGGCGATCCGACCGTCTATCCCGGGCACTGGTATTCGGCCAAGCCGAGCGCCGCGCTGTCCGAGGTGCGCGACACCAACTACGTCTACCGCGCCAGCAGCCTCGACCAATGGCGCACGGCGATGGGCGGCTGAGCCCCGGCAGGTGCGGAGACCTCGCAGATGTGCGCGGCCACCCGCCTAGTAGCGAATTTCTCCCCCGATGACGCCCCGGGCGCCTGAATTTCGGCACCCCGGTGGCGTTCGACGCCGTTTTGGTGCGTCGAAGTAACGCAACGGCTCACAGCCTGCGCTAAGTTCGGTGCGCAGCGCCACCGGGGCGCAGGATCGGGGGGACCCTGCGATGACGACACCGCCTACGCCGGCCGACTGGTATCCGGACCCCGAGAACGCCGGCGGTCTGAGGTACTGGGACGGCTCGAGCTGGACCGAACACCGGGCCCCGGCACCGGGCGCCGCGCAGCCTCCCGCCGACGATCAGCCTCCCGCCGATCAGCAGGTGACGTCGGTGGCGTCGCTCCCCGACGAGGCGACCAACGTGTACGCCACCCGGCCGGTCGAGCAGGAGCCGACACCCGAGGGTGCCCAGCAGGTGCCCGTCCAGCCGTACGACACCCACCCGCCGGCGACCTACGAGCGTTTCTTGGCGGACTCCACGCCGTGGAACCCGCCACTGCCGTCGTGGGATTCGCCGTCGACCGGGCAGACGTACAACCCGTCCGAGCAGTCATCCGAAGCCCCGGGGTCCGAGACATCGGCTTCCGAGACGCCGGTTTTCGACGAGCGACCCGCCGAAACACCGACCCCGCAGTCGGACCCGCCACCCTTCGAGACGACCCGCTTCGAGACGACTCCCTACGAGCCGGCCCGGTTCGCGCCGCCTGCCGGACCGCCGCCCGGCTACTACCCCTCCTCCACGCCTACGGGCCCGTCCGGCGACAAGCCGAACATGAAACTGGTGGCAGGCATCCTCGGTGGTACCGCCGTCATCCTGGTGGTCATCGCCGTCGTCGTCACCCTCGCGGTGATGCGCACCGACCAGCCGACCGTGACGTCGCAGGGCACGACCCCGACGGACCCAGCGACCACCTCCAGCGAGACCACCACCTCGGAGACCGCAGCCGAACCCACGCCGCCGGAATCGCTGACGCCGCCGCCTCCCGGCGCCCAGGGCAGCGACGGCGACTTCACCTTCTCCGTCGCGGGCACCGAAACCGGCGACACCGTCAGCTCGAACGTCGACGACTCGATCCAGAGCACCGCTCAGGGCATGTACTACCTCGTCTACCTCAACGTCACCAACACCGGCGCTGCACCCATCACGTTCGTCGCGACGTTCCAGCAACTCAACGCCGCGGGTCAGACGTTCCCCCTCGACGACCAGGCGACCGCGCTCCTCGAGGGCACCATCGCCGAGATCGCGCCGGGAGAAACGAAGGAGACCCCGCTGGTGTACGACATTCCGGTGGACACCGTGCCCACCGGCATCCTGCTGCGGGCCGACCCCGCCACCGCGGGCGTGGAATTGCCCCTGAGTTAGGCCGTTGAGCGCCAACACCTTTGGCGCCAACCGCACCAAAACGAACTCGGCCCCGCCACCAAGGGGGGGTTGGGTGGCGGGGCCGATCGTTCGGAGCCCGGGGGGAGGCTCACGAACTGAAATCTAACCGAGTCTTCTGTGCGCAGCCCTTGGCCAAGCTGAGCGATTCCTAAGAATTGGGCATCCGGTTTTCATTTCTTGAGCAGGCCCGCTTCGTGATATCCACGGTCGGCGTTCACCTGCCACGGGTCGACGTCCTTGCCGAAGTACTTGGCCACGCTTTGCATGGCACTCAACATCGCGTGATCCTGGTTGTCGTAGCGGTGCATGCCGTTGCGCCCCATCGGATGAAGCGAGGGGTATTGGCGGCGCAGGTAGTCGCGAATGCGACCGACGCTGCGTTCGCGCACCGGGTCGTAGACCGGATACGCACATTGAGAACGAAGCACCATGACGTGGTCGATGCGGGAGTCGCCAAGGCCTAGTGCCCGAATGTCGGCTTGCACGAGGTCGCTCAGGGAACTCTCGTCGGCGTACATGAGGTCACCGTCGGGACGGACGAAGTACTCGAATCCCAGGAAGGTGCCGTCCCAGCCCGCTGGCTGCAGGTCCTTCGACCATCGGCCGTAGTTCTGGATGCGACCGCACGAGAATTCTCCGCCGGGGGTGTACACCCAGTTGAACGGGATGTCGTGGCGGTCGTGCAACGCGACGGCGACCGTGATCAGCCCGCGGTGATGCAGAGTCGAGGCAGCCACCCGAACACGTCGAGGCGCCTCCGGCAGCGCCTCGACGAGAGATTGCAGGGGCATGCTGGAGAACACCGCGTCACCCTCGACCACCTCACCGTCGTGCAACTCGACGTACCACGTGCCGTCGTGGGTCCAGAGCCGCTCCACCCGGGCGTTGAGCGTCGGGGTGACGCCAGCGTCGACCAGTGCCGCGGCGGCTGCGTCCCATAGCTGGCCGGGGCCACGCCGTGGGTAGCGAAAGACGTCCTCGCTGGGGTGCTTTCGCTTGCTCCGCCACGTCCACTCGATGGGCTTGATGCGCTGGTTTGCCCAGTCGCTGGCCAATTCCGCGGGATCGGCGAGCCACGTCTTGCGCACGTAGCCGTCGAAGAAGATGGTGTACCAATATCGACCGAACTCGTGGGTACCCCACTCCTCGAAATTGGCCGGCTTCTCACTGGGCAAGCTGCTCCGCAGCATTCGCCATCCGGCGAAACTGCTCAGCCCACGCAAACCCCGGCCAATTCCGAGTTTGGTCACGATGTCACGGCCGACGAGCGGGTATTTGACGTACTCGCCGTCGACCAGCATCGCCGAGCTCCGCGGCACCGACAGCCATTGATCCGGCGGCAGCAACGCGTTCCAAAGGTCCCGCACCTCTTCGTATTTGGTGAAGAAGCGATGACCGCCGGGATCGAGACACCAGTCGCCGCTACGGGGCGTGCGGGCCAAGCCACCCACGTGGCCAGTCGCCTCGAGAAGCCGGGGCTTGACCCCCCTCTGCACCAACCGCAGCGCTGCGGTGAGCCCCGCGGGGCCGGCGCCTATGACGATCGGACTTCGGCTTGGCACCACGACGTGCTACTTCCCGCGAAGCTGGGGTGATCCCCGGTAGTCGGCCACGAGGTGTTCGATCTCCTCGACCTTCAGCTCGATCAGCGGCGTGGTCAGAAACAGCAGGTGTGCATATTGGCACTGCATCGGCAGGAACCCGCTGAGCAGAGGCTCCGGGGACGTCCTGATCACTAGGTCCACGTCGCCTATGTCGAACGCGTCGTTGATGTCGCACCCGAGTTCCCGGGCCTTGACGTGTGCGTTGCGCAGCTCATCACGGGCGTCGTAGGCGGCGAGGACGTTGATCGTGAAACCCCGTCCACTCATGGCACTTTCGGCACCGCTTGCGGCTTCGAGATAGCGCTCTGGCAGTGAGCTCCGGTCGCCGTGCAGGCGCACGCTGCAGACGGCGGGGTCGAAGCGAGCGGGGATCAGCGTGGTGAAGAAGTGAATCGAGGCCGCGTACGCGGCCTCCAGCTCGTCGTCGTGGCGCGACAGGTTGGCTCGGCTCAGGTTGTACACCGACACGGTCTGGACGCCGAGTCGCTGCAAGGTGGCCATGACGTCGACGACCTTGTGGGCAGCCCTGAGGTACGTGTCGGGGAGGTCGACGCCGTTGAGGCGGGACCATCTGCGCATTCCGTCCGGAATCAAGCCCACGTGACTCGGTACGTCGTACACCGTGAACCTCATCTCGCGACATCCGCCCGTTGGCGGCCGTTTCTGAAAAGCACTGACATGCAACGTCGCCGACGATCGAGAGTCAGTCCTCCACGCTGCGGAACACGGCCAAGACGGTCAGCACCAGGATTCTGAAGTCCAGCCGCAACGACCAGTTCTCGATGTAGTAGTTGTCGAACTCGGCTCGATCGGCGATCGACGTCTGCCCGCGAAGGCCGTGCACCTGCGCCCAGCCGGTGATGCCGGCCTTGACCCGGTGCCGGTCGCCGTAGCGGCGCACCTGCATCTCGAACAACTCGACGAATGCCGGTCGCTCCGGACGCGGTCCGACGAGGCTCATGTCGCCGTTGAGCACGTTGAGCAGCTGGGGCAATTCGTCCAAGGACGTCTTGCGCATGATCCTGCCGATCCGGGTGCGACGGTCGACGCCCTCCACTCCGCCGGGCGCGTCTCCTGCCTTGGGCGCGAAGCTCTCCTCCGACGGGTCGAGGGGACGCATGCTGCGGAACTTCAAACAGTCGAAGACCTTGGAGTCGCGGCCAATTCGCTGCTGCCGGTAAAAGACCGGGCCGGGCGAGGTGGTCTTCACCAGCAGTGCGAGCGTGAGAAACAGCGGCGAGATGAGCAACAGGCCAACGGCTGCCATCGTCCGGTCGAACCCGTGCTTCAGTGCGAACTGCCAGCCCTTGGGGTCGACGCGGGCGAGCACCAGCAGCGGGATGCCACCGAGGTGTTCCACGCGCGTGCCGACCCCGACGGCGTCGAACAGGCGGGGTACCACGAACACTCGGACGCCGAGGGTTTGCGCCACCTGTGCCGCGCGGGCCAACTGCTCGTCGGACACCGACGACGGCGCCACGATGAGGTCTTCGACGTGCAGGCGGCGCGCCACGGCTTCGAGGTCGCGGGTGGTGCCCAGATAGGGCAGGTCGAGGGACTCCGCCTCCGGTGGCCGAAAGTCGTCGAGCAGGCCGACGGGGTGCAAGCCGTACTCCGGAACTTGGCGCATTCGCAGGATGAGCTGATACGCGATGGGACCGGACCCGAGGATCAGCGCCGGTGCGCCGACGCGGTATTTTCTTCGCAGATAGCGGTACGCCTGGGACTTGGCAAGCCGCGTCGCGGGCATCAGAATCGCCGCACACACCCAGATGCGCACGACCAGATCACTTGGCCGAACGTATTCTCCGACAACGGCTCCCGGTGCGAACGGGGGAACGGCCACCATTATCAGTGTCAACGTTCCGAGCGCCGCCACCGCGACGGCGGTCTCCACGGGTTCGAAGTCTTCGAGGAACTTGAAGTCCAGCTTGCGGGTGTACAGCGACCGCGTACCCAGCACCAGCAACACCAGCGGCACGAAGATCCACGAGTACACCAGCACGTAGCGGGCGTCCTGCGTGGAAGGCAGCCACGTATGTGCCGCAGCAACCGCCCCCACCGCCGCCAAAACGTCGAGAGTCACGGTGATCGTCGCGTGCCAGCGATCGGAACGGAACCGTTCGAGCCAATGCGGCCCATTCAAGGGGACGCGCGCGCCGACCCCGTCCGGGGGATCCACTCGAGACGCCGTGGCGCGCGCGTCGGAAACCTGCGTCAACGCTTTCACTTCAGTTGCCACCCCAAGTCCCCCGCCGCATCCCAGGGCCGAGCCTAATGGGCATTTACGCTCCCGTAGGCCATTTACCAGACAATGTCACACGTTTGCCTGGCACCGGAATGACAATGCGATCGAGCGAAATCGCGAAGGGTGTCAGTAGGTCGGATTCATTCCAGGTCCAAAGGCCCGCTCGGCGGCCAGACTGGCGAAGTCGCCCAGGATCTGCACGTGTCCGGTGGTCCACAGACGTGGTGTGTCGTCGAATACGCACAGCGTGCCGATGGCGTTCTTCGCATCGTCGACCAGCGGGATGCCGAGGTATGCGACCACGCTTCCGTCGACGACGGCCGGGTGATTCTTGAAGATGGGATGAACTCGGGCGTCTTCGATCACGAGCGGTGTGCCCTTTGCCAAGGCATATTGGCACACCGACCGATCGAGGGGGGTCTCCCTTTCCGAAGGCGAATTTCCACCCATGCCTACGGTGCTCTTGAAGAATTGCCGGTCGACGTCGATCAACGACACCGCCGAATGGGGCGCGTCCAACGCGGCCGCGGCGGCCCTGGTGATCCGGTCGAAGGCCTCCTCCGGCGGGCTGTCGAGCAGACCGGTGGCATACAGCGCCCGTAGGCGGGACGGATCGTTTACGGTCGCCGAAGTGTCAGGCATCGTCGACACAGCAAACGTTCCAGACGCAGCTAGGTGCGTCATGAGTTCGACCAAACCGGGGCTGTCGGCCCGCCCGTGTTCGGTCACCATCCGCGACGCGACCGCCCGCGCCACGTAGGTGCGGACGTCTTCGCCGGCCGCGCTCGCGCACTCCTCGAGTTGGCGGTTGAGCCAATCGTCGAACCCGTTCAGCGAACTTGTCACCAGTTCACGGTATCCGACTTTGGCCGTGGCGAATGCCTAAGTACGCCAAGCGGTTTTCCGCTCCTAGGTGGTACGTCGCCGACGCATCCACAGGATTACCGCCCCAAGCACCGCCAGCGCCAGCACGACGGCCACCGCGATCGTCGTCCCGCTGGATACCGGCGCGCGCGATTCGTCGACCGGCGCAGCCGATTCCGCAGCGTCCTCGGCGGTGCGGACCGCGACGTTGACGGGGGTGCCCGCCGCACCTGCGGCGAGCACGTCGCCGCTGAGTTGCGACCACCCGCCACCCAACCCGTCGAGGTAGGTGAACAGTGGGTCCACCAGCGTCCACGACCCCGTGGTGGTCACCAGGACGACGGACCGGTTGCGTGGCGTGTCGGCGAAGGCCTGGATCGAGCCGAGCCCCACGCCGACGTCGGCACGCAGCGCGGTGGGCAGGGCGACGTCGACTTCCTTGCCGTTGCCGCTGAGCGGCGGGTTCAGCGACGTCTTGCTCATGGCCTCGGCGTTGGCGACGATCAGCGCGCCCGTGGTGGCGTCGGCCGCGGTCTTGACGTCCACCACCTGTGGCATCAGCTGCTTGCCGGTGAGCCGCGCGACGGCGCCGACGACGCGGGCCGCGTAGCCGAGTTGGTTGGGGCTGCTGCCGTCGAAGGCGACGAGGAAGGACGGGCTGAACTCGGAGGGAAGCCCGCTGAAACCGCCAAGCGGCGGGCCGCCGCGGTGCAGCGTCAGCGTCGACTTCGGGTTGACCTGAAAGGTGATCGGCGCCATCAGCGGTCCGCACGCCTCGTGCGGTGTGTAGGTCAGCGCGAAGTCGAGGTTGATCCCCTGGCCCAGCGTCTTGGCGTCCACGTCGAACGTCGCGTCGAGGACGCCGGTGTCGTCAAGCGTCGCGCGGTGGACGACCACTCCCCCGGAACGAATCATCACCGCAGCCGCGTCGTCACGTGGCACGGGCGTGTAGTCGGCCAGCAGGTGCACCGAAACACCGTCGATGCGGCCACCACCCAGCGTGGCGCGGTCGACGCCGATCGAGAAGTTGGCGGTCCGAAGCACGTCCGCCTTGCCATTCAGCTTCAGCTGTCCGAACGTCACCGTGTCGCCCGTTGGCTCGGTGTCCGATCCCGCTTGGTCGATCCGGACCGACGCCACCTGCGCCAGTGATTGAAGCTCGTTGATGAGCAGGGACACCTGGGTCGTCAGTTCGTCTCCATGCCCCGAGACGCGGAGGTATGCGCCTGGGTCACCGGGCTTTTCGACGCTGAGGCCGGGATCTCCCGTTTCGACGACGATCGAGCGCGCCAACTGCACACTCGGCGGAGGGGTCGAGCCGCGGCGTTGGCTGACCACCGTGATCCTCAGCGGCTGCGGGTTGTACAGCCGGGCCAGCGTGGCGACGAGCGTCAGCACGGACTGCTGTTCGGAGGCGTCCGCGTCGGTGGGAGTGTAGATCGTGACCTGCTCGAGAACCGGCGGCAGAAAACTGGCGATCGTCGTGGCCGGCGGCTCGATCCCGGTGAACGTGGTCGCCAAATCGCTGAGGGTCAGCTGCTGCAGGGGGCCGCAGTACTGATTGGCGCTGTCGATCGGGCGGACGGTGAACGACAGGTCGACCGCCGAGGCCCGAACCCGCGCCGCCGAGAGGTCGACGTCGAAGGGAGTGACCGCCGCGGCGGCCCCGGCAGGCGGCAGGTTGACCGACGCGAGCAGCTTTCCGTCGCCGTCGTCGATCTCGAGATATCCGGCACCGATGTTCATCGGCAGGTGATATACGCCGGTCAAGCGGGATGCGTTGAGTCCCAACGGAACTGGAACACTGAAGCTCGTACTGCTGTTGGGTCCGAGAAAGACCTCGTCGGCCAGCCCAAGGGTGGGCCAGGCCATCGTCACCCCTGCTCCATCTGCTGGAGGCGGGTCACCGGGCGCCGCATGCGCCGGGCCGGCAACCGACCCGGCGAGCAGGGCCGGGAAAAGCAGAGTCGCCACCAGCACCGCTCGACCCTGGGCTCGGAACCGCCGTCGAATGGCTAGCAAGACTGAATTCACCGGGTGCACGCTATTCCACTTTCGGGCTCTTCGAGCAACGCAATCGCAATGGGTTCTGGGACTATACCGGCGGACACCGTCGACTGGCGCGTTATTCGTCGGCCAGCGAACTGCGTGCCGGACACCTCGACATTTTCGTGCCGCGCCCCCGGGCGGGACGAACCCCGATGACGCCAAGCGCCTTTCGCCTCGGCAACGCGGGCGGCTGCACGAGCGTGGTCGGCCCGATGCGCGGTTCGCCGACAATGGCGGCGCCCATATTGCCGATGACCTCGGCAATGGCATGCCTCGTGGGATAGCGTGCACACGACTTGCGCGATTGCCGACCGGTTGCCGTGCGGGCAGCAATCTCTAGGGGGAAACAGCGATGAAGGATCGCACTTGACTGTTCAGGACTTCGCACAAATTCTGCGCACTCGGTGGGTCGTCATCTTCGGCACGATCGTCATCGCCGTACTGGCCGCGGTCGGCTACTCCCAACTCGCCCCAAAGCAATACGTGGCCGCGACACGGCTGTTCGTGTCGACGACGTCGGACGGGACCAACACTCAGACCAACGACGGCGGTCTGTTCGCCCAACGCCGTGTCCTGTCCTACACCCAGCTGCTGACGAGCGAGATCCTCGCTCAGCGCACCGTCGACAAGCTCGGCCTCGACATGACCGCCGCCGAGCTGCAACACGAAATCACCGCCACCGCGCCGACGGACACGGTCCTCATCGACGTCACGGTGCGCGACACCTCCGCCGCCAGGGCCCGCGACATCGCCAACACGCTGTCGGACGAATTCGTCATCATGGCGGCCGGACTGGAGACTCCCGACCTCGGCGCTCGCCCCAACGCACGGGTGGTCGTCCAGCAGCGCGCCAACATCCCCGACAGCCCGGTGGCACCCAAGACGCTTCAACTCGTGGCGATCGCGGTAGTCGCCGGCGCGCTGATCGGCCTCCTCATCGCCGTCGTCCGCTACCTCCTCGACGACAGAATCAGAAACTCCGAGTCGCTCGAAAAGGCCACCGGCGTCGGCGAAATCGGCAACATCCCGGCGGACGGCCAACGGCAAGACGGACCGCTGATCGCCTTCGGCGCAGATCGGCCCACGCTCGCCGACGCCTTTCGGGAGCTGCGCGTCAACATGCAGGTCCTCGAGGTCGCCGACGGGCCCCGCGTCCTGCTGGTCGCCAGCCCGATGCCGCGGGAGGGCAGGTCGACTACGGCAGTCAACCTGGCGTTGGCGCTCGCCGAAACCGGCGTCGACGTCGTGGTGGTCGACGGCGACCTCCGACGTCCCCAGCTTGCCTCCTGCCTCGGCGTCGACGGCCAGATCGGCCTGAGCACCGTCCTGACGGGCGCCGCGACAGTCGACGAAGCGCTGCAGGAAACCCGCTTTCCGCGTGTCTCGGTGATGGCGTCGGGAGCCGTCCCGGCCAATCCCACCGAACTACTCGGATCCCAGACTGCCAAGGAACTTCTGCGCGAGTTGGGGGGTCGGTTCGACTACGTCGTCGTCGACTCTCCGTCGCTACTGGCCAAGGATGCGGCGATTCTGGCGGGCAACGCCAACGGGGTGGTCGTCGTCGCCCGCTTCGGCCACACCACGGCCAAGCAACTGGTCCCGGCGGTCACCGCTCTCACCCGGGCCGGGGCGCCCCTGCTCGGCTCGGTGATGACGATGACGCCGGCGCCGAAGCGACGCTCGGCCGATTCCTACTACGGCAAGCCCACCACTGCGTCAGGTGCGCCTTCCGACCCGCCGGCGGCCCACGGGCGCCATAGTGGGCCGCAGAAGTAGTCGGGTCGACGCATCAACGGATCCGTTCGACACCAACCCGGGACTACGTTCGTAGCCGCCGCGCCCAAAGCCGAACTCGGAGTGGACGCTTCGCCAGGTCGACCGGCGTCGGCCCGCACGTTCCTGGCGGCGCCGACGAGGGTCTTCGCATCCGCGACGCCCACCGTTCGACAGAACCGGCGTGCGCTGGCGGCACTGATCATCGTGGCGATCGGGCTGGCCGTCGTGCCAGAAATCATCACCCACCTCAACGTCAAGCACGTCCCCGACCTACCGCCACTCGAGGACGAAGCCGCCTCGTCGAAGTTTCCGCTGGCGCACCTTGCCAGCCTGGCGGGCTCGGCCCTGTTGCTCTTCCTCAGTTCGGTCGTCGCCGTCAAACGCGGCCACCCGAACCGACACTTCGCCGGAGCGCTCCTCCTGCTGCTCGCGGTGAACGTGCCCTATCTCATCAGCCCGGTGGTGCCTGCGCCGGCAGACCTCATCAAGGTCGTGCTGGCCAACACCATGGTCCTCGCCCTCTGGAACACCGGCGCGTCGATCACCGAGCTGAAGTGGCTTCCGATCATCGTCAGCTGTATCGGCGTCTACTCGATCATCGGCGGGCTCGTCATCCCCGACTACATGATGTACAACGTCGTGTCGGTGAAGGCCATCGTCCCGGGGTGGGAACTGGCGGGCCCGTTCGGCCACGGCAACGTCCTCGGAATGTATTGCGCCGCAGCGTTTGCGCTGGTTCCACTCGTCGACCGAACCCGGTGGCGGATCGTGTGCGCGACGATCATCTTCTCCACCGCCGTCCTGTCGGCGTCGAGGACGGCGGTGCTGGCCTGCCTGGTCGTCCTGATCTGGTGGGCGACGTGCGCGGTCCGGCGCGTGATCTCCGTGCGGCTGGCAGGCACCATCGGCGCCCTGACGGGGGCCACCGCCATGGCCGTCATTCCCTTCCTGCCATGGGACCCAAGCGCGTTCACCGACAGAGCGGCCATCTGGGCGGCAAGCATCGTCGAGTGGGCAACGTCGCCGATCCTGGGGCTGGGCGTCAACTGGTTCATGACCGACGCCCAGACGACGGGCAACATCGCCGCCTGGGCCTACGTGGGCACCGGCCACAACCTGGCGATCGACACCCTGGTGAAGTCCGGTCTGGTGGGGATCGCCCTGCTGGTGCCCGTCGTGCTTGGCGCGATCCTCGCCGCGCGCTCGCTGCGCGTCACCAGCCAGCAGATCGCCTGCTTCGGATTCCTGATGGGATTCTTCGTCGTCGCGACCACCGAAGCCGTGTGGGCCCTCCTGCCGAACCTGCAGCTCTTTCCCATCAGCGGGATGGTGTTTGCGATCCTGATCCTGAACCGGCACGGCGACCGCGCCGAGGAGGTCACGCCGTGACCCCCGCAGTCAGCGTGGTCATCCCGACCATCGGCCGGGCCAGCCTGAGGGAGGCGGTCGAATCGGCCTTGCGGCAGACCTCACCTCCGATCGAGATCGTCGTCGTGCTGGACGCCGACTGCGAGCCCGACCTGCCGCCCTCGCCGGCGATCCGCGTGGTGCGCACCTCCGGCGGGGTCGGTGCCAGCATGGCCAAACACATTGGCGTCCAAGCCGCTACGGGCAACGTCATCGCGCTGCTCGACGACGACGACGTGTGGCGCGACGACAAACTCGAGGTGCAGTTGGCCGCGGCGCCACCGGGTGACCAGTGGATCGTCGCATCCCGGTTCTACGTGCACGTCGGCGACGACGAGCCCATCGTCGGCCCGCGCACGCCCATCACCCGCAACGAACGGGTGGCGCCCTTCCTGTTCGAGTTCCGCGAGCAGCGCGCCTTCAACATGGTCCAGACGTCGACCCTCGTCTTTCCCGCCGCGGTGACGCGGACGGTGCCAATGTCGGTGGCCGCAGGCTCCATTCACGACGACCCCAAGTGGCTGATCGAAGTCCGACGCGCCTTCCCGGACCTGCCGATCATCCAGGTGCCCGAGCCGCTCGTCGACGTCATCTGGACGACGGGATCACTGTCCCGCTCCGGGGTGGACCGCAGCCAGGAGCTGATCGACTGGGGCATCCGCGAACTCGCCGACGAGTCGAAGCGCGTGCGAGGCGACTACCTGTTGACCTCCCCGGTCGGCTCGGCTCTGGGAGCCGGCTCCCTTGGCGGCGTTGCCCGTTCGATCGTCGCCGCCGTGCGATGTGGCCGTCCGGGCCCGTTGGCGTGGGCCAGCGTCACCAAGTCGATCCTGAAACTGGGCCGGGGACGGCTCGGGGCCCTGTTCCGCTGATGTCGCCCAGCTTCGTCCGCAACACCCTCCTCGGCTTCGGCTCAGGCGCCTCCGTCGCACTCGCCGGTTTCATCGGCAACGCGATCACGGCCCGGCTGCTCGGACCCGACCAGCTCGGCGTGCTCGCCTACGTGGTGTGGTGCGTGACGCTGGCCTCGATGCTGGCCGGCCTCGGCATCAGCATCGTTCAGCAGCGGTTCATCCCGAACCTTCGCGCCGAGGGCCGAAATGCCGAGGCAGACGGGCTGGTTGGCGCCACCACCCGGTGGTCGGTCGGCGCCGCCGTCATCGGGGCGCTGCTGTTGTTCGCCTACCTGTTCTGGCCGGGACGCAGCGCGACCGACGGAGCCTCCGCCTCGTCCCACGACGTGGTGATCGCACTGGCGGTGACGTGGTTCATCTGCTGGAAGCTGGCCGACCTCTACCTGTTCTATCTGCGAGGCGAGCAGCGATTCGGCGAACTCGCCCGCCTCTCCGGCGTCTCGGCGCTGCTCAAGCTGGTGGTGATCGGGCTCGGTGCGTGGCTGTTCGGCATCCCCGGCGCGCTCGCCGGTTACATCGCGGGGAACCTGCTGCCAGCAGCCAGGGCCTTCGGGCTGCTGGGCACCAAACCCGTCCTGGGCCAAGCCCTTCGGCGCGAGGTCATCAGATTCGCCCTGCCCAGCTGGGCGACCGCAGTGATCGGCGGCCTGGTGTTCGGCCGGACGGAAATCGTCTTCCTCCAGCACTACACCGGCATCGCCGCCGTCGGCCTGTTCGCGGCCGCGGCGACCATCGCCGAAGTGGCGGTGCAGCTGCCACCCCTGCTGCTGTCCGCGCTGCTCCCCCGCTTCAGCGAGCAGTTCGGCCTCGGCGCGCACGAACACATGCAACGGCTGTACCGCACGATCACCGCACTGCTCGCGGTGGTGATCGTGCCGCTGTGCCTCGGCCTCGCGGCGATTGCCCCCGTCCTGGTGCCGGTGTTCTTCGGGGCGGAGTTCACCGACGCGGGCCCCGTGGCGTCGGTTCTGCTGATCGCCGCGGCGGTCAGCAGCCTCGGCGTCACCACCTTCTACCTGCTGCAGAGCATGGGCAAGACCGGGTTCCTGCTGGTGTCCAACGGGATTGGCCTGGTGGGCACGGTGGCCCTCGGCTTCCTCCTGGTTCCCCACTTCGGCCTGATGGGCGCCGCCTGGTCGCGGGGGGCGGTTCAGGTGATGGTCGTCCTCATCGAAACCTGGTACGTGACACGACGGTTGGGCATCTCCCCGCCGTACCGGGCATTGGGCGCCATCACCCTGGCCGCCGTGGCACAGGGTGCGGTCGCCTACACCATCGGCGCGGAGCTGGGTGGGGCCGTGTCGCTGCTGGTGTCGCTTCCCGCGGCCGTCGTCGTATATCTGGTCGTCCTGAGGCTGCTGTCGGTCGCGCGGCTGATCGACCCGGAGCTGATGGGCCGCCTCGTCGGGAAGGTGCCGCAGCGGTTCAGGCCGCTGACCCGACGCCTGCTGAACGTTCCCGACTGACCGTCACTTCTTCTCGTCGTCCATCAGCGCGACGGCCGCCGGCTTGAGGGACAGGTCCTCGCGGAGAACGCCGAAGTTCTCCTCGATCTCGCCCGCATCCGTTCCCCCGTCGACCAGTTCGTAGTAGATCAGCGGTCCCGCCCAGTCCCAGCCGAGGACCTGGTCGCGCGCCTGCACCAGCGCCTTGGCCTGGTCGGCCTCCGACACCGCGTTCGGCCCGGTCCCGGTTGGCGCACCGAATTCGGTGATCCAGATCTTCGTGTCGCCGTCGTCGTGTTTGACCATCACGCCGTGCAGCGCAGGCAGGTCGGCGAACCCGCCGATGACGTTCTTCGGGCTTGCGTCCATCGGCAGCGCCGGAAAGCTGTACGGGTGCACGGCAACCGCGTCGGCGAGCTGCGCCGTCCCGTTGACGTAGAGCCGGTCCAGGTAGTCCGCCGGGGTCACCCCCGCCTCTGGTCCGGCATACCAGGGAGCGAGGCCACCGATCAGCAGGGTCGCCTTCGGGTCGACGCCGCGAATAGCCGTCGCAGCCGCCCGGAACAGCCGGCCGTACTCGTCGGCGTCGGGTGTCGGGGGCCAGAACTTGGTGCTGTTGGGTTCGTTCCATATCTCCCACCCACCCACGCCGCGGGGGGCGTAGCGCTCGGCGGCGAGCCGCGCGAAGTCGGCGAAGTCCGAGATCTGGTCGGGCCGCAGATGGCTGGCCTTGGCCTTGTCGTTGGGGCTTGCCGCGACCGCGCGCGTCCACGCCGGGCTGAACGCCACGACGATCAGCACCTTCATGCCGTGAGCGGTGGCCGCGTCGACGAGTGTGTCGGGATAGCTCCAATCGAACTGTCCCCGTGCGGGTTCCACCACCGACCAGTCGACGTCCACCCGCACCCAGGTCACGTGCATGTCGGCCATGAGGTCGAACTGCCGGGTGAGGGACGCCGCGTCGGCGCCACGCAGGTGCACCGTCATCCCGGTCTCCACCTTCGCCGGTGCCGCCTGGCACGACACCGCGGCGACGCCGACCACCAGTACCGACGCCACCTGCGCCAGACGCCGACGCCACGTCGTCACCGGACGACGGCCCGGTGGTCCCGATTGCCGCCGGCAACGCGCCCGAGCACCCCTTCGGCACGGCCGACCATCAGCGCCAAGCCATCTCGCGGCTGGAACTTGTCGCGCTTCAGCAGCGGGGCCAAGGCGGCTCCGAAGACGTGCCGAAACTTGTCCCAGGCCGGATAGTCCCAGCTGCGGTACACATAGCCGCTCCCGCGCCCGTA
The DNA here is from genome assembly GCF_002043095.1 of Mycobacterium sp. AT1. Taxonomy (GTDB): domain Bacteria; phylum Actinomycetota; class Actinomycetes; order Mycobacteriales; family Mycobacteriaceae; genus Mycobacterium. The sequence continues at coordinate 10,556 of NZ_MVOC01000014.1, read as the reverse complement.
GAACCGGATCTTGCGGCGGCGTTCCTCCGGCGTCAGGTGCGAGAACTCGGTGTGCGCGCGCACCTCGATGTCGGGGATCCACTCGATGGCGAAGGTGTCCAGGCGTGACATGCGCAGCAGCAGGTCGGTGCCCTCCCCCGCCTGCCACGGCGTGCCAGCGCCCGATCCCAGCGCCGGGTTGAAGCGGCCGACGCGCTCGAAGGCCTCCCTGCTGAACAGGGTCGCCGGTTCGATGGCACCCCACACGTTGCGTCGAGTCATCGGAGAACCGTGCGCGGGCAGCATGTTTCGCGGCCCCTCGGAGTCGACCAGCTGCACCGCGCACACCGTCACCTCGGGCGTGGCGTGGCGGCCGACGCGTTCCAGGAAGTCGTCGTCGACGCGGCTGGTGTCGTTGGGGAAGTAGAGCCAGTCGACGTCGTCGCCGAGCAGTGCGGCGGCAGCGTTGCGACCGTTGGAGATTCCGCGCGGGCTGACGACGGTGCTGATCGCCAACGTGTCGGCGAACGACTGAACCAACGCCTCCAGCTCGTCGGCGGCGCCCGGATCGTGATGAGCGATCGCGACGGCCTGCGGCGGTCGGGTCTGCCGGGCCAGGTCGCCGAGCAATTCCCGAAGGTCGTTCCAGCGACCGACGGTGGTGACCGCGATGCCGATCCTCGGATGGGTCACGGCGAGACTCCCGCCAGTTCGGCGCAGACGGCCTCGGCGGCCGCGGTGAGCGAGATGCCCGACTGCCGTTGCGTGACACGTGCCCAGCCGCGGTCGGCGAGGTCGGCGCGGGCGGAGTCGTCGGTGCAGTACCTGCGCAGCAGCTCGCCAAGCGCGCGGTGATCGTGAGGACCGAAGTAGTCCGCCCCGTCGCCGCACGTCTCCCGCAGCGAGGGAATGCCCGAGGCGAGGACGGCAGTCCGCGAGGCCATCGCCTCCAGCGGTGGCAGGCCGACTCCCTCGTACAGCGACGGCATCACCAGCAGGTCCGCACCGGCGACCAGCGCGCGCAAGGCCGCGAAGTCGACCCGCCCGACGATGCGCACCCGGTCCGCCTGGTCGCCGGCGAGCTGGTCGACCCGCGCGTCGGAGTTCTTGACCAACGCGCCCCCTCCTGCGATCACCAGGTTCTGCGGCAGTCCATGCGCGACCTCGCCGAACGCCTTGAGCAACACCGTCAAGTTCTTGTGCCACTTGGTGTTTCCGACGTAGAGCACGTAGCGCCCCGGCACCGGCGACGCGGCGGGGTCGACGGGGGCGAACCACGCTTCGTCGACCGCGAGGGGCGTCACAGTCACCGGCGCGGTCGGAGCCACCGCCGCCAGCGACGCGGCCGTGGAGTGCGATGGGGTGAATATCCTGGTGGCCCTGTGCACGTCGGCCTTCAGCATGGTGCGCGCGTAGGCGCGGAACGCCGAATTCTGGCCGGTGACATGACCTTCCTGCACGTGCAGCAGATCATGCACCGTCACGAACAGTCGCGTTCGCCGGTTGCGCGGCCGCAGCAGTGCCAGCGGAAAGGGATAGTGCGGCACCCAGATCGCCAGGGGCCGCGTGGAGTTCAGCGCGGCGTTCCAGGCCTGCTGCTCTCCCCTGGAGTACATCGGCGCGTTCACCGGTCGGGACTCGACGACCATGGTGGTCGGCCGCAGTGCCGGCATCTTGTCCCGGTCGACGAGCACGGCCAGGGACAACCCCCGTTCGGCGAAGACGTCCTCCAGATGCGGCAATTCGGTACTGAGGTAGGTACCGATGCCACTCTGCCGGATGTGTCGGGCGTCGAACAGCAGGTCGACCCGAGCGTGCCCAGCTATGTCAGCCGCCCCTGCAGGTCCGGCAGGAAGTCGGGGGTGGCCCAGGTCCGTTCGAGCGTGGAGTCGACGTCATTGGCCGGGGCCCACCCGAAGACGTCCCTGATGCGGGAGATGTCGGCGCCGAGGAACGGGCGGTCGACCGCCCTCATGCGCTTCGGATCTTGGCGCACCTCGAACTGCAACCCCAGCACCGACCGCATGCGTCCGAGGATGTCGTCGACCGAATACTGCTGGCCGCTGCCGAGATTGACCACCTCGCACGCCACGCCGGGCGGGTTCGCGCCCAGTGCGACCGCGGCAAATCCGGCCGCGGCGTCACGCACGTCGATGTAGTCCCGCTTGGGCCAGGTGTTGCCGAGGTCGATCGACGTCGCCCCGTCCCGCAACTGGGCGATGATCGCAGGCAGCAGATGGGGGTTGGTCTCGCCGGGACCGATGACGTTGAACAGGCGCACGATCCCGCAGGACAGGCCGTGGTCGGCGGCGAACGCGCGCACGTAGGCCTCGCCCTGCAGCTTGGTGATGCCGTAGATGTCGGCGGGCTTCAGCGAGGACACCAGCTCCTGGTGCGGCGCCTCGTCGGGCTCGTAGACCGCACCGCTGCTGGCGAAGACGAAGCGGGTCCCCGGCGGGCAGGCCGCCAGCACGTTCACGGTGCCTGCGACGTTGGTGGACACCGCAAGCGGCGGATCGGCGTCGCATTCCGGGATGTAGTGGATCGCCGCCAGATGCACCACCGCGTCGGGTCGGAACTCCTCGATCACCCCGCGGATCGCCGCGGCGTCGCGGATGTCGACCTGGCTGAGGCGGACACCGTCGGGCGGGCTCGCCAGCCAGTCGGGCATGCCGTAGCGCAGGCGGTCGGCCACCAATACCTCGGCCTTGGGTTGCAGGGCACGCACCAGCTCCCTGCCGACGAAGCCGGCACCACCGGTCACCGCTACGCGCATGGGCACTCCTCGAATCGTCTTCCGTTACAGGTCATGTCGGGATCGTCTGCCGGACCCGGGTTTCGAACGTCGCCGCGATGCCCGACCAGTCCAGCGACGTCGCGCCGTCGAGCCCCGCCCGGGAGAAACCGTCCCATCCGGCTTCGGCGGCCAACAGGGCCTCGGCGAGGTCGGCAGGCGCGGTGCCACACACGATGCCCGCACCGTACTGCGCCACCACGTCCTTGCCGCCGTTCTCCTCGAAGCTGGGCGTGACGACGGGAAGCCCGCTCGCCATGGCCTCGGCGATCACCCGGGGGAACCCTTCGCGGGTGCTCGGCATCCCCAGAACCGAAGCGCGCGAGAGGAGTTCGATCTTCTGCGCCTCCGATACCGAGCCGAGCACCTTGATCCGCGCCGCGTTGGGCGAGCGGCTCGCATACTCGGCGACGTCGGCTCGCGACGGCCCGTCACCGGCGATGGTCAGATCGCCGGCCAGACCGCGGGCGACGGCGAGGTCGAACGCGTCGACCAGCAGCGGCATGTTCTTGTGCGGGGCCAGCCGTCCGACGTAGAGCACCCCGGAGCGGGTGCTGCGGTCAGCCGACCGGTAACGGTCGAGTTCGATGCCGCTCGGCAGGACCGTGAAGTCCCGTCCGGACTGGCGACCGATCTCGGCGGCGACGGCCTCCCCGACGGCGAAGTTGGTCGCGACCATCCGCGGGAACACCCGTTGCAGGACCATCACGGGGTCGGCGGTGCGCACTTCGCACCAGTGGATGGCGCTGCGTGCCCGCGCCCGTTTGCTCAGCGCGGGCACGTGGAACAGCGGCCACTGGTTCAGCAGGTGAAAGTCGTATCGACCGCCTGCGGCGATCCGTCGCACCTCGGCGCTGTAGCGGAAGATGTCGGACCAGTTGCGGCGGAGGAACGGAATCACCGGCCGCGGGTAGACGCCACTGCCCTGGCTGCGATGGACGTTTACCCCGTTCACCCATTCGCTGGCGGGCAGCGCGGCGTCGTGGGTGATGCAAAAGACGTCCACGGCATGTCCGCGTCGGACCAATGCCTCGGCAAGCTCCTGGAAGAAGACTTCCTGGCCGCCGACGTGTGGATGGTAGAGCTCGGTCAGGAAAGCCAGACGCAAGGGCGCAGGCCCACCGCCATGGGGTTCAGAATCGGCCGTGCTCATTTGCGCAGCAATGTTATCAGCACGGGGGTAAATCGCCGCGTAAAACGAAAAGTCGCCACCCCGCCCCGCTTGGAATCGAAAGCTGCTGCCGGACAAGGCATTCCGCGACGGTCGAGGTCACCTCACGACGCTCCGACGCGGGTGGGCGCCGGCGCATTCCACCGACCGGCCACCGAGCAAATGGCATGGCAAACGTCCTGCCGGAACTCTCGCCGGATTCGAACTATTGACAGTCGGCTAACAGGCTCGCCGCCTGGAGTTTACGCGGTCGTCAGGGACGCACTAAAGTCTCGGGCAAACGCAATGCAATGAGGCAGGGGCGCAGTGGACTGGATCAACGATCGGCTCATCGATCTGAGCAACCTCGGATCCGGGGGTTGGCTGGCGATTGCCGCGTGGGCCGCCCTCGCGCTCGGCATCGTCGTCCTGGTGTGGGCAAACCGGCAGCTCAAGCGCAACCGTCAGCTCAAGATCGAACAGGTGCGCCCCCAGGTCTCGATGTTCATGGAACCGCACGCCTCCGACTGGCACGTGATCGAACTGGTGGTGCGCAACTTCGGCCAGACCGCAGCCCACGACATCCGCCTCGACTTCGCCAACCATCCGACCGTCGCCGCCTACGAAGACGCCCAGCCCGACCGTCCGCCCGAGGTGGCCGAGCTCGACCTGCCCAGCGAACTGCTGTGCTTAGCCCCGGGGCAGGAGTGGCGAACGGTGTGGGACTCCGCCATTAGTCGCGCGGAGCTCGGCGGGGCGATCCAGGACCGGTTCGACGGCACGCTCACCTACTCGGACCGACCGCGTCCCAACTCCAAGGCGAAGAAGGCCGGACAGTGGAACAAGAGGGGGACCTTCGAGACGAAGTTCCGTCTCGACTGGGGCACCCTACAGCCGGTGCAGCGCATCGAGCTGATGACCACCCACGACCTGGCCAAGCGCGAGAAGCAGAAGCTCGAACTCCTGCGCAGCGTGCTGTCGTACTTCCATTACGCGTCCAAGGAGACCCAGCCCGACGTCTTCCGCGCCGAGATCGACCGGATGAACAAGGCCGCGGCCGAAACCCAGGACCGCTGGCGCACGCGGCAGTTCGACGAGACCACCGAGCTCGACCTCCCGTGGGTTCAGAAGAACGGGTCGACTGGCCGCCATTCGGCGCACACACGCTAAGTACGATCGGCTCATGACAAGCACCGTTGCCTACGAGCAGACCGAATCCGTCGCCACGATCACGCTCGACGACGGCAAGGTCAACGTGCTGTCGCCGGCCATGCAGCAGAACCTCAACTCCGCGCTCGACCGCGCGGAGAAGGCCGCCGGCGACGGCGAGGTCAAGGCCGTCGTCATCGCAGGCAACTCGCGGGTGTTCAGCGCGGGCTTCGACCTCAGCGTCTTCAACTCCGGTGACGCCGCCGCCGCGCTCGGCATGCTCTCCGGCGGGTTCGAGCTGTCGATCCGGCTGCTGAGCTTCCCGGTTCCGGTGATCATGGCGGCGACGGGTCCGGCCATCGCCATGGGGTCCTTCCTGATGCTGAGCGGTGACCACCGGGTCGGGTCGCCCAGCTCGCGGTGCCAGGCCAACGAGGTGGCGATCGGGATGGTGCTGCCGATCTCGGCCATCGAGATCATGCGAAACAGATTGACGCGCTCGGCCTTTCAGCGCGCAGTGTCGATGGCGGCAGTGTTCACCGGCGAGGATGCGGTGCGCGCCGGCTGGCTGGACGAGATCGTCGAGGACGGCAACGTGCTGGCCCGCGCCCACGACGTGGCCGCCGAGGCCGCCGCCGGGTTGAACCCCAAGGCGCACCGGGCCAGCAAGCTCAAGGCCAGGACGGACGCGATCGCAGCGATTCAGGCGGGCATCGACGGCCTGCCCGAGGAGTTCGCCCGCAGCTAGCCCGCCCTTCCCGCGACCAGACATAAATGGCCCTCATGCTCGCGGGGGAACGGGAACCCCTGCAGCCACGTCTGCGCTTCGCGGGCGGCCGCCAACTCAGCAGCAGCGGCCGTCCCGAGCGCGCCGTAGGCCGCCGAGAGCTCGGGTAGCGCCCCGGCGACGTGATCGGCCAGCGCGCCGTCGTCGTCGGTCGGCAGCGTCGCGAACGACTGGTGCGCGACACGGGCGGCGACGATCTCCGACAGCCCGGCGTCCTCGGCTGGTGGTGCCTGCACCGCGCGGACCAGCGCCGACAAAGCCTGTCGGGTGCGGTGCGCCGCGGACCTGGCGACCCGCAACGCGCTCGCGGCGTCCTTCTCCGTGGCCAGCGCGGCGCGCGCCCGCCCCACCCACTCGTCGTCCAGCGCACTCGCCGTGCACACCGGGCACGGTTGCGTCCCGTGCCGGTCGCGGAACTCCAGGCTGGTCTCGAGGAACTGGATGCGGTCGGCGGAGAGGGCGTCCGCGACACGTTCCGCTTCTGTCTGCCCGCTGGCCGCCGAACGCATTGCCGCACAAGCTCGTTCGACGTCGTCGGCATCCGGTGCGGTCGAGGCGGTGGCGTGATGTCGCTCCAACAGCTCGACCTGGGCGTCGACCCGATCCGTGGCCGCGCTCAGCGGGGCGTCGGCGGGCAGGTCGTGCCACGCGGCGGACACCACCAGCCGCGCACGTGCGCCAAGGTCGTCGTCGGCAGCGGCACGTCGAAGGATGTGGTCCCTGAGCGGTTGGTCGGCCATCGCCATGGACCCTATAGACGATCTCGGCCCCGTCACCACAGGGGGGAGGTCGTGACGGGGCCGAGCCATCTGTGGAGCTGGGGGAAGCTCCGCCGATTACGGTAGGCGGCATTTCTGGACACTCACTGTGAACCTGCGGCAGGATCGATGGGAATTGCCGCGACCCGTGTCGGCGGTGCCCCCTAGGCTGACGTCAAATGTCGCTTCACCTTCACCGCGCCGAACGGACCGACCTCCTCGCCGACGGTCTTGGCGCCCTCCTCAGCCGACCCCTCGACGATCCCTTCGCGATGGAACTGGTCCTGGTGCCCGCCCGCGGCGTCGAGCGGTGGCTGAGCCAGCGCCTGTCCCACGTCCTCGGCCGCGGTACGGGTGCCGACGGTGTGTGTGCGGGGGTCCAGTTCAGGAACCCGCACTCTCTCATCGCCGAGATAACCGGCACCGCCGACGACGATCCCTGGTCGCCGGACGCCATGGTGTGGCCGCTGCTGGAGGTCGTCGACGAGAGCCTCGACCAGCCGTGGTGCCGGACGCTGGCCACCCACCTCGGCCACTTCGCCACCGGCGAGGAGAAGGAGCTGTGGCAGGGCAGGCGCTACTCCGTGGCCCGTAGGATCGCGGGACTGTTCGCGTCGTATGCCCGACAACGCCCGCAGTTGCTCGCCGACTGGCGCGACGGCACCGTCGACCTCGACGCCGACCTCGGCTGGCAACCTCCGCTGTGGCAGGCGCTCGTCGACCGGGTCGACGCCGATCCTCCGCACGTGCGCCACCACGAAACCGTTGCCCGCCTTCGCAAGTCGCCGTCGGACCTGCCGCCGCGGCTGTCCCTGTTCGGCCACACCAGGTTGCCGATCACCGAGATCGAGCTCGTCGACGCGCTGTCGACCCACCACGACGTGCACCTGTGGCTGCCGCATCCCAGCGACGACATGTGGCGCGCCCTGGCGGGGACCCGCGGTCCCGTCCCCCGTCGCGACGACGCCAGCCATCGCGCCGTGCACCATCCGCTGCTCGCCACCCTCGGCAGGGATCTGCGCGAGTTGCAGATGATCCTGCCCACCGACCTCGCCACCGACGAGAGCCTCGGCAACCGCGAACATCCCGACACCCTGCTGGGCTGGTTGCAGTCCGACATCGCCGCGAATACCGTTCGGCCACCGGGGCGGACGGTGACGGCAACCGACCGGTCCGTCCAGGTGCATGCATGCCACGGTCAGGCCAGGCAGGTCGACGTGCTGCGGGAGGTGCTCCTGGGCCTACTCGCCGACGACCCGACGCTGGAGCCCCGCGACATCCTGGTCATGTGCCCCGACGTCGAGGCATACGCGCCGCTGATCAACGCCGACTTCGGCCTCGGCGACGTGCTGCGCGGCGCCCACCCGGCCCACCAGCTGCGGATGCGGCTCGCGGATCGTTCACTGGTGCAAACGAATCCGCTGCTGGGCGTCGCGTCCCAACTGCTCGCGCTGGCCGGCAGCCGGGTGACCGCCAGCGAGGTGCTCAACCTCGCCCAGTCCGCCCCGGTGCGGGCCCGCTTCGGCTTCACCGACGACAACCTCGAGGACATCACCCGTTGGGTGCGCCAGGCGAACGTCCGCTGGGGGTTCGACCAGGAGCATCGGCAGCCCTACGGCGTCGACTTCGTCCACAACACATGGCGTTTCGGCGTCGACAGGGTGCTCGCCGGGGTCGCCATGTCCGACGACGCGCACGCCTGGGTCGGGGCCACCCTGCCGCTGGACGACGTCGGCAGCAACCGCGTGGAGCTCGCCGGACAGCTCGCCGAGTTCGTGGACCGGTTGGAGCGCACCGTCACCGCGCTCACCGGCGACCATCCGCTCGAGCACTGGCTGCACGCGCTGACCGAGGGCATCACGATGATGACCAGGGTGGACGACGCCGATGCGTGGCAGACCAGTCAGATGCAGCGCGAATTCGGTCGGGTGCTCAACGACGCCGGGCCGCGGGCGAATACCGTGCTGCGTCTGCCCGACGTCAAGGCGCTGCTGGAACGTCACCTCGCCGGCCGGCCGACCAGGGCCAACTTCCGCACCGGCACGCTGACGGTGTGCACGATGGTGCCGATGCGGTCGGTGCCGCACCGGGTGGTCTGTCTGGTCGGTCTCGACGACGGAGTCTTTCCCCGCCAGGGCGTCACCGACGGAGACGACGTGCTGGCCCGCAGCCCGTTGACCGGTGAGCGCGACAGTCGATCCGAGGACCGGCAACTGCTGCTCGACGCCGTCGGCGCGGCCACCGAGAAGTTGGTGATCACCTACACCGGTGCCAACGCCAACTCCGGACAACCGCGGCCGCCGGCGGTGCCGCTGGCCGAGCTGCTCGACGCCCTGGACGCCACGACGCCGCAACGTGTCCGAGACCGGGTCGTCGTGCATCACCCGTTGCAGCCCTTCGACATTCGCAACGTCATTCCCGGCAAGCTGGTGCCCGGCGTGCCGTTCACCTTCGACTCCACGGTGCTCAAGGCCGCCAAGGCCAGCAGCAGCGAGCGTCGCGACCAACCGAAGTTCGTCTCCGGCCCGCTGCCCGCCCAGCCGCACGACGACGTCGCGCTGGCCGATCTGGTTGGCTTCTTCAAGGATCCGGTGAAGGGGTTCTTTCGCGCGCTGGAGTACACCCTGCCCTGGGACGTCGACGGTGTCTCCGACGAAATCTCGGTCGACATAGATGCCCTCGAGCAGTGGGCGGTCGGCGACCGAATGCTCACCGACATGTTGCGTGGCATGAGCCCCGACGACGCCCGGCAGGCAGAGTGGCGCCGGGGCACCCTGCCGCCGGGGCAGCTGGGGTGGCGCAAGGCCGGCGAACTGCGCGAGCAGGCGACCACGCTCGCCAGCACGGCGCTGGCCCATCGCACGGCCGACGCGGAGGCCTACGACGTGGACGTCGACCTGGGTGCCGGACGCCGGTTGACGGGCACCGTGTCGCCAGTCTTCGACGACCACCTGGTCTCGGTCACCTACTCCAAGCTCGACGGCAAGCACCTGCTCGCGTCGTGGATTCCGTTGCTGGCGTTGTACGCCCAGCATCCCGACCGGGACTGGACGGCCATCTGCATCGGGCGGGCTCGGCGGTCGACCCGGCCAAGCCAGCGGGGTCTCGGGCAACCGCGGCAGCCGGCGGTGGACATTCTCGGAGATCTAGTCAAGATCTACGACGCCGGTCGCCGCGAGCCGCTGCCGCTGCCCGTGAAGACGTCCTACGCGTGGGCGAGCGCCCGCCTCGAGGGTGGCGACCCAGAACGGGAGGCCTCCTTCCGGTGGAAGTCGGGCATGTATCCCGCCGAGGATCAGGACCCCGCCCAGGTTCGGGCCTGGGGCGCGAACGCCTGGCTCAAGGAGCTCATGCAGCCCCTGCGGCCCGGCGAGGAGGTCGACGGCGAGACGCATCGACTCGGCGCCTACTCGGCCCGGCTCTGGCTGCCGATGCTGCGCGCGGAAGTGACCGTCTGATGGAGCGTTTCGACCTGCTTGGCGACCTCCCCGCCGCGGCGTCGACCACGGTGCTCGAGGCGAGCGCCGGAACGGGCAAGACGTTCGCCCTCGCCGGATTGGTGACGCGCTACGTCGCCGACGGGGTGGCCACGCTCGACCAGATGCTGCTCATCACCTTCGGCAGGGCGGCCAGCCAGGAGCTGCGCGATCGGGTCCGTCGCCAGATCACCGACGCGGCAGCGGCTTTCGACGACCCACCCCCGGCCGGTGCCAACGAGTTGGTCGACTACCTGATCACGGGTACCGACACCGAGCGCGCCGACCGCAAGCGAAACCTGCGAGATGCGTTGGCAGACTTCGACGCCGCGACGATCGCCACCACCCACCAGTTCTGCCAACTGGTGCTGAAGTCGCTGGGTGTCGCCGGCGACTCCGACTCTCACGTGACGCTGGTGGAGAGTCTCACCGATCTGGTCACCGAGGTCGTCGACGACCTCTA
>NZ_MVOC01000013.1:71890-72198 GCF_002043095.1 Mycobacterium sp. AT1 | reverse complement strand
CCGTTCAGCGTGGTCCGCGGCCCGAGGTCCTCCGCTTCGCAGATTCGTCGGCGGACTTCCTTGCCGGAGATCCGCAGCCGTTGGGTCAGCACGCTGCCCAGCGATTTGGCGCCCAACTCGACCGGGGAGGCTTCGCGTTGCAGCCGGGCGATCACGTGATGCCCGACCGTGGGTAGCTGCCAGGTGACGGTTTCGAGTTCGCCCAACAACTCCACCAACTCCAGGTGGGTGAACTGATCGCAATCCAGGTCGACGAGTTCGGCGACGGCAGCGCGGATCCCCGCAACTGCCGCGGTGACCCGATCCGA
>NZ_MVOC01000013.1:0-71843 GCF_002043095.1 Mycobacterium sp. AT1 | reverse complement strand
TCGCTCAGAGGCGGGCACTCGCACTCCTCGCCGGAGAGCTTCGCCGGTGAACGTCCCAGTGGGAGCGGTCTCCCAGCGGACACGAATGCCGTCCGGGACAATTGAGGTGAAGGTGGCACAAGGGATTTGACCACCGTGCGAGCGTGCGCAAACGCGGGCGTCCAACCGGCGTGTCGCCCGCAGACACGCGCGCTCGCACCGAGGGGAGGGTCCTCGCGCCCAATTCGCTCAGAGGCGGGCACTTGCGCCCTCCGGCGGAGAGCTTCCTCCGACGAATCCCGTCCCTGACGCTCGAGGCCAAAGCGACGCAAGGGGTTTGGTCAAATGCGAATCACGCCAAGCCCGCCGTCACCGTCGCCAAGTCGAAGTAGTCCCGCCACGCGGCAATGCGCCCGTCGCGGACCTCGAAGGTGCCCATCACGGGCAGCTCGAGCCGCCCACCGTTGGTCCGTCGCATCACGTCGGTGCGTTCGTTCATCACGAGGTTGCCGTCGGTGATTTGCCGATGAACAATGAAGTCGATGCCCTCCATACCGTCGAGCATCATGGGGAGAAGATCCCGAATCGCCGACAGGCCCTCGGCCGGTGCCATCGGAATGTTGTGGTAGACCGCGTCTTCGGTGAAGTAGCTCAGGATCGTCTCGAGATCCGGCTTGGCCCAGAGGGTGCAGAACTCGGTGACCAGCTCTGCGGGTTCGGTTGTCATGCCTCGATGAAACGTGCTGCGGACGAGAATGGCAACCGCGTGACAGCCGCCGGCGCCTCGACCACAGTGTTGGCATGACGACATCGAAGCGAGCTCTCATCCCCACCTTCGCCGCCCTGCGGTTCACCACCGGCGCGGCGGCCTGGCTGGCTCCGAACAGGACCGCGCGCTTGCTCGGGCTGGGCTCGAAACACCAGCAGCCCTTCACCACTCAGTTGTTCGGGTCGCGCGAGCTGACGCTGGCCCTCGCCATCACCGATTCGGCCTCACCGCAGCTGCGTCACCGGGCGCTGCAACTCGGGCTCCTGGTCGACGCGCTGGACGTCGCCGCCGCAGCCGGCGGGGTCCGTCGCGGCACGTTGCCGACCCGGGCCGCGGTGCTCACCGGTGGCGGGGCCGCACTGTTCGCGGGCCTGGGCCTCGCCGCGCTCACCAACCCTCGGTGAGGCGCTCACCGGTTCACGAAGTCGACCACGGCCTCGGTAAAGGCGTCGTTGTCGTCGCCCGCAGCGGTATGTCCGGCGTCGGACAGTTCGACGAACTCCGCGCGCGGCACCTTGGTGAGGAAGTCCTGCACGCCCTCGGGGCTGACCACGTCGGACAACTTGCCGCGGATCAGCAGGATCGGGATCCGCAGGTCGATCGCCGCCTGCTCGAGCATGTCCATTCGGACGAACGGGTCGTCCGCCGGTTTGGTGAGAAACGCCGGATCCCAGTGCCAGTACCACCGTCCGTCGCGCAGCCGCAGGTTCTTCTTCAACCCGTCGGGGCTACGCGGCTTGGCGCGATGCGGCAGGTAGGCGGAAACCGCCTCGGCCGCATGCTCGAGTGAATCGAAACCGTCGACTCCACTGAACATGAAGTCACGGATGCGGGCGCTGCCGTCCTTCTCGAACCGCGGCACGACGTCGACCAACACCAACTTGGTGATGACCTCGGGACCGGCCTCGTGTGCGGCGAGGATGCCCGTCAACCCGCCCATGCTGGCGCCGATCAGCACCGTCGGCCCGCCGATCTGGTCGATCACCCGCAGCGTGTCGGCGCCGAGCGCATCGACGGAGTAGGTCGCCGTGGGTGAGCGGTCGCTGTCGCCGTGGCCGCGGCTGTCGAGCGCGACGACGTGGAATCCGCGGTCGGCGAGGACCTGCCCGGTGTTCTTCCACGAGTACCTGTTCTGGCCGCCGCCGTGCAGCATCAGAATGGCGGGCCGCTCGCCGGAGGTGTCCGCGTCCTTGTTCCACTCGTCGGCGACCAGGGTGAGGTCGTCCGCGCCGCGGAACTCCACCGTCGTCAATGAGCTTTTCGCCTCGCCACTGGACATCCCCGCACGTTACCTAGGTCCGAATTGGCGTTCGACGTGGGTCGCGGGACGGTGATGACTTTTGCACGCAGCGTCGGTCAGCATCGGTGAACTCATCCCAACAGGAGGTCAACGCTCATGCCGACGATCACACCCTCGCTGTGGTTCGACGACGATCTAGAGGAGGCCGCGGCGTTCTACACCTCGGTGTTCCCCAACTCGTTCGTCGAGGGCTTCAACCGCTACACCGACGCAGGCCCCGGCACACCCGGTCAGGTCGTCGCCGGCACGTTCGTGCTCGACGGAGAGCGCTTCGTCGGCATCAACGGCGGTCCGCAGTTCCCGTTCACCGAGGCGGTGTCGTTCGAGGTGCGGTGCGCCGACCAGGACGAGGTCGACTACTACTGGAACCGCCTGGTCGACGGGGGCGTCGAGTCGCAATGCGGGTGGCTCAAGGACCGCTTCGGGCTGAGCTGGCAGATCGTTCCCGAGCGGCTGTTCGAATTGCTCGGGGACCCCGACCCCGCCCGCGCCGCCGCCGCAACCAGGGCGATGCTCGGGATGCGGCGGATCGTCGTCGCGGAGCTCGAAGACGCCGTGCGCGACGTCTGACAGCGGTCGCCGGCCGCCGGGCCACCCGTGCCACGTACCGTGAATCCGACGCACGGGTCGACGTGAAGGAGCGCGCATGGCAAACGACACCACGGCAGAACCGCGCTGGCTCGACGTCCCGACCCCCGACGTGCACCTGAGAGCGCTGTCGTGGGGGCCGGTCGACGCCCCGATTGCCTTGTGCCTGCACGGCTTTCCGGACACCGCGCACGGCTGGCGCAGGGTGGCGCCCAAGCTCGTCGACGCGGGGTGGCGGGTCGTCGCTCCGTTCATGCGCGGGTACGCCCCGTCCTCGACGTCGACCGACGGGAGTTATCACGTCGGCGCACTCATGGACGACGCGCTGCGCGTGCTCGACGCGGCCGGCCCGACCGGTCGCGACGTCCTCGTCGGACACGATTGGGGAGCGATCGCGGGCTCCGGCCTGGCGGCCATGCCCGACAGCCCGTTCCGCAAGGCCGTCATCATGTCGGTACCGCCCGCTGGGGCCTTCCGGCCGTTCGGTCAGGTGCCCGATGCAGGCAGGCTGGCCGCTCAGCTCCCTCGCCAGCTGCTGCGAAGCTGGTACATCATGTTCTTCCAATTGCCCTTTCTCCCAGAGCGTTCCGCGTCGTGGGTGGTGCCCCGCCTGTGGCGGCAATGGTCACCGTCCTACGTCGCCGACGCGGACGTGGCACTGGTGCTCGACGCGATCGATGCGCCCGACAATTGGCGGGCTGCCCTCGGCTACTACCGAGCGACCATCCGCGGTAGCAAGCCGCCGCCGCGTTACGCCGATCTGCACGACCACTGGCTGTCACCGCTTCGGCTGCCGACGCTCTATCTGCACGGCTCCGACGACGGTTGCGCCTCGGCGGACTACACGCGGTGGGTGGAGCCCTCACTGCCGGCGGATAGCCGGGCCGAGATCGTCGACGGCGGAGGGCACTTCATGCAACTGGACCGACCGGACGACGTGGCGCGCCGCATCGTCGACTTCATCGGAGTGGGGGACTAGCACCACATCGGTGGTCACACTGCTGGACGGCGACGCAATGCAACTAGGGCGCCGGTTCAGTCAGTAGCCCTCCATCGAGCGGCTGAACTCGAGCGGCTCGTCGTCGACGAAGGTGTCCGGCGAGAACGCCCGGTCCGACATCACCCCCCAGGCTCGGCGACGTTGCATGGCAAGATTCCCCGCGTCGTACAGCGGAAATACCGCCGCCTCGCGGTAGAACTTCGCCATCGGGAATTTGCGGTCGAGAGCATTCACTCCGACGATTCGCATGCAGTCGGCAACCACCTTCTGCATCATGTCGCCGCAGAAGGTCTTGTTCATGCCGCCGAGCGCATGCCCTTGGCCGGGGTGCCGATCCATGTAATTGGCTGCCTTCCAACAGAAATACCGACCAGCCTCGATTCTTGCCGCCACGTCGACGAGAAGATTGCCAACGGCTTGGTGGTTGATGATGGGCGTCGAGCCGCCGCCGGTGTAGGTCTTGGCCCATTTGAGTGTGAACTCGTATGCACCGCGGGCGACTCCGACGGCCGCCATGCTCGCGATCGGCGAGGACCAGGTGAAGTTGCGATTGACGAGTAGGTCTCCGTCACCCCGTGCCAGCAGGTTTTCCTGCGGAATGCGGGCACGCCGAAAGGTCATCGTGACGTTTTGGCAGGTTCGGTGTGCCATCTTGTCGATGACTTCGTACTCGATTCCGGCAGTGCCTCGCTCGACCACGGCGACGCTCAACGCGGACTTGCCTCCGGCCGTCTGGTCGGTCCGGACGACACACACGTTGAGGTCGGCTCCGCGCAGATCCCAACCGCCGGCATTGCACGGCCAGTGCTTCTCACCGTTGAGGACGTACTGACCTCGGCGGCGGTCGTAGTCGGCCAACAGTTGGATGCCCGCAGTCGGGCTCGGGTGGTCGAAGTTGGCGGTGCCACCGCGCTCGCTCACCACCCAGCCGGCGAGAAAGGATCCGTCACGGTCGGATGTCGCTTGCGTGAGCCACTTTTCGCGTTGATCGTCGCTTCCGAGCCAGAGTATCGGCATGAGGGCAAGGCCGTTGACGAGCAGGATGGTGGGGAATCCGGGGTCGACCGCGCAGAGTTCCTCGATCGCGATCAGGAAGTCCACGTTCGTAGCACCGCCCCCGCCGAATGCCTTCGGCAAGAACATCGTCGTGAAACCAAGCGCGGTTGCCTCCCGGTAGACCGGCCGCATCGCAGTGAAGGCTTCCTGCGGATCGGCAAGGACGTCGGCCACTTCTGCGGCAGGGCGTAGCACCTCGACGGCAAATTCCCTCGCGAGCAGCTTCAGTCTCCGCTGTTCAGCGGTCAGCTCGAAGTCGACGGGCACGAGTTTCCTCCCCGGGGTTGGTCACGCAGTCACGCGGTAGATCAGCGTCCGCCGGCTCGCCGCGCCAAATTGAGCGCCCCCCGCAGGCCTTGGTCGTTGGCCGCGATGTCTTCGAGCGTAGCTTCGTCCAACACCGCGAAGTACGCGTCGAGGGCGCGGCTGAAGACGTCGCGAGCCCCGCACACCCCCGCAATGCGGCAATATCGAATCGGCCCTAGACATTCGACGACCGCGAAGTCGGACTCCATGGTCCGCATCACCTCGCCGACGGTGATCGCCGACGGGTCACGCATCAGACGAACTCCGCCCGCGCGCCCCCGCGTCGTCTCGACCAAGCCGGCGGACGCGAGCCCCTGCACGACTTTGTCGAGATGGTGGCGGGATATGTTGTGGGCGCTGGCGATCTCGGCCACTGAGCCACGACGCTCCGGTGCGACGCGTAAGTACATAAGAACGCGCAAGGCAAAATCTGCGTGAGTCGTGTGCTTCATGTGTTCGGCTCGTCTCCATCGGTACAGGCACGAATCGTACCGAGGGCATGCGGCGTCTCCGACGGATCCAGGTCCGGAGCGTCGTGCTCCCGACCTGGATCCGCGGCGCGGTCAGCTGGCGAGTGTGCCGATGCCCTCGTGCTGCTTGCCGAACTCGACGTACTCGTCCTCCATTATCGCCCGTGGATTGAACATCGGGTCGGCGATGATTCCGTGGACGCGTCGCCGCTGCATGCCCATGTTCCCGCCGTCATAGATCGGCAGAACCGCAGCCTCTCGCAGGATCTTGCCGAACCCAGTGGCCGTTTCGAGACTGTTGACGCCGACGATTTGCATGCACTTGAACACACAGTCGAACATGAGCTCGGTGACCTGGATCTTGTTCATCGCCCCGACGAGTTCGGCGTGTTGGTCGTGCTTGTCGAGGTAGTCGGCCGCCCGCCACGAGAAGTAGCGCGCCATCTCGATCTTGGATGCGACGTCACCCAAGACGTAACCCACGTTCTGGAACCCGATGATTGGTTTCAGTCCGCCTGCCGTGTTGTTCTTCGCCCAATCCAGGGCCATCTCGTAGGCCGCGCGGGCCATGCCCACCGCGGCGATCGCTGCCACGGGACCGGACCATGCGAAGTTTCGATTGATGACGAGATCGCCATTGCCCGCTGCACCCGGTAGGAGGTTCGCGGCGGGGATGCGGGCGTTGTCGAACACGATCTCGGCGTTCGACGCGAGCCGGTGGCCGATCTTGTCCAGGTGGCGGTAGGTGATGCCGGGCGTATCGCGTTCGAGGACGAGCGCCGACAGACCCTCCGTTCCTCCCTTGTCGCCGTCGGTCCGCACGATCAGCGTTCCGGCGTTGACACCCCTTTCGTCCCATCCCGCCGAGGACGGCCAGTACTTGCGTCCGTTGACGACGTAGTCGTCACCGTCGCGGACCGCGGTGAGCCCAACGCCGGCCGGACGGGGCAGTGGGATATCGAAATTGGCCGTGCCGGAGGGGTTTCCGGGCGGCTCGCTGGCAGTCCATCCGCCCAGGTACTCCCCAGTTGGGTCCGAGGTGGCGGCTCCCAGGAACCTGTCCTTCTGCTCATCGCTGCCGTACCAAGCCACGGGCATGAGGCCAAGGCCATTGCAGAGGACGGTGCACGCGAAGCCGGGGTCGACGACGCAGATCTCCTCGGCGGCGATGACGAGGTCCACACACGACACACCACCGCCGCCATAGGCCTTTGGCAACATGCACATGGCGATGCCGGCCCGGTAGGCCTCGACGTACGCTGGCTTGGTCATCTGAAAACCCTTGAGCGGGTCCGGTTCTGCGTCGGCACTCGCAACGACGGGCGCGAGGACGTTCTCAGCGAAGGCCCTGACGTCGTACTGCAGCTTGCGCTGTTCGTCGGACATCGTGAAGTTGATGGTCATGGGTTGGCTCCAATGGTGGTCGCGGGCGGGTTGTCGCCCGCGGCGTCCCGTGAGCGATGGCAATAGGGTCCTAAATCGGTATTTCAAATGCGTATTTAGATTGTTTCGCGACCATTGCGACATGTTCGGAAAACCTCACGGCGACTGGCGATTCAGCGTGAGGTCCAGCCGGATCCATGGCGACGCCGGCAGCGGCCAGACGGGGCAATACGCCGGTGACGATCTCGCGCAGCACGTTCCCCGACCCGTCCATCGCGAGGCGAAGGCACACCCCGTCCGCGACGCCCGCCTTGCCGATGTCGACCACCAGCCCAGCCAACCCGCGTGCGGTGCCAACATAGTGGAGCCTGTCGCGCAGGCGGGCGTTCCCTGTAGTCACCTCGCGGAACGCGGTCACGGCGTCGGCGGCAATGTGGACGGTAAGTGCGACGACCACCCGCAATGGTTCGTGCGCGGCGTTTGCCGCGAGCAGACGTCGGCGGAGTACCTGCGCATGCAGCAGATCACGTGCCTCGACGAGGACGGTCCCGTCGGTGTAGTCGTGCTGCGACTGGGTCAGCCTCAGCGGTCTCCGTGCACCGCTAAGACGCGGATGCTCCAGTGCGACGATGAATTCGGGGGACTGCGACATGGGGGACTCCTCCATAGCGTGCGTGTGAACGGTCAACCGGACACTGGGGCGAGCGCCCGAAAGCCGGACCCGTGCCAGATCAGCGGTTCGACGTGTGGGTCGTACGCCACGGCGTCGACCTGAAGCAGGATCACGTCGTGGTCGCCGGCCCCGAGCTCGGCGTGCACGTGGCATTCGAGATGCATGACCGCACCGTCGACGTAGTGCGCGCCGGTGCTCGTCGTCGTCGTGTCGACCCCGGCGAATCGATCCGCAACGGTCGTCGAACTGAGCTGGCGTGCGATGCCGTCTTGCGACACGGCGAAGACCGAAACGCCGAGTCGCGGAACATTGTTCAACCGTGGCCAACTGGTCGACGTGTGTTGGACGGCGAAGAGCACCAGCGGCGGCTCTGCCGAGATTCCGACCTGGAAGGACGATGCGACGAAAACGGCAGGTCGTCCATCCACGATCGCTGCGATGGCGGCGACGCCCGTCGGGAAGTGTCCGAAGACCGTCCGCACGGTCGGGTCACCGGAGGCGACGTCGGCAAGTGGCTGGCGCATGGGGCTATACCGCGGACTTCTGCCAGCTGACGCCCGTGCCCGAGGCGCTCATCTCGTCGATGCGGCCGAATGACCCGCGGTAGGACGCGGCGACATGCCGCTCTGGCAACGTGGCGCCGACCTCGGGGAACATCCGCTCGCGCAACGTTCCTGGCGCGTACTCGCGCTGGGCGAGGCCACGATCGCGCAACACCGGCATCACGTGTTCGATGAAGTCGCGATAGGACTCGGGAAAGTACTGTGCAATCATGTTCACTCCGTCGACCCCCGCGTCTTGCCAGAGCTCGAGCTCGTCGGCGATCGACTCCGGGGTGCCGACCATGCGGGTGTTGTATGACAGAGCGCCAACCAAATCCGAGACCTTGGCCTTCTTGCCGGGATTGGCGTCCTCGAACATTCGCGCGTAGCCCTGGATTCCGGAGGCGTCGGTCTGCTCGATCGGCAGGTCGGGGTCGAACTTGGCGAGGTCGATGCCCATGTCACGACTGATGTGCGCCGCGAGGCCGTCGTAGCTCACCAGCTCGTCGACGGCCGCCGACTTGCGCCACGCCTCCTCCTCGGTGCTACCCACCACGAACGAGAACCCCTGGATGAACTTGAGATCGGTTGCGCGCCGCCCCGCGGCGACTGCCAACGCGCGCTGCTCGGCGATGCCCTTGCGCGCACCCTCCAACGTCGGGAAGACGACGAAGGTGCCCTCGGCATGTCGGGCGGCGAAGTCGCGACCTGCCTTCGACGAACCGGCTTGATAGAGAACAGGTGTGCGCTGCGGCGACGGGGAGGCCATGTGCGGACCTAGGACCTGGTATCGCGGCCCTTCGTGGTAGATCCGATGAATCTTGTCGACGTCGGCGTACACGCCGTTCTCTCGGTCGGCGAGGACGGCACCGTCGTCCCAGGACCCCTCCCACAACTTGTAGACGACCTTCATGTATTCGTCGGCCCACGCGTAACGCTCATCGTGGGAAACGATTTCGTCGAAGCCGTAATTCTGCGCCGCATTGTGGGAGACGCTGGTGACGATGTTCCAACCCACCCGCCCGCCACTGAGGTGGTCCATGGTGGACACCTTCCTGGCGAAGGTGAACGGGTGCTCGGCCAATATCGAGCTGGTGAACGTCAGGCCAAGGTTGTCGGTCACGCCGACCAGCGCCGAACACAGCGCGCTCGGATCGTGGCACGGTATTTGCAGCCCCTCCTTGACGTAGGTGTCGACGCTGCCGTTGTAGGCCGGGTCGACGCCGATCACGTCGGCCAGGAACAACGCGTCGAATCGGCCTTCCTCCAACAACTTCGCCAACTCGATCCACGTCGAGAGTTTGTCGAAGTGCATCTGCGTGGTGCTCGGATCGCGCCACAGCCCGTGGTAGACGTGCGATACGACGTTCATCGAAAAGGCATTGAAGAGCAGCCGCTTACGGGTATCGGTCGACGGTGTTGGCATGCGGTCCTCCGTGTTGTCTGACGCGTGGTGAGACCAATGGTCGTGGTCACCGCGGGGCCAGCGATTGGACATCTGCGTCGAATCCGTTGGATTCCCCAGCCAACCGGGTAGCCATGTTTCAGCGTTGTGATCTGGGTAAACGGTGTGTCACGCGGCCCGCACAATGGCGGGTCGAACGCTGTCAGCTTCTGTGTACGGGCGCGTAAGGCGAACGCAGCACGAACGGCACGAGCCCACGCAAGGCTGGAGGACGACAGCGCGTACGTGGAGGTTTCCTGTGGTTCATTGGACGACGGCTGGGCTCGGGCCCGACGAACAGGCGACCTATTGGGCGGACGTCATCTGCGCGGCGTTCACTCCGCTGTCGCCGAGTCGTCAGCGGTCCCACCGCGAATCGAGCGCAGTCCCCGACGGTGTTCCGGGTTGGGTGTCCTCATCACCGCTCGGTGCGACGAACAGCGCAGAGATATCGTCGTGCACCCAGCTCTTGACGCACGGGGCCGGGGAGGTGAAACGCTCGACGGACGAGGTTCTCTTCGTCAACTTCCAGCTCGCCGGTAGCTGCCGCGCCGAGCAGGACGAGCGGCGTTGCGTGGTGGAGCGTGGGTCGTTCGCCGTATTCGACTCGACCCGCCCGTTCTCTCAGGAGTATCGGGAGTCCGCGAGCGGAGAGCCGTGGCGGGTGCTGTCCTTTCGCATTCCGCGTGACGAATGGTTCGACGCTGCCCCGTCACCGGCAGCCGTGGCCACCCCGATCAGCGGCACCTCTGGGAGCGGCGCAGCGGTGGGCAGCTTGATGACCACGCTGTGGTCGGAACGCATGACGCTATCCACGCATTCGGCGACGATGATGGGCCGTGCGTTCACAGGGGTTCTGGTATCGGCGATCGGTCACCACGCTGCGGCTGAGGACGTTTCGAACAATCAGGACCACGCCGAGGCGGTGGTGCGCGTGGCGAAGAGGTACATCCGAAACGCCCTCCCGTTCGGACGAGTCACCGCTACGGAAGCGGCGCGTCGGGCGTCCATCTCCGTCCGGTCGCTCCACCGTGCCTTCCAGGCCCACGGTTCCACATTTGCGGAATGCGTTCGCGAGGAAAGGTTTCAGGGCGCCAAGCTGGACTTGGAGTCGGCGTCCGAACACACGTCCGTCGCCGACGTCGCCGCCCGGTGGGGATACTGTGACAGTTCACATTTGACGCGGACCTTTCGGCAGCGGCTCTCCTGCACCCCCAGCGACTACCGTTCGCGACAGTTGGACCGGGTCGGGCTCAGCGCTTCTTGAGGGCCGGGTGGCTGCGCGCCAGGATGGGCAGCAGCAGCCGACGCGGCAAAATCTTGTAGGCCGCGGCGCCAACCCTGTTGAACACGCCGGGGACGATGACCGTCGCTCCTTCGGCCAACCCGTCCACCGCAGTCGACGCGACCTCGGCGGCGCTGACCCACATCGCCTTCGGCAGCGCCGCCTCCGCGTCGGCATCGGAGATGCCTGCGGCCGCACCGAATTCCGTCTTCACCGGACCGGGGCACAGCGCCGCCGCGACGACACCGGTGCCTTTGAGCTCCTGACCGAGGGCTTGGGTGTAGGACAACACGAACGCCTTGGCGGCGCCGTAGGCGGCCTGTCCCGGCAGGGGCCCAAACGCGCCGACCGACGCGACGTTGAGCACCGCCCCCCGGCCGCGGGACACCATGGCTGGCACGAAACGGCTGCACAGGTCGACCACCGCGGCGACGTCGACCTCGACGAGGTTGAGCTCCGCTGTTGGATCCGACGTCGCGACCGGACCGGACGTGCTGAGGCCGGCGTTGTTGACGAGGACGTCGACGACCAGTCCCAGCTCGGCGACCCGGCCAGGAAGGGCGGCGCGCTCGTCGGCCTTGGAGAGGTCGGCGGCCAGCACGTCGGCGGCCGAGCCGAGCGACGCGGCGAGGGCATGCAGCTTGTCGGCGCGCCGAGCGACCAGCACCACGTGGCGGCCACGCCCGACGAATTCCTTGGCCAGTTCCGCGCCGATGCCGGATGAGGCGCCGGTGACGAGCACGGTCCCGTCGGCGCTTGCCACTGGAAGCATGACCGCAGCCTAGCCTTGGGCGCATGACGCAGGAGCGGCTGACGCCGATCGACGCGCAAACCTTCTGGCTGGCGGGCAAGATTCCGAACGACACCTTCCTGCTCTTCGGATTCGACGGAGGGCCCGCCGACGTGGAGCGAACGCTCGACGACCTGGCGGCCCGCGCCCGTACCAGCCCAGAGCTGTCGGTACGCGTCGACGACGACGGCTCGTGGGGGTATCCGACCTGGGTGCCCCGCGACGTCGACCGGTCGCAGTTCGTGGTGCACGACCTCGAGCGGCCGACCTGGGCGGGCTGCCTTGCCGCGGTCGGTGCGCTGGTCGACGAGCAACTGGATGCCGCGCAGTCCGCATGGCGGTTGCACGTGTTCGCCGACGTGGACGGGGTTCCGGGCGTGGACGGCACAGGAACCGTTGCGGTGCTGCAGATCTCGCACGCGCTGGGCGGCGGTGGGCGCACGTCGGCGCACGCGGCACTGATGTTCGGCAGGGCCGAGGTCCAGGTTCCCGAGATCCATCCACCGCCGACCGGACCAATCAGCCTGCCGGTGGCCGGATTTCGCGCCGCCAGGGCACACCGCAGGCTGACGTCCGACGTCGAGGCCGGGGTGGTGCCCGCGCAGGCGGAGCTCCGCCCGCTGCTACGCACCAACGACCGACCCGCCGGGCCGCGGAGCCTGCGCACCGTCGTCCGGCCGCGCTCCGAGCTGGCGGGCACGACGGTGACGGTGGCGACCCTGTCCGCGGTGTCGGCCGCGCTCGCCGCACGACTGCGGGCGCTCGGTGACGACCCGTCGGCCCTCGGTGCGGAGGTGCCGATGACCAAGCCGCCACCGCGCCTGGCCTACAACCACTTCGGCAACGTCGGCGTGGGCCTGTATCCGGATTTGGCGGCGCAGGAGCGGACCGCCCGAATCGCCGACGACCTCGCGGCCAGGCGGTTGCGCGCCACCCACCCGGCGATGCGCGCCGCGGATCTGGCCTTCGCCGCCACGCCCGCGAGGTTGTTGCGTTGGGGGATGGGCACATTCGACGCCGACGTCCGCCCCGCAGCAGTGACGGGCAACACCGTGGTGTCGAGTGTGAACTGCGGTGCCGCCGACTTCTCCTTCGGCGGGGCACCCGTCAGGATGGCCACCGCCTTCGCCGGGCTGTCACCGATGATGGGTCTGACCCACGTCGTCGTCGGCGTCGGCGACACCGTGACGATCGGCGTGCACGCCGCCGAGTCGGCCCTGGGTGGGCCCGGCGGGATGGACGCCTACGTGGCCGGGCTGGAAGTCGCGCTGTCGGCGGGCTAACCGCGCAGCGCGGCGATGCCGACGTCGAGCGCGGCTTCGAGGTAGCCGATGTCTCCGGTGCTCATCAGCACCAGCACCCCGCCCTGGATGCCGGCCAACAGCGCCGCCGCGGCGCGCGACGGGTCGACGCCCGCGTCGATCTTGCCCTGCGCCTGCATGGCCCGTACGCCCACTTCGATCTCCGAGCGCCACCGGTCGATCAGGGTCGACGTGACGGCCTGCGCGCCTGGTGTGCGACCGATCTCCGACATCACGGTCGACAGTGGGCAGAGTTGACCTTGCCTGCGGTAGCGGTCGACGACGGCGTCGCGCCACCGTTGCCACGCCGCCCACGACACGAGTTGACCGAGGTGCGGCTGCTGATCGCTGAGCACGCGCGCCGCCTCCAGCTCGGCGACGGCGAGCAGCAGTTGATCCTTGCCGCGGGGAAAGTAGTGGAACAGTTGGCTCTTCGACGTCCCGGTGTGGGCCATGACGTCCTCGAGCGTGGTGGCGACCGCGCCGCGAATCCGGATCTCGGCGGCCGCACCGTCGACGATCCGCTGCCGCGTCGCGCGGCCCTTCGGGGTGAGTCTGCGGACGTCGGAATCCGACGTCACCGCCGTGCCGTTTGGACTCACGGGTCCAAACTTTACGCCACGCGCCCGGGGAAAGTGGCCCGATAGATCTAGAACACGTTCTAGTCTTGCCGGCATGGGATTTCTCAAGCCCGACCTGCCGGTGGTCGACTTCGCCGAATGGAGCAAGGGCACGCGCGCGGAGAGAATCCGACCGCTGGCCCGCCACTGGGCCGAGGTGGGGTTCGGCACGCCGGTGGTGCTGCACCTGTTCTACGTCGTCAAGATCCTGCTGTACGTGCTGGCAGGAGGGTTGTTCGCGGTGGCCACCTCCGGGATCGACGGCCTGACCAACGTGACCGCCTGGTACGACGAGCCGATCGTGTTCCAGAAGGTCGTGCTGTTCACCATGCTGTTCGAGGTGGTCGGGCTCGGGTGTGGCTTCGGACCGCTCAACAACCGGTTCTTCCCGCCGATGGGCTCGATCCTCTACTGGCTGCGGCCCGGGACGATCCGGCTGCCACCGTGGCCGACGCGCGTCCCGCTGACCCGCGGCACGGCCCGCACCCCGTTCGACGCCCTGCTCTACGGCGCGCTGCTGGTGGTGCTCGTCGTCGCCCTCTTCTCGGACGGAACCGGACCGATCCCCGTCCTCGACACCACGGTCGGGGTGCTGCCGATGTGGCAGATCTGGACGATCGTCGGGCTGCTTGCCGTCGCCGGCCTGCGCGACAAGGTGATCTTCCTGGCCGCCCGCGGCGAGGTGTACGCGTCGTTCACGGTGGCGTTCCTGTTCGGCGGGGTCGACATGATCATCGCCGCGAAGCTGGTGTGCCTGGTCATCTGGATCGGTGCGGCGACCTCGAAGCTCAACAAGCACTTCCCGTTCGTCATCTCGACGATGATGTCCAACAGTCCGCTGGTGCGGACCAAGGCCTTCAAGCGCGCATTCTTCGAACGTTTCCCTGACGACCTTCGGCCGGGGCGGATCTCGCGGATCGTGGCCCACTTCAGCACCGCCGTCGAGGGACTGGTTCCGCTGGTCCTGTTCTTCACCCACGGCGGCTGGCCGACGGCCGTCGCGGCGGCGGTGATGCTGATCTTCCACTTCGGCATCCTGTCGGCGATCCCGATGGGCGTGCCGCTGGAGTGGAACGTCTTCATGATGTTCAGCGTGCTTGCGCTGTTCGTCGGCCACGCGAGCGTCGGCCTCGGCGACCTCACCAGCCCGCTGCCCATCGTGTTGTTCGCCGTCGTCGCAGGCACGGTGGTGGTCGGAAACCTGTTCCCGCGCAAGGTGTCCTTCCTGCCGGGCATGCGCTACTACGCCGGCAACTGGGACACCACCCAGTGGTGCATGAAGCCATCGGCGGAGGAGAAGATCAAGGCCGGGCTGGTCGCGATCGCGAGCATGCCGCAGTCTCAGGTGGAGCGGATCTACGGCAGCCCCGAGCAGGCGCTGGTCATGCTGCACTCCGGGTACGCATTCCGGGCGATGAACACCCACGGCCGAGCGCTGTTCACCCTGGTGCACCGGGCAATGGCCGACGGCGACGAGGCCGACTACGTCGTCACCGAGGGGGAGCGGCTGTGCAGCACCGCGATCGGCTGGAACTTCGGGGACGGGCACATGCACAACGAACAACTCATCGCGGCGATGCAGGAGCGGTGCGGATTCGAACCGGGCGAGGTACGGGTGGTGCTGCTCGACGCCCAGCCCATCCACCAGCAGCGGCAGGCCTACCGGCTGGTCGACGCGGCCACCGGTGAATTCGAACGCGGCTTCGTGCGGGTGGCCGACATGGTCACACGTCAGCCGTGGGCCGACGACGTTCCCGTCCACGTGACGTGGTCGGCGAACTCCACTACTGCATGACGTCGCGGACCTTGACGTCTTCGAGGCCCTGCAGCAGCAGGTTTCGAGCGGTGTCGAGGTGCTTGCGCCAGTGCATCTCTGCGCCGGCGCCGTCAGCTGCGCGCAGCAGCGTCATCAGCCGCCGATAGGACCGGGTCAGCTTGTCGTAGTCGGCCTTGGACACCTCGCGGTGCTCCTTGATGGCGAATGCCGTGTGACGCACGGTGATCTCGTGCAGCATCCCGGCGATGATCGTCAGGGTGGCGTTGCCCGAGAGCTCCACCATGCGACGGTGGAACTCGCCGGTGGCCTCGGCCAACCGGCCCGACTCCCAGCCCGCGGGGATGTCGTCGGCCAGCATGCCGTCGAGTTCGTCGAGCGCAGCGGGTGACGCCGTCTCGGCGAGGAGTCGCACGGCGAGCGGCTCGATGCCCGACCGTGCGACCAGCACGTCGGCGATGGTGGCGCCCGACAGTTCGAGGAGCAGGCCCGCCGGTCGCGCGACGATCTCCGGACCAGGCACGCGTACCCGCGCACCCGTCCGCGAACCGCGTCGAACCTCGACCAGCCGTTCGGATTCGAGCACCCGCACCGCTTCGCGAAGCGTCGGCCTGCTGACGCCGAAGTGCGTCATCAGCTCGGCCTCGTTGGGCAGGAAGTCGCCCTCTTTGAGCTGGCCGTCGACCACCATGCGACGCAGCGTCCCGGCGACCAGTTCGGCGGTCTTGGGGGAGCGGATGGTCGTGCCACCGCGCTGCGCGACGGCGTCTGGCCCCATCATGGGTGCCAAAGGCGTGTTGCGAGCCACGAGATCTCCGAGCTGTATACGGCTGGTTGTTCAACTCAGTAAACCATGTAGGGCAAGTTTGGCCCGGTTACGCAACCTCGCGTCTACCAACCAGTAGGTTGACCTAGTAAACCTACTGATCTACCTTCGGAACTATCGCATCATCACGCGAACTGTTCGATCACACCACGTCAAAGGAGATGTCCATGGCCGAAGCCGTCATCGTAGAAGCGGTCCGATCACCAGTCGGAAAGCGGAACGGCGGACTCTCCGGCGTTCACCCCGGTGAACTCTCGGCGCAGGTCCTCAACGGCCTCGTCCAGCGGGCCGGGGTCGACCCGGCCTTGGTCGACGACGTCATCTGGGGCTGCGTCATGCAGGCGGGCGAGCAGGCGCTCGACATCGCCAGGACCGCGGTGCTGACGGCCGGCTGGCCCGAGACCGTTCCCGGCGTGACCGTCGACCGGCAGTGTGGGTCCAGTCAGCAGTCGGTGCACTTCGCCGCCGCGGGCGTCGTGGCGGGGCACTACGACATCGTCGTGGCCGGCGGCGTCGAGTCGATGTCACGCACCCCGATGGGCGCCTCGCTGGCCAACGGCGGCCATCCCTACCCCGAGGCGTTCCGCGCCCGCTACACCCAGACCCCGAACCAGGGGACCGGCGCCGAGATGATGGCCGAACAGTGGGGCTTCGACCGCACCACGCTCGACCAATTCTCACTCGATTCCCACCAAAAGGCCGCCGCTGCACAGGATGCCGGCGCGTTCGAAGGTCAGATCGTCGCGATCAAGGACCAAGACGGCAACACCGTGCTGAAGGACGAGGGCATCCGCCGCGGCGGCACCATCGAGAAGATGGCGGGAATCAAGCCGGCGTTCAAGGAAGACGGCGTCATCCACGCCGGCAACGCTTCCCAGATCTCCGACGGCTCGGCAGCGCTGCTGTTCATGTCGGCCGAGAAGGCCAAGGAGCTGGGCCTCAAGCCGCTGGCCAAGGTGCACACCGCCGTGCTGGCGGGCGCCGATCCGGTCATCATGCTCAGCGCGCCGATCCCCGCGACGCAGAAGGCGCTCAAGCGCTCGGGCCTGTCGGTCGACCAGATCGGCGTTTTCGAGGTGAACGAGGCCTTCGCGCCCGTTCCGCTGGCCTGGCTCAAGGACATTGGGGCCGACGAGAAGCGGCTGAACCCCAACGGCGGCGCCATCGCGCTTGGTCACCCCCTCGGCGGCTCCGGTGCGCGCATCATGACGACGATGCTCCACCACATGCGGGACAACGGAATTCAGTACGGCCTGCAGACCATGTGCGAGGGCGGTGGCCAGGCCAACGCGACGATTCTCGAGCTGCTGTGAGCGAAGGCGCGACGGACGTCCCCGCTACTCTCTCTGAGCGGCGCGGCAACGTCCTGCTCATCACGCTGAACCGGCCCGAGGCGCGCAACGCCGTGAACGCCGCCGTCAGCACGGGGCTCGGCGACGCGCTTCACGCGGCTCAGCACGATCCCGACGTCCGCGCGATCGTCGTCACGGGCGCCGGCCAGTCGTTCTGCGCCGGCGCCGATCTGAAGGCGATCTCGCGGCGGGAGAACATCTTTCATCCCGAGCACGCCGAGTGGGGGTTCGCCGGGTTCGTGCAGCACGTCGTCGACAAACCGGTCATCGCCGCGGTGAACGGCACCGCGCTCGGTGGCGGCACCGAACTGGCGTTGGCCAGTGATCTCGTCGTCGCCGAGGAGCGCACCACGTTCGGATTGCCAGAAGTCAAGCGCGGCTTGATCGCTGCGGCGGGCGGGGTGTTCCGCATCGTCGAGCAGCTACCGCGCAAGGTCGCGATGGAACTGGTGTTCACCGGTGAGCCGATGTCCGCAGCCGACGCGTTGAAGTGGGGTCTGGTCAACCAGGTGGTACCCGACGGCACCGTCGTCGACGCCGCCCTGGCCCTCGCCGAGCGCATCACCGTCAACGCTCCGCTTGCCGTCTGGGCGAGCAAGCGGTTGGCCGCCGGCATCGACGACGGGGTCATCACCGCCGACGAAGCCGGCTGGACGAGGACCATGCGCGAGATGGGCACGGTCCTACGGTCCCAGGACGCCAGGGAAGGGCCACTGGCATTCGCCGAGAAGAGACAGCCCGTATGGATGGCGAAGTGAGCCAACTAGGAGAAACACCATGAAGCGATTGATCTTTGCCGAAGAGCACGAGCAGCTGCGGGCGACGGCGCGCCAGTTCCTCGAGAAGGAATGTGCGCCATACGCCGAGAAGTGGGAGAGCGAGCGCATCGTCGACCGGGAGTCCTACGTCGCCGCGGGCAAGTACGGGCTGATCGGGTTCAACATGCCCGAGAAGTTCGGTGGCGGCGGCGTCGACGACTTCCGGTTCAACGCGGTCATCGTCGAGGAATTCTCCAAGTACGGCCTCCCGTCGCCCGGGCTGAGTCTGCAGAACGACATCGTCGGCCCCTACTTCGCCAACCTCGCCACCGAGGAGCAGCAGGAGCGGTGGCTGCCGGGGTACGTCACCGGTGAGCTCATCGGTGCGGTCGCCATGACGGAACCCGGTGCGGGCAGCGACCTTGCGGGTATCAAGACCACCGCGGTCCGCGACGGGGACGACTGGATCCTCAACGGCTCCAAGACGTTCATCTCCGCGGGCATCAACTCCGACCTCGTCGTCGTGGTGGCGCGGACCGATCCCGACGCCGGTCACAAGGGCTTCTCGCTCCTGGTCGTCGAACGCGGCATGGAGGGCTTCACGCGCGGCCGCAAGCTCGACAAGATGGGTCAGCACTTCGCCGACACGGCCGAGCTGAACTTCGAGAACGTGCGCGTCCCCAATGCCAATCTGCTTGGCAAGGAGGGTCGCGGCTTCTATCACCTGATGACCAACCTGCCGTCCGAGCGACTGTCGATCGCGATCGCCGGTGTCGCAGGCGCCCGCGCGACGTTCAACGACACGCTGGCATACGTCAAGGACCGTAAGGCCTTTGGGCAGCCGATCGGCAGCTTCCAGCACAACAAGTTCGTCATGGCCGAGATGGACACCGAACTGGAGATCGCCGAGTCGTACGTCGACCGGTGCCTACAGGCCGTCGTCGACGGTGAACTGACGGCCGTCGAGGCGTCCAAGGCCAAGTGGTGGTGCACCGAGCTTGGCAAGCGCGTCGTCGACCACTGCGTGCAACTGCACGGCGGCTACGGATACATGAACGAGTACAAGGTGGCCCGCGACTACGTCGACGTCCGCATCCAGACCATCTACGGCGGCACCACGGAGATCATGAAGGAGATCATCGGCAAGGATCTCGGCCTCTAACCGGTGCTACAGATGATTTCGGCGCGCCAACCCGCGGATATCGCGGATGGGCGCGCCGAAGTCGCGTAAGCGGGTGGGGTCAGCCCGCGGCCGGCGCGGGGGCCGGTTCGGCTGCCTCGGTCGACGTCGGGGTGCTGGTCGGGGTGAGCGGCTTGCCCGTCCCGTTGAACGACGTCGTCGGGGTGACGGGCGCAGGCGGCGAGTTCGGATCCAGGACGGTGTCCAGGATGTAGATCCTGGCGTTGGCGGCCTGGATGCCGCCGCAGATCACCTTGGCGGTGTCGTTGACCTTGATGTCGCCGTCCTTGCCGGTGACCTTGACCTCGGCGCCCTCTTGGGTGGGGCGCTGGCCGGCCACGTCACCTGGGCCGAGCAGGCCGAGGAACGCGTGGTAGTAGTCCAGCTTGCTCAGCGCGGTCGGATCGGCCTTGATGGCCTCGAGCGCGGCGGGATCGAGCTTGGCGAAGGCGTCGTTGTTCGGCGCGAACACGACGTACGGGCCGTTCTCGAGAACGGGCACGATGTTGACGGCGGGGTTCAGTCCACCGTTGATCGCCGACGTGAAGGTGCTCAGCGACGGAATCTTGGCCAGCACCTGACCGACCGGCAGGGTGGCCAGGGTCTCCTTGGTGGCACCACTTGGCGCCAGCTCGGCGCGTACCGGATCGCAGTTGCCCTGCCAGTCCGGCAGCGGCTTGGCGTCGGCCGTCGCAGTCGGTGGGGGATCCGCCTGGGCGTTGATGGCCAACGGCAGCGATACGGCGATCGCGGCGACCGCGGCGGACATTCCAATGGCTCGGCTGGTGCGAGTCTTCACTTTCGGCTCCTCAACGTGTCTGATCGCGCCGCCTTAGAGCCCGACTCTCGTGGCGACGCCAACCGAAGCGTAAGGGCTCAGATCACGAATCGGCAAAGTCAGCGTCCGGCGCGACCGGCTCCGGACCGGCCTGATCAAGGGGGGCGACGTGCTGTTTCCGCACGCTGAGACACAGCAGCGCAGCCACGGCGCACAGCCCCGAAGCGAGGTAGAACGCCAGGTCGTAGTCGCCCTGTAGATCGCGCAGCCACCCGGCGCCCGCTGCGGCGACCGCGGCCCCCAGCTGGTGCGAGGCGAACACCCAGCCGAACACCACCGGTGTCCGCGCCCCGAAGTAGCGGCGGCACAGCACGATGGTCGGCGGCACCGTCGCGACCCAGTCCAGTCCGTAGAAGATGACGAACACCCAGGTGCTCGGCTCGGCGTGCGGCGAAAGCAGCGACGGCAGGAGCAGCAGCGAGACGCCCCGGCCCAGGTAGTAGACGACGAGCAGCAGTCGCGGATCCACGCGGTCGGTCAGCCACCCCGAGAAGATCGTCCCCGCGACGTCGAGGATCCCGATCGTCGCGAGCAGCCCGGCCGCCACGGTGGTCGGCATGCCGTGGTCGTTTGCGGCCGGGATGAAGTGGGTGCCGATGAGACCGTTGGTCGTCATCCCGCAAATGGCGAAGCTGCCGGCGAGCAGCCAGAACGCCGGCACCCGCAGCCCGATCCGCAACCCGTCGAACGCTGCGCGGAAGCTGCCGGTCGGCACCACCGCGGGCACGCTCGTCGTCGCGCCATATGCGTTGAGCCCGACGTCCCTCGGGTAGTTCCTCATGAACACCAGCACCAGCGGGACGACGCTCAGCGCCGCGGCAGCCACGATGATCGACGCCCACCGCCAGCCGTGACGGGTGGTCACCTCGGCGACGACCGGCAGGAAGATCAGCTGCCCGGTCGCGCTCGCCGCGGTGAGGACGCCGGTGACCAGGCCGCGCCGATGCTCGAACCAACGCGTCGCGACGGTCGCCACGAAGCCCATCGAGATGGATCCGGTCCCCACGCCGACCAGCACGCCCCACAGCAGCACCAGCTGCCAGCTCGCCGTCATCGTCACCGACAGCGCCGACCCCGCCGAAACCAGGAGCAGGGCCACCGTCAGGACCGGCCGGACGCCGAAGCGGTCCATCAGCGCGGCGGCGAACGGCGCGGTCAGCCCGAACAGCGTCATGTTGACCGACATCGCCAACCCGACCGTGCCGTGCGACCAGCCGAACTCGTGGTGCAGCGGGTTCATCATCACGCCGGGCACCGAACGGAAGCCGGCGGCGCCCAGGATGGCGACGAAGCTGACCGCGGCGATCACCCAGGCCCAGTGCAGGCGGGGTCGGCGTTCGACGTCGGGTTCGGCGATTGTCACCAGCACACGATGGCGTCCACCGAACGAAACCGCCAGTGGCATGAATGACACGACTCGTCAAAAACGTGCCAAACTCGACGGATGCACCGCGTGGCCGTCCTACTCCTGCCGCCCGTCGTCGGCTTCGACGCGGCAATCGCCCCGCTATTGTTCGGCGAGGCAGCCGACGACGACGGGCAGCCGCTCTACGAGGTCGTGGTCTGCGGCCTCGGCACCGACCCGGTCGCGACGATCCACGGCTTCGGCATGGTCCCCACCGCAGGTCCTGAAGCGCTGTCGACTGCGGACACCGTCGTCGTCCCCGGCACGAAGTTCGCCTCGGCGCGCAACCACGGCGTCCTGACCCCTGCCGCGCGGGCCGCGTTCGACTCGATCCGGCCGGGGACCCGCATGGTGTCCATCTGCACCGGCGCCTTCGTCCTGGCGGCGGCCGGCCTCCTCGACGGTCGGCGCGCCACGACGCACTGGAAGTACGCGTCCGAGCTGCGCGGCATGTTCCCCAGGGTGTCCGTCGACGAGAACGTCCTCTTCGTCGACGACCGCGACGTGCTGACCTCTGCGGGCCTGGCGGCGGGAATCGACCTGTGCCTACACGTGATTCGTTCCGACCACGGGGCTCAGGTCGCCAACGCGGTCGCCCGACACTGCGTCGTGCCGCCGTGGCGGGAGGGTGGGCAGGCGCAGTTCATCGATCGGCACCTGCCGGTGCAGGACGACGCGACCACCGCGTCGACGCGGGCGTGGGCGTTGGCGAACCTCGGCGAGGACCTGACAGTCGAGCAGCTGGCCAGGCACGCCCACATGAGCCCGCGCACCTTCAACCGCCGCTTCCGCGAGGAGACGGGTCAGGCGCCAGGAGCGTGGATCCGCAACCGGCGGGTCGACCATGCCCGCGAGCTCCTGGAGTCCGGCGACCTGACCGTCGACGAGGTCGCCCGCCTCGCGGGCCTGGGAACCGGCGGCAATCTGCGTCACCAGCTGCGCCGCGGGCTGGGGATGTCACCGTCGAGTTATCGCAAGGTCTTTCAGGGCGCCTAGCCGAGAGCGGTCCCGGGCCCACGTGTATCCGTCTCGGGTGTTGCACGGATCACCCCTGCTCACTATGGTAGAACCACTCTGTGGTCATCCACAGTGGGCGACGGCGCCCTTCCAGTGGTTCGCGAGCGCTCCGGTCGGCGCGAGTGGGCCCCGCTGGCGAGAACTGGAGATGAACATGCGAAACGCGCTGTCCCGCAACGGATTCAATGCGACTCGCCGGCCTGTGATCCTGACCTGTTGCGCCGCGTCGGTAGCCGGTGGCGTGTGCCCGTGACGCCCCGCCCGATCGTCGGCGCGGTTGGGAGCGAGCCGTGACCCACCCGTCGGACGATTCGCCACGGCGACGCCGCTTTCGGCCGACCCTGGACGTGGCGGGGCGCGCGGCCGTGGTGGTCGGCGGCGGCGGTTCCGCACTGCGGCAGGTGGCGGCGTTGATCCAGGCCGGTGCGGTGGTCTCGGTGGTGAGCGAACGGGTCGGTGCCACGATCGCGGACCTGGCCGGGCGCGGCTCGCTGACGTGGCATCGGCGTACGTTCGTCCCCGCCGATCTCGACGGCGCATGGTTGGCCGTGGCCGCCACCGACGGCACCGACACCGATTGCCGGATCGCCGCCCTCTGCGATGAGCGGCGCATCTGGTGCCTGGTGGAGCGGCCCGCCGAGCGTCGCGTCTCGGCGACCGGGCGCGTGACACTCGTGGGCGGTGGCCCCGGCGACCCCGGACTGCTCACGGTTGCCGGTCTCGAGGCGTTGCACGATGCCGACGTCGTGGTCACGGACCGGCTCGCACCGGTCTCGCTACTCGCGGATCTGGACCCCGGAGTGGACGTCGTCGACGTCGGCAAGATTCCGTTCGGCAAGGCCACTCCGCAGGGTGAGATCAACCGGATCCTCATCGGGCATGCGGCCGCAGGCCGAAACGTCGTGCGCCTCAAGGGCGGCGACAGCTTCCTGTTCGGCCGTGGCGGCGAGGAGTTGTTGGCCTGCGCGCAGGCGGGCGTCGACGTGACCGTGATCCCTGGCGTCTCGTCGGCGCTGGCGGTGCCTGCGATGGCAGGCATGCCGATCACCCACCGTGGGCTCACCCAGGGCGTGACGGTGGTCTCCGGTCACGTGCCGCCCGAGGACCCGGCGTCGACGGTCGACTACGAAGGTCTGGCGCGCGTCGGCACGACGCTCGTCTTCCTGATGGCGGTCGCCACTCTCCCCGCGATCACGCGTGCGCTGCTGCGGCACGGGCTGAATCCCGCGACTCCCGCAGCGACGATCGAGAACGGGACGACGCCCCGCCAGCGCGTCGTCCGTTCGACGCTGGCCGGGATCGCCGACGCGGTGGCCGAGGCCGCGATGACACCGCCCGCCGTCACCGTGATCGGCGCGGTTGCGGCGTTCGAAACACGCAGCGGTGCACGAGGTTTCGCCGGTCCTGCCGCACTTCTCAACGGCCTGGCGCCGCTGTCCTGAGGAGGCACCACCAGCTACGCAGGTGAAGCGGTGTGCCAATCGGGTCGAAGACGCGGGCGACCGTCGAGCCAACCCCGCCAATTTGTTGCGCACATCACGTTGTCGGCTCTATGGTAGAACCACACATTGGTCGTCCCATAGTTAGGCACATCCATGAATGAACCGTCGGCGCTGCCCATCCGCGTGATGCTCGCGAAGATCGGCCTCGACGGGCACGACCGCGGAGTGAAGGTCGTGGCCCGCACCCTGCGCGACGCGGGTATGGAGGTCATCTACACGGGGCTGCATCGCAGCCCGGCGCAGGTCATCGAGGCCGCTACCCAGGAGGACGTCGACGTGCTGGGCGTCAGCTTGCTCTCCGGCGCGCACATGCCGATCTTCACCAAGATCTTCGAGATCCTCGACGGCATGGAGGAGCGGCCGCGGTTCGCCATCGTGGCCGGTGGCGTGATGCCCGACGAGGACGAGGTGGAACTCCAGAAGATGGGCGTCGCAGCCGTTCTCGGCCAGGACACCACGCCGGAGACCATTGTGGAAACCATCACGGCGGCCGCCCCGGTGGAAGCGACTTCCTAGTGTCCACGCCGCAGCCGGAGATGGAGTCGTGGAGTTGGCCTCCACGCTACGACCCCGGGTACCGACCCTCGGCGGATCAGGACCACTGGTTCCCAATCCGCGAAACCATGGAACCCGAACGGCGCGACGCGAAGATCCTCGAACGCATTCAGCAGCTGATGGCCTATGCGTGGGAGCGCGCGCCGTTCTATCGACGGAAGTGGTCCGAGGCCGGTCTGGAACCGGGCGACATCACTTCCCTCGAGGCCTTCGAACGGGTCCCGGTGATCTACAAGGAGGAGTTGCGCACCGACCAGGCCGCCAACGAGCCCTACGGCAGCTACCTGTGCATCGACCCGGTCGACGTCACCCACATCAAGGGCACGTCGGGAACCACTGGTCGGCCAACGGCATTCGGCATCAGTCAGGACGACTGGGTGGCCGTCGCCAACGCCCACGCCCGGGTGATGTGGGGGATGGGCATCCGCCAGGAGGACGTCGTCCTGATCGGTTCACCGCTGACCCAGTACTGGGGCAGCTGGGGCGCCTACAGCGGAGCGGAACGCCTTGGCGCCGCGGTGTTCCCGTTCGGCGCAGGCTTCTCCGGTCAGAGCCTGAGAACGCTGCAGTGGATGAAGCAGATGTCGACGACCGTGTTCTACGGAACGCCGTCCTATGCGCTGCGCCTGGCCGAGGTCGCCACCGAGAACGGCATCGATCCGCGGGCGCTTGGCCTGCGCAAGATGTTCTTCTCGGGTGAACCCGGCGCGAGCGTGCCCGCCATTCGGCAGCGGATCGTCGACGCCTTCGACGTCGAGGTCTACGACTCGGGCAGCATGGGCGAGGTCGCACCCTGGATGCACCTGGGCGCCAGCGAGAACGGGCCCGGCGTCTTCGCCTGGCAGGACCTGGTCTACACGGAGGTGTGCGATCCCGCGACGATGCGACGGGTTCCGTACGGCAGCGAAGGCACCCCGGTGTACACGACGCTGGAGCGCACGTCCCAGCCGATGATCCGGCTGCTGTCCAACGACCTCACCAGCTGGGAGGCGCCCGACGCCTCCCGCGGCCGGACGTATCCGTTCTTGCCGAAGGGCATCTACGGCCGCATCGACGACATGTTCCAGATCCGCGGGGAGAACGTGCATCCCAACGCCATCGACGAGGTGGTGATGAGCGCCGAAGGCTATGGGGGAGAACATCGCATCGTCATTTCTCGCGAGGCGTCGATGGACGAGTTGATGGTTCAGGTCGAGTTCGATCCCGCCAGGACGACGGTG
Organism: Mycobacterium sp. AT1; assembly: GCF_002043095.1. Classification (GTDB taxonomy): domain Bacteria; phylum Actinomycetota; class Actinomycetes; order Mycobacteriales; family Mycobacteriaceae; genus Mycobacterium. Next base: position 45,910 of record NZ_MVOC01000013.1, on the reverse strand, counting down.
ACGCACGACTTGTTCGTCAAGCGCGTGGGCGAGGACCTGCGGCACGTGCTGGGTGTCGGTGCGAAGGTCGTGACGGTGTCGCCATCCACGTTCGAGCGCACCGACTTCAAGGCACGTCGCGTCGTCGACGACCGCAACCTCTTCGAATCCCTTGGGCGGGAGTCCTTGTCGTGAGCAGCACCACCGCCGCGAGTCCCGTGGCGGCGATGGCCGATCGGATCCGAGCCGGATCGCAGGTGTCCCTTGCGCGAGGCCTCACCCTCGTCGAGAGTCGGTCGGACGCAGCGATGGAATTGCTGGCCGAGATGTGGAAGGACAGCGGCCGGGCTCACGTCGTGGGTATCACGGGTCCTGCGGGCAGCGGCAAGAGCACGCTAGTGCTGCGGATGACGCAGGAGTACCTCGCTCGCGGAATGCGGGTGGCGATTCTGGCGGTCGACCCGTCCAGCGCCTATTCGGGCGGGGCCATCCTCGGCGACCGCATCCGGATGACCGAACTGGCGGGCCACGACGACGTCTACATCCGTTCGATGGCGTCGCGCGGCGCGACCGGCGGCCTGTCGCGCGCCGTGCTCGACGGCATCGTCCTGCTCGATGCCGCGGGGTTCGACGTGGTCATCCTCGAGACCGTGGGCGTCGGCCAGGCGGAGGTCGACGTGATTAGCGTCGCGCATTCCGTGCTGGTGGTCAGCGTGCCCGGTCTCGGCGACGACATCCAGGCCATCAAGGCCGGGCTGATCGAGATCGCCGACATTCACGTGGTCAACAAGGCCGACCGCCCCGGCGCCGACATGACCGTCAAGCAGTTGCGAGAGTCGCTGCGCCTGGCGCACAACCTGGCGAGCAAGTGGGACGTGCCGATCCTGAAGGTCACCGCCGCCACCGGGGACGGCGTCGTCGAACTGCTCGACAGGACGGCCGAACACCGCACCTGGCTGGCCGAGCACGGCGCTCTGCAGGACATCGAGCGACGCAACGCTGCGACCCGGATCCGTTGGGCCGCCGAGGCGCTAGTGGCCCATCGGCTCCGTTCTGGCAACCGTGACTTCGACGCCGCCGTCGAGGCGCTGATCGCCCGCGCGGAAGAACCGAGGCACGCGGCTGCCCGGTTGCTGAGCGCCATGGAAGTAGACCCCACCGACGTCAACGGAAGAGGACGAGCATGACGACGACCGACCCCCTGTCAGACCCCGTGGAAGCGTCGGCCGCCGAGGATCGGGGACCCGCCACCGATCCCGTGTCGCACCCCGGCGAGGAGCCGACGGCCGAGGAACTGCGCCTCGCCAGCGACGCGCTGCGCAAGCGCGCGCAGGCCGAACTCGAGCACTGGGAGGACCACGAGCTCGCCGACTTCATCGCCCGCGCTCCCGAGGCCCGGGAGACCTACCTCACCGGCGCCGGCATGCCCGTCAAGCGCGTATACGGACCGCAGGATCTGCCCGAGAGCTACGACGAGGTCGGCCTCCCCGGCAAGTTCCCCTACACCCGCGGGCCGTACCCCACGATGTACCGCGGGCGTAAGTGGACCATGCGACAGATCGCCGGCTTCGGTCAGGCAGAGGAGACCAACAAGCGGTTCCAGTACCTGATCGCTCAGGGTCAGACCGGGCTGTCGGTCGATTTCGACATGCCGACGCTGATGGGGCTCGACAGCGACGACGAGATGAGCCTCGGCGAGGTCGGTCGCGAGGGCGTGGCGATCGACGTGCTGCCCGACATGGCGGCGCTGTTCGACGGCATCGACCTGGAGAACATCTCGGTGTCGATGACCATCAACCCGTCGGCGTGGATCCTGCTCGCGATGTACGTGGCGGTCGCAGAAGACCGTGGCATGGACCTGAACAAGCTGTCCGGGACCATTCAGAACGACATCTTGAAAGAGTATGTCGCACAAAAGGAGTGGGTCTTCCCGGTCCGTCCAAGCATGCGCATCGTGCGCGACTGCATCGCCTACGGCGCCGAGCACATGGCCCGTTACAACCCGGTCAACATCAGCGGCTACCACATCAGCGAAGCGGGCGGGAACGCACTGCAGGAGGTCGCCTTCACCATGGCGATCACCAAGGCCTACGTCGAGGACGTCGTCGCCGCCGGCTACGACGTCGACTCGTTCGCCTCGCGGTTGTCGTTCTTCTTCGTCTCGCAGGCCGACCTCTTCGAGGAGGTCGCGAAGTTCCGCGCCGTGCGCCGGTACTACGCGAAGATGATGAAGGAGCACTTCGGCGCGAAGAAGGCCAACTCCATGCGGCTGCGCTTCCACGCCCAGACCGCGGCGGCCACGCTCACCAAGCCGCAGCCGATGGTGAACATCGTCCGCACCGCCCTGCAGGCCCTGTCCGCCGTGCTCGGTGGCGCGCAGTCCATCCACACCAACGGACTCGACGAGGCGTACACGATTCCCAGTGAGATGGCGATGAAGCTCGCCCTTCGCACCCAGCAGATCATCGCCGACGAAACCAACGTGACCAACGTGATCGACCCTCTCGGCGGCTCGTACTACGTCGAGGCCCTCACCGACGAGATCGAGAAGGGCATCGGCGAGTACATGGACAAGGTCGAGGCGATGGGCGGCGTCGTCCCGGCCATCGAGCAGGGCTTCTTCCAGAAGGAGATCTCCGACAGTGCCTACGACTACGCCAAGCGGAAGGCCAGTGGAGACCGGCCGGTGATCGGTGTCAACAAGTACGTCGACTCGGGTGAGGACCAGAAGATCGAGATCCACAAACTCGACCCGGAGTCCGAGGCACGCCAGATCGCCCGGCTGAAGCAGACGCGGGCGGATCGCGATCCGGAGCGCGCCGAAAAGGCGCTGGCCGACCTCCTCGCGGTGGCCCGCGACGACGAGGCAAACCTCTTGCCGGCGACCATCGAGGCCGTCCGCGCGCACCTGTCGATGGGCGAGATCACCGGCGCCTTGCGCGAGGTGTTCGGCAGTTATCAGGAGACGCCGGTGTTCTGACGCGCTGTGCCGGTGCCGGCCACTGGAGGGGTAAACCAACGGGTGGTCGGTACCATCGGTCCGCAAGGACCGTCCTGGCGAAGGAAGAGGTGGCGCCGTGACCGAGGGAACTCAGTCCGACTGGAAGCCCTTGCCGAGGATGCGTACCCACGAGCAGGTGATGGCGGAGATCGAGAATCGCCTGATCTCGGGAGCGCTCAAGGCGGGTGACCGGCTGCCGCCGGAGCGGCAATTCGCCGAAGCCCTCGGCGTCAGCCGTGGTGCCGTGCGCGAGGCGCTGCGAATCCTGGAAGCCATCGGGGTGGTCGAGGCGGGCACCGGGTCCGGGCCCACGTCGGGATCGATGATCGTCAAGGACAGCATCGCCGGGATGGCGATGGTGCTGAGGATCCATCTGCAGCTGGCGTCCTTCACCCAGGAAGACCTCGTGGAGATCCGACTCCTGCTCGAGGGGATGGCGGTTCGCAAGATGGCGGAGAACGCCGCCGAGGACGACATCGCCGACCTGCGCGGGATGATCGACGAGATGCGCGGTGTCCACACCACGGCGTCCTACAACGACCTCGATGCCGCCTTCCACGTCAGAATCGTGCGAGCGTCGGGGAATGGCTTGGCCGCCATCCTCATGGCCGCACTGCGCGAGGCTCTTCGCCAGGCCATGGTCACTGCCTTCGAGAGCCTCGAAGATCCCGTCGGCACGATGACGCTACTGACCGACGAGCACGCAGCCATCGTCGAGGCCATCGCGGCCGGCGACCCGGACCGTGCCGCCGATCTGGTGGGCAAGCACATCCGGGGCTTCTATCAGTCCGTGGGCTTCAGCGACATGAAGTGGGCCGGCTGACGTTCCGGCTCTAGCTCTCAGGGCGTCGCTGCTCTTAGGGCCGCTCTGCTCTCAGGGCGTCGCTGCACTGCGTCCCTGCGCGTCCAGATGCTGCCGGGCGCTTCGAAGAGGTCTGTCTAGGGCGGTCCGAGCGGCCCGACGACGAACCGACTCTGTGGTTGGACCATATCCCCAGGACCGTCCAGGGTCAAGGAAAATCGTGTGACGGATGCAACTTCAGTGGCTTCCTTGTGGCGTGTACCACAGTTGTGGTAGGACCATATAGAGATCCGTCCACCATTGGAGAGCTCCATGCATCCATCGAGTCACGCCGAGACCCTCAAGCTGGCGAAGGCCACCGAAGCCAAGGGCCTTCGACGGGTCGGAGCCGCCAGCATGGTGGGCACGACCATCGAGTACTACGACTTCTTCGTGTACGGCACGGCAGCCGCACTCGTATTTCCGGCGGTCTTCTTTCCAAGTTCCAGCCCGACCGTCGGGACGATCGCGTCGTTCGCGACGTTCGGCGTCGCGTTCTTCGCGCGCCCCGTCGGCTCGATCCTCTTCGGTCACTTCGGGGACCGGATCGGCCGCAAGCGGACCCTCGTGTGGACGCTCCTGATCATGGGACTCTCCACCGTCCTGATCGGGCTGTTTCCGGGGTACGACACCGGCGTCTTCGGCATCTTCGAGAACGGCATCGGCATCTGGGCGCCGATCCTGCTCGTCGTGATGCGCTTCCTGCAGGGCCTCGCCATGGGTGGCGAGTGGGCGGGCGCGACACTCCTCACCGCCGAATACGCGCGAGATGGCGAACGCGGACGAATGGCGATCTACCCCCAGCTCGGCCCGCCGTTCGCGTTCTTCCTTGCCAGCGGCACGTTCTTCATCGCCTCCATCACGATCGGTGCCACCAGTGAGACGTTCGTCGACTACGGGTGGCGACTGCCCTTCATCGCGTCGCTCATCCTGGTGATGGTCGGGTTGTACATCCGGCTGAGGGTCGAGGAGACACCGGTCTTCACCGCCCACCTGGAGGAGAAGAAGCTGGAAACCGCTCCGGTGAAGCTGCCGTTCGCCGACGCCATGCGGCTGCAATGGAAGCAGATCGTGATTTCCGGGTTGGCGATGTCGACGCTGTTCGCGATGTTCTACATCGGCAGCACATTCCTCACCAGCTACGGCACCGGACGGCTGGAGTTCAGCCGCACGATGATCCTGGGGTTCGGGATGATCGCCGCCCTCGTCCTGGCCGCCGCCACCGCAGGTGCCGCTCTGCTCTCGGACCGCATCGGCCGCCGAAAGGTCATTGCGGGCGCGTACGTGGGGTCGTTCTTCTGGTCGCTTCTGCTGTTCCCCCTCCTCGACACCGGTGTTCCCATCGCGTTCCTCATCGGCGTGACCATCACCCTGTCGCTGTACGGGGTCGCAAACGGCCCCGCCGGTGCATTGCTGCCGGAGATGTTCGAGTCGCGGTTCCGCTATACGGGCGCGGGCCTGAGCTACAACCTCGGCGGAATCATCGGCGGGGCGATTCCGCCGATCCTGGCGGCGCAGATCGTGGCCAACTACTCCAGCATCTGGGTGGGTGTGCTGCTCGCCGGTCTCTCCGCGGTCAGCCTGCTCTGCGTGCTCGCCCTACCCGAGACCAAGGACAACGACCTCACCTCGGTCGCCGGCGAGAAGCGCGCATGACGATCGACGGTTCTCCGTCACGGCAGAGGCATCTCCTCGAGCGATGACGGGAGAAGGCGATCGGTCCGACGGTCGCGAGTCGAGGCGGCGGGCGATGCGTTCCGGGGCCAGGGCGATGCTTCCGATCCTCATCGGGATCGCGCCGTTCGCCGCCGTTGCCGGGCTCGCGGGCAGTCACAACGGGTTGTCGATCCTGGAGACGGCCGCATTCTCCCTGTTGGCATTCGCGGGCGCAGCTCAGATCGCCGCGTCTGACCTCATCGGCAGCGGCGCCGGGGCGGGCGTGGTCATCGCAACGGCGCTCACCATCAATCTCCGATTCATCGTCTACTCGGCGACGCTGGCGCCGATCTTCGGCGACGCCAGTTTCCGCGAGCGGATCGTCGGCTCGTACCTCCTGGTGGACCACGCCGTCCCGCTGACGCTCACTCGCACCGACGGCAGGCCGCGACGCGAGCAGGCGGCGTTCTACCTCGGCGCGTGCGCGGTGTTCTGGTGCACGTGGCAGATTTGCTCGTTGATCGGGTCCTTCCTGGGGTCCCTGCCCGAAGCGGGCGTCATCGCGTTCGCGGTACCCGTGTCGTTTCTCGCACTCCTTGCGCCGCAACTCGCGCAGAAGCCCCGCGCCCTCGCCGCGGCCGTCGCGGCCGTCGTCGCGGTCGCGTGTGCCGGTCTGCCTGCCAACGCGGGCATGATGCTGGGCACCGCGGCGGGGATCGTGACGGGAGTTGCCGTCGGTTGGCGTGCGGCGGGGAAGCGGGCCGCCGAAGGATCGTCGGAGCCGTGAGCAGTCCGACGATCTGGTTGGTCATCGCCGCGATCGCGGTGGGCGGATTCGCGCTACGAGCCGCCTTCATCCTCATCCCGTTCCTGCCGCGGGACCTCCCGCCGCGGGTGAGTCTCGTGCTGGAGATGGTGCCGGCGGCCGCATTCGCCGCGCTCGTGGCGCCCGCGATATTCCTCGACGACGGCCAGCTGAAACTCCTGTCGCCGGCCACGTTGGCCGGTGCGACCGCGCTCGTGGTCGCGCTGCGGTGGAAGAGCCTCGCGGTGAGCATCGTCGCCGGACTCGCCGCCTACGCGCTCTTCGACACGGTGCTGTGACGCCGCGTGACGTCGGGCACGGCGAGGGCCTCGGACGTCCTTGGGCACAATGACCCCATGGCCGAGCCTCTGATCCTTGCCCTGGAGGGACGCATCCCTCGAGTCCACCCCGACAGCTGGGTGGCTCCGAACGCCTCGGTGATAGGTGCCGTGACCCTTGGGGAGCGCGTCAGCGTGTGGTACTCCGCGACGCTTCGTGCGGACTTCGATCCGATCGAGGTCGGTGCCGGGTCGAACGTCCAGGACGGCGTCACCGTCCACGCCGACCCGGGGTTTCCGGTCACCATCGGCGAGCGGGTCACGATCGGCCACAACGCAGTTCTGCACGGGTGCACGATCGAGGACGACTGCCTGATCGGAATGGGGGCGATAATCGGGAACGGCGTCAGGATCGGCGCGAAGTCACTGGTCGCACCGGGCGCTGTGCTGCCACAGGGGATGACCGTTCCGCCGCGGTCATTCGTCGCGGGTGTTCCGGCGAAGGTCCGCCGCGAGCTCGGGGACGAGGAGATCGCGTTGAACGGGGTGAACGCGCCGGCCTACGAATACCTCGTCGGCGTGCACCGGGCCGCGACCCCGACTGCATGAACCCGCAGCCTCAACGCGCAGGTCTACGAGCGTTCGAGTGACGTCCACCGCACCGCGGTGGAATGGCATTCGCGCGGGTACGTACCTACGGTGAAACCCATGCGCACACTCGTCACCGGGGCGACCGGCTACATCGGCTCCCGGCTGGTCTCCGCCCTGCTCGGCGATGGGCACGAGGTGGTCGTGGCGAGCCGCAATCCCGAGCGGCTTGGGGACTTCGGTTGGATGGACGACGTCACCCCGGTGATGCTCGACGCCGCTGACCCGGAGTCCGTGGCGAGTGCCTTCGGGGTCGCCGGGCCGGTCGACGTCGCCTACTACCTGGTGCACGGCATCGGGCAACCCGGCTATCGCGACGCCGACAACGCCGCGGCCGCCACCTTCGCGCACGCCGCGAAGGACGCGGGCGTGCGGCGCATCGTCTACCTCGGCGGGTTCGTGCCCGACGGCGATGGCCTCTCCGAGCACCTCGCCGGCCGCGCCGAAGTCGCCGAGGCGCTCACCGTCGACGGCGGGCCGGACGTGGTGTGGCTGGGCGCCGCCATCATCATCGGCGCCGGGTCGACCTCGTTCGAGATGCTGCGCGCCGTCGGCGACCGCTTCCTGCTGATCCCCATGCCGCCATGGGCGCACAATCCGCTGGACCCCATCTCGATCAGCGACGTGCTGTACTACCTCGTCGCGGCGGCAGACTCCGAGCGGGTGCCGCCCGGGTCCTACGACGTCAAGGGTCCGGAGACGACGACCTACGGCGAGCTGCTGCTCACCTACGCGCGGGTGTCCGGGTTGTGGCGCAGCGGGGTGCCCGTGCCCGACGTCAACATGGACTTGGTGTCGCAGGTGGCCGCGCTGTTCGTCCCGGTGCCGCACGCGTTGGCCGCGGATCTCGTTCAGTCCCTTGACTATCCGATGACGGCGTCCAACGACGGGCTGACCGGTTTGGTGCCCGATCCGCCGGGCGGCCAGGTCGGCATCGAAGATGCGATCCGGTTGTCCCTGTCGGGCCACCGCCGACGGCCCGTCGACCGACTGGCCGACCCGCACCACCTCGCCGACACCGATCCCGACTGGGCAGGCGGCGACGTCACCCGCATCCGCAGCCTCGCGTCGATGGTCACCCCGTCGGTCGCACACCCCGCACTCGGCTTGCTCTGCGCCATGCCCGGACCCGTCGCCGGATGGGTGCGAACCGGCCTGGACACCGTGATCGGACTCGCCCCGAAGGGATTGTCGTGATCGGATTCTTCTCCGACATCGGTGCGATCGCGGCGACCCCGGCCGCACCCCACGACGAGCCGCCGACCCTGGTCCGTCGGCGCCGCATCGTCGTGGTCGTCGTGCTGATCATCGGCGCGTCGCTGCTAGGGACCTCGTTGCGCACCACGCCGGGCGAGACCGCGTTCTACGTGCTGACGCTGGCCCTGGCGGCGGTATGGGCCGTCGGCGCCCGACTGTCGGGGCCGCTGCACCTCGGCTGCGTAACGTTCCGCGGCAAGCTCCGGCGGCCGGTCTTCACCGGTGCGGGCGTCGGCATAGCGCTCGGCCTGGTGTTCATCGTCGGCGGGTTGGTGTGCCGCGAGATCGGTCCGGTACGTGAGTACATCGTCGCGGTCCTGGAGTACGCCAACTACGGCTCGCTGTGGCTGGTCGTGCTGATCACCGTGATCAACGGCGTCGCCGAGGAGATGTTCTTCCGAGGCGCGCTGTACAGCTCGCTCGGCCGGTTCCATCCCGAGATCGTCTCGACGATCGTCTACGCCCTCGCGGTGTCGGCGGCAGGCAACCCGATGCTGGGCTTCGCGGGCATCATCCTCGGCGCGGTGTGCGCCTACGAACGCCGAATCACCGGCGGAGTGCTCGCGCCCATGCTGACCCACTTCTTCTGGGGCCTCGTCATGGTGCTCGCACTGCCGCCGATGTTCGGCGTCTGACCGCGCTATCTCAGCGGGTTCTCGATTTCGTCGCGGGGCATCTTGGCCGCCACGATCGCGATCGCGGCGAGCAGAACAGGCACCACGCCTGCGGCGACGAAGATCGTCTCCATCGGCACCACCTTCGACAACGGGCCCGCGATCGCGAACGACACGGGCATGAACGCCAGTGAGACGAAGAAGTCCAGGCTCGACACCCGGCCCAGCATCTCCCTCGGCACCCGCCGCTGCAGAAGCGTTCCCCAGATCACGCTGCCCGCACCGTCGGTCACGCCGACGACGAACGTCGCCAGTGCCATCAACGGGAACGACGACGTCGCTCCGACGATCACCAGCGGCAGCGAGCCCGCGCCCCACATCACCATCATCACCGTCAGATAGCGGCGCGGCAGCCGGCCCGACGACACCGCCAGCGCACCGATCGCGCTGCCGATCCCGAAGGCCGCCAGGATGAAGCCGTACATCCGCGCACCGTCGGCGAAGCGGTTCTGGGCGATGAAGGGCAGCAGCACTTCGATCGGACCCAGAACCACCAGCACGAACACGCTGGCGAAGAGCACCGTCCACAGCAGCCACGGGGTGCGCACCATGAACCGGACCCCGTCCCGCATGTCGCGCAGCACGTGCGTGCGTTCCTGATCGCCGCTCGCGGCAACGGGTTTGGGCGGCCGAGTGGCCACCAGCAGGATCAAGCCGACCGCGAACAGCGCGGCAACGGTGAACGCCCCAAGAGCGGGGAACGTCACGCCGACCAGAACACCTGCCACCGCCGGTCCGACGGCGCGCTGGAACACCGGCCGCACGACGCCCTCGACACCGTTGGCGGCCAGTAGCTGGTCGGCGGGCAGGATGCGCGGCAGCATGGCGCTGTAGGCCGGGAAGAAGAACGCCGCGGCGATGCCGAGAGCGCCTGCGGCGACGGCCATCTGCCAAATCCTCAGCAGTCCAAGCGAACTCAACGTTGCGACCGTCAGGACGACGGCGGTGTTGACCGCCTCGACGGCGATGATGATGCTCCGCTGGTTGAGTCGATCGGCCGCGATGCCGCCGACGAGGACGAACGCGACCAGGCCGGTGCCAAGGCACGTGGCCACCAGGGACAGCGACGCGGGATCGTTGTCGAGTGCGATCACCTGCATCGCCATCACGACGGCCCACATGCCCTCGGCGAAGATCGAGATGGACAGTGCGCCGATCAGCAGGCGGTACTCGCGGAACCGGAACGGTGCGAGCACGCGCCAGCCACCGGTGCCCGGCTGGTCGACCTCTACATGCGTGCTCACGCACATGATGGTGGCTGACCGACCCCCGTAGCGTCGAATGGTTATCGGCGCTCGGAACAATGGGTCGTCGCCGACTGCTCATCCCCAGGGGTCGGGTCCCCGCCCGGAATCGCGACCGTCAGTCGTCGGTGAAGGTGGCCGGCCGTCGCTGCTGAAACGCCTTGGCACCCTCGCGGAAGTCGTGCGACGACAGCAGCTCCAACTGCCCCTCGGTCTCACGATCGAGGGCGCCATCGAGCTCGCCGAGCGTGGCGGCGTTCACGGCGGCCTTGGTCTTGCGAAGAGCGACCGCGGGCCCGGACTTCAATCGCTCGATCACCGCGTTCGCCTCGGCCTCCAGGTCGTCGGCGTCGTGCACCGAGCTCACCAGTCCCGCGGCGAATGCCTCTGTGGCGGAGAGGCGTTCGGCCAGCAGCGCCATCCGCATCGCACGGGCCCGGCCGATCGACGCGGCAACCAGCGCTGAGGCGCCGCCGTCGGGCATGAGCCCAATCTTGGTGAACGCCAACAGGAAGTAGGCCTTCTCGGAGGCCAGGACCACGTCGGCCGCGATCGCCAACGACACCCCGACCCCGGCCGCGGGGCCCTGAACGACCGACACCACGGGCTTCGGCAGCGCGACGATGGCGCGGACGGCGCGGTTGGCGGCCGCCAGTGTGTCGGCCCCGTCGGCGATGGGGTTGGTCTGATCCTCGACGCTCAGGCCGGCGCCGGAGCTGAAGCCGCGCCCCGCGCCGCCGAGGCGGACGACCCGCACGGCGGGATCGGTGGCTGCGCGCTCCATCGTGTCGGCGATGGTCTCGAGCATGGCGGCCGTCAGCGAGTTGAGACTGTCGGGCCGGTTGAGCGTCACCACGAGGATCCCGTCGTGCAGGTTCACGGTGAGATCGTCGATGCCGGTGTAGGACTCGGTATTGGTCATGCCCGCCTCTGGTTGAGCGAGCGCTAGGCCCGCGATCGGTCGACTTGGTTATACAAGTAAGCTATGTCGCGGTCAACTGGGTCGAACTGCTGGAGGGTGTCAACGATGACTGGACCACTGCACGGATTGAGGGTCGTCGAGCTCGCGGGCATCGGCCCCGGGCCCCACGCGGCGATGATTCTTGGCGATCTCGGCGCCGACGTGGTGCGCGTCGAACGGCCGGGCAAGGGTGGCGCGGTGCCCGTCGGTGGTCGCGACTCGATGCTGCGCAACCGCCGTTCGGTGGCCGCCGACCTGAAGAGCGACGAAGGCCGTGAACTGGTGATGCGGCTGATCGCGAAGGCCGACGTGCTGATCGAGGGATACCGCCCCGGCGTGACCGAACGCCTCGGCCTCGGCCCGGAGGACTGCGCGAAGGTCAACGAAGGTCTGATCTACGGCCGCATGACGGGCTGGGGTCAGACCGGGCCGCGCGCGCAGCAGGCCGGCCATGACATCAACTACATCTCGCTCAACGGCGTGCTGCACGCGATCGGCCGCAAGGGCCAGCGGCCCGTGCCACCCCTGAACCTCGCCGGCGACTTCGGCGGCGGGTCGATGTTCCTCATCGTCGGCATCCTCTCCGCGCTGTGGGAACGACAGACCTCCGGCAAGGGGCAGGTCGTCGACGCCGCCATGGTCGACGGTTCCAGCGTGCTGGCGCAGATGATGTGGAGCTTCCGCGCCAGCGGAATGTGGAGCGACGAGCGCGGCGTCAACATGCTCGACACCGGTGCGCCGTTCTACGACACCTACGAAACCGCCGACGGCAAGTACGTCGCCGTCGGAGCCATTGAGCCGCAGTTCTATGCGCAGCTGCTCGAGGGGCTCGGGCTGGCCGAGGCCGACCTGCCCGGCCAGCACGACGCGTCGCGCGCCGAGGAGTTGAGGGCGACCTTCACCGAGGCATTCCTGCGTCACGACCGGGATCACTGGGCGTCGGTGTTCAACGGCACCGACGCGTGCGTGACCCCCGTCCTGAGCTTCGCCGAGGTGGAGACCGAACCGCACATCACCGAACGCGGCACCTTCTTCCATGACGTTTCGGCCGACGGTGACAACCTCGAGCCGGCGCCCGCGCCCCGGTTCTCCCGCAGTGTGCCTCCGACGCCTACCCCGCCCGGCGAGAAGGGCGGGGACACCGACGCCGTCCTGAGCGACTGGGTATAGTCCCAACCAACCAGTCGGTTGAAACAACGAAAGGGAATCGATCAGTGCAGATCAAGGATTCGGTAGCGGTCGTCACGGGTGGTGCGTCTGGCCTGGGCCTGGCAACCGTGAAGAGACTGTTGGATGCCGGCGGCAGTGTCGTGGTCATCGACCTCAAGGGTGAGGAAGTGGTCGCCGAGCTGGGTGAGCGCGCCAAGTTCGTCGCCGCGAACGTCACCGACGAGGACGCGGTGGCCAAGGCGCTCGACGTCGCCGAGTCGATGGGCCCGCTGCGCATCAACGTCAACTGCGCCGGCATCGGCAACGCGGTCAAGACGGTGAGCAAGAACGGTCCGTTCCCACTCGACGGGTTTCGCAAGGTCGTCGAGGTCAACCTGATCGGCACGTTCAACGTGATCCGGTTGGCCGCCGAGCGGATCGCCAAGACCGAACCCCTTGGTGAGGAGCGCGGCGTCATCGTCAACACCGCGTCGGTGGCGGCGTTCGACGGTCAGATCGGGCAGGCGGCCTACTCGGCGTCCAAGGGTGGTGTGGTCGGGATGACCCTGCCGATCGCCCGCGACCTGTCCCGCGAACTGATCCGCGTCTGCACCATCGCGCCGGGTCTGTTCAAGACCCCGCTGCTGGGTTCACTTCCCGAGGAAGCGCAGCGTTCGCTTGGTCAGCAGGTGCCGCATCCCGCGCGGCTCGGTGATCCCGACGAGTACGGCGCGCTGGCGCAGCACATCGTGGAGAACCCGATGCTCAACGGTGAGGTCATCCGGTTGGACGGGGCAATCCGGATGGCTCCGCGATGAGCATTCGGACGAAGTTCACCGAGGTCTTCGGTGTCGAGCATCCGATTGCCCAGGGCGGCATGCAGTGGGTCGGCCGCGCGGAACTGGTTGCCGCGGTTGCCAATGCGGGCGGGCTCGGGTTCATCACCGCGCTGACGCAGCCCACTCCGGCTGACTTGGCGCGTGAGATTGCCAAGACCCGGGAGCTGACCGACAAGCCGTTCGGGGTGAACCTGACGATCCTCCCGTCGATCACCCCGCCGCCGTACGACGAGTACCGCCAGGTCATCGTCGACGAGGGCGTCAAGATCGTGGAGACCGCCGGCTCCAACCCGGCGCCGCACCTGCCGATGTTCCACGACAACGGGATCAAGGTGCTGCACAAGTGCACCTCGGTGCGGCACGCGGTCAAGGCCCAAGGCCTCGGCGTCGACGGCATCAGCATCGACGGGTTCGAGTGCGCCGGTCACCCGGGGGAGGACGACGTGCCCGGGTTGGTGTTGATTCCGGCGGCAGCCAATCAGATCGAGATTCCGATGATCGCCTCGGGCGGTTTCGGTGACGCTCGCGGTCTGGTGGCGGCGTTGGCGTTGGGTGCTGACGGGGTCAACATGGGCACGCGGTTCATGTGCACGCAAGAGTCGTGCATTCATCAGAACGTGAAGGATGCGATCGTCGCCGGTGACGAGCGCGGCACCGAGTTGATCTTCCGCAGCCTGCACAACACCGCCCGCGTCGCGAGCAACGTGGTCTCGCGGGAAGTGGTGGAGATTCTCAAGGGCGGTGGCCAGTTCGAGGACGTCAAGGATTTGGTCGCCGGGGTGCGCGGTCGCAAGGTCTTCGAGGACGGCGACGTCGACGCGGGCATCTGGACCGCGGGCACGGTGATGGGGTTGATCGACGACATCCCCACGTGCGCGGAGTTGATCTCGCGCATCGTCGCAGAGGCCGAGGGCATCATCACCGCACGACTGGGCGGCATGATGTCCGCTGCGGTTGCAGCCACTGTTTGAGCCCTAGACGCACGAGAGCCGCCGACCAGTGGTCGGCGGCTCTTCGCGTGTCTGCGTGGCGGGGCGTCTAGACGGCCTCGGCGAGATCCGGGAACTGCTCGGCAGTCACTCCCTCGATGAGGAAGTCCCCGTGGTACAGGGCCTCGAAGTCAACCTTGATGACGTTGGCGTTGCTCTCGTCGATCCACATGTACTGAACAGTAACTTCGAGTTTTGAGAGAACTCTGAGCGCTGGTTCTGAAAATGGTGGCAATTGTTACCGGGAAGTAGGTTCGGCGCCGTCGCGGCATCTTGCACGCCATGGGCATACCGCGACCACGTCGGCACCCAGGAGGTGCGCACGACCGGTCGGCACGTCGTCGAACGCGGGTGATCCCCGCGTTCGGTCAGACGGCTTGGGCTAGGTCGGGGAACTGCTCGGAGCAGTCACCCTCGACCAGGAAGTCCCCGTGATAGAAGGCCTCGAAGTCAACCTTGATGACATCTGCGCTGGTGTCGTCGATCCACATGTACTGGACAGTAACCATCACTATTAAGAGTTCTTTGAGTCACGATTCGGAAAACCCTGGCAATTGTTACCCCTAAGTAGGGTTCTAGGGCGTCGGAGTGCTCAGGTGGAGCGGGTTCACACCGTTCAGCAGCACCCAGGTCGTCACGGCCGCGGCCACTGCGACCAGTAACAAGGGGATCGTCACGGCTCCCGGCCACCGCGGCCGGCCGAACACCCGCGCGTCGACGGAGTAGCCGCCGGCGCCCACGAACAACAGGGCCGCCGCGGCAAACGCCACCAGGAACGGCACGTTGAAGGGATCCGACCACACGGCGGCGCCGGACACGTTGACGGCCCAGGCGTCGATCATCGCCGCGAGGATGCCGCACGCGGCCAACGGGGTCAGCAGGCCCAGCAGCAGGGCTGCGCCGCCGGCGATCTCGGTGGCCGTCACCAGATAGGCGGCGAACGTCGGCGACTCCCAGCCGCCGTCTTCCATGAATTGGACGGTGCTGCGGAAGTCGACCGCCTTGAGGACGCCGCCCTGCACCATCGTGGCGCCAACGGAGAGTCGGAGGATGAGAACGCCGAGGTCGTGTAGGGCGGAAGGGTTCGAGGTGCGCCGTTTGATCACGTCCGTGGTCGCCATGGCGACCACCTTAGGGGGCGTTGAACGATCCGCCCCGCTCCGTCGTGCCATGAGGGGAGAGACGTTGACCCCTCCAACTTAACGTTGATAAGTTATCGCCGCTACTACCGGAAGGGGCGGACGTGCTGCACCGAATCGCACAGGCGGCAATCGCCGCGCCGAGACGCATCCTGGTCGGGGCCGCGCTGGTCATGGTGGCCGCCGCGATATTCGGCATCCCCGTCGCCAAGAGTCTTTCGGCAGGCGGCTTCCAGGACCCGAACGCGGAATCGTCTCAGGCCGGCCGGCTGCTTACGGACAAGTTCGGTCAGGGCGACATGCAAATGCTGCTCACCGTGACCGCGCCCGGCGGCATCAAGAGCCCGCAGGCGACCAGGGTGGCCGACGACGTCCTCTCACGACTGAAGCAATCGCCGCACGTCGCCGACGTCACCTCCGCGTGGACCGTCCCCCCAGCCGCCGCCGCGGACCTCACCAGCAAGGACGGCACCTCCGGCCTGATCGTCGCCGGCATCACCGGCGGCGAGAACGACGCTCAGAAGTACGCCAGCGACCTGTCCGATGCCGTCACCCAGGACCGCGACGGCGTCACCGTGCGCTCGGGCGGCCTCGCCATCGTCAACGCCCAGATCACCTCGCAGACCGAACGCGACCTGCTGCTGATGGAATCGATCGCCATCCCGCTGAGCTTCCTCGTGCTGGTGTGGGTGTTCGGCGGGCTGGTCGCGGCCGCCCTGCCCATGATCGTCGGTGGCCTGGCGATCGTCGGGTCGATGTCGGTGCTGCGGCTGATCACGCTCGGCACCGACGTGTCGATCTTCGCCCTCAACCTCTCGACGGCCCTCGGGCTGGCGCTGGCCATCGACTACACGCTGTTGATTCTGAGCCGCTACCGCGACGAACTCGCCGACGGGGCACCGCGCGACAAGGCCCTGATTCGGACCATGTCGACCGCCGGCCGCACGGTGTTGTTCTCCGCCACCACGGTCGCGCTCTCCATGGCCGCGATGCTGATGTTCCCCATGTACTTCCTGAAGTCCTTCGCCTACGCGGGCGTCGCCACCGTTGCGTTCGCCGCCGCAGCCGCGGTGATCGTCACGCCGGCGGCGATCTGGCTGCTCGGCGACCGGCTCGACGGCCTCGACGTGCGTCGACCGCTGCGACGACTCACCCGCCGAGGCGAGCCCGCGCCGAAGCCGGTCGACCGGATCTTCTGGTACCGCTCCACCAAGGCGGTCATGCGCAACGCGATCCCCATCGGGCTGGCCGTCGTGGTGCTGCTGCTGGCGCTCGGCGCGCCGTTCCTCAGCGTTCGGTGGGGTTTCCCCGACGACCGGGTGTTGCCGTCCTCGGCGTCCGCGCACCAGGTGGGCGACCAACTCCGCGACGACTTCGCAGACGACTCGTCCACCGCGGTGACCGTCGTCGTCCCCGACGCCGACGGTCTGTCGCCGGACACGCTCGGACGGTACGCCGCCGACCTGTCCAAGGTCTCCGACGTGACGTCGGTGTCCGCCCCGGTGGGGACGTTCGTCGGCGGCGCACGGGTCGGCCCGCCGTCCGCCCCGACCGGAGTGGCCGACGGCAGCGCCTTCCTCACCGTCGACGGCACCGCGCCGCTGTTCTCCGACGCCTCCGAGGAGCAGCTCGACGAACTGCACGGCGTGGCGGGACCGGACGGCCGCGGCGTCGTCCTTGGGGGTGTCGCTCAGATCAACCGCGACAGCGTCGAGGCGATCACCACGCGGCTGCCATGGGTCCTCGGGCTCATCGCAGTCATCACGTTCGGTCTGTTGTTCCTGCTCACCGGCAGCGTCATCCTGCCGCTGAAAGCCGTTCTGCTGAACGTGCTTTCGCTGACCGCAGCCTTCGGTGCCCTGGTGTGGATCTTCCAGGACGGTCATCTGAACGCACTGGGGACGACGCCGACCGGGACGCTCGTCGCCAACATGCCGGTGCTCCTGTTCTGCATCGCCTTCGGCCTGTCGATGGACTACGAAGTGTTCCTCGTCGCCCGCATCCGGGAGTACTGGCTCGGGCTCAGGGCCAACGGCGACGCCACACCGTCGGGGCTGCGGGCCATCCACGCGGCGCGAGCCGACAACGACGAGGCGGTCGCCCTCGGCCTGGCCCGCACCGGGCGGGTGATCACGGCCGCAGCTCTGGTGATGTCGATATCGTTCGCCGCCCTGATCGCCGCCGAAGTGTCGTTCATGCGGATGTTCGGCGTCGGCCTGACGCTCGCCGTTCTCGTCGACGCCACGCTGGTCCGGATGGTGCTGGTGCCCGCCTTCATGCATGTGCTTGGCGGCTGGAACTGGTGGGCGCCCAAGCCGCTCGTCTGGCTGCACCAACGGATCGGCATCAGCGAATCTGGTCCCGAAGCCGATCATCCAATTCGGACGACGACGGACCTTGGCATGGTCGCCTCGGCTGACAATCGCTGACATGACGGTCAAGCCGCTCAAGCGTCGCCGGGCCGCGAGGGGATCCGGGGACCACCTCCGCGAGGAGATACTCGACGCCGCCACCGGCCTGCTGCTGGAGACGGGCCACGCCAAGGCGGTGTCCATCCGCTCCGTCGCACAACGCGTCGGGGTCACCTCGCCGTCGATCTATCTGCACTTCGCCGACAAGGACGCGCTTCTGGATGCGGTGTGCGCCAGGTACTTCGAGGCACTGGACCAGGTGATGCAGCAGGTCGCCGTCGACCAACCGTCGACCGTCGACCGGTTGCGGGCGCAAGGGTTGGCCTACGTCCGCTTCGCCATGGCGAACCCCGAGCTGTATCGCATCGCCACGATGGGCGAGGGCAGGCCGGGAAGCGACGTCGACGTCACCCTCAACAGCTCGGCGTTCGTGCACATGAGGGCGTCGGTGGAATCGCTGATGGCCGAAGCCGTCTATCCGGTGGGTGATCCCACCATGGCCGCACTGGAACTGTGGACGGTGGCGCATGGTGTTGCCGCCCTTGCCATCTCGCGGCCCTATCTTCCGTTTGGCGACGTCGAGGCGTTCGCCGACCGGGTGATGCGATCCGCGTGCTGCGGTCACATCGTGACGGGAATGCTGGGACTGGACGTGCCGCCGATGGAGGCGGTCACGAAGATCAAGGGGCTGGTGACCTGATGGCTGACTTGGTGGACAATCCGTTCTTCGCCCGGCTGTGGTCGAACATGACGACCCACGAGCCGGAGTCCGTTCGGCGGCTGCGGCGCGAGAACCTGGTCGGGCTCTCCGGTCGCGTGCTCGAGGTGGGGGCCGGCACCGGAACCAATTTCGAGCTGTACCCGGCGACGGTCACCGAGGTGGTCGCCATCGAGCCGGAACGGCGGCTCGCGGAGATCGCGACGCGGGCGGCCGCGTCGGCGTCCGTGCCGGTCACGGTCACGACCGACACCGTCGAGGAGTTCGTGACCGACGAGCCGTTCGACGCCGTCGTCTGCTCCCTGGTGTTGTGTTCGGTCGACGACCCCGACGGCGTTCTGCGCCAAGTGTTCTCGATGTTGCGACCCGGCGGCGAGCTCCGGTTCTTCGAGCACGTCGCCAGCGGCGGGGCACGGGCGACGCTGCAGAAGCTGGCCGACGCGACGGTTTGGCCACGCCTGCTGGGCAACTGTCATACCCACCGCGACACCGAACGGTCGATCGTCGGCGCGGGTTTCGAGGTGCGCGAGGTGCGTCACGAGTGGGTCATGCCGGCCTGGGTGCCGATGCCGGTGTCGGAGGCCGCAGTCGGCCGGGCGGTAAGGCCCGCGTAGCGACGGCTACACGGGTGTGACGGTGCCAGGGGCGGTCTTGCTCAGCGTGAAGTCGTTCGCCGGACCCACCGGGCAGGTTGCGGATTGAGCCGAGACACCGCTCACCTGACCTACCAGGGTGGTCGAATTCCATGACCACGTCTGCAATTCCGCGCCGCGAGTGCCGTCGGGACAGCTGTGGCCGTCGGGCCTGTCGACCGTCATCGTCCACCGGCCGCCTGCCAGCCGGGCGTCGCCGCTCCATCCACTGGAACTGGCGATGTGCGCGACGCACTGGCTCGACGGGGGACAGGTGGTGCGGGCCGTCCAGGACGTGTGGGCGCCGGCGCCGATCAGGTTCAACGTGTACCTGCCGCTGAAGTCGTCGGCCCAGGCCGGGCCCGCCAACCCCACCGACACCCCGGCGGCGATCAGGGTCACCGCCACGCCGCGGACTGCGGTCATGATTCCTCCAGCGCAGTAGTCAAGAGTCCGTGCCACGTGTCGACCGTTCGCAGCCCGACGGCGGAGATCGCCGCAGGTGGGAATACTGCGTTCGCCGCTGGCGTTTAGGTGGGTAGGCGGGTGTGGTCCCGGCACTTGACGTGCGCGCTGCGTGACGTCGGGTGAAGTTCGAATTGTGTTGTCGTTCAACATGTTCAACTCCTGCCAGTGCCCTTGGATAGCTTTGAAAATACTAGACGCCGCCAGTTCCTGGCGGTTGACTTCTCACATGGCCGGTCGCATTCGCCGAATGTGGGCCCCTGAATCGTTGGAGGAGAAATGACCGTCGAACGCATCAAGTTGGTCGCCGCGTCGATCGCCTGCGGAGCCGTCGTAGTCGCCGGCGCCGTCGTGTCGGTCATGGGTCCGGGCGCCGCGCCCGACGTCGTCGCCGGGGGTTCCGGTGATTCGGCCACGGGCACCACCTACGTCCAGCCGACGGCGTCGGCGATGAAGCTCCCGGCGACGGTCGTCCAAGCCCCCGAAACCACCAACGAGTTGGCTCCCACGACACTGGCGACACCGATGGCCGCGCCGACGTACAAGGCGACCGCCGCGCCCGGATGCGTGAACAACGGGCAGTGCCCCTAGCCCAGCAGTGCGGGCAGCCGCTGAAGCAGCCCCGGCAGTGCCGTCGCGGACGTCTCCCGCAGCGAGATGGTGACCCGATCCGACAAAGGCGTCTCCTCGGGGTTGACCTCGATGACCGGGATACCCTCGGCGAGCGCCATCTCGGGCAGGCCTGCCGCCGGGTAGACGACCGCCGACGTGCCGACGACGATCGCCACGTCGGCCCGGCTGACCGCCTCCACCGAACGGTCCCACTCCTCGGACGGCAACGGCTCGCCGAACCAGACCACGTCGGGCCGAATCAGACCGCCGCAGCCGCACCTCGGCGGGTCGACGGTCTCGACCGGCTCTGGCATCGGCGGCAGCGGGCCGACGTAGGGCGCGTCGCAACGGTCGCAGCGGAAGCTGAACAGGCTGCCGTGGACGTGGTGCACCCGCGCACTGCCCGCTCGCTCGTGCAGATCGTCGACGTTCTGGGTGACGACGTGCACCTCGGCACCGTCCTGCCAGGCGGCGACCGCGCGGTGGCCGTCGTTCGGGTCGACGGCCTTCATCATGTAGTGGCGCCACAGGTACCAGGCCCAGACCTTGTCCGGATGCCGGCGCCACCCGTCGGAACTGGAGATCTCGTAGGGGTCGACCTTGGCCCACAGACCCGTCTCGACGTCGCGAAACGTCGGGACGCCGCTCTCCGCGGACATCCCCGCTCCGCTGAGCACCGTCACTCGCACGCCACCAAACTAGCCGCTATTTGTGATACTGGGCACGTGGGGGATTTGGGGGAGTGGGTTCAAGTAGATCCGGACGGGGCCAGGCCGCTGTTCGACCAGTTGCGAACGCAGATCATCGGGGGCGTTCGGGACGGCAGGCTGCCGCCTGGCACCCGGCTGCCGACCGTTCGTGACCTGGCGCATCAGCTGAACATGGCGGTCAACACGGTCGCGCGTGCGTACCGGGAGCTGGAGGCGGCCGGTCTGCTGGAGACGCGCGGCAGGTTCGGCAGCTTCGTGGCTCGCATCGATCCTGCCGACGCCGCGATGGCGACCGCCGCGCACCAGTTTGCGGCCGCAGCCAAGGCGCTCGGCGTCTGCAAGGACGATGCGCTGCGCTACGTGGAAACGGCGTTCACCTAGCCAAATTCGAGCAGGGTGAGCGACGGCCGGACCGGGTCGAGCAACGGGATGCGCTGCATCCCGGACAGCGCCGCGTTCAACACGCGACCGCGCCCGCGGGGATAGGGCACGTCGTGCACCGCGCGGACGCCGGGCACGACGTCGATTAGCCGGGCCGCCTCGGACGGCGACATGCCAAAGGGCATGGCGGGCACCCGGTAGCGCGTCGAGGTCCACAGGCCGCCCCGGCGCGCCAGGGCGGCGAACCACGACGGCGGCAGGTCGAACATCATCCGGCCGCCGGGGAAGCGTCGCGCGCACTCGGTGATCAGACCCATGGCGTCGACCGGCTCCAGGTACATCAGCAGACCCTCGGCGGTGATGAACACGCCGTCCTTCGTCTGGACCCGGTCCATCCAGCCGTAGTCCAACGCCGACTGGGCGCAGACGGTCACCCGCTCTGACGGCGGCAGCAGTTTCTCGCGCAACTGTGTCACCGGTGGTAAATCGACGGTCAGCCAACGGAATTGATGGCCGACGTCGGCGGCGTCGATCCGGTAGAAGCTGGTCTGCAACCCCTCGGCGAGCGCGACGACCGTCGCCGCGGGATGCACGCGAAGGTAGTCGCGGGTGGCTCGGTCGAAGGCCAGCGCTCGCACCGCCATGTCCTGGCGGCGGGTGTAGCCGAACTTGGCGAAGTCGAACTCGATGGAGTCGACGAGCTTCACCGCCATCGGGTCGTCGATGATGCCGTCGGCCCGGCGGGCCTCGTGCGCCCGGACCTGCAACGTCAGCAGGGCAGTTTCGGAGACTCCGGACAGGTCGACGTTCATCTTCATTTCGCGAGCACCTTCTCGACGGTTCGTAGGTTGCGGGTGGTGGTCGACGACTTGTACCGCTTCTTGCCCATGGTCTTTCCGATCGTGGTGTCCAGCGTGCCGCTCTTGGGCACCTGCCAGTACACGACGCCGTCGCCACGTTCGATCAACTCGTCGGGCCCGGCGTCGGCGGCCAGTGCCGCGAGCTCGTCGAGCACGTCGGCGTCCGTCACGAAGGTGACGTACGAGTGGCGGCCGTCGACCTCGCGCGCGAACGGATAGCGCGCCGAGATCTCGGCGACCGTGCTCAGCTCGTAGGCCAGCACCCAGGCGTCGTACCCGAAGGCGTCGCGCAGCGCCGTCTCCGCCGCGGTGCGGACCGCTCCGACCTTGGTGTCGCTCGTCATCAGAACGTTGCCGCTGGCCAAGATCGTCGCGACGTCGGTGAAGCCGGCGTCGGTCAGAGCCCGCGCGACGTCGGCCATCTTGAGGTTGACGCCTCCGACGTTGACGCCCCTGAGGAAGGCGACGTACCGCGTCATCCGAACTCCAGCAGGGTGATGCTCGGGCGGTTCCTGCGGAGCGGCCCGACGTAGTCCATCACCGAGGAGCTTCCCAGCCGCCAGAGTCCCCGGCCCGGTGGCAGGGCGACGTCGCGCGCCGAACGCGCGCCGGGGATGGTGCCCGCCAGCGCCAGGGCCTCGTCGGCGGACTGGCCGAACGGCATCGGCGGCGCGATGTAGCGCGACGACAGCTTGATGCCCTTCAGCGTGCGGGCGCTGAACCAGCGGGGGATCGAGTCGAACATCATCTGGCCGCCGGGGAAGCGGGCGGCGCAGTCGGCGATCAGGCCGAGTGCGTCCTCCGGCTCGAGGTACATCAACAACCCCTCGGCGGTGATGAAGGCGCCGTTGGTCGCGTCGACGCGGTCCATCCAACTGCGGTCCAGCGCCGACTGGGCCAACGCGACGATTCTGTCGTCCGAGGGGAGCAGCTGGTCCCGCAGCTCCATGACCGGTGGCAGATCGATTGAATACCATGTGGTTTCGTCGAGCATGCCGTCACGGTCGAGGCGCCAAAAGCTGGTCTGCAAACCCTCGGCCAGCGCCACCACCGAAGCCTTCTGGTGCGCGGTCAGATAGTCGCGGGCGGCGGCGTCGAACGCGACCGCGCGCAGCCCGTGTGACTGGTTCGGCTTGCCGAACTTGAGGTAGTCGTAGGAGATCGTGTCGAGCAGCGTGACCGCCCACGGATCTCGGATCACCCCGTCGGAGCGCTTGGCCTCGCTGCCGCGGTTGTGCAACGTCCACAGCGTGGTGGCGGAGACGCCGTCCAACGCGATTCCCGAAACCTGGGGCGAGCGGAGCGACGGGGGATCCTCTTGGCTCATGGCTCCATGGTAGGAGCCGTCGAGGCCGAATCGGACCGCACACCGCGCCACGGTCGTAGGCTGGCGAGCATGAGCCGCGACGTGTTCGACGACAAGCTGCTGGCCTTGATCGGCGGCAATTCGCTGGGCGTTCTGGCGACCCTCAAGCGGGACGGCAGACCTCAGCTGTCGAACGTGTCCTACCACTTCGACGCGCGCGAGCTGACGATCTCGGTGTCGATCACCGAGCCGCGCGCCAAGACCCGCAATCTGCGCCGCGACCCGCGGGCGTCGATTCACGTCAGCTCCGACGACGGTTGGTCGTATGCGGTCGCCGAGGGCGACGCACGCCTGACCCCGCCCGCGAGCGACCCGCACGACGACACCGTCGAGGGTCTGATTGCGTTGTACCGCAGCATCGCTGGCAAGGATCATCCGGACTGGGACGATTATCGCCGGGCCATGGTCGACGACCGGCGGGTGTTGATGACGCTTCCGATCTCGCATCTGTACGGCATGCCGCCTGGCATGCGCTGACACGCGCTAGTCTCAACGCATGGCCGAGCAACCCGAAGACGACAACAAGCGCAAGTTCCGCGAGGCGCTCGAGCGCAAGAAGGCCAATGCAGGCGGCGGTTCCGAGCACAAGGACGGCGGACGCAAGCACGGCCCGCGCTCGACAGGGCCGGCAGAGGCCCATCGGGAGTTCCGCCGCAAGAGCGGCTAGCGCACGCTGGTGGGCGCGACCGGATTCTCGCGGGCTAGGAGGCGGGCTCCGACCAGCGCCGCCAACACCACCAGAACGTAGTCGAGCCCTTCATCTTTGAGGCCCCACCCGGCCGCGGCGAGTGTCGCTGCGCCCGCGACGCACAGCAGGGTGCCGACGACGGCACTGCGAAGCCCTGGCTGGGCGACGTGGCCGCCGTCCCACAGTGGCAGCGGCTCGTTCTCCAACGGCCGCAAGACCACGAACGAGCCGCACACCAACACCGCCATCACCGCGACCTGCGCGGCGCTGATCGTCCAGAAGTTCGGCTGCCCCGGCCAGCGGTCCAAGCCCAGGTAGTCGAAGGCCAGGTGCACGGCCAGCAGCGCGGGCATGTGCCACAGGTACAGCGTCATGGCGCCGCTGTTTCCGATCACCGCCAGGCGCCACACCCGCGGCCGACCCGCCCAGCGGGCGATCGCGGGAGCCGCGGCAATTGCGAACGCGCACATCATGATTGCGTGCCCGGTGAGCAACAGTGACGGCGGCATCATGTTCTTCAGCTCCTGGGTGTCGATGCCGACGAGGCTCAGCTCGTACGGGCCGAACCACACCAGTGCGACGTTGACCGCGAACATCGCCACCCCGACGACCAGAGCGGTCCGGACGGTGAACAACCCACGCCGGTACGCCACGCCGAACATGCCGGGGATCAACCAGGCGACGAGGTTGAGATAGCCCAACGCCGACCACGCGGCGTCGTGCACCCTGATGCCGTCGACGAGCGCGATCAGCGCGTACAGGGCGGTCACGGAGCCCACGAACCGCGCGACCGTCGTGATGCGTGCCAGCAGCGGGACGGCGGCGAGGACGACGACGTAGACGCCGAGGAACCACAGCAGCTGGATGCTGATTCCGGCGATCGACTCGTACACGCGGGTCGGCAGCAGCGGACGCAAGACGACCAGTGTCGCCGCCCAGAACGCGAGGTAGTAGAACACCGGCCGATAGAGCCGCGTGCATCGCTTCAGCAGCCAGCCGCCCCAGCTGCCGCCGGCGTCCCACGAGCCGACCGACGCCGCCACGCCCGCGAAGAAGAACAGCGGCATGACTTGAAAGATCCACGTCAACGCCTGGAACACAGGTGACGTGGTGAGCAGGTTGCCCCATGCGAACACGCCGTCGGCGATCATGCTGGTGGCCATGATCGTGTGGCCGGCGACGACGCCGATCAGCGACGCGATCCGGATGACGTCGATGGCCCGGTCCCGGTTCGCCGGGGTGGCCCACTCGATCGCGTCGGCGGTGGGAAAGATGCTGGTTACGCCCATGAACTGAATCTAGGTCCGGAGGGCGTAGGTAGTTTTACCCGACTTTTGCGGCTCGTCCCGTGGTCACCATCCGCCGATCCAGCCCTCGAAGATCGCATCCGGTTCGTCGTCGGGATTCTCGGAGCGGCCGACGAGAAAGTCGAAGTCGCAGCCCCGGTCCGCCTGGAGGACGCGCTCGACGTACATCGAGGCGTATCCGCGGGTGTGACGCGACGGTCTTGGCGTCAGGTCGGCTCGGCGCGCGGCCAACTCGTCGTCCGACACCAGCATGTCCAACGTGCCTGCGCGGGCGTCGAGCGCGACGACGTCGCCGTCGCGCACCAGGGCTAGCGGGCCGCCCACCGCCGATTCCGGGCTGACGTGCAGCACGCAGGTGCCGTAGGCGGTGCCGCTCATCCGGGCGTCGGAGATGCGCACCATGTCGGTGACGCCGTCCCTGAGCAGCTTGCTCGGCATGGGCAGCTGACCCCACTCCGGCATGCCCGGTGCGCCGCGCGGCCCGGCCGACCGCAGGATCAGCACGGAATCGCGCGTCACCTCCAGGTCGGGGTCGTCGAACCGTCGCATCAGGTCCTTCATGTCCTCGAAGACCACGGCCGGTCCTTGGTGCACCAGCAGTTCGGGGCTGGCGGCGCTGCACTTGATCACCGCGCCACCGGGTGCGAGGTTGCCCCGCACCACCGCGAGGCCGCCCGGCGGCTGGAACGGCGCGTCCAACGGCGCGATGACCGAGGTGTCGGTCGCCGCGGCGGTGGGAAGGTTGTCGGCCACGGTCTTGCCGGTGACGGTGACGGCGTCGGTGTGCAGCAGCGACTCGACCGACTTCATCACCGCAGGTATTCCGCCGGCGTGGAAGACCTGCTCGACGAGGTGCTCACCGGCGGGCCGCACGTTGACCACCAGCGGTGTGCGCGCCGAGAGTTCGTGAAAGCGGTCCAGCGACAACGGAACTCCCACCCGGCCTGCGATGGCCAGCAGGTGCACGATCGCGTTGGTCGACCCGCCGACGGCGAGCATCAGCGTAATGGCGTTGTCGAACGCCTCGGCCGTCATGACCTGCGACGGCCGCAGCCGTTCGACGGCCAATCCGACCGCCCGCGCGCCGACCTCCTCGGCCACCTGCAGCCGGCGTGAGTCCATCGCGGGGATGGCCGCGCCACCGGGCAGGGTCATGCCGAGGCCCTCGACGAGGGTGGCCATCGTGGAGGCGGTGCCCATCTCCGGACAGTGTCCCCGCGACGGTCCCGCCGCCGCCTCCAGTTGCTCGTATTCGGCCATCGACATCCGACCGGCTCGTACGTCGTCGACGTACTCCCAGAGGTCGGTGCCCACCCCGAGCTGCTTGCCCCGGAACACCGCTGGCGCGGCGGGCCCGCCGGTCAGCGCGATCGCGGGGACGTCGGCGCTGGCGGCCCCCATCAGCTGTGCCGGGACGGTCTTGTCGCAGCCGCCGAGCAGGACGACGGCGTCGAAGGGATACGCGCGGATCGACTCCTCGACGTCCATCGCCATCAGGTTGCGAAACAGCATGGTCGTCGGCTTCATCAACTGCTCGCCGAGCGACATGGTGGGGAACTCCAGCGGGAAGCCGCCCGCCGCCAGCACGCCGCGTCGCACCGAGTCGGCGAGGCCGCGAAAGTGCATGTTGCAGTTGACGACTTCGGACCACGAGTTGCAGATGCCCACGATCGGCCTGCCCTCGAAGGCCATCCGGGAGAATCCCGACGCCCGCATGGCCGAGCGGTGCACGAAGCCGGGCACGTCCTTGCCCGCGAACCACTTGGCGCTGCGCAACCCGTCCGGCGGCGTCGTCACGGTCAGCGGACCCGGGCCGCGTACGCGGTGACCTTGCGCAGCGCGGGTTGACGCGCCGCCCGGTAGCCCACCCAGCGCCCGGGCCTGGTGGACATCAGGCCGCCGACGACGCGTTGTTGCCACGGCGCCTTGCGACCGCCCGCTGCCGTCGCGGGGCGGACCGGTGCGGCCGTGCCCGACGCGTCGGCGAGGACGGCCTTGGCCGCGTTGTGGCCGTTGGCCCCCATCACCCCGCCGCCGGGGTGGGTGCCCGACCCGCAGAGGTAGTAATTGCGCACGGGCGTCCGGTAATTCGCCAGCTCGGGCAGTGGCCGCGCGCCGAACAGCTGGTCGAGCATCATGCTGCCGTGGAAGATGTTGCCGTCGGTGATCAGGTATTCGTGGTCGAGGTCGTCCGGGGTGATGACCACGCGGTCGAGGATGTGCTCGCGCAGGTTCGGCGCGTAGATGAACAGGTCCTCGAGGACGAGGTCGGCCCACTTCTCCTTCTCGGCCGCCCACGTGGTGCCGGTGAGTTCCGACGGCAGCTGCTGGATGCCAAGGGTCATGGTGTGCAGTCCGGCGGGGGCGAGCGAGTCGTCGGTCACCGACTGCGTGACCGCCTCGATGACGAAGGTGCTCGGGAAGGTCCCGCGGCGCTGCGCCTCGTAGGCCTCCTCGAAGGCCTCCCGGCTGGGACCGAGCAGCTGATGCCCATGATGCTGCGGGCCCTCGGCGGCGTCGGGGAACGGAAGGTATTGCGGCAGTTCGTCGATCAGGAGGTGGATGCGCGCCATCGAGCCGCGGGTGTCGATGTTCTCGACGTCGCGGATCAGCTTGGCGCCCAGCACCCCTGGCTCGATGAGCTTGAGCAGCGACCGCTTGGGGTCGGCGTTGGAGATCACCCTGGCGGCGGTGACGACGGTCCCGTCGACGAGGCGCACCCCGGTGGCCGCGCCGCGCTCGACGATCACCGTGTCGACCGGGGTCGACGTGCGTATCGTCGCGCCGTGGTGACGCGCGCCGGCGGCCAGCGCCTCGCTGATGGCACCCATCCCGCCGCGGGCCAGGCCGAATTGACCGAAGTTGCCGTTGAACTCACCCCAGGAGTGGTGCCCGTAGGTGTACGCCGTGCCGGGCGTGGAGGGTCCGCCGAAGATCGACACCATGCCGAAGAACGTCAGCATGCTCTTCAGTCGCTCGTCTTCGAAGTACCGGTCGAGCAGGTCGCGGACCGACAGCAGGGTGAACTCGTCGAACAGTGTCTGCTCGCCCGCCGCCTCGAACGCGGCGAACACCTCCGAGCGCTGCGGCGGTGGCGACAGCAGGTAGGGGGTGACGAGCCCGGCGAAGCGCTGCAGCCGGACCCCGAAGTCGAGGAAGGCCTGGGCGTCGTTCTTGCTGATCTTCTCCAGCTCGCGCAGCGTGCGGTCGGTCTCCTTCCACATCGTGAACGAGGTGCCGTCGCGAAACAGGCTGAACGACAGCGCGTCTCCCTGGTACAGGTCGAGGCCGAACCTGGCCAGCTCGAGTTCGGCGATGATCTCGGGTCGCAGCAGACCCGCGATGAACGCGCACGACGACCACTTGCTGCCGGGGATCAGTTCCTCGGTGACGCAGGCCCCGCCGACGAGGTCGCGGGCCTCCAGCACCAGGACCCGTTGGCCGGCCTTGGCCAGGTAGTTGGCGGTGACCAGGCCGTTGTGGCCCGCGCCGATGATGACGGCGTCGTAATCCGGTGTAGCGGTCATGTCAGATCTCCTGCGGCAGGGGTGATTTGCGGGTCAGCAGCGTGGCGACGCTGCTGGGCTCGACGAGTTCGTCGAACCTCTCGACCACGGGTTTCAGTTCCGGTGACGCGTCGCGAACGCGTTCCCATTCGGGCCACGACGAGACGGTCATGATCTCGACGACCTCGGTGCCCTCGCCCTCGGTTAGATACACCTCGAAGTCGAAGACCACGTCGAACGCCAGGCACGTCGGCCGGTCGAGGTCGGCCGAGAACCGTTCGAACTGCTCGGCGGTGACCCCGGAGCGCAGGCGAAAGGTGTTGACCGCGCTGACTGGCATCAGGCGATCTCGCGGTTGATCATGACGTGCTTGACCGCGGTGTACTCCTCGAGGGCGTAGACCGACATGTCCTTGCCGTTACCGGACTGCTTGAAGCCGCCGTGCGGCATCTCGGGGGTGACTGGTAGGTGGTCGTTGACCCACACGGTGCCGAACTGAAGGTCACTCGACGCGGTCATCGCCCGCGACAGGTCGTTGGTGAAAACCGATGCAGCGAGCCCGTATTCGGTGTCGTTGGCCCAGGCGACGACGTCGTCGCCGTCGTCGAACTTCGTCACCGACGTCACGGGACCGAACACCTCGGTGCTGACGATCTCGTCGCCTTGACGCGCGCCGACGACGACGGTGGGTGCGGTGTAGAAACCGGTGCCGGGGTTGTCACCCTGGATCAGCTCGGTGTGGCCGGTGGCCTTGGCGCGCGCGACGAAGCCTTCGACCCGGTCGCGGTGGGCCGCGGTGATGACCGGACCCATCGACGTGTTCTCGTCGGCGGTGTCGCCCAAGTTCAGCTCCTTGACTGCCTTCTCGAGGCCGGCGACGAACTCGTCGTGTACGGACTCGTGGACGTAGAGCCGGGATGCGGCCATGCAGTCCTGCCCGGAGTTGCAGAACGCGCCCTCCATGATCTTGCCAACCGCCAGGGGTACGTCGGCGTCGGAGTACACCAGCACCGGGGCCTTGCCGCCGAGTTCGAGGTGCAGCCGCTTGAGGTTGGATTCGGCGGCGGCGTGCATCAGCGCCCGTCCCGTCGCGACCGACCCGGTGAGCGAGGACATGCGTACCCGCGGGTGGGCAACCAATCGGGCGCCGACCTCCTTGCCGTCGCCGGTCACCACGTTGAACACTCCCGCCGGGAAGAGATCCTCGGCGAGTTCGGCGAGCCGCAGCACCGAGTACGGGGTGTGCTCGGAAGGCTTGAGCACCAGCGTGTTACCGGTGAGCAGCGCGGGGGAGATCTTCCAGATCGCCATCAGCAGGGGGTAGTTCCACGGGGCGACCGAGCCGACGACGCCGAGCGGGTCGCGTCGGATGATGCTGGTCTTGCCCCGCACGAACTCGGCTGCGGCGCGACCCTCCATGGTGCGGGCGCCGCCCGCGAAGAACCGGAGGTGATCGGGGATCATCTCCATCTCCTCGAGCGCGAGGCCGATGGGCTTGCCCACGTTGCGCGACTCGATCTCGGCAAGCGTGCGCTGGTCGGCCTCGACGCGGTCGGCCAGGGTGAGGAATGCCCTGGCCCGTTCGCCAACGGGCGTCCTGGACCAGTCCGGGAAGGCGGCCTCGGCGGCCGCGACGGCGCGGTCGACGTCGGCTGCACCGCCACGGGCGATTTCGGCGAAGGCCTCACCGGTGGTCGGGGCGTTGACCTGGTCGACGCCGCCGTCTGCGGCCTCGGTCCAGGTGCCGTCGATGAACATCTTGGTGTGGAAGGTCATGGGTCACTCCTCGGTGGTGGTGGGTGCGCCGCCGGCCGCCATGGTCAGCAGGGCGCGAACTTCGTCTTTCGACATGGGTTGTTGCGCAATGGACGTGTGCACCATCAGGCCCTCGACGACGACGTCGACGAGCCGTGCGGTGGTGCGGTCGAAGTGCTCCGCGAGGGCGTCCTCGGCGCGCTCCATCCAGCGTTGGGTGAGGTGCCGGATCGCGGGCCTGCGCACGGCGCCGCCGTACAGCTCGTAGGTGACGGCGAGTTCGTTGGGATGGCTGGCGAGGTCGTCGGTGATGGCCGAGGCGATGGTCTGGATGAGGTCGTCGCCGTTGCCGCACGACGCCAAGCGGGCCTCGAAGCGCGTGGCCAGCGCGTCGACGTGGGCCTCGAACGCGTGCTGGACGAGGTCGTCCAGCGTGGCGAAGTGGTAGGTGACCGAGCCCAGCGGCACGTCGGCGGCGGTGGCGACGGCGCGGTGGGTGATGCCGGCCACGCCGTCACTGGCGAGTACTCCCAGGGCCGATGCCACGATGCGCTCCTTTCTGTCGGGGTCGTGTCGACGTGCCCGCCGCGGTGCGGATCCCATGCCAACTCCTTCGTTAAGAACATTCGTACGCATCGTTGCGGACAAATGTACGTAACGTTGGGCGTGGGCGCGCGGCGAACGGTGAAAGTGGTTGGTGCTAAGACGCTTCGGGAGCGGGCTCTGGCACGTCCCGCTCGTTGAGCGCCTGTCCGACGAGGGCATACCTCGCGGGCGCCGCGACCTTGAGGTAGACGCCGTAGGCCGCACCCGCGAGGAACGCGATGAACACCAGCGAGAGCATGATCGCCGCCATGGTGCCCTGCACGCCGAGCAGCACGTCGAGGCTGTCGAGGGTCAGGACGAAGAACCCACCGAGTCCCACGATTGCGAGAAGGGGTGCGATCACGGTGTTCCACGGCCGCTTGTCGACGTCGGACTTGCGGAAGAACGCGAAGATCGCGATGCCAGCGACGAGTTGCGACAGGATCACCCCGACGGTGCCGATGCCCGTCGCCCAGGTGAACAGCGTGGCGAACGGGTC
Organism: Mycobacterium sp. AT1; assembly: GCF_002043095.1. GTDB lineage: Bacteria > Actinomycetota > Actinomycetes > Mycobacteriales > Mycobacteriaceae > Mycobacterium. The sequence goes on along the minus strand of NZ_MVOC01000013.1, from coordinate 13,955 downwards.
CTGCCCGAAGAGCGCGAACAGCGCGATCACGATGCCGACGGTCACGCTCTGGACGATCGACGCGACCCACGGCGTCTGGCGGCGGGGCAGCGTCCAGCCAAGGGGCTGCCAGATGAGGCCCTGCCGTCCGAGGGAGAACGTGTACCGGGCGACGTTGTTGTGGAAGGTGACGATGGCCGCGAACGTCGCGGTGACGATCAGCATCTGGAACACCAGCGAGATGTTGTGGCCGATGATGGTGTCGCTGGCGACGAAGATGAAGTTGCCACCCGTCTCGGTGGCGATCCCGACGACCTGGTCGACGCCGAGTGCGTTGATGATGAGCCAGCCCGACACCGCGTACAGGACGCCCATGAACGCGATCGACAGGTACGTGGCGCGCGGGATGGTGCGCGCCGGATCCCGCGCTTCCTCGCCGTAGATCGCCGATCCCTCGAAGCCGATGAACGAGGCGTGCGCGAACATCAGCGCGACACCCAGCGCGCCACCCAGCACGACGCTCGGCGCGAACGGCTCGAAGGAGAACTGAGACACGGGGACGGCGTCACCGAACAGGCTGAACGCGCTGAGGATGGTGATCATGGTGACCTCCAGCGTCATGAAGACCCCGAGGACCTTCGCGCCGGAGTGCACGCCCTGCACGCCGAGGCCGAGACACAACAGCAGGCCGACGAATGCGTATGCCCACCAGGGGATCTCGACACCCAGTCGCGGATTGATCAGCTCGGCGGCGTAGTAACCGAAGCCGCCGTAGAGCCCGGCCTGGATCGCGTTGTAGGCGAAGATCGCGAGGAACGCCGACCCCAGTCCGGCGACACGCCCGAGTCCCAACGTCACGTAGGCGTAGAACGCCCCCGCATTGGTGACGTGTCGGCTCATCGCCACGTATCCGACGGCGAAGATCATGAGCACCACCGCGGCGATGACGAACGCACCCGGCATCCCGACGCCGTTGCCCGAGCCGATGATGATGGGGAACAGCGCGACCACGACGGTCAGCGGGGACGCCGCGGCGATGATGTAGAAGAAGATGCTCGGCACGCCGAGGCTGTTCTGCTTGAGGCCATGGTTGCGCCGCCCGGCAGGCAGCGGCGTGTCGGGCGAAGGCGAGGTGCCGGTCGGGGGAGCCGGCCGTCGTGGGGGTAGGGATGCGGTGACGTTCTCCATAGTCGTTCATCTTTCGTGTTTTTGGGCGTGTGACGATGCTTCGGTGGCCGGGCTGCGCGGCGGTCCGTCACCCCCTCGCGCCGAGAGCGAGGTCGAGGAGCAGGTCTTCCTGGCCGCCGACCATCGACCTGCGGCCGGCGTCGACGAGCAGGTCGCGGGTGTCGATCCCGACGTCGGCGGCGATGCGCTCGGCGTGCAGAAGGAAGCTGGAGTACACGCCGGCGAAGCCCAGTGTGAGCGTCTCGCGGTCGACTCGCACGGGACGCTGCTGCAGCGGCCGGACGACGTCGTCGGCGGCGTCCATCAGCGCATAGAGGTCACACCCGTGCTGCCACCCGTTGAGTTCGGCGACGGCGACGAAGGCCTCCAGCGGGCAATTGCCCGCTCCCGCACCCAGTCCGGTCAGCGAGGCGTCCACGCGGTGCGCGCCCTCCTCGACTGCCACCAGTGAATTGGCCACTCCCAGAGCCAGATTGTGGTGCGCGTGCACCCCGATCGACGTCGTGGGTGCGAGCACGTCGCGGTAGGCACGCACTCGATCGCGGACGCCGGTCATCGTCAACCTGCCTGCCGAATCGGTGACGTAGACGCACTCCGCACCGGCGTCCTCCATGACCTTGGCCTGGGCGGCCAGCCGATCCGGCGGGGCGAGGTGCGACATCATGAGGAAACCGGCGACGTCGATTCCGAGCGAGCGGGCGGTGCCGATGTGCTGGCGGGCGATGTCGGCCTCGGTGCAGTGGGTCGCGACCCGCACCGAGGTGACGCCGAGGTCGACGGCCGCGCGCAGATCGTCGACCGTCCCGATGCCGGGGATGAGAAGCGTTGTCAGGCGGGCGGTCTGGACGACCTCGGCCGCGGCGGCGATCCAGGCGCCGTCGTCGTGCGCGCCCGCCCCGTAGGTCAGGCTGCCGCCGGCAAGTCCGTCACCGTGCGCGACCTCGATCGCCGCGACGCCCGCGGCCTCGAGCGCACCGGCGATGCGCCGGACGTCGTCCAGGCTCAGCGAGTGCCCGACGGCGTGCATGCCGTCGCGCAGCGTCACGTCCTGGACGTAGACCTCGGTGGTCATCGGACCGGCTCGGGCGTCAGGGTGACCAACTGCTCGGCGACCTGGACGGCGGCGGCCGTCATGATGTCGAGGTTGCCTGCGTAGGCAGGAAGGTAGTCGGCGGCGCCCTCCACCTCGAGGAAGACCGTCACCTGCTGAAGGTCGAGTCGGCTGGCCGCCCCGGCCAGGCGACGACGTGGATCCGTCGACGGAACCGGGTCGACGCGAACCCGTTGTGCCAGGCGGTAGCCCGGCACGTAGCGCGCCACCTCGGCGACCATCGCGGTGACGGCGGAGTCGATCGCGTCCTCGTCGGTCGTGGACACCAGCGCGGCGACGGTGTCGCGCATCAGCATCGGCGGCTCGGCCGGGTTGAGCACGATGATGGCCTTGCCCCGGGTGGCGCCGCCGACGATCTCGATGGCGCGCGCCGTCGTGTCGGTGAACTCGTCGATGTTGGCCCGCGTGCCAGGACCCGCCGACCGCGACGAGATGGACGCGACGATCTCTGCGTAGTGCACGTCGGTCACCCCGGCCAACGCCGCGACGACGGGGATCGTGGCCTGGCCGCCGCACGTCACCATGTTGAGGTTCCGCTGACCCGTCAGCCGCGCCATGTTGACCGCTGGCACCACGAACGGGCCGATGGCTGCCGGGGTGAGGTCGACGATCCGTCTGCCGGTCTCCAGCAGCGCCGCGTCGTTCACGTGGTGGGCGCCTGCGCTGGTCGCGTCGAACACCACCTCGACGTCGTCGAAGGCGCCGAGCCTCAGCAGACCGTCGACGCCGTCGGCGGTGACCGCCACGTCCAGCGCGGCGGCCCGCGCGAGACCGTCACTGCCCGAGTCGATCCCGGCCATGGCCGCGACGTCGAGCACGTTCGAGCGGCGCAGTTTCATCAGCAGGTCGGTGCCGATGTTCCCTGAGCCGATGATCGCGGCCCGATGACGTCGAGTCATCACTACTCCGTTCGTCTGCATCAGTTGGTGTGCGCGCGCAACGCGGGACGCGGCTTCGGCGACACCGCGACGTCGGGAGCGTTGGTCTGCACCAGCTCGTTGAGGATGGCGGCGTGGCGGACCTTGTGTCGGATGAGTTCGGCGTGGAACTCGGGGCGAACCCAGCCGTTGTACATGACGGCCTCCGACTCGCCGGGCTCGATCTTGAAGTAGACCGGCCCCGCGACGCGCGCGATGTCGCCGGCCTCCCACAGCCGGTTCATCCCGCCGAAGGACTCGAAGGTCTCCGCCCAGACGTCGAGCGGGACGTCGACTGAGTTGCGGATGGCGGCCAGCATCGGGCGGGAGAGGTCGCCGACGGGGTTGACGCTGTCGGCGCCGAGGTCCTGGAGGATCCGGATCGAAGCCGGGTTGGCGTGACCGGCGTAGACCGAGATCTTGAACTTGGCGTCCGCGGGGATGTGGCCGGCGTCGCGCGCCTTGTTCAGGATGTCGAGAACGCCTTCGTCCCACACCAATACGCCGCGGATGCCGGTGGAGAAGATGCGGAGGTAGTCGTCGAGCAGGTAGCGGATGTTGTCGAGGCCGCGTACGCGTCGCCCACCGGCCTGGCCTTCGGTGCTCAGCGCCTGGCGGCCGAGGTCCCAGCCGGTGCGCGGCCCGGGGACGGCGATCAGTTCGATGCTGCGCTCCGCCGCCAGAGCGTTGACGTCGGCCAGTTCCTTCGTCGTGAGCAAGGTCGTTCCGCCGCCGAAGGCGATGACGCGGTGAATGAACACCCCGTGCTCGTCGGCCTCGTCCAGCATGGCCTCAAGGGTCGAAAGCCGTTCGACGCCAGAGATTTCCAAGCGATACTTTCCGCCGTCGTCGAACGCCTTGGTCGACGGGGTGAGGGCGTAGTCGTCGGCCGTCATGAGGTCTTGTGCGGCCAGGATGCTGGCCCCGTCGACCTTGGACCTGCGGCTGTCGGCTGCGGTGGGCATCGCTTCTCCTTCGAAGGCCGGATCGCGCAACATCCGGAATTTCACTGAGTGATATCTGACTGCGCTGAATGAAAATCTAGGAGGTGTGGACGCACCTGTCAACAGGAACGGTCGATTCACTGGGTACTGGTAACCTTCACTGAGTGAAACCAGCTGCGGCATCGGAGAAGTCCACCAGCCTGATCGGCGTTGAACGCACGGCCAGGATCCTCACCGCGGTGGCGGACTCCGACATCGGCAATCTCACCGAAATCGCAAGGCGCACAGAGCTGAACGAGGCCACCGTGCTGCGTTATCTCAACAGCCTGGCCACGCTTGGTTACGTGGAACGCTTCAACGCGAACCAGTACCGACTGGGCTGGGAGATCTTCCGGCTCGGACAGCGCGCCTTCTCCAACCAGGTTCCCTCCGACGCGGTGATACCCACCATGGAGCGGCTGGTGAACGAGTTCAACGAGACGGTGAACTTCGCCGCGCACAAGGACCGCAGCGTCGTCATACTCGAAGTCGTCGAAGGCAGGCGTGCGGTCAAGAAGGTCAGCGACGTCGGACAGACCGATCCGTGGCATGCCTCCGCGTTGGGCAAGGCACTCCTGGCGACCATGCCCGACAGCGTCTGGCACGACGTCGTCGCCTCGGCGGGACTCCCGGAGCTGACCGCGCACACCATCACGTCGATGAAGAAGATGGCTGCGGAGATCAAGGAGATTCGCGAGCACGGCTTCGCGGTCGACCGCGAAGAGGCTGCCGAGGAACTCACCTGCGTGGCCGCTGCCGTCCCCACGCCGAACGGGGCGCCGTCGCGCTACGCGCTGAGCATCAGCTTCCTGACCCACCGACTGACCGCCGAGAGCTTGGCGCACGCGGGGACCCAGGTCGTCGCGGGTGCCCGCGAAATCGCAGCCAAGCTGCCGTAATCCGCCGCCGTCACACGCCGGCGGAGATCCGCCGTTCCTGCACCAGGATCGCGACCAGACAGATCGCGGCGAGCACCGCGGTGGCGATCGCGAAGCTGACCCCGGCGGTACGCAAGCCAAGGTGCTGGGAGGCGAAGCCCTCGGCGATCACCGGTAATGAGATCGCCACGTAGGCCACCACGAAGTACGTCGAGCTGACCTCCGCCCGGCGGTCGGCGGGTGCCAGTTCGGCGACGGCGGCCAGGCCACGGCTGAAGCTGATGCCCTGCCCGATGCCCGCCACCAGGGCGGCGACGACCAGCAGCGGCAGCGACGCCAGGTGCAGCGCGATCGCCAGTGCCACCATGCCCACGACCAGGATCGCGCAGCCGATCGCGACGGCCCGCCGCGGCGGGATGCGACGCGCCGACAGTTGGGCGATCGCCGAGGCGACGAAGATCGAGCTCGCCACCACCCCGGCGACGGCGTGGTTCTCGATGCCGATGACCGATCGTACGAACGTCGGCACCACCGCCATGAACAGGCCCGTGACGGAGAACCCGGCGAACGCCGCCGTCGCCGCGGTCAGGAACACGGGTCGCATCTCGGCCGGCACCGAGAGTCGTTGCAGACCAAGTGTTCCGGTGCGCGACGACGTTTCGGGGGCCATCAGCACAGCGCCGACGCCGAGGAGCACCAACACGATGTGCACCCAGAAGGACAGCTGTAGCGGGGCGGGGGCGTACTGCACCAGCACCCCGGCCACCAACGGCCCGGCGCCAAGGCCACCGATGTTGGCCACGGTCGCGATGGCCGTCGCGCGGTCGCGCTGATGCGGCGGCGCAGTCTCGACGATGGCGGCAGTCGCGGTCCCGGTGAAGATGCCGGCCGACAAGCCCGACAGCACCCGGCCCACCAGCAGCAGCGGCACGTCGTCGGCGAACAGGAACACCACGGCGCTAGCCAAGGCGAACCCGGCGCCCGCGAGCAGCACCGGGCGCCTGCCGAGCGCGTCGGACCAGCGGCCGAACACCAACAATGCGGCGAGCACGCCGACGGCGTAGGTGGAGAAGATGACCGTCGTCGTCAGCACTTGGAAGTGCATGCGGTCGGAGTAGAGCGCATACATCGGCGTCGGCAGGGTGGTGCCGAGCATGATCGCCGCGAACGCATATGCGAGCAGGGCGAACCCGAACCGCTGGCGGGTGGGCGTTGGTTGCTGCTCGGTCACTTGGCTGATCGTAGGCACGTGGCGGTCAACGCGCCGGGGGCACCGGGACTTCCCGGCGCCCCGACCCGCCTAGTGTGAGATTGCCTTCTCGGCGCCGACGCCGGTCAGCGACCGGACCTCCATCTCCGCGTCGAGCACCGGATCGCCGGGCACCTTGGACGTCATGGTGCCGATGATGCCGAGCGCGAACGCCAGCGGAATCGACACGATGCCCGGGTTGGCCAGCGGGAACCACGCGAAGTCCACGCCGGGGATCATGGCGGTCTTGGCGCCGGACACCGCCGGGGAGAAGACGATCAAGACGAGCGTCGAGATCAGCCCGCCGTACATGCTCCACAGCGCGCCGCGGGTGTTGAACCGCTTCCAGTACAGCGAGTAGACGATCGTCGGCAGGTTGGCCGCCGCGGCGATCGCGAAGGCCAGCGCTACCAGGAACGCCACGTTCTGACCGTTGGCCAGGATGCCGAGCCCGATCGCCAGGACACCCAGCACCACCGCCGTGATGCGGGAGACCCGGACCTGCTCGCTCTCGCTCACCTGACCCTTCTTCAGGACGCTGGCGTAGATGTCGTGGGCGAACGAGGCCGACGCGGTGATGGTGAGCCCGGCGACGACGGCGAGGATCGTCGCGAAGGCGACCGCGGAGATCACGCCGAGCAGGATCACGCCGCCGAGTTCGAACGCCAGCAGTGGCGCCGCGGAGTTGACCCCGCCCGCCGCGGCGAGGATGCGGTCGGGCCCGACCAGTGCGGCGGCGCCGTACCCGAGCACCAGGGTGAAGAGGTAGAACGCACCGATCAGCGCGATCGCCCACACCACCGACCGGCGGGCTTCCTTGGCCGTTGGCACGGTGTAGAAGCGCATCAGCACGTGGGGCAGACCCGCAGTGCCGAGAACGAGGGCGATGGCCAGCGAGATGAAGTTGATCTGCGAGGTGAACGACCCGCCGTACTGGGCGCCGGGCGCCAAGACGTCGCGGTTGGCCACGCCCGCGGTGGTGGCGCTCGAGATCGCCTGCTGAGCCGAGCCGAGGATCTCCGAGAAGTTGAGCCCGAACTTGACCAACACGATCGCCGTCATCGCACCGGCCCCGGCGATCAGCAGCACCGCCTTGATGATCTGCACCCAGGTGGTGCCCTTCATGCCGCCGACGAGAACGTAGACGATCATCAGCAGGCCGACGACGGCGATGACGATGGACTGTCCGCTCCTGCTCTGCACGTTGAGCAGCAGTGCCACCAGGCCACCGGCGCCGGCCATCTGCGCGAGCAGGTAGAACAGCGACACCGTCAAGGTCGACGTGGCCGCGGCCATCCGTACCGGGCGTTGGCTGAGCCGGAAGCTCAGCACGTCGGCCATGGTGAATCGTCCTGTGTTGCGCATCAATTCGGCCACCAGCAGCAGGGCGACGAGCCATGCGACCAGGAAGCCGATCGAATACAGGAAACCGTCGTAGCCGTAGACGGCGATGGCGCCCGCGATGCCGAGGAAGCTGGCCGCGGACAGGTAATCGCCGGCGATGGCGATGCCGTTCTGGGGGCCGCTGAAACCCCGGCCACCGGTGAAGAATTCGTCGGCGGTCGCGTTCTTCTTGCTGGCGCGGATCACCACGATCATCGTGATGACGACGAACAGTGCGAAGATGCCGATGTTGGCCGCCGGGTTGCCGACGGCCTCGGTGGCTGCCAGGAGTGTCATCGCTCGGTACCCGCCATCTCGGCGCGGATCGCCGCTGCCCGGGGATCGAGTTCCCGGTTGGCGAACCGGACGTAGATCCCGGTGATGAGGAACGTGGTGAGGAACTGCCCGAGCCCGATGAGCAGGCCAACGTTGACGTTGCCGAATACCGGGGTCGCCATGAAGTCAGTGGCGAAGGCCCCGAGCAGAACGTAGGTGGCGTACCAGATGAGGAAGAACGCCGTCATCGGAAAGACGAAGCGGCGCAGCCGTGTTCGTAACTCTTGAAACTCTGGGCTGGCCTGCATGTCAACGAACTGTTGAGCCGTGTTGACCGGCTGCCTATCGGTGGTCGCCACCGCGGTGCTCCTGACGCTGGAAGTGAGGTCTCGTGGCTAGCCTATTGAGACTCACGTCACATTCTCAGCACCTTTGCAGGATGGGACGCCAAAGCCGGGGCGACGTGCGGTGAGCGGTCGGCCGACTACGACGAACGGTTCGGAGGGCAGAGCGAAGCGACGGGAAGTGTTCAAGCCTCATTCTCGTGGGAGTCGCTCCACTCCCATGCCCAGCCGCTCTGGGACGTGCATGCGGGCGAAGATCCTGGCGACGTCCGGCGGTCGCGACGCCGAAGTCAGCAGGCTGACCACCACCATCGTCAGGAATGCCAGCGGAACGGTCACCGCGGCGGGATAGCCGACGACGACGGCGGGCCACCCGCCGAGCAACGGGTCGTCGACACTGCCGACGACGGCCAGCGTCGTCGCCGCTCCCGAGGCGAGGCCGCCGACCACCAGACCGCAAGCGGCACCGACGCTGGTCAGCCCACGCCACCAAATGCCAAGCACCAGTAACGGGCACAGCGTGGACGCGGCCACCGCGAAGACGAGGCCGACGCTGCGCGACAGTTCCAGCGACGACGCCAGTAGCGCCAGCGGGATGGGCACCATGCCACCGACGACCGCGGCGACGCGGAAGTCGCGCACGCGGCCGCGCAGCACGTCGGTCGACAGTGCGCCCGCAATGCTGACGAGAAGGCCGGACGAGGTGGCGAGGAACGCCGCGATGGCGCCGGCGGCGACGAGGGCTGCCAATACCGCACCTGCCCCACCCCCGATCGCCGCGCTGGGAAGCAACAGCACGGCCGCGTCCGCGGTGCCCGTGATGAGCAATTGCGGCACGAACTGCCTCGCAAACACCCCCAGCAGGGTCGGAAAGAGGTAGAACAGCGACAGCAGGGCGATCACCGCCAACGCCGTTCGTCTGGCTGCCGTGCCGTCGGGGTTGGTGTAGAAGCGCACCAGCACGTGGGGCAGTCCCATCGTGCCGAGGAAGGTGGCGATGATGATCGAAATGACTTGATAGAGAGGATGACCGCCACCAAGTCCGCGGCCTGAGGCGAGCCAGTCGTCGCCCGAGCTGGGTGCGCCAGCGACCACCGGTGTCGCCGAACCCGCGGCCAGGGTCAGCGTGCTCCCGTGGGCCAACGTGTACTGACCGGGTGCGGGGAACGCCGCGCCGTCCATGCGGGTGCCGTCGACGTCGCCGGTCACGGTGATGCCCGCAGGCTCGGCGACCTGGACGACGACGTCGGTTTCGACGGTGACCGTCGTCTGGTGCTGGATGACGGGCGGCAACGGCCCGTCCAACTTCGTGGTGTCGCTCAGGAAGAGGGCGAGAAGCGCCAGCGCGGGAACGGCGATCGCCGTGAGCTTCAACCAGTACTGGAACGCCTGCACGAACGTGATGGAACGCATGCCGCCGCCGACGACGTTGACGACGACGATGGCGCCAACGGCCACCGGTCCCACCCACACCGGAAGGCCGAGAAGGGTTTTGAGTGCCAGCCCGGCGCCCTGGTACTGGGGGACGAGGTAGAAGGTGCAGATGACGACCACGACGAGCATCGCCACCTTGCGCAGTCGCGCCGAACCCAGTCGGAACTCGGCGAAGTCGGGCACGGTGTAGGCGCCCGAGCGGCGCAGGGGGGCGGCGACGAAGAGCAGGAGGCCGAGGTAGCCGGCGGTGAACCCGACCGGGTACCACAGCGCGTCGGCGCCGTACTTGGCGATCAGTCCCGCGACACCGAGAAACGAGGCAGCCGAGAGGTATTCACCGGAGATGGCGGCGGCATTCCACTGCGGTCCGATGCTGCGTGAGGCCACCAGGAAGTCCGACGTTGTGCGGGACAATCGAATTCCGTAGAAGCCGATGCCGACGGTGGCCAACGCCGCGGCGAGCAGGGCCGCTGCCGTGAGCGGTGCACCCGTCATGGTTCGCCGTCGACCACGCGGACGAAGTCCCGCTCACCCTGTTCGGCCAGCCGGACGTAGAGCCGCCCGACGCCGTAGAGCACCGGATAGACGAGGGCGGCGAGGATGAGCCAGTTCAGCCGGATGCCGGCGATGTGAACGTCGTCGACTTGGGGAAAGAGCCCAAGCAGCAGGGGGATCAACGCGACCGCGCAGACGGCCACGGCGGCAAGGCGCAACGCCAACCCGAGTTGGGCCCGCACCAGACCGCGGACCAACGCGTCACCGACGCGGGTTTGTTCCTGCACTTCGACCCGCGTGCGGATGACCCTGGCGCCACGCCGGTTGGCCAGGATCACGCGTTCGCGTTGTGGGCGTGGGCTAGTCATCGTCGAGCAATTCCCCGGTCGAGCTCAAGGGCCGCAGGTTGCGCATCGGTTCGCGGATGACACGATCACGGAGTTCACGGGCCTGACGCCGACTCACCGGCAGTTCCACCGCGGGCGTCGCGCCGTTGGAACGCAGGCGGACGAGCACCGCGCCGTCGCTGGTCCGCAGTCCGGTCACCATCCGAAGCGCCACCAGATAGGAGCGGTGAATTCGCTGGAAACCTCGTTCCCGCCAACGGGATTCGAGGGTACTCAACGGAATGCGCACCAGGTGGGCGCCCGATTCGGAGTGCAGGCGCGCGTAGTCGCCCTCGGCTTCGACCCAGCTGATGGTGTCGCGCGGAACCAGGTGGGTGATGCCCCCGAGCTCGGCGGGAATGACGTCGTCCCGTTCGTCGTCGTCTTCGTCGGCAGCGCGGCTCGGCTCGGACGCGACGGCAAGCACTCTGCGGACGGCTTCGTCGAGCCGGCTCTCACGGATGGGCTTGAGCAGGTAGTCGACCGCCCCGACGTCGAACGCCTCCACGGCCTTGTCGTCGTGCGCGGTCACGAACACCACCGCGGGACGGTAGGAGTAGTTGGCGAGGACCCCCGCCAGTTCCAGCCCGCTGAGGCCGGGCATGTTGACGTCGAGGAACACCGCGTCGATGGGCCGCCGGTTCAGTTCGCGCAGCGCCGAAGTCGCGTCGCCTGCCCGAAGCACCTCGGAGATGTCGGGATGCGCGTCGAGCAGGTAAGCCAGTTCGTCGAGGGCAGGCGCCTCGTCGTCGACCGCGAGCACCACGAGCGGCTTCACCTGAACGCACCTCCGCCGGCCCGGACTCCCGACCGGAATTTCGGGACCCGCATGAGGACCTTGGTACCCGCGCCCACGGCCGTCTCGACCACCAGACCGTAGTCGTTTCCGAAGGCCGCGCGCAGGCGATGGTCGACATTGGTCAACCCGACGTGCGCGGAATGCCCGCTCGCGTCCGGCGCTCCGTCGGCCAGCGCGTCGGCGGGGCCCGACCGCAACGCCTCGGGGTCCATGCCGACGCCGTCGTCCTCGACGGTGATGACGCAGTCGGTCCCGTCGTCGCGCGCGAGGATCTCGACGGTTCCGCCGCCGCGGTCTGCCAGCCCGTGCCGGACGGCGTTCTCCACCAACGGTTGCAGTGCCAGAAACGGGACGACGACCGCGAGCATCTCGGGGGCGACCTGCAGCCTGACGGTGAGCGATTCGCCGAAGCGAGCCCGTTCCAGCGTCAGGTAGCGGTCGATGTTGCGCAGCTCGTCGGCCAGGGTGGTGAATTGGCCCGCTGCGCGGAACGAGTACCTGGTGAAGTCGGCGAATTCGAGGATCAGCTCCCTCGCGCGGTCGGGGTCGGTGCGGACGAACGACGCGATGGTGTTCAGGGCGTTGTAGATGAAGTGCGGGCTGATCTGGGCGCGCAGTGCCAACACCTCGGCGCGGTCCAGGCGGGCGCGGGAAGCGTCGAGGTCGGCGAGTTCGAGTTGGCTGGCGGCGTAGCCGGCCACCTCGCCGATGGCGCCGACCATGCCGGGGCCGGGCTGACGCGACGTCACCGCGACCAGGACGCCGAGGGCGTCGCCGTCGTCGGTCAGCAGTGGTTGGGCGACCATCGCGCCCGCGCGGTGGCTCGACATGATGCGTCGTGGGCCGGCGAGAGCCTCCTTGGCTGCGGTCCCGGCCGCGGCGAGGGCGTCGGCCATGTCGGACGGATCGTGGGCCAGGTGTTCGCCGGACGCGTCGTAGACGACGACGGCGTCGGCACCGGTGAGCTGCCGGAGGAACGGCGCGGCGCGACCGGCCGAATCCTCGTCGAGCCCGTGTCGCAGTGCGTGCGCCGCCAGCGAGGCGGTGTGCAGCGCAGCGTGCACGGCGCGCTCGGTGGGGGTGGCCACCACGCGGCGGGTGCGTACCGCGATGACGGCGGCAACGACGGCCAGGAACAGCGCTGCCGCCAAGGCGATTGCGATCTCGGCAGGCATGTCACCTCGCACGGTCGGCCGGTCTGCGGGAGTGAACGTCACCTTAGACTGGCGCCATGGCGAAACTGCAGCTAGTGCAAGATCCCGTCGCCGACGAGCTTCTGGAGTCCAATCCCTTTGCGTTGCTGGTCGGGATGATGCTGGATCAGCAAATCCCGATGGAGGTCGCGTTCGCAGGCCCCCAGAAGCTGGCCGAGCGGATGGGTGGCGTTGACGCCCGCGAGATCGCCGACTACGACCCGGATGCCTTCGTCAAGCTGTTCTCGGAAAAGCCTGCGGTGCACAGGTTTCCGGGCTCGATGGCCAAGCGGCTGCAGACGTTGGCGCAGGCGATAGTCGACGAGTACGACGGTGACGTCGTGGCGCTGTGGACGGCGGGTGACCCCGACGGCGCCGAGGTGTTGCGCCGGCTGAAGGCGCTGCCCGGCTTCGGTGAGCAGAAGGCCAAGATCTTCCTGGCGCTGCTCGGCAAGCAGTACGGCGTGACCCCGGAGGGTTGGCGTGCGGCGGCCGGCGACTACGGCACCGAGGGGTCGCACATGTCGGTGGCCGACGTCGTCGACCAGGGCTCGCTGGAGAAGGTGCGCTCGTACAAGAAGGCCGCCAAGGCGGCGGCGAAGGCCGGGGCTGTGGGATCGTGAGGCATGGCGAAAACACACTTGAGCTGTCCCTGCGGCGAAGCCATTGTCGGCACTGACGAGGACGACCTCGTCGAGAAGGCTCAGTCGCATCTCTCCGAGGCACACCCCGGCAGGGAGTACGACCGCGAGATGATCCTCTTCATGGCCTACTGACCCAGCTGCCAAGACAGCACTGGCTGTCGTCGACGCCGAGGCGCGACGGCAGCCAGTGCTGTCTAGGGGGAGATCACGGGACGACGGTCGAACCGATCGTCGGCATGAACTGGCACTGCTTCTCGGTCGTGGTGACCTGTCCGAAGATCGTCGACATGATGCTGCCCGAGCCGGTGTCGGCGATCGCGGTGAGCGTCGTCGGCCCCGCCGGGTTGATGTCGGCCTGCGGCTTGAGCGTGACCGTTCCCGACTTGCCGCTGGTCAGGTTGACCCAGGTGACGTTCAGCGGCAGCTTCTGCACGGGGGCCGGTCCCGGCGTGCCCATCGCGGTGAACACGTAGGCCGTCTGGCCGGCGGCGGGTCCCGGCTTGGGGATCGACGCAGGGCCGGCGACGGAGATCGCCGCAGCCAGCACGTTGCCGCCGTCGGACCCGCAGCCGTTGCCGATCGACGGGTACATGAAGTCCTGTGTGGTCGGCGCGTCCGGCCCGAAGTTGGGCGCCGGTGCCGGAGCGGCGCCGTCCGGGCTGGGGACGGTTGCGGCGGCGGGCACGGCGGCCGGGG
>NZ_MVOC01000129.1 GCF_002043095.1 Mycobacterium sp. AT1 | reverse complement strand
GCCAACGCGCTGCTCGGCGGTGACTTCTACGACTTCGTCCAGACACCCGACCGGACCGTCCACGTAATGGTGGGCGACGTGGCGGGCCACGGCCCCGACGAGGCTGCCCTTGGGGTCGCCTTGCGAATTGGCTGGCGGGCGTTGACCTTTGCCGGCCTTCGCGGCAACGATCGCATGCGCCAGCTGGAGCGGATCCTGCGCGCGGAGAGCCCGGGGCCTCGAATCTTCGCGACGGTGCTGAGCCTCGCGCTGTCCCCGCACGACCGCAGCTTCACCGCGGTCAGGGCGGGACATCCCGGCATGCTGCTGCACGGACCCGACACGGTCGAATGGCTTGAGCCTGCTGCCGGTCCCGCGCTCGGGCTCGGTGCCACGGACTGGCCGGTCGTCGAGTTGGAGTTGCCCAAGGAACACGGCTTGCTGCTGCTTACCGACGGGCTGTTCGAGGGGCACTCCGGTGTCGGAAACGAACGGCTCGGTGAGGACGGTCTGCTCGAATTGGCCAGATCGCGGACGGCGCTGACCGGCTCGGCGTTCGTGGAGGCACTCATCGGGGGCGCCGAGGAGCTGGCCGGGCTGCACGGCGGCCTCTCCGACGACATCGCCGTCGTGCGGGTGGAGCGCACCGACTGATGACGACCACCCCCGTAACGGCACCGAAACGATCGTCCCCGCTCACCGTCCAAGGCTGGCAGACCCTGGTGCTGTCCATCATGGGCCTGCTCGTCCTCGGCGCCGGAATCGCCGGCGGGCTGCTTCTCAGCAGGTATGACGCGGTGGCCCACCAGCTGATCGACGAGATCCAGCCGTCGCGCTCGGCGGCATATCAAATGCAGGCGGCGCTGCGCGACCAGGAGACCGCCACCCGGGGGTACGCCATCTCGGCCGACCGCCAGTTCCTCGACCCGTATTACGCCGGGCAGCAGGCCCAGGAGGCGGCCGCCAAGGAGCTCCGTCAGCGGGCGGGCGGGCGGGCGGAGCTGCTCGCC
>NZ_MVOC01000128.1 GCF_002043095.1 Mycobacterium sp. AT1 | reverse complement strand
CGTTCGGCGACCAGTCCGCCGTCGTACAGCAATCGGGCGGCGGCGAGGAACGCCGAGAGGTCGATTTCCCGAATCACCGCGCCGTGCGCCTCGAGTCGGGCCCTGGCGGCGCCGAATGCCTCCTGCCAGTGCTCCGAAAGGCCGGGAAGTTCCCGGGGCACGGCGACCGTCGGGATCTCCGGCGCGGCCAGTGGCGCATCGGGCGGAAACGGGCGCGCCGCACCGGCGATCACGCCCATCGCGGCATTCGCGGTGTCCAAATCCCTCGCGAACACCGTCACGCAGTCGTAGGACCGACAGGCGGGGACGACCCCGTCGGTCGGCACGACGCCGTAGGTGGGCTTGATGCCGACGATGCCCTGCAGCGCCGCGGGCACCCGGCCCGAGCCTGCGGTGTCGGTGCCGAGGGCCACGTCGACGAGACCAAGGGCAACCGCGACGGCAGACCCCGAGCTCGACCCACCCGAGATTCGGTCGGGCCGCCGCGAATCGCGAACGGCGCCATGGGGACTGCGCGTGCCGACCAGACCGGTGGCGAACTGGTCGAGATTGGTCGCGCCGATCACCACCGCGCCCGCGGCACGCAACCTGGCGACGACCGCGGCGTCGTCGGTCGCGGGTGTCGTCGCGAACGACGGACAGCCCGCGGTGGTGGCCAGGCCCGCCACGTCGACGTTCCCCGCCACGTCGACGTTGTTCTTCACCGCGGCGGTGAGGCCGGCGAGCGGAAGATCCGCGCCGGCGGCGACTGCCGCGTCGACGGTTTCGGCGTCGACGAGGGCATCGGCCATGGGGCGCAGGAAGATCCACACCTCCGGCCTGTCGGCCGCCTCGATCGCGGCGTAGGCCGCCCGAACCCGTTCTACCGAAGTGGTCATGCCGGCACTCCCGTCACCGTAGTTTCGACCGGAGACTGGGCTCCCACGACGACCAGCGGGGTTCCCGGGTCGACCTGATTTCCCGCCTCGACAAGCACGCGCGTGACGATCCCGTCTGCGGGCGCGGTCAGTACGGTCTCCATCTTCATCGCCTCC
>NZ_MVOC01000127.1:7968-8127 GCF_002043095.1 Mycobacterium sp. AT1 | reverse complement strand
GATCAGCTGATGCCCCACCGCCGGCAGCTGCCACGTCACGGTTTCCAGTTCACCCAACAACTCCACCAACTCGAGGTGGGTGAACTGGCCACAATCCAGCTCGACGAGCTCGGCAACCGCGGCCACCACCGAGGCAACCGCCGCGGTGACCCGATCCGA
>NZ_MVOC01000127.1:0-7942 GCF_002043095.1 Mycobacterium sp. AT1 | reverse complement strand
TCGCTCAGAGGCGGGCACTCACACTCCCCGGCGGAGAGCTCGCCGGCGGCACGAGGGATTTGACCACCATGCGAGCGTGCACAAACTCCGACATCCACCCGGCGTGTCGCCCACAGACACGCACGCTCGCGCCAACGACCGGGGCTAGCGCGGGGTGCCGCCGCCGTCCACGATGATCATCGTCCCCGTAATGTAACTGCCTGCGTCAGAACACAACAGCAGTGCGGCGCCCACCAACTCGTCCGGGGTCCCCAAGCGCTTCATCAGCGTGCCGCGGGTCATGCCGTCGATCGCCTCCTGCGGATTGTTGCGCATCATGTCGGTGTCGATCGGACCTGGCGCAATGGCGTTGACCCTGATGCCGTCACCGACGAAGGCAGCAGCCATCGACCGCGTGTACGACATCAGCGCGGCCTTGCCCGCGGCGTAGATCGACAGGTCGGCCGCGAAGCCGAAGGCGCCGACCGAGACCATGTTCAGCACCGCGGCGTGGCCACTGTTCTTCAAGTGCGGCAACGCCTTCTGCGTCAGGAAGACCGGGCCGCGGACGTTGACGTCGTTGGACTTGGCCCACGCCTCGACGGTCATCTCGCCGAGCGGCTGAGCCAATGCGTTGGCGGCGTTGTTCACCAACACGTCGACGCCGCCGAACTCCGCCACGGTGCCGTCCACCAGGACGTCGAGCCCCTCGACGTCACCCGCGTGGACCGGTATGCCAATCGCCTGTCCGCCAAGGCCGCGCAGATGGGCGGCCGCCTCCTCGCAGGCGTCGGCCTTGCGACTGGCCACCACCACGTTGGCACCGGCCAGCACGAAGCCCTCCGCCAACGAAAGCCCGATGCCCCTGGTACCTCCCGTCACGATGACGGTGCGGCCGGTCATGTCGAAGAGTGCGTCGAATGCAGTGCGATCCACCAGGTCAGTAGAACACGCCGCCCTACAGCGTTCGGGTGCTCTCGAACGACCGGCCGACCTTCGCGACGGGATCCTCGAACTCCAAGCGATGGGCCAGTAGCTGCAACGGTCGCGTGAAGTCGTCCGGTGCGACGTCGAGCACGTCGGGGTACAACGGGTCGCCAAGGATGGGCAGCCCCAGCGACGCCATGTGCAGACGCAGTTGGTGGGTACGCCCGGTGCGCGGGGTCAGCCGGTACAGGCCCTCACCGGACAGCAGCTCGACCAGCGTCTCGGCATTCGGCTCACCCGCCTCCTCGAACGCCTGCAACCGACTGCGTTCCTTGATGATTCGACTTCGGACCGTCAAGGGGAAGTCCAACCCCGACTCCCCCGCCCGCGCCAGATAGGTCTTGCTCACCTCACCGCGCGCGAACATCGTCTGATAGGCCCCGCGAACCTCGCGGCGCACCGTGAAGAGCAGCACCCCAGCCGTCAACCTGTCCAGCCGATGCGCCGGCGAGAGCTCCGGCAGGTCGAGCGAGCGCCGCAGTCGCACCAGCGCCGTCTCGGCGACGTGCCCTCCCCGCGGCATGGTCGCCAAGAAGTGCGGCTTGTCGACGACGACGATGTTGTCGTCGCGATACAGGACGGGCACGTCGAACGGGACGGGAATCTCGTCGGGCAGGTCGCGATACAGGTACACGTCCGCATTCGGCGGAAGCACCGTCGCCGCCCCGACGACGGTTCCGTCCGCGCAAACGACTTCGCCGGCAAGCACTTTCGTCGCCGCCGCCTCGCCGAACCGGTCGGCCAGTTCGACTAGCACAGCACCCCCGCGCAACCTCACCCGAACCGGCCCGAGGCCGTCCCGAACCGGAAGGGGTGCAGGGCGCCTCACGTCAAGGGCACGGGCTCGAGAATCTCGGCACGCGCCTCGGGTGCGGCGGCACGCAGGGCGTCGGCCGACTCGTCGTCGGCCCGGGTCTGTGACAGCACCTCGGCTTCGACCCGTGCCCGATACGTGTTCACCTCGCGGTCGACGTCCTCGGCGCTCCAACCCAACACGGGCGCAACGACTTCGGCGACTTCACGGGCGCAGTCGACGCCGCGGTGCGGGTATTCGATCGAGATGCGCATGCGCCGCGCGAGGATGTCCTCGAGATGCAATGCCCCCTCGGCCGCCGCGGCGTAGTACGCCTCGACCTTCAGGTAGACGGGCGCTTCGGTGATGGGCGCCAACAGTTCTGGACGCCCCTCGGCCATGGCCAGCACCTCGCCAATCAACGAACCGTAGCGGTCAAGCAGATGCCGAACGCGGTACGGGTGCAGGTCGTAGTGGGCGCCGACGTGTTCGGTTTGGTTGATCAGGGCGAAGTATCCGTCGGCCCCCATCAGCGGCACCTTCTCGGTGATCGACGGCGCCACCCTGGTCGGGACGAACACACTGGCCGCGTCGATCGCGTCCTCGCCCATCACCCGGTAGGTCGTGTACTTGCCACCGGCGATGGAGACGAGACCCGGCGACGGCGTGGCCACCGCGTGCTCACGCGAAAGCTTGGAGGTCTCTTCACTTTCCCCCGCCAACAAGGGTCGCAGGCCGGCGTAGACGCCATCGATGTCGTCGTGGTTCAGCGGGGTGGCGAGCACGGTGTTGACCGTCTCGAGGATGTAGTCGATGTCGGCCTTGGTGGCGGCGGGATGCGCCAGGTCGAGGTTCCAGTCGGTGTCGGTGGTGCCGATGATCCAGTGCGTGCCCCACGGGATGACGAACAGCACCGACTTCTCGGTCCGCAGAATGATCGCCACCTCACTGACGATGCGATCCCGCGGCACCACGATGTGGACGCCCTTCGACGCCCGCACGCGGAACCGGCCGCGCTCCTTGGAGAGGGCTTGAATCTCGTCGGTCCAGACGCCGGTGGCGTTGACGACCACGTGCCCGTGCACCTCGGTGGACGCACCGTCCTCGGAGTCTCGCACGCGCACGCCGGTCACCCGGTCGCCCTCGCGCAGCAGCGACACGACCTGCGTCGAGGTCCGCACCACCGCGCCGTAGTGAGCCGCGGTGCGCGCCACCATCATCGTGTGCCGCGCGTCGTCGACCACGGTGTCGTAGTAGCGGATTCCGCCGATCAACGAACTGCGCTTCAACCCGGGCGCCAGGCGCAAAGCGCCGGCCTTGAGGAGGTGCTTCTGCGCAGGCACCGACTTCGCGCCGCCCAGTTGGTCGTAGAGGAAGATGCCCGCCGCGACGTAGGGCCGCTCCCACAGCCGCTTGGTGAGCGGGAACAGGAACGGCAAGGGCTTCACGAGGTGAGGCGCCAGCGTCGTCAGGGACAGTTCGCGCTCGTGCAGCGCCTCGCGGACGAGACCGAACTCAAGCTGCTCCAGGTAGCGCAGGCCGCCGTGGAACATCTTCGAGGACCGGCTCGACGTGCCAGAGGCGAAGTCGCGAGCCTCGACGAGAGCCACCTTGAGCCCGCGGGTCGCCGCGTCGAGTGCGGCCCCGGCGCCCACGACGCCGCCTCCGATGACGACGACGTCGAACTGCTCACTTCCGAGGCGTTCCCACGCCTGAGCTCGCCACTCGGGGCCGAGCAGAGTCTGGCCGTTACCAGGTCCGGGGATCGGGTCGACTGCGCCGGTGGTTCGCTCACGAGCGTCGCTCACGGCCATGCCCCTTCTCGTTACTCGTCGGTAGACGTACGGCTCCGAGCCTACGTGGCTTCAGTCCAGATCGTCGTGAGCCATCAATCTTCGGGCGGCCTCGACCGTCGAGCCGGACAGCGATGGGTACACCGACAGCGTTTGAGCGAGATCCGTCACCGATATCCGGTTCTGCACGGCGAGCGCGATGGGCAGGATCAGTTCCGAGGCGATGGGTGCGACCACGACGCCGCCGATGACGACGCCGGTGGCCGGACGGCAGAAGATCTTCACGAAGCCGCGGCGCAACAGCGACATCTTTGCCCTGGCATTCGTGGTCAGCGGCAGCATCAGCGTGCGAGCGGGAACCGTCCCGTTGTCGATCGCGGTCTGGGGAACACCGACCGCGGCGATCTCGGGCCTGGTGAAGACGGCGGCCGCGACGGTGCGCAGCCGAATGGGCGACACCCCCTCGCCCAGCGCGTGATACATCGCGATGCGGCCCTGCATCGCGGCGACCGAGGCCAGCGGCAGCAGGCCGGTGCAGTCGCCAGCGGCGTAGATGCCTGCTGCGGACGTGCGTGACACCCGGTCCACCGAAAGGTAGTTGCCCTGGCTCAGCTCGATCCCGACCTTCTCGAGCCCCAGACCTTCGGTGTTGGGCACCGAGCCGACCGTCATCAGGGCGTGGCTGCCCTCGACCTTGCGGCCGTCGGCCATCGCCACCACGACGCCGTCACCACTGCGGGTGACCGAGTCGGCGCGCGCGTTCTTGACCAGCTTCACGCCACGTTCGTTGAAGGCCTCCTCGAGCACGGCGGCGGCGTCGGAGTCCTCGTGCGGAAGGATCTGGTCGCGGCTGGCCACCACGGTGACCTTGACGCCCAGCTCGGTGTAGGCGCTGCAAAACTCGGCCCCGGTGACGCCCGAGCCGACGATGACCAGGTGTTCGGGCAGCTCGGTGAGGTCGTAGAGCTGACGCCAGTTCAGGATCCGCTCGCCGTCGGGCGCGGCATGGGGCAGCACGCGAGGACGGGCCCCGGTGGCGATCAACACGACGTCGGCCTTGAGCACGCCGACCTTGCCCTCGGTCGTGGTGACCTTCACCCGGTGGTGAGCCATGCCGGGGAGATCGTCGACGAGCTCGCCGCGCCCGTGCACGATCGACACGCCCTCGCGCAACAGGTTGGAGCCGATGTCCGCGGACTGCGACCGGGCCAACGTCTTCACCCGGTTGTGAATCTGCGGCAACGAGATCTTGGCGTCCTCGATCTTGATGTCGAAGCCGAGCCCGTTGGCGCGCCGCAACTCGGTGCGCACCCCGGTCGACGCGATGAACGTCTTCGACGGGACGCAGTCAAAGAGCACGCAAGCGCCGCCGATGCCGTCGGAGTCGACGACGGTGACCTGCGCTACGTCCGGGCCACGGCCCGCTGCGACGAGGGCAGCTTCATACCCGGCGGGGCCGCCGCCGATGATCACGATGCGGGTAGCCACGGGACCAACTTAGTCTGCTGTGTCCAACTCAACCCGGTGGTTAGGCGACTGGGCCAAGTTGGACCCCTTAGGCTTACCGCCGTGCAGATCTACGCCGCCTACGGATCGAACATGCATCCGGAGCAGATGTTGCAGCGTGCGCCGCACTCGCCAATGGCGGGGACGGGGTGGATTCATGGGTGGCGTCTCACCTTCGGTGGCGAGGATCTCAGCTGGGAGGGCGCGCTGGCGACCCTCGTCGAGGATCCCACGTCCAAGGTCTTCGTCGTCCTCTACGACATGACCAAGGAGGACGAGGAGAACCTCGACCGCTGGGAGGGCTCGGAGCTCGGCTTCCACAAGAAGATCCGCTGCCGGGTGCACCGCGAAACCTCCGACACCAGCACCGATCCGGTGCTCGCTTGGCTCTACGTCGTCGACGCGTGGGAGGGCGGCATCCCGTCGGCCCGCTACCTCGGCGTGATGGCCGAAGCCGCCGAGATCGCAGGCGCGCCAGCGGAATACGTGCACGACCTCCGTACCAGGCCAGCACGCAACATCGGTCCTGGACCCAGTCAGGGCAGTTAGAGCCCCGCGCTCTGCTCGATGATGTTGGTGAACACCCGAACCCCGACGCCCAACGCCTTCTCATCGAGGTCGAACGTCGGCTGATGGAGGTCGAGCTGCGGCCCGACGCCCGGCCACACGCCCAGCCGCGCCATCGCGCCGGGGACGTCCTCGAGGTACCAGGAGAAGTCCTCGCCGCCACCGGATTGGCGGGTGTCGGTGAGGACGTCGGGACCGATGGCCTCGATGGCGTGGGTGAAGATCCGCGTCGACACCGACTCGTTCACCACGGGCGGCACGCCTCGTCGGTAGTGGACGCTGTACTGCACCTGCAGCGGGGCCAGCAGCGACGAAACGATCTCGCGGACAAGCTCTTCCATCACCACCCAGGCTTCGCGACTTGCGGTGCGAATGGTGCCCGCGATGCTGCCCGTCTGCGGGATGGCGTTGGCCGCGACGCCCGCGTTGACCGCGCCCCACACCATGACGGTGCTGTTGCGTGGGTCGACTCGCCGCGAAAGGACGCCGGGGACGCCGGTGATCAGGGTGCCAAGCGCGTACACCAGATCGCCGGTCAGATGCGGGCGCGAGGTGTGCCCGCCCGGTGA
Source organism: Mycobacterium sp. AT1 (assembly GCF_002043095.1). Lineage (GTDB taxonomy): Bacteria > Actinomycetota > Actinomycetes > Mycobacteriales > Mycobacteriaceae > Mycobacterium. The sequence continues at coordinate 1,748 of NZ_MVOC01000127.1, read as the reverse complement.
GTGAAGGGTTATCTCGACCTGGTCGGCCGCGGAGGTGATCGGTCCGGGCCGGATGGCGACCTTGCCGACCTCGAGCCGCGGATCGCAGTGCAGTGCGAAGATTCGCGACACCCCGTTCAACGCGCCCGCCGCGATGGCGTCGATGGCGCCGCCCGGCATCAGCTCCTCGGCCGGCTGAAAGAGCAGCCGCACGCCGACGGGAAGTTCGGGGACCGACGCCAGCGCCAGCCCCGCGCCAAGCAGTACCGCGGTGTGCCCGTCGTGACCGCAGGCGTGCGCGACACCGGGGGTCAGCGACGAGAACGGCAGCCCTGTGCGTTCGGCCATCGGCAGCGCGTCCATGTCGGCCCGCAGCGCGATCCTCGGCGCGTGCTCCGGCCCGAAGTCACACGTCAGTCCGGTGCCACCCGGCAGCACCTTGGGGTTGAGGCCGGCGTCGGCCAGCCGCGACGCCACGAACTGCGTGGTGTCGAACTCCTGGCGCCCCAGCTCGGGGTGCTGGTGGACGTGCCGTCGCCAGGCCACCAGCTCGTCGTAGTTGGCGGCCAACCATGCGTTGGTCGAATCTTGAATGCTCATGCGTTATCCCGCTCCGTCTTGAGCTGGCTCACCCTGTCGCGTTGCGCGGGTGTCTCGGCGAGCTCCACGACGGTGCGGGCCAGCATGACGGCTCCCTCGATGACGGCCTTGTCGGCGCTCGGCCCGGCGGCGGCCGAGGCGAACGCCTGCTGATGGATGGATGCACCGTCGGCGTCGATGCCGACGATGGGATGAATGCCCGGCATGACTTGGGTGACGTTGCCCATGTCGGTACTGCCGAGCGGTAGTGCCGCCTCGAACTCCGCAGCGACGGGCGTCCTGCCGAACCGCACCATCTCGGCGCGGAAGACGTCGGCAAGCCACTTGTCGGGCGTCAGCTCGAGGTAGGACGGCTCAGTCGCCTCGACCTGGTGACCGCAACCCGTGGCCACCGCACCGGCCAGGAAGCAGTCCGACATCCTGGCCTCCAGCTCCTTGAGCGATCCCGAGTCGTTGGCTCGCATCGTGTAGTGCATCTCGGTGCGGGCGGGGATGACGTTGGTGGCCTGCCCGCCGTCGGTCACGATGCCATGCACCATCTGACCCGGCGCGAGTTGTTGACGCAGCAGGCCGATCGCCACCTGGGACACCGTGATGGCGTCGGCGGCGTTCAGTCCGAGGTACGGCGCGACGGCCGCGTGGGCTTCGCGCCCGAGGTACTCGACGGCGACCTGGGACAACGCCAGCGACCGCGCGCGGGCGATGTCGATCGGGCCTGGGTGCAGCATCACCGTCGCCGCAACGTCGTCGAACACGCCGGCGTCCAGCATCAGCGCCTTGCCGCCACCGGCTTCCTCCGCGGGGGTGCCGAGGAGGACGACGGTCAGGTCCAGCTGGTCGGCGACCTCTGCCAGCGCCAGCGCCGTTCCGACCGCGGAGGCCGCGATGATGTTGTGCCCGCAAGCGTGACCGATACCCGGCAGCGCGTCGTACTCCGCGCAGATGCCGACGACCAGCGAGCCGCTGCCGAAGACGGCGCGGAACGCGGTGTCCAGTCCCGCTACCCCGGCCGTGACCTCGAAGCCGCGCTCGGCAACCAGCGCCTGGGTCTTGGCGCAGCTGCGATGTTCGGCAAATGCCAACTCCGGCTCGGCGTGAATCGAGTGGGACAGCTCGACGAGGTCGCCACGCCGTTGCTGCACGACGTCCTCGACGATCGTCGACGCTGT
>NZ_MVOC01000126.1 GCF_002043095.1 Mycobacterium sp. AT1 | reverse complement strand
GTCGAGCGCTCCTCCCCCGGTCACCGCGGCGCACGCCTGGTGCGGCGTGCTCGGCGTCCTGCGCGACTGGTCACCGTTCGTCGACGCCGACACCCAACCGGGGCGTCATCCGCGTCGGTGGATACGCCGGGCAGGGGCTCACCGCAGCCCACCTCGCCGGAACCGCTGCGATGGATCGGCGCCAACGCGCTGTACCGCGCCTACACCGTTGCCGACATCCTCGAAGAACGCGCGTCTCGCGCCCAGACCTCAAGCGCTGCAGCGGGGGCGGGCAACTGCATCATCTGTACGTCTCGATGAGCGGCGCGATGCGGTCGAGCGATCTGAGCGTTTCCGCTTCGGAGTGTGTGGAGAGCGAGACCAACGCCCGTTCCGCCCCGTGCTCACGATACGCATCGAACAGAGCGGGTTCGGCATTCTGGGGGAGGACGACAGAGACCGGAATGTCGGTCGCGCCATCGAGCAGGCCCAGCTGCCCGGAAACCATGGCGACGTCAGGGACGGCGATCGGCATCCAGCCAGCCTGGTGTCGACGGGCGCGGCGAACGGTAGCCGCAGTAAAGCCGCCGAAATATATTGGCGGATAGGGAATTTTTGACGGCTTTGGCCAACAGAAGGTGGCGTCGAAGTCGACTTCGTCACCGTGGAATTCGGCTTCGTCGACAGTCCTCGAACCCACGCTCCTCCACCGCCTTGCCCAACGTGTCTGGGCGGATGCCTTCATCGGTGATCACTGCGCCGACGCCGATTTTCATCTTTCTCTCCTCTGTCGAACGTCGCGGTCTCCGCGAATGGGATCAACTTCAGTCAAACCATGGCGGAGATGTCGTTCGCCACTCCGAGGAGTGACCTGCCGAAGACCTCCAGCGCCACGCCGGCGTTTAGTCCAGCATGTCGCGCTGCGGTGTTGGCGTCACGCCAATACCGCTGCAGCGGGCTACCTTCGGCAAAACTGGCCGCGCCGTGCACGTTGAGCAGCGCTTGCATGGCTTCAAGGACTTGCTGCGTCGCGTAACCGCAGGATGCCTTGAGACGCGCTCGGTCGGCGTAGCCGAGCACGCGGTTCTCGGCGGACGACGCGTCGAGTTCCTCGGCCATCGCGTAGGCGTGCAGCGAGGCAGTTTGAATCTTCAGTGCCGCGTCGGCCACCTGCAGCTGCACACTGACAGAGTCACGCTGACGTTCGATGAACGTGTAATGCAGCGGCTTCGTCGTCGCGGCCTCGGCCACCAGTGTCAACGCGGCACGTCCCATTCCCAGTATCGGTCCGAACAAGTTCAGCATTGCCATTGGGACGAACGTCAACCACCGTTGCGGGTCGTCGACAGAGGATTGCAAGGAGCCGTCGATCATTCCGGCCATGGGAATCATCCGATGGGTGGGCACGAACAGGTCGTCACCGACCCAGGTGTTGCTACCCGTGCCGAGCATTCCAACTGTCCGCCAGGTGTTTTCGACCGTTAACTCCGACGCGGGCACCAGGCAGAGGAACGGCTCGTCGGGCTGGTCGGGTGCGGCGCTGGTGAGTACCCCGATCGAGGCCCACTGGGCATGAAGGCAGCCCGAGGCGTAGGGCCAACGCCCACTCACCAGCACGCCGCCTTCGACACGACGGGCGGGGATGGAGGCGGCGGAGCCCGACACGCGCGTGTCGGGGTCCGAACCGTACAGCTCGCGCAGTGCATCTTCGGATGCATGGCTACTGACCCATGCGGCCGTCGCGGAGAGACCCACGTGCCACGCGGCCGAGCCGTCTGCCTCTCCGAGAGCCGAGGTCACGTCGAGCATTGTGCGTACGTCTGCGCCGTAGCCGCCGAACCGGCGGGGTGTACGCAGCCGGAAAAGACCAGCCGAGGTCATCGCCTGGACGACGTCATCAGGTGTCCGGCGATGCAGCTCGCCATCAGCGGCGCGGCTCCTCAGCAGAGGCTGTAGGGCGACCGCTCTGTCGAGTAACTCGACGCGCGTTGGACGATCGTCTTGCTCAATGGTGCTGGCCATGTCGGGTCTCCAAATCCTTTATTTCAACGCCACGTAGCTCCGCAGCGCGCAACGAGTGGTTTCAAATTGGGCGTGAGCCATCAGGCTGATTGCGTGCGGCGTATTCCCTGCAACCACCCACCAGGTCGACGAACGGCGTGACCTGGTGACCCGTCGTCCGCGGCCATCACCATTGACACCACTTTCGGACAAGTGAGGCGAGAACGCTTGTGTGGGCGCGCACGGTACTTGGTCGAACGCGTATCTCACCGTTCGCACCCTGGAAGCGATCGCGGGCGCGCCCACCGCGTCACCCACACCCAGGCCGTCACCGCTCGCCTTGGCCCCGTCGCATCGCCGGTCTATGGGCGCTGCTGCGCGACGTCGGACCTAGAGCGCGCAACTGCCACCAGCATTCTCATCCACACTCACCGACATCCCCTCCACACCGCAACCACCATCACCCACCAACCTCACCGACCGGCCCCACCCGTCGACAAGAAGAGGATGGGCGTCAGTCATCGAGAGCCCTCGAGTCGTTCGACGCGGCTTCACACCAGCCCGACGTGCTCGGCATGTCAAAGATCTGGATTAGTCGCCAATGATGTCCGGTGGATCGAAACTCAAGACGATCCGTCCGTTCAGAGACCGGCTTTCCATACGCTCGTGGGCCTCTGCGGCAGCGCCCACGGGAAGCACGTCGACTTCGGTCTTGCCAAGTCCGGCCTCGACCGCATTCAACGCAGCCTCGACCGCGGGACGGATGTCCTGTGGGTGCGTCGGGAAGTACGCCCCCGCGCTGAACCCTGAAACCGTGAGGCTGCCCAGCCAGAGCCTGTTGCTGTCGATGCGATGGCCCCAGTCGCCACTGGCGTTGCCGACCACCACGAGCCGACCGGCCGGCTTGAGTAGATCGAGACTGATGGACCGCAGTTCACCGCCCACGGGATCGACGATGACGTCGAACAGCTCACCGTCCAGAGCCTCCGGCAATCGAGCGGAGTCGACGATACGGTCATAGGGCAGCTGGGTTCTCGATGCAACATCCAACTTGCTGCTGCGGACCGAGCCCACGACTCGGGATGCCCCCAATTGCCGTGCCACACCCGGCACGGCCGCGGCGAACCCGCCGAGGGCTCCATGGACCAGGACGCTCTCTCCCCGGGTCATGGACGCAATCCTGGAGAGCGCGAGGTGGGCCATCGCGGCGTTCGGGAGGACCGCTACCGCCAGGGCCGGATCGATGTCACGGCCCGCCAACGACACGACGAGAGCCTGATCACTCACCACGACCGACGCGTAGCCGCCGGTGCCGGTACCCGACAGCGAGAGCACCTTCTCCCCGACCGAGAACCCGCTCACGCCCTGCCCGAGCGCTCGAACGGTCCCGACGATCTCCAAGCCGGGTATGAACGGCGGCTGCGGCATCCCCGGTTGGTCTTTGAACAAACCTTGTCGAATGAACACGTCGATCAACCCCACGGCTGCGTGGGTGACGTCGATCGCGACCTGACCCGCCGCTGGTCGTGGATCCGGTAGGTCGACGACCGCGAGTGTGCCGGGGCCCCCGAACCCCGTTGCCTGAACAGCCTTCACAGTGGCACCTTCTTTCATCCGCGCGGTGCGCCGCGCTCCTGCCGCGCTCGCGGCGTGTCATTTAACGCACTCAATGATGCGTTATGGCGACGGTAGCAGTCCGCATGGATTAATGCATCACGGGGTGCGTTATTCGGGTTGGGCGTGCATAACCCGGCAACGGTCACGCATGCTGGTGGCATGCGTCAGCGGGCTCGATCACCTGAACAGAAGGCGCGGCGCTCCGAAGCACTGCTGGAGGCGGCGGAGGAACTCGCACTCGAACTCGGCGGAGTCCGATTCGTGACGTTGGCACCGGTGACGGAGCGTGCGGGCATGCATCGCACCGGCGTGCGGCGCTACTACGCCAGCAAGGAGGAACTGCTGCTCGAGCTGGCCGAGCGCGGGTGGCAGCAGTTCAGCATCGCCGTCAGGCAGAAGACGCGCGACCGTACCGGTTTGGCGCCGCGCGACGTCGCGGCGCTGCTGAGTGACACGTTTGCCTCGTTGCCGGTGTTCTGCGACTTGCTGACACACGTCGTGTTGAGCCTCGAAGGAGACGTCGGGATTGACCGCGCTCGTCAGTACAAAGTGAATTCCTTTGCCGCGCATGATGAAATCGTCGCCGCGTTACAAGAAGCAAGCGTGCTGACGGTGGACCAGATCCAAGCCCTGATTGCTGCGGCCCTCGCCTTCGCAGCCAGCTTCTGGCAGGTCTCACATCCAACGCCGACACTCGCCGCGCTCTACGCGCAGGTTCCCGAGTGGGGACACGTCGCCCTCGACTTCACTCCCCGATTGCGACTTCTTCTCGAGGCCACGGCCGTCGGGCTGGCCGAGAATTCCGCCACCGTCGAGGAGCAGCCCTGAGGTAGCGCGCGACGGATCCGCACCGGCGCGTACTGCAAC
>NZ_MVOC01000125.1 GCF_002043095.1 Mycobacterium sp. AT1 | reverse complement strand
GAACATGCATTCGAATTTACTCCCGGCGGCCGAAGGCGACGCCAAAATTCTCGCCGTAGACCCCAATCTGGGGATGAATCCCCAACTGTGCATGAGCGTGGTGCCAAGGCCTGAAAATGTCAGTGCCACCTGCTAAGTCGATGTCGACGTGGTGATCGAGCGGTGCGGATGACGCCGGCAATGGAATGAAACCGCGGCTGTCAGTTGCTGACATCAACATGACCGACCACGAACACCCCACTGCCCTCATCGTCGGAGCGTCGAAGGGTCTCGGGCTCGCCATGGTGGCCGAGTTCCTGCGGCGTGACTGGCGGGTGATCGCCACCGTTCGCGGGGAGAGCCGGACCGGGCTACATGACGTCGACGGGCACGGCCGCCTCGAGGTCGAGATCCTCGACATTACGGTGCCCGAACAGATCGCCGCGCTGCGCGACCGGTTGGCCGGCCGGCACCTCGACCTGCTGTTCGTCAACGCCGGGATCGCCCACGACAATCTTCCCGTTGCCGAGGTGAGCACCGACAGCTTCGTCGAGGTCATGGTCACCAACGCCCTCAGCCCGCTGCGCGTCGTCGAGACCCTCGAGGACCTGGTACCCGAGTCGGGCACGATCGGCGTCATGTCGTCGCGGCAAGGCAGCATCTCGCAGAACACCCGGGGCGGGCACGAGGTGTATCGCGCCAGCAAATCCGCCCTCAACCAGCTGTTCCGCAGCTACGCGGCTCGGCACGTCGACGATCCGCGCACGCTTCTGCTGATCAATCCCGGCCACGTGCGGACCGAGCTGGGCGGCGACGGCGCCACGCTGACCGTGGATGACAGCATTCCCGGCGTCGTCGACGCCATCGTCGCCCACGCTGGTGAGGGTGGCCTGCAGTTCCTCGACTATCAGAACGCCGTCGTGCCGTGGTGACCCCGAGGTTCTGAGGCTTCGCCTAGCCAACCCACATCGGGCACCAAGGCGGCAGGCGTTGACTGACGTCATGATCCGCGAAAGAGATTCGCTCGCAAGCACTGTCGTCATCGTGTTGGACGGCGGCACCGACGCCGGCCGTCGGTTGGCCCGGCGCGAATTGGCCGACGGACGCCGCGTTGCCGTGGTGGCCCGACATGTCTGCGACGCCGTCGAGGTGCTGCACGGTCACTCCGCCGACCGGGTGATGGTCATCGCCGCCGACGTCGACGACCCACGTCAGTGGAGCGGTGTCACCGCACGCGTGACCGCGAAGTTCGGCCGGATCGACACCGTCGTCCGCGCCGAGGGCGCGACGCTGCGCGCGTCGGCCTGAGTTAGGACTCCAACGCCTGGTAGGTGCGGCGGACGAACCTCGGCTGAGCAGCCTGCAGCTTCGCCAGCGACGTGTTGCCCGCCACCGCGGCGGCGGCGGCCTCTGAACTCAGATCGGGCAGGTTCTGGATCAGGTACAGCATGATCAGGTCCGCCGACGGGTCGGCCTGCCACCACGTGCCATACGCACCGGGCCAACTGAACGTGCCGAGCCCGCCAGGGCCGTACAGCTGCCGCGACTGCGCGGCGTCGGTGACCACCGACAGATTCAGCCCGAAGCCGCGACCACGCCAAAAGGGCATCCCGAGAAAGGGATACGACTTCTGCTGGTCGGTCAGCCGATCGGAGCGCATCGACCGCACCGACTCCTCCGACAGCACCCGGACGCCGTCCACGACGCCGCCGCCGAGCAGCATGCGGGCGAAGGCGAGGTAGTCGTCGGCCGTGGACCAGAGCCCGGCGCCACCGGTGCAGAACGTCGGCAGCGTCACCGGCGCCGGCCCCATCACGTCATCGCGCAGAGTGCCCGTGTCGTCGAGCTGATACATGGTGGCCGCGCGCCGGCGGCCTTCGAGGCTGACCTTGAAGCCGGTGTCGGACATGCCAAGTGGGCCCAGAACCCGGTCCTCCAGCACGTCGGCCAGCGGCTTGCCTGCGATCCGCGACAAGGCGATCCCCAGCACGTCGGTGGAATGGCTGTAGGTCAGGCGCTCGCCGGGCTGGTGGGCCAGCGGCAGCTTCGCAAGCTCGGCCAGCCATCGGTCCTGATCTTGGCGGAACATCAGCTTGCCGTAAGCGCGGGACAGTGGCGGCCCCACCGAGAACGCGTAGGCCAACCCGCTGCGGTGCGTCATCAGATCGTCGAACGTGATCGGTCGCTGCAGCGGAACCGTCGCCTCGAGCGGGCCCGCCGGGTTGGTCATCACCCGCACGTCGGCCAGCTCCGGAAGCCACGGCGCCACCGGGTCGGTCAACGCAAACGTCCGCTCCTCGACCATCGACATGGCCGCGGCCACCGTCACCGGCTTGCTCATCGACGCGATCCGGAAGATGGTGTCGCGCTGCATCGGCAACCCGGCGTGGACGTCGCGGTGGCCGAGTTCGTTGACCTGCAGGACCTTGCCCGCCTGCCACACCATCGTGACCGCACCCGCCAACAGGCCTGCGTCGACTGCCTCGCGGATGGATGCCTGATTGCCGTCGAGATTCACCTGGCCAGCCTAGCCAGCCGGGCTGAGGGCTCCCGTCGGGTGTTAAGCTGCCGCGGAAGTTCGACGTCCTTTAACGATCCGTCCCGAGAGGCGGAGAAGGAGGTCCTGGGTCAGTCATGGTTTCTGCCAGCCCCGACCGGGAATTGATGTCCGCCGCGGACGTGAGCCGGACCGTTTCGCGCATTGCGCACCAAATCATCGAAAAGACCGCGCTCGACGGCGCCGACGCGCCTCGCGTGATCCTCCTCGGCATTCCGACGCGCGGTGTCACGCTGGCGTCCCGCCTCGCCGAGAAGATCCACGAGTTCTCCGGCGTCACGGTGCCGCGCGGCGCGCTCGACATCACCCTCTACCGCGACGACCTCGCCGGCAAGCCGCCGCGGCCGCTGGAGGACACGTCGATCCCCGATGGGGGAATCGACGGCGCTCTCGTCATCCTCGTCGACGACGTGCTCTACACGGGACGCTCGATCCGCGCCGCCTTGGACGCACTCCGCGACGTCGGGAGGCCGAGGGCGGTTCAGTTGGCGGTGCTCGTCGACCGCGGTCACCGCGAGTTGCCGCTACGCGCCGACTACGCGGGCAAGAACGTGCCAACGTCGCGAAGCGAGAACGTGAAGGTGCGTCTCGCCGAGAACGACGGGGGAGTCGACGGGGTCTCGATCGCACCACACGGAGGGCCTGCCCGATGAAGCACCTGCTCTCGGCGGCCGACCTGAGCCGCGACCAGGCGACCGCGATCCTCGACGACGCCGACCGGTTCAGCAAGGCGCTGCTCGGCCGTGAGGTCAAGAAGCTGCCGACGCTGCGCGGGCGCACCGTGATCACGATGTTCTACGAGAACTCGACGCGAACCCGGGTGTCGTTCGAGGTTGCAGGCAAGTGGATGAGCGCCGACGTCATCAACGTCAGCTCATCGGGATCGTCGGTGGCCAAGGGTGAGTCGTTGCGTGACACCGCGCTGACGCTGCGCGCTGCGGGCGCCGACGCGCTCATCATCAGACACCCGGCTTCCGGTGCGGCCCAACGGCTTGCGGAGTGGACGGCCGAGCCCGAGGACTCTGGGCCGTCGATCATCAACGCCGGTGACGGTACACACGAACACCCCACGCAGGCACTGCTGGACGCGTTGACGATTCGTCAGCGACTGGGTTCGGTCGAGGGCAAGCGCGTCGTGATCGTCGGCGACGTGCTCCACAGTCGGGTCGCGCGGTCGAACGTGCGACTGCTGGCGACCCTCGGCGCCGAGGTGGTTCTCGTCGCACCGCCGACGTTGCTGCCGACGGGTGTCTCGACGTGGCCCGTGACGGTCTCGCACGACTTGGACGCCGAGCTGCCTGCCGCCGATGCGGTACTCATGCTGCGCGTCCAGGCGGAGCGGATGAAGGGCGGCTTCTTCCCGTCGGCGAGGGAGTACTCGGTGCTCTACGGACTGTCCGAGAAGCGGTCCGCACGGCTGCCCGAGCACGCGGTCGTTCTGCATCCCGGACCGATGCTGCGGGGGATGGAGATCGCGTCGTCGGTCGCCGACTCCTCGCAATCAGCGGTGCTGCAACAGGTTTCCAATGGAGTCCACGTTCGGATGGCTGTGCTGTTCCATCTGCTCGTCGGCGCAGGTTCTGAACCGGAAGGGGTGAATTCATGACGATCCTCTTGCGGTCGGTCCTTCTCTACGGCGAGGGCGACCCAGTCGACGTGCTGGTCGACGACGGTCAGATCGCCGCGATCGGCCAGGGGCTGAACGCGCCAGAGGGTGCCGACGTGGTCGAGTGCGACGGCAAGATCCTGCTGCCCGGCTTCGTCGACCTGCACACCCATCTCCGCGAGCCGGGGCGCGAGTACGCCGAGGACATCGAAACCGGTTCGGCCGCAGCCGCTCTCGGTGGCTTCACGGCGGTCTTCGCGATGGCCAACACCGACCCCGTGGCCGACAGCGCCGTCGTCACCGACCACGTGTGGCACCGCGGCCAGGAGGTCGGCCTGGTCGACGTGCATCCGGTCGGAGCGGTCACCGTCGGCCTGAAGGGCACGCAACTCACCGAGATGGGCCTGATGGCCGCCGGTGTCGGCAAGGTCCGGATGTTCTCCGACGACGGTCTCTGCGTGGACGACCCCCTGGTGATGCGGCGGGCGCTGGAGTACGCCAGCGGCATCGGCGTACTCATTGCCCAGCACGCCGAAGAGCCGCGGCTGACGGTCGACGCCGTCGCCCACGAGGGGCCAAACGCGGCCCGGCTCGGGTTGACCGGCTGGCCACGTTCGGCCGAGGAGTCGATCGTCGCGCGTGACGCCATCCTGGCCAGGGACGCCGGAGCCCGCGTGCACATCTGCCACGCCTCCACCGCCGGCACGGTCGAGTTGGTGAGATGGGCCAAGGAGCAAGGCATTTCGATCACCGCCGAGGTGACGCCGCACCATCTGCTGCTCGACGACGCGCTGCTCGAGTCCTACGACGGCCGCAACCGGGTCACGCCGCCGCTGCGCGAGGCCAGTGACGCGGTGGCGCTGCGCCAGGCGCTGGCCGATGGCGTCATCGACTGCGTGGCAACCGACCACGCACCACATGCCGAACACGAGAAGATGTGCGAGTTCGCCGTCGCCCGACCCGGAATGCTTGGGCTGCAAACCGCGCTTTCGGTCGTCGTCGAGACCATGGTGCGGTCGGGTCTGATGACGTGGCGGGACGTCGCGCGCGTGATGAGTGAGGCGCCGGCAGCCATCGTCGGACTGCCGGACCAGGGCAGGCCGCTTGAGGTGGGCGAGCCCGCCAACCTGGTGGTCGTCGACCCCGAAGCGACGTGGACGGTGACCGGCGCCGAGCTGGCCAGCCGGTCGGACAACACGCCGTTCGAAGCGATGGAACTGCCCGCCACGGTGACGCTGACGATGTTGCGCGGCAAGGTCACCGCGCGGGACGGGCAGAGTCCCGCATGAACACCCCGACGCTGATCGCGTTGCTGATCATCGCCGCGCTGCTGGCCGTGTTCATCGCGCTCGCCATCCGGCAGATGCTCCGCGGGTGGTTGCATCGTGCCCAGCGGCAGGTCGAGCTGATCGGGGCGCTGCCGCCCCTGCCCGACACCGTGGGGTCGGCGATCATCCCGGCCACCAAGGGGCTCTACGTCGGCAGCACGATCGCGCCTAGCTGGCAGGACCGGATCGCCGTCGGCGACCTGGGTTTCCGCAGCAAGGCGGTCCTGACCCGCTATCCCGAGGGAATCATGTTGCAGCGCAGCGGCACCGGACCGATCTGGATTCCCGAGGAATCGATTACCGCGATCCGCACCGAGCGGGGAATCGCGGGCAAGGCATTGACGCACGACGGCATCCTCGCGATCCGCTGGAGGCTGCCGTCGGGCACCGAGATCGACACCGGGTTCCGCGGCGACGACCGCCGCGAACTCGCGAATTGGACTGGAGGGGTCGAATGACGGTGAAGAACAAGGCCGTATTGGTTCTCGACGACGGAAGGGTGTTCGTCGGCACCACGTTCGGCGCGGTCGGGCAGACCTTGGGCGAGGCGGTGTTCTCCACCGGAATGTCCGGTTACCAGGAGACTCTCACCGACCCGAGCTATCACGGGCAGATCGTCGTCGCCACGGCACCACAGATTGGCAACACCGGCTGGAACGGTGAGGACGGCGAGAGCCGCGGCGACAAGATTTGGGTCGCCGGCTACGCCGTGCGAGACCCCTCGCCGCGGTCCTCGAACTGGCGCGCCACCGGAACGCTCGACGACGAACTGATCCGTCAGGGCGTCGTCGGGATCGCCGGAATCGACACCCGCGCCGTCGTCCGCCACCTGCGCACGGCGGGATCGATGAAGGCGGGCGTCTTCTCCGGGGACGCGCTGGCCGACACCGAAGAACTGCTGGCCAGGGTGCGCAGCCAACCGTCGATGCTCGGCGCGGATCTCGCCGGCGAGGTCAGCACCGATTCGACCTACGTGGTGGATTCGGTTGGGGAACAACGCTTCACGGTCGCCGCACTCGACCTCGGCATCAAGACCAACACGCCGCGCAACTTCGCCCAGCGCGGCATCACGACCCACGTCGTCCCGTCGAGCACCACGTTCGACGACCTCGCCGCACTCCGGCCTGACGGGGTGTTCCTGTCCAACGGACCCGGCGACCCGGCGACCGCCGACCACGTGGTCGAGGTGACGCGCCAGGTGATCGAGGCCGGGATTCCGCTGTTCGGCATCTGCTTCGGCAACCAGATCCTCGGCCGCGCGCTTGGCCGCTCGACGTACAAGATGGCCTTCGGCCACCGCGGGATCAACGTCCCCGTGATCGACCACGTCACGGGCCGGGTCGCCATTACCGCACAAAACCACGGGTTCGCGCTCGAAGGCGAGGCCGGCGAGGAGTTCGACACTCAGTTCGGCCGCGCCATCGTCAGCCATACCTGCGCCAACGACGGAGTCGTCGAGGGCATCAAACTCATTGACGGAAGGGCGTTCTCGGTGCAATACCACCCCGAGTCGGCGGCAGGACCGCACGATGCCGAGTACCTGTTCGACCAATTCGTCGAGATGATGGCAGGGGAGGGTCGCTAAATGCCGCGTCGCCCAGATCTCAACCACGTCCTCGTCATCGGTTCCGGACCGATCGTTATCGGACAAGCCTGCGAATTCGACTACTCCGGCACCCAGGCGTGCCGCGTGCTGCGGGCCGAGGGGCTGCAGGTCAGCCTGGTCAACTCGAACCCGGCCACGATCATGACCGACCCCGAGTACGCCGACAACACCTACGTCGAGCCCATCACCGCGGCCTTCGTCGAGAAGATCTTCGCCCAGCAGGCCGAGCGCGGCAACAAGATCGACGCGGTTCTGGCGACGTTGGGCGGCCAGACCGCGCTGAACACCGCCGTCGCCCTGTGGGAGGGCGGTGTCCTCGAGAAGTACGGCGTCGAGATGATCGGCGCGGACTTCGAGGCCATCCAGCGCGGCGAGGACCGGCAGAAGTTCAAGGACATCGTCGCCAAGGTCGGCGGCGAGTCGGCGAAGTCGCGGGTGTGCTTCACCATGGACGAGGTCCGCGAGACGGTCGCCGAACTCGGGTTGCCCGTGGTGGTGCGGCCGTCGTTCACGATGGGTGGCCTCGGCTCCGGCATGGCCTACAGCGCCGAGGACGTCGACCGGATGGCCGGTGACGGGCTGGCCGCCTCGCCGAGCGCCAACGTGCTGATCGAGGAATCCATCTTCGGGTGGAAGGAATACGAACTCGAACTGATGCGGGACCACCGCGACAACGTGGTGGTCGTCTGCTCGATCGAGAACTTCGACCCGATGGGCGTCCACACCGGTGACTCGGTGACCGTGGCGCCGGCGATGACGCTGACCGACCGCGAGTACCAGAAGATGCGCGACCTCGGCATCGCGATCCTGCGCGAGGTCGGCGTCGACACCGGCGGCTGCAACATCCAGTTCGCCGTCGACCCCACCGACGGGCGGCTCGTCGTCATCGAGATGAATCCCCGCGTCTCCCGGTCTAGCGCACTGGCGTCGAAGGCCACCGGCTTCCCGATCGCCAAGATCGCCGCGAAGCTGGCCATCGGCTACACCCTCGACGAGATCGTCAACGACATCACCAAGGAGACGCCGGCGTGCTTCGAGCCGACGCTCGACTACGTCGTCGTCAAGGCCCCTCGGTTCGCCTTCGAGAAGTTCCCCGGCGCCGACCCGACCCTGACGACGACCATGAAGTCGGTTGGTGAGGCAATGTCGTTGGGCCGCAACTTCATCGAGGCGCTCGGCAAGGTGATGCGGTCACTGGAGACCCCGGGCCGTGGGGGATTCTGGACCGGAACCGACCCCGAACTCTCGGTCGAGGAGCTGCTGACGCGGCTCAGGACGCCCACCGACGGCCGCCTGTACGACATCGAACAGGCGCTGCGGCAGGGGGCATCGGTCGAGGAGGTCGCGAAGGCCTCCGGCGTCGACCCGTGGTTCGTCGACCAGATCGCCGGACTGGTTGGCCTCTCGGCTGAGCTGCGTGCCGCGCCCGTCCTCGACGAGGAGCTGCTGCGCACCGCCAAGCACAACGGTCTTTCGGACCGTCAGATCGCGGCTCTTCGGCCCGAACTGGCCGGCGAGGACGGCGTGCGTACGCTGCGGCGGCGACTGGGAGTTCATCCCGTCTACAAGACGGTGGACACCTGCGCGGCGGAGTTCGAGGCCAGGACGCCGTATCACTACAGCAGCTACGAGATCGATCCGGCGGCCGAGACGGAGGTGGCGCCGCAGGTCGACAAGCCCAAGGTGCTGATCCTCGGCTCGGGGCCCAACCGGATCGGCCAAGGCATCGAGTTCGACTACAGCTGCGTGCACGCGGCGACCACGCTCAGCGAGGTCGGCTTCGAGACCGTCATGGTGAACTGCAACCCCGAGACGGTGTCGACCGACTACGACACCGCCGACAGGTTGTACTTCGAGCCGTTGACGTTCGAGGACGTGCTCGAGGTCTACCACGCCGAATCCGCTTCTGGGGAGGGCGGTCCCGGCGTCGTCGGGGTCATCGTCCAACTGGGTGGGCAGACGCCGCTGGGCCTTGCGCAGCGGCTCGCCGACGCGGGCGTGCCGATCGTCGGCACCAGCCCGAAGGCGATCGACCTCGCCGAGGATCGCGGCGAGTTCGGTGAGGTGCTGAAGAACGCGGGGCTGCCCGCACCGCGGTTCGGCATGGCGACCAGCTTCGAGCAGGCGCGACGGATCGCCGCCGACATCGGCTATCCCGTTTTGGTACGTCCGTCCTACGTTCTCGGTGGTCGCGGCATGGAGATCGTCTACGACGACGAGACGCTGCGGGGGTACATCACTCGCGCCACGCAACTCTCGCCCGAGCACCCCGTCATGGTCGACCGCTTCCTCGAAGACGCCATCGAGATCGACGTCGACGCGCTGTGCGACGGCGCCGAGGTGTACATCGGTGGCGTGATGGAGCACATCGAGGAAGCGGGCATCCACTCCGGCGACTCGGCATGCGCGCTACCGCCGGTCACCCTCGGCAAGCAGGACATCGCGGCCGTCCGGCATGCGACGGAGGCGATCGCACACGGCATCGGCGTCGTCGGTCTGCTGAACGTGCAGTACGCGCTCAAGGACGACGTGCTCTACGTGCTGGAGGCCAACCCGCGGGCCAGTCGCACCGTCCCGTTCGTCTCCAAGGCCACGGCGGTGCCGCTGGCCAAGGCGTGCGCGCGAATCATGTTGGGCGCCAACATTGCGCAGCTGCGCGAGGAGGGCATGCTTGCGGCGGCCGGTGACGGTGCCGACGTTGCTCCCAATGCGCCGATCGCGGTCAAGGAGGCGGTGCTGCCGTTCAACCGGTTCCGCAAGGCCGACGGCTCGCAGGTGGATTCGTTGCTGGGGCCGGAGATGAAGTCGACGGGCGAGGTCATGGGCATCGACCGGGACTTCGGCACGGCCTTCGCGAAGAGCCAGACCGCGGCCTACGGTTCGCTGCCAGCGGCGGGCACGGTCTTCGTCTCGGTGGCCAATCGCGACAAGCGGTCGCTGGTGTTCCCCGTCAAGAGGTTGGCCGATCTCGGGTTCCGGGTGCTGGCCACCGAGGGTACGGCGGAGATGTTGCGCCGCAACGGCATTCCATGTGACACGGTGCGCAAGCACTTCGAGGCGCCGAGCCCAGACCGGCCGGCGACGTCAGCCGTCGAGGCCATCAGGGCCGGCGAGGTCGACATGGTGATCAACACGCCGTACGGAAACTCCGGCCCCCGCGTCGACGGTTACGAGATCCGGTCGGCCGCCGTGGCCATGAACATTCCGTGTGTGACGACGGTTCAGGGCGCATCGGCGGCGGTGCAGGGCATCGAGGCAGGCATCCGCGGAGACATCGGCGTGATGTCGTTGCAGGAGTTGCACAGTCAGCTGGGTGGATCTGCGAAGTGACCGGCTTCGGGGCCAGGCTGGCCTCGGCCATGGCGGACCGCGGCCCGCTGTGTCTGGGTATCGATCCGCATCCGGAGTTGCTGCAGGCCTGGGGTCTGCCGGTGGACGTCGAGGGCCTCACGGCGTTCTGCGACGTGTGCGTCCGGGCCTATGAGGGCTTCGCCATCGTCAAGCCGCAGGTGGCGTTCTTCGAGAGCTACGGAGCCGCGGGTTATTCGGTGCTGGAGACGGTGATCGCCGAGCTTCGCGACGCCGGCGTCCTGGTACTCGCCGACGCCAAGCGGGGTGACATCGGTTCGACGATGGCGGCCTATGCCGCGGCGTGGGCGGGGGACTCGCCGCTGGCGTGCGACGCCGTCACGGCCTCGCCCTATCTGGGATTCGAGTCCCTGCGACCGCTGTTGGACGTCGCCGCAAGTCACGACCGCGGCGTGTTCGTGCTCGCGGCGACGTCCAACCCCGAGGGGGCAAGCGTGCAGCGCGCCGTGGTCGACGGTCGCACGGTCGCCCAGTCGATCGTCGACGACGTGAGCGCCGAGAACCGCGGAACGGGTCAGGGCTCCGTCGGCGTCGTGGTGGGCGCCACCTTGGCCGAAGTCCCGGATCTCGCCGAACTTGGGGGACCGGTGCTCCTGCCCGGGGTTGGCGCCCAGGGTGGCCGACCCGACGCGCTGCGTGGCCTCGGCGGGGCCGCGGCGGGGACGCTGCTGCCCGCGGTGTCGCGGGAGGTGCTGCGGGCCGGCCCCGGCGTCGGCGCCGTGCGGGCGGCGGCGGAGCGCATGCGGGACGCCGTCGCCCACCTGGCCGGTTGACCGGTTACCGGCCTACAGCGGAATCCAGACGGGACCGAACCAGAACCCCCAGCCCGCACCGTTGCCGGCCGGCAACG
>NZ_MVOC01000124.1 GCF_002043095.1 Mycobacterium sp. AT1 | reverse complement strand
GCCCTGCACGAACTGGACCGACTGCTGGCCGACGCGCTCAGTAATCGGGAGCCGATGTCGACGTCCACTCTGGAGAAGACCGTCGACGCGTTCGTCGCCCAGGTCGACCCCCAGGCGGTGCACCGGACCGAGACCCGGGC
Organism: Mycobacterium sp. AT1; assembly: GCF_002043095.1. Classification (GTDB taxonomy): domain Bacteria; phylum Actinomycetota; class Actinomycetes; order Mycobacteriales; family Mycobacteriaceae; genus Mycobacterium. The sequence goes on along the minus strand of NZ_MVOC01000124.1, from coordinate 376 downwards.
GCGAGGACGCAGCGTGGACGTCAGTGAGGACGATGACGGCGGCGGGATGGCGACGGTGTTCGCCACCCTGTTCGCGCACGACGCGAAGGCCTTCGACGCGCGCGTGGACGCGCTGGCCCGGACGGTGTGCCCGGCCGATCCGCGCACGCTGGATCAGCGCCGCGCCGACGCCATCGGCGCCCTCGCCCACGGGGCCGACCGCCTGGCCTGCCTGTGCGACACCTCCGATTGCCCCGCGGCGCAGAACCCGCCCTCGACGGGGGTGGTGGTGTACGTGATCGCGAGCGCGGACACCCTCCGTGACCCCGAGGCACCAGCCCCACCGCCACCACCGCCCGACGTACCCAGTGAGCCGGCGACGTCTGACGAGCCGAAT
>NZ_MVOC01000123.1:450-8691 GCF_002043095.1 Mycobacterium sp. AT1 | reverse complement strand
CGGCGTGCTCGCGGCGGCCCGCCGCCAGTGCGTCGGCGATTTCGCGGGTGGCGTGGGCGTGCAGGTGGGCACGGTAGCGGGCGTACTCGGCGGCGGTGTCCTTGCTGACCATGAACGGCCAGTCGCTGGACACGGTGAGCAACGCCTCGCGCAGGATCTGGTCGGCGACGACGTCGCGCGGGGTCGGCGCACCGACGACCGCGTGCTGGGTCAGCGCCTTGTCCACCGTCGCCAGGGCGGTGTCGACGACTTCGGTGTTGAGCCGAACCAGGTCCGACACCTGCTCGCCATTCCATACCTGCCAGTTCTTGCCCGAACCCCAAGAGCTGGGCGGCAATTCGACGGCGTCGCCAATGAAGCCGTCGGCGATGGCGTCGGATAGCGTGCCAACGCGGATCCCGGCTTCTGGCAGTGCCCGCAGCACGCGCTCGAGCCACACCGGGCCCTCGTGCCACCAGTGTCCGAAGAGTTCGGTGTCGAACGCCGCGATGACGTGGGCCGGTCTCCCGATGCGCTCGGATTCCGAGGTCAGCCTGCGGCGGACGGCGTCGACGAAGTCGGCGACGTGGACGTCGACCGCGTGGTCCGCGCGCTCGGGTTCGTAGGCGGCCTTGTCCTCCGACGGCACCGCGCGCCCGGTGACCCGGGCCGGCTTGAGGCCGGTGAGGTGGTCGTAGGTGTGGAAGTCGCGGTATGCGGCATGGCCCGGATAGCCCGACTTCGGCGACCAGACGCGATAGCTCACCTTGAGGTCGCGTCCGAACGCGACGACACCGGAGTCGGTGACCGGCCGGCCAAGCGCGGTGTCGCCGTGCAGAGTTGGGCCGTCGACCATGAAGTGGGTCACCCCGGCGGCGGCGTAGTCATGCTCGAGCCCGGGTGAATACGCACACTCGGGTGCCCAGATGCCTTTGGGAACGTGGGCGAAGCGTTGCCCGGCGTCGGCGAGGCCCTCACGAAGGGCGAACTCCCGCAGCCGGGGGTGCAGCAGCGGTTGGAACGGGTGGGTCAACGGCCCGCCGAGCAGCTCGACGGCGTCGGCGTCGACCAGCTGGCGCAGCAACGGGCTGCCGCCGTGTCGCCAGTTCGCCGAGAAGTCCTCGAGCGCCCTGCCGGCTTCTTCGTATTCACGAATGCCAAACGCGCGCAACGCGTCCGGCGCCGCGTATCCGCTTCCGCTTCCGCTGCGCCGAACCGCTGCCTCCTGGCCGCGGAGCTGCCAGTTCGCCAACCAACTCTGCATGCCGACCAGCGAGTAGGGGTCGTCCAGTTGCGCGTTGACCACGGGCGTCATGCCGAGGGTGAGCAGGTGACTGCGGCCCTCCTCGGACAGTCGGCGCAGCAGACTCATCAGAGGCAGATAGGCGGTGGCCCACGATTGGTACAGCCATTCCTCGCCGACGGGCCACCGGCCGTGATGTGCCAGCCACGGCAGGTGCGTGTGGAGGACGAGGGTGAACATGCCCGGTACGGCGGGCTCCGGAGGGCAGGAGCGAAGCGACCCGGGAAGGGGCTCTGCGCTCACGGTCGCACCGCGATGGCCACCAGATCCAGGCTCTCGTCGATCGCGCGCTCGTTGGCGTCGAGCAGGTCGAAGTCGTCGGTGCGGACCGCCGCGACGTCGGCCAGCAGGTCCGCCGGCCACGGTGCGTTGGCCACGGCCCGCGCGATCTGTGCGTCGATGATCGAACCGCCGTGCCGAGCGTCGAGCTCGACGAGGCGGGCGCCGTGGAAGACCCCGAGCATCGCCTCGACGTGGAAGCCGGACGCGGTGAGCAGTTCGGCCAGCTCCGCGGCGTTCAGTTCGCGGGTGTGGAACGGGTTGATCGGGGTGTCGCGCCCGGGGGAGAACGTGATGCGGTTGGGCGTCGACATCAGCAGGACGCCCGACGGGCGCAGCACGCGAGCGCATTCGTCGACGAACTGGCCCTGATCCCACAGGTGCTCGATGACCTGAAAGTTGACCACGACGTCGACCGCGCCGTCCTCGAGCGGCAACTCGGCCAGATTTCCCTGGCGCATGTCGACGCGCGGGTAGCGCGCCCGGACGTGCGCCACGGCGGAGTCGTCGTAGTCCAGACCGATGACGTGGCTGGCCACGCCGGCGATCAGGTCGGCGCCGTAGCCCTCACCGGAGCCGGCCTCCAGTACGACGCGGTCGACGCAGCGTTCCAGCAGCCGCTGGTACACCACTTCGTGCCGGCGGAACCAGTAATTTTCCTCGGCCAACCCGGGGATGGTGCGCTCCCCGGTCAGAGGAAGCGAGTCCACGTTCGGGAGCGCGGACTCGGATGGTTCGGGCTGGGTAAATGTGCTCATTGCCAACGCAGGCTAACCCAGCTATGGCCATTGTCACTTGTTCGCAAGGTTCATAAGCCGGTGGGAGGGGGCAGAAGGTTAAACAACACCAGTTAAGGTGAGGGTGCATACCGCCCCAAGTTACCGACTAGTAACCTGATGGCTGTTGTATCAATCGTGATATGGGCAGGCCGGCTGAGGCCTCATCGAGGAGGACGAACCACACTCATGACGAACATCGTGGTCCTGATCAAACAGGTTCCTGATTACGAGGATCGGCATCTCACCGACGGTGACTGGACCCTTGACCGGGCCGGTAGCGATCCGGTGCTGGACGAGATCAACGAAAAGGCCGTCGAGGTCGCGCTGCAGCTCAAGGAGAAGCACGCGGACGCCGACTACAAGGTGGTCGTGCTGACCGCGGGCCCTGCCAGCGCCGAGACGGCGATCCGCCGGGCACTGTCCATGGGTGCCGACTCGGCCTACCACCTCGTCGACGACGGGCTGCACGGCTCCGACATCGTCCAGACGTCGTGGGCGCTGGCGCGGTCGCTCGGCCAGATCGAGGACATCGGCGTCGTCATCGCAGGCAACGAAACCAGCGACGGCGTCGGTGGCGCGGTACCTGCGATCCTCGCCCAGTTCCTGGGTCTGCCGCAGCTGACGGCCATGCGCAGCATCGACATCGCCGACGGCAAGGTCACCGGCGAGCGTGAGACCGACGACGGCATCTTCGGTCTCGAGGCGACGCTTCCCGCGATCGTCAGCATCAACGAGAAGATCGTCGACGACGCCCGCTTCCCCTCGTTCAAGGGCATCATGGCGGCCAAGAAGAAGCCCGTCGAGACCCTGACGCTGGCTGGTATCGGCGTCGAGGCCGACGAGGTCGGCGGACAGTACGCGGGGTCGACCGTCGTGTCGGCAACCCCGAAGCCGCCGAAGACCGCAGGCGAGAAGGTCACCGACGAGGGCGAGGGCGGCAAGCAGATCGCCGACTACCTGGTCGCCCAGAAGCTCCTCTGAGCTACGTCGTCCCGTCCCAGACCCACACTTCCTAGAGAGCGATCGAGAACCAATGGCTGAAGTACTCGTGCTCGTCGAGCACGCTGAAGGAAATCTGAAGAACGTCACCGGAGAGCTCATCACCGCAGCCCGCGCGCTGGGTGAGCCCTCGGCCGTCGTCATCGGTGCGCCGGGCACGGCGGACAAGCTGACCGACGCGCTCAAGGCGCTCGGCGCGGCGAAGATCTACGTCGCCGAGTCCGACGTCGTCGAGCAGTACCTCGTCACCCCCAAGGTCGACGTCCTCAACTCGCTCGTCGAGTCGGCGTCGCCGGTGGCGGTCGTCGTGGTCGCCAGTGCCGAGGGCAAGGAGGTCGCCGGACGCGTCGCGGCCGAGACCGGCTCCGGCGTGCTCATCGACCTGATCGGCATCAAGGAAGGCCCCATCGGGGTCCACTCCATCTTCGGCGGTGCGTACACCACCGAGGCGAAGGCCGAGGGTGACGGACCCGTCCTCGCGCTGCGTCCGGGTGCCGTCGAGGCCGAGCCCGTCGCCGGTGCAGGCGAAGTGGTCAGCGTCGAGGTGCCCGCACCTGCCGAGAACGCCACCAAGATCACCTCGCGTCAGCCGGCGCAGAAGAGTGCGCGTCCCGAGCTGAGTGAAGCCAAGATCGTCGTCGCAGGCGGCCGTGGCGTCGGCAGCAAGGACAACTTCAACGTCGTCGAGGAGCTCGCCGACGCGTTCGGTGGCGCCGTCGGCGCCTCCCGCGCCGCCGTCGACTCCGGCTTCTACGAAGGTCAGTTCCAGATCGGCCAGACCGGCAAGACGGTTTCGCCGCAGCTGTACCTGGCCCTTGGCATCTCGGGTGCCATCCAGCATCGCGCGGGCATGCAGACGTCGAAGACCATCGTCGCGGTGAACAAGGACGAGGAAGCGCCGATCTTCGAGATCGCCGACTACGGCATCGTGGGAGACCTGTTCAAGGTCACCCCGCAGCTGACCGACGCGGTCAAGGCTCGCAAGGGCTAAGCCCCAAACGTTCGACGCAAACCCCGGTGCACCTGGTGCGCCGGGGTTTTGCGTTGTCGGGACCCGTGCGTCGTGATGACTACGGACTTTCCAGGGCTCGAGTGGCGTCGGCCGGTGCGAGAGTCGACTCATCACATCAACCAGAGGGGTTCGGCAATGAGGATCACAGTCATCGGGGCCACCGGCCAGGTCGGTTCGAAGGTCGTGGAGCTGCTGCGTGAGCAGGGGCACGACGTCGTCCCGGCATCCCGGGAGACCGGCGCCGACGTGCTCACCGGCGCCGGGTTGACGGAGGCGCTGACCGGCGCGCAGGTGCTGGTCGACGTGGTCAACTCGCCGTCCTTCGACGACGACCCGGTCATGAAGTTCTTCACCGCCTCGTCGGCCAACCTGGTAGCCGCCGCGAAGGAGACCGGCGTCGGGCACTACGTGGCGCTGTCGATCGTGGGCGTCGACGGATTGCCCGACAGCGGATACATGCGCGCGAAGGTGGTGCAGGAGAAGACGATCACCGAGTCGGGCTTGCCCTACACCATCTTGCGGGCCACCCAGTTTCAGGAGTTCGCCGAAGCCATCACCGGATCACTGGTCGTCGACGGCGAGGTGCGCGCGCCAGCCGCACTCATCCAGCCGATCGCGGCCGCCGACGTCTCGGCCGCCGTCGCCAAGGCCGCGGTCGCCGCGCCAGTCGACGGGACGGTCGACATCGGGGGACCCGAGAAGCTCTCGTTCGCCGACATGGCCCGTGCCGTCCTCGCGAGCCAGGGCGCCGACACCCCCGTCGTCGTCGATCCCTCGGCCACCTACTTCGGCACCCACGTCGAGCAGGACAGCCTGATCACCGGATCGGGCGCGACCCTGGCTCCCACCCACTTCGCCGACTGGCTCGCCGCCCGATGAGCCCGAGGGAGCTCAGCGGCCGGACGGCGCTGGTCACCGGCGGCACCGCGGGCATCGGGTTGGAGTCGGCCCGGCTTTTGGCCGAGGCGGGCGCCGCGGTGACGATCACCGGACGCGACGTCGAGCGTGGGGAGAAGGCGCTCGCCGCACTCGGCCTCGGCGTCCGGTTCGTCGCCGCCGACCTTTCGGACCTGGACTCGGTGGCTTCGCTGGCCCGGCAGTGCGGCGACGTCGACGTCTTGGTGAACAACGCAGCGAGCTTTCCCGGCGCGTCGACCGTCGACCAGGACCCGGCCTCCTTCGAGCGGACGTTCGACACGAACGTCCGTGGGGCGTACTTCCTGGTCGCCGCCGTGGCGCCGGGCATGCTGGCCCGCGGGAGCGGCAGCATCGTCAACGTCACCTCCATGGTTGCCTTCAAGGGAGTGGCGGGCGCCTCGACCTACAGCGCGTCGAAGGCGGCCCTCGAATCGCTGACCCGAACGTGGGCCGCGGAGTTCGGGTCCCGTCACGTCCGGGTCAACAGCGTCGCACCCGGGCCGACCGCCACCGAGGGCGTCGTCGCCGAATGGGGAGACACCAACGAAGAACTCGGTCGTGCCCTGCCGCTGGGCCGGACCGCCGACCCCCGCGAGATCGCCGAGGCGGTCCTGTTCCTCGCCTCGCCGAGATCCAGTTTCGTCACCGGTTCCACCCTGCACGCCGACGGCGGCGGCGCAGCCGTCTGACCCTCCAAAGGAGACCACCATGCACGACATCACGACGTCCGACGGGACCAAGAGTCCCATTACCGTGATCCAAAGCGTCACACCGCCGTTCATTCCGCAGAACGCCGACGTGATGACCGTGGTCATCGAGTGGCCGGCCGGCAGTCCCGGGGCTCCACCCCACCGGCACCCCGGTGGTCCCGCCTTCGGATACGTACTCGAAGGCGAGATGCTGTTCGAGCTCGAGGGTGAGGCGCCGCGAGTGATCAAGGCGGGTGAGGCCTTTTGGGAGCCGGGTGGTGACGTCATCCACTATTCGGACGCCAACAACCGCGCCGACGGGCCGCTTCGCTTCGTGGTCAACATGCTCTGCGTGCCCGGCCAACCCATGCTCGTCTACGTGGAATCCGAGGAGCTGGAACGGTTGAAGGACCGCCGGGTGCCCCGCTCGCAGCACTGACCATTCGGGCGCAGACGTAGGGTTGCGCCGTGGACCTGCTTCTCGGAATCGACATGGGCACCGGAAGCACGAAGGGCGTCCTGGTGGACACCGCGGGGGTCGTGTTGGCCTCGGCCACGATCTCCCACTCGATGAACCTTCCGCGACCGGGATGGGCCGAAGTCGACGCCGAGGCGACGTGGTGGCGCGAGGTCTGCGAGATCAGCAACCGACTGGTGCGCGAGATGCCATCGGGGTCGGCCCTGGCCGCCATGTGCGTCAGCGGAGTGGGTCCGTGCCTGGTGCTCTGCGACGACGACCTGAACCCGCTCCGCCCGGCCATCCTCTACGGAATCGACACCCGAGCCACCGCCGAAATACGTTCTCTGACCGAGGAATTCGGAGCCGCCGAGATTCTGGAACGGGCGGGAACGCTGCTGTCGAGCCAGGCGGTCGGGCCGAAGCTGGAATGGGTGCGACGCCATGAGCCTGAGGTTTTCGGCCGGGCGACGGGGTGGTACGGATCGAATTCCTACATCGCCGCCAAGCTGACCGGCGAATACGCGATCGACCATCACACGGCCAGTCAGTGCGATCCGCTCTACGCGACGAGTGCCTTCGAGTGGAATATCGAATGGGCCACGCGTATCTGCGGTCACCTGCCGCTGCCCCGATTGGTGTGGCCCCACGAGGTGGTCGGACGCGTGCACGGCGACGCGGCGGCCGCCACCGGCGTCCCACGGGGAACGCCGGTGGTGGCCGGCACCGTGGACGCCTCCGCCGAGGCGTTCTCGGTCGGTGTCCGCAACACCGGCGACCAAATGCTGATGTACGGCTCGACGATGTTCCTGGTGCAGATCATCGACGAGTACCACAGTGATCCCGCCCTGTGGACGACCGCGGGCGTCGACCGTGGATCGTTGGCGTTGGCGGCGGGAACGTCGACGGCGGGCACCATGATCGGCTGGTTGCAGTCCGTCACCGGCGGTGCGCCGTTGGACGAACTGATGGCCGAGGCGGCGGCGGTTCCCGCGGGCTGCGAGGGACTGATGACGCTGCCGTACCTGGCGGGGGAGCGGACCCCGGTGTTCGACCCGATGGCGCGGGGGCTGTTCGCCGGCCTGACCCTTCGCCACGGCCGCGGGCATCTGTTCCGCGCGGCCTACGAGGGAATTGGCTTCGGGGTCAGGCAGATTCTCGAGATGTTCGACGACGCGCACACCGGACGCCGCACCGTGGCCGTCGGCGGCGGTCTGCGCAGCCCGATCTGGGCGCAGGCGGTCAGCGACATCACCGGCCGTCCGCAATTGGTGGCCGAGCAGGGCATCGGCGCCAGCTACGGCGACGCCCTGATGGCGGCCATCGGAGTGGAACTGGTTGCGCCGGAAACGGATTGGGCCAAGATAAGCCACGAGATCACCCCGAACCCGGCCAACCGCGCGCTGTACGACGAGCTGTATGACACGTGGCGCGAGCTCTATCCGGCCACGAAGGATTTGATGCACGCGCTCGGCGAGCTCGGGAGTTGATGTCGGACCTCGCTTCTATGATGGTGTCATGTCCTTTGTTCTCCGAGATGGAGGAGTTGGCGGGGCAGCGCAATGCGATCGACAGTCGGTTGGTGGAGATCGCTGCGGAGATCGAGGGTGACGGGATCTGGGGTGCCACCGGCTGTCGGTCAGTCCCGGCATTGGTGGCCTGGAAGTTGGGTGTCTCCCCGCATACCGCGGAGACACTGGTGACTGCCGCGCGGCGGGTGGAGGAGTTCCCGCGGTGTGCGGCGATGATGCGCGAGGGTCAGCTGTCGTTGGATCAGGTGGCGGTGATCGCCGAGCGGGCCGGGACGGGGTCCGACGAGCACTACG
>NZ_MVOC01000123.1:176-429 GCF_002043095.1 Mycobacterium sp. AT1 | reverse complement strand
CGGAGCGGTCGGTCCGCAAGACCGTCGGGGAGACGCACACCACCTACCGGATCACGTTGTCGAAGGTGGAGGCGGCGAAGTTGGATGCCGCGCTGGATTCGCATCGTGATGCGTTGGTGGCGGCGTGGAAGCGTGACCATGCCGGCGACACCGATATCGACACCGATACCGAATCCGGCGGTGAGGTGTACGGCGGGGCCCGGCACGGGGAGAATCCCGAGGGTCCCTCGGTGCAGGTGCCACCGTTCCCCAC
>NZ_MVOC01000123.1:0-166 GCF_002043095.1 Mycobacterium sp. AT1 | reverse complement strand
CGTGGCGCGGCGCCCGCATGGGCAGCACACCACCGTCGTGGTGCATCTGGACGTCGAAAACCGCAATGCTGCGCTGCATCTTGGGTCGTTCCTGTCCGAGGAGGACCGCCGCTACCTGATGTGCGAAGCGGACTGTGAGATCTGGCTGGAACGTCACGGCCAGGTC
>NZ_MVOC01000122.1 GCF_002043095.1 Mycobacterium sp. AT1 | reverse complement strand
CGGGCCCAGGTCGACGGTGGTGCCGCCCACCCGAGCGGCGCGGCCCGTGACCACCAGCCCGCCCGGCTCGGGCCCGGTCGCGAGCGCCACGGCGGCCGGACCGGCCGCCCGCAGCGCCGAGCAGGGCACGACGGCCGTCATCGCGTCGGGCCGGTACGGCGTCACGACCGCCGTGCTCGAGGCGACCGGCTCACCAGGAACGGGCCAGGTGACGGTGGAGGTGTCGAGCCACGTCGGCGCGAACGGCAACGCCACCGCGGCCAGCACGCCGAGCAGGCCCAGCAGCAGCGTCGGCCACGTGCGCGGGCTCCGATAGTCAACCGTGGGGGACGTAGTCAGTGCATGCCTTGCCGGATCGATGGGTGGGCGCCAACGACGAGGTTGTCAGCAGTTGCCGCGGTGGTGCGAGCCTCCGGGCCACTCGTCACAGCACCGTCACGATGCGCCCGGCGACTCTTCGTCGGACGCATGGCCGACAATGAACCCATGCTTGCAGTGATCGGTGGCAGTGGTTTCTATACGTTCTTCGGCTCGGATGCGCGCAGCATCAGCGTCGACACCCCCTACGGCGCGCCGAGCGGCGCCATCACCGTCGGGACCGTCGGCTCGCACGAGGTCGCGTTCCTGCCGCGGCACGGCGCCAACCACGAGTTCTCCCCGCACACCGTGCCGTACCGCGCGAACATGTGGGCGTTGCGCGCGCTGGGCGTCCGGCGGATATTCGCTCCGTGCGCGGTGGGCAGCCTGACCCCCGAGCTCGGGCCCGGGTCGATGGTGGTGCCCGATCAGCTCGTCGACCGCACCAGCGCCCGCGCCGACACCTACTTCGACGAGGGCGGCATCCACGTCGGGTTCGCCGATCCCTACTGCCCGACCCTGCGCGCCAACGCCGCAGAGCTGCCAGGGGTGGTGGACGGCGGCACGATGGTGGTGATTCAGGGTCCGCGCTTTTCGACGCGCGCGGAGAGCCGCTGGTTCGCGTCGCAGGGCTTCACGCTGGTGAACATGACCGGTTACCCGGAGGCGGTGCTGGCTCGCGAGTTGGAGATGTGTTACGCCGCAATCGCATTGGTCACCGATCTGGACGCGGGCATCGAGTCCGGCGCCGGCGTGACGGCCGTTGACGTGTTCGCGGAGTTCGAGAAGAACCTGGTGCCGTTCAAGAAACTGGTGCACGAGGCCATCGAGAGCGTGGCGCCGGATCGCACGTGCGAGCACTGCGTTGCCCACGCGGGCGTCACCCTGCCGTTCGAGCTGCCGTGAGGGTCCTCGTCACCGGTGCCGCGGGGTTCATCGGCTCACAGGTCTGCGCGGCGCTGACGGCGCGCGGCCACGACGTCGTCGCGGTGGACGCGATGCTGTCCGCGGCGCACGGTGATGCCACGACGCCGCCGGAGGGCGTCCTCGAGGTCGACGTCCGCGACGCGTCTGGCATGGCGGCGCTGCTGCCTGGGGTGGACGTCGTGTGTCATCAGGCGGCCGTGGTGGGCGCCGGGGTCGACGCCTCCGATGCGCCGAACTACGGCAGTCACAACGACTACGGGACGACGGTGCTGCTCGCGGAGATGTTCGCCGCCGGTTGCCGACGGCTGGTGCTGGCGTCGTCGATGGTCGTCTACGGGCAGGGCGGCTACGACTGTCCGGTGCACGGGCCGGTCGACCCGCTGCCCCGCACGACGGCGGACCTGGACGCAGGCGTCTTCGAACACCGCTGCCCGATCGGCGGTGAGGAACTGGACTGGCGATTGGTGGGCGAGGATGCGCCGCTGCGGCCGCGCAGTCTGTACGCGGCGAGCAAGACCGCGCAGGAGCACTACGCCCTGGCATGGGCGGAGGCCACCGGCGGCTCGGTCGTCGCGCTGCGCTATCACAATGTCTACGGTCCGATGATGCCACGCGACACCCCGTATTCGGGGGTGGCGGCGATCTTCCGGTCCGCCATCGAAAGGGGCGAGCCGCCAAGGGTTTTCGAGGATGGTGGCCAGATGCGGGACTTCGTCCACGTCGCCGACGTGGCGGCGGTCAACGCGGCGGCGGTGGAGGCGGACACCAGTGGCTTCGCGGCGTTCAACGTGTGTTCGGGGCGGCCGATCTCGATCATGGACGTCGCGACCAGGATCTGCGAGGCCCGCGGCGGGCAGGCCCCGGTGGTCACCGGCCAGTACCGTAGCGGCGACGTCCGCCACATCGTTGCCGATCCCGCCGCCGCGGCCGAGGTGCTCGGTTTCCGGGCGGCGGTCGACCCTGCCGACGGCCTGCGGGAGTTCGCGTTCGAGCCGCTACGCGGGTGATTGTTGGAATTTGACACGCGTCAAGTAATACTGACCGGGTGAAGACCTCGATCTGCGACCAGTACGGCATCGACTTCCCGCTGTTCGCCTTCAGTCATTGTCGGGACGTCGTCGCGGCGGTCACCAACGCAGGCGGCCTCGGCGTGCTCGGTGGCACCGCGTTCACCCCCGAGGCGCTCGAGCAGGAACTCAACTGGATCGACGAGCAGGTCCGCGGCAAGCCGTATGGCGTCGACATCATCGTGCCAGCCAAGTTCGAGGGCAAGGGCGAGAAGCTCGAGGCGGGTGCCCTCGTCGACCGCATTCCGGCCGAGTATCGGGAGTTCGTCACCGAACTGCTTGCCTCCCATGACATTCCCGACGATCACAAGCGTCGCGTCGGCGGAAGCAGCCTGTCCGGTGACACCGGCGAGGCGTTGCTCGAAGTGGCGCTGCGGCACCCGATCAAGTTGATGGCCAACGCCCTTGGCGTGCCGCCGCCCTACATGATCGAAGCGGGGCAGTCCTCCGGTGTCCCGGTCGCAGCGCTGGTCGGCGCTCGCGAGCACGCGCTCAAGCAGGTGGCCGCCGGGGTCGACCTGATCATCGCCCAGGGCACCGAGGCCGGCGGGCACTGCGGTGAGGTGTCGACGCTGGTGCTGGTGCCCGAGGTGCTCGACGCACTCGCCGAGGTCGGCAGCGACATCCCGGTGCTCGCGGCTGGCGGCATCGTCACCGGTCGACAGATGGCGGCCTGCGTGGCGATGGGTGCCGCGGGCGCCTGGACCGGGTCGGTGTGGCTGACCACCGAAGAGGCCGAGACCGCACCGCACACCGTGCAGAAGATGCTGACCGCGACCTCGCGCGACACTATTCGCTCGGCCGGACGCACGGGTAAGCCGTCGCGGCAACTGGTCTCGGACTGGACCAACGCGTGGGCGCCCAATCCCGGTGGGCAGAAGCCGCTTCCGCTGCCACTGCAGTCGATGCTGGTCGAACCGACTCTGCGGCGCATCGACAAGCTCGCCGCCAGCGGCCATCCTGGCGCGCAGGAGCTGGCCACCTACTTCGTCGGGCAGGGCGTCGGGTTGATGAACAAGGTGAAGCCCGCGCGCACCGTGGTGCTCGAATTCATCGAGGACTACCTCGCGGCGGCGCAGCGGCTGGGCGACTCCGTCCCCGACTGACTTTCTTCCTTCCGCCGAGTGTGGAGTTTTGCGACGCCGCGGAGTATTTCGGCGTAACGAAAGTTCACGCTCGGCGGGGTTTATTCGCCCGCGAGTGGTAGCCGCACCTCGAAGCGCGCGCCGTTCTCCAGGTTGTAGGCCGACACCGTGCCGTGGTGGGCGTGCACCAGGCCGGCGGCGATCGCCAGCCCCAGCCCGGATCCGCTTGGCAGGGAAGAGTCTTCGCGGGGCACCCGGCCGTTCGACCCGCGATAGGCGACGTCGAAGACACGCGCCAGATCGGCCTCGTTGATGCCAACCCCGGTGTCGTCGACCCGCGCCCAGGCGCCCTCGCCGTCCGACCCGATGGCGAGTTCGACGGTGCCGCCCTCGGGGGTGTGGGCGATGGCGTTGGCGACGAGGTTGGACAGCACCCGCACCAGCGCGCGGTCGCTCCCGATCACCCCGACCGGGGTCGCGGGCACCCTGGCGTGCAGCGCGACGCCCGCGCGTTCGGCGGCGATGCGGTGCGCCGAGACCACGTCGTCGACGACCTCGTCGAGTGACACCTTGTCGTAGGCGGGTTGGACGGCGCCCGCGTTGATCTTCGACATCTCGAAGAGGTCGTCCACCATCTCGGAGAGCCGGATCGTCTCGTGTTCGATGTGCTTGGCGTGCACGCGAATCTCGTCGTCTTCGACCACGCCGTCGGCGATCGCCTCGGCGACCGCCCGAATCCCGGCCAGCGGCGTGCGAAGGTCGTGGCTGACGAACGCGACGAGTTGGCGGCGCGATTGCTCGGCGACCTCGTCGGCCTCGCGGATCTGCTGTTCCCAGACGGTGCGCCTGGCCTGGTAGCGGGCGAGCATGATCGCCGCGGGGATCGTCACCACCGACACGATGACCAGTACGACGGCGATGCCCTCGTACCGCGGTGACAGCATGAATCCGCTGGCACCGAAGACGCCGGTGAACGTCGCCACCGTCGGGATCAGCACCAGCACCACCATGCTGAGGGTCAGGGACCACGACCGTGCCAACCGGATCAGGACCGCGCCTGCCACCACCACCGGCACCGAGCACGCCAGCGCCAAGCCGGCGATCTCCCAGATGTCAGTCGACGGCATACCGCTCCTCGCTCCACATGTAGCCGCGGCCCCACACCGTCTGCACCCGGTGCTCGGCGCCCAGCTTCGAACGCAGTCGCTTGACGTGGACCGTCACGGTAGACAGGTCCCCAAAGTCCCACTGCCACACCAGTTTCAGCAGCTCTTCCCGGGTAAAGACGGTGCCGGTGTGGGTCAGGAAGAACAGCAGGAGGTCGAATTCGCGGTTGGTCAGGCTCACCGCCTGACCCTTGATGGTGACCGACCGGGCCGCGGCGGACACCGTCATGTCGCCCACCGTGACCACGGCAGGTTGCGCGCCGGGAGCCGAGGGCGCGCGGCGCAGTACCGACCGCACCCGCAACGCCAGCTCGCGCGGGCTGAACGGTTTGACGAGGTAGTCGTCGGCGCCCGCCTCGAGCCCGGCGATGCGGTCGTCCTCCTCGCCGAGGGCGGTCAGCAAAATCACCGGAACCGCGTAGCCGCCGCGTTCGCGGAGCACGCGACACAGGGCGAGCCCGTCCGGTCCCGGCATCATCACGTCGAGGACGGCGACGTCGATTTGCTCGGAGCCCAGCATGCGCAGGGCTTGGTTTCCGTCGCGGGCGACCAGGACGTCGAGCCCGTCACGCTCGAGGTATCGGCGTACGACGTCGCGGACGACGTTGTCGTCATCGGCGATCAGTACTCGGGTCACAACGTCTCAGAGTAGTCCGGCAAACGCCGTACCTGGGCCGACGTCATGGATTCGTTAGCGTTGGGCGCGCGTGCTGACAGGGATGATGGTTAACCTGACGCCCGTGGACCCTTCTCGCGTCACGGTGGTGATGCCGTGCCTCAACGAGGCTGAGTCGCTGCCAGGTGTGCTTGCCCTGATCCCAAACGGGTACCGCGCCCTGGTCGTCGACAACAACAGCACCGACGGCACCGCCGAGGTGGCACGGCGGTGCGGGGCAACGGTCGTCGAGGAGTCGGCGCCGGGCTACGGCGCGGCGGTGAACGCGGGCATCGTCGCGGCGTCGACGCCGATCGTC
>NZ_MVOC01000121.1:298-821 GCF_002043095.1 Mycobacterium sp. AT1 | reverse complement strand
CGACGCGGCTGAGGTTCACGCGGCGAAGCCAGGCACGCCTCGGCGCCGTTGGTGGAAGCGAAACTAGCCAAATTTCGGCTTAGAACGGCGGGGGAGACTTCGCAACCGGATGATCGGCTCGGGCTTCGGCCGCATCGTTCTCGACTTCGCACTCCTGCTGATTGAGTTCGCGTTCGAGTTGGATGCGGCGGGTGCGGTCTTGGGCGCGGGTGGTCTTGCGTCGGGGCATGGTCAGTCCGGCTGTGTGTGCCCTGGGGACCTCTGAGGCGACCACCGATGCAGTGGGCTCGCTGAGTTCGGGGAAGAGCAGTCGGCTGCCCGGTGTGGTGGTATAGCTCCGGCCGTCGGGTGCGGTCCACACGATGGTGCCGTCGTCGAGTTGCCGTTCGCGCCAACCGCTTTGGCCGCCCCAGAAGGTTTTCAAGAGATGGTGTCTTCGGCATAGGCATTTGAGGTTGGACGCCGCGGTCGGCCCGTATGGCCACGGGATCGTATGGTCCACGTCACAATTCGTGGCCGGCAC
>NZ_MVOC01000121.1:0-292 GCF_002043095.1 Mycobacterium sp. AT1 | reverse complement strand
AGCTTCTTCGACGGTCGGTAGCGGGGTTCCGGTGGGACTTGGCCGGGGTGGACGATCCGAGTGATGGTCGCGCCGACTGTGGCTCGGCAGGCGATCGCGCCGGGTAGGAACTGTCCGCCCATCAGTGCAGCGGGTCGCAGGCTGGCCAGGCGACCCGGGGTGGGGGTGAGGGCTTCGGTGAGGGTCAGCTCGCGCAGGGGTTTGGTGAACAGGGCCGGGGCGTCGCCGTCGAGGGCGGTGCGCTCGTATGACTCCGCCGGTGCCGCGGCCTCATTCGGCTCGTCAGACGTCG
>NZ_MVOC01000120.1 GCF_002043095.1 Mycobacterium sp. AT1 | reverse complement strand
CGACCGCCTGGCCTGCCTCTGCGACACCGACGACTGCCCCGCGGCGCAGAACCCACCCTCCACCGGGGTGGTCGTCTACGTGATCGCGAGCGCGGACACCCTCCGTGACCCCGAGGCACCAGCCCCACCACCGCCCGACGTACCCAGTGAGCCGCCGACGTCAGACAGCGCCGACCGCTCGAGCGACCCTGCGCCACAACCGGAGTCGCGCGACGGTATCCCCGCCGACCCAGCCGACGAGCGCACAGCGATCGACGGCGAACCCCCAGCCATGTTCACCAAACCCCTGCGCGAGCTGACCCTCACCGAAGCGCTCACCCCCACCCCGGGCCGCCTCGCCAGCCTTCGACCCGCCGCCCTCATGGGCGGCCAGTTCCTACCCGGCGCGATCGCCTGCCGAGCCACAGTCGGGGCCACCATCACCCCGGTCGTCCACCCCGGGCAAGCGCCACCCGAACCCCGCTACCGGCCATCGAAGAAGCTCGCCGACTTCGTCCGCTGCCGCGACATGACCTGCCGCTTCCCCGGCTGCAAGGTGCCCGCCACCCATTGCGACGTCGACCACGGCATCCCGTGGCCATACGGGCCGACCGCGGCGTCCAACCTGAAATGCCTATGCCGAAGACACCATCTCTTGAAAACCTTCTGGGGCGGCCAAAGCGGCTGGCACGAAAGGCAACTCGACGACGGCACCATCATCTGGACCGCACCCGACGGGCGGCAATACATCACCACCCCGGGCAGCCGC
>NZ_MVOC01000012.1 GCF_002043095.1 Mycobacterium sp. AT1 | reverse complement strand
AGCTTCTTCGACGGTCGGTAGCGCGGTTCGGGTGGCGCTTGGCCGGGATGAATGATCGCGGTGATGGTGGCCCCTTGGCTGGCGCGGCAGGCGATCGCGCCGGGCAAGAACTGACCGCCCATCAGTGCCGCGGGCCGCAGGCTGGCGAGGTAACCCGGGTTGGGGGTGAGGGCTTCGGTGAGCGTCAGCTCGGGTAGCGGCTTGGTGAACGAGGCCGGGGATTCGCCGTCGAGGGCGGTGCGCTCGTCGGACTGGTTCACAGCGGCATCATCGTCCGAGTCCTCGCCCTGGCCCTCGTTGTCGGGAACGCTGGGCTCGGTCTCGGGTGGGACCGGCGCCTCGGGTGCGGGAGCGGCGCGACCCTCGACGGTGTCTTGGTGCGCGATGACGTAGACCACCACCCCGGTGGACGGCGGGTTCTGTGCGGCGGCGCAATCCGCGGACTCGCACTGGCAGGCCAGCCGGTCGCTGCCGTGGGCCAGCGCCCCCATGGCGTCGGCCCGGCGTTGGTCCTTGGTGCGAGGGTCGGCGGGGCACACCGTCTCGGCGAACGCGTCCAGTCGGGCGTCGAGGGCGCGGGCGTCGGTGGCGAACAAGGATCCGAAGAGGGCGGCAAGCCCGCTTCCGTCGTCGACGGTGATGTCCATGCTCCGGCTGCGGGCCTTGGTCTGGGTGCGGCGCACTGCTTGTGGGTCGACTTCGGCGATGAGTGCATCGACGGTCTTGCTCAGCTTGTCGGCCGACATCGGTCCCCACGATCCGAACGCCCCGGCCAACGCCGCGTCGAGCGCGCGGAGGGCGTCGGGGTCGGTGACCAGCGCTGCGCGCAGGGTGATTGCCCTGACCGGTGGGTAGGTGATCAGTCCAGCGAGGAATGCGGCGGCCACCTTGGGGAACCGTTCCTCCAGCGAGACTCCGACGAGCAGCATGGTGGAGGCGGCTCCGGGGGTGAGGGACTGGGTGGCGCCGATGTGGGCGACCACCGCATCCCAGTTGTCGACGCACCATTGGTCGCGGCTGGCTGACCCGGAGGCGGCGTGTGCGGCGTCGAGGATGGTGACCATCGCCGCGACGCGGCGGGCGCAGGCGGCGGATTCAACTCGGGTCCACGCGTCCACGGCACTGGCACCTGATGTGCCAGTCGTACCGGAAACCAGCGAGTCGAACATGCATTCGAATTTACTCTTGGCGACCGAAGGGTCCACCGATTTCTTGGCCGTAGACCCCAATCTGGGGATGGATGACCAACTGTGCACAACTTCGCCGCCATAGCCCGAATGTGTCAGTGCCACATGCTAAGTCGACCGCAGATGATCGGTACTCGCCAGCGTCATGACCGATCGATTGTGGAAGTGGTCGTCCTGGTGCAGGGTGGTGATGCTCCCCGGCCCGCCACGGAAGTGCACGTACCCGAGCGCGTCGACGGGCATGCCGATCCAAGCCGCGACGACGTAGGTCAGCGCAAATCCGTGGGTGACGATCACCTGCCACTCGACCGGCCGGGCCAGCACGTCGTCCATGACGGCGTAGACGCGTTCGGCGAAGGCCGCCTTGGTCTCCGCACCGTCGACGCCCTCGTCATGGAGCATCCGCTCTCCGCTCGGCGGCGGAGGTACGAACCGACTCTCGAGCCAGCTCTGCGGTCGGCCCCCCGCGATCCCGTACGACTTCTCGCGCAGGCGCCGGTCGAACGACGGCGTCACCCCCAGGGGCGTCGCGATCGCCTCGGCGGTCCGCTGACAACGGATCAGGTCGGAGGAGAAGACGTCGACCGGCGCACCGCCGGGGATCGCGTTGCGGACGGCGACGGCGGCCGACTCGGCCTCGCGACGGCCGACGGCGGTGAGGTCGGAGTCGTACCACCCGCCGACCAGCCCGTCGACGTGATGAGTCGCCTCAGGATGCACCACGACGAGGACGGTGCGCACCGAGGATCAGGCCAGCTGGTCGGCGATCGTGGACTCCGCCAACTGGGAGAGTCCCTCGCGGATGTGCCGGGCCCACATCGACCCGATGCCGTCGACCGACTGTAGGTCGTTGGCGCTAGCGGCCAGCACGCCCTGCAGCGACCCGAAGGAGCGGACCAACAGGTCGACGTGGGCGAACTGCAGTCGCGGGATGCCTGCCATCGCGCGGTAGCCACGGGAGCTCATCGCGGAGTCTTGCGCCTCCAGCGTCGACGGGTAGCCGAAGACCCTGGCCAGCGCGGTGAAGTCGAGGAGTTCGTTGTCGCTGAGGGTGTCGAGTTCGTCCAGAGTCGCGAGCACCTGCGCGGTCGAAGGCGGATCCGGGTTGGCGTGATAGTCGCGCGCAATTAGTTCGCGGGCGGTGTCGTTGTCACCGACGAGTTCTTCGAGCTGCAGCTTGAGCTGGCGTCCGTTGGTGCCGAGTTCGACGACGTCGGCGTCGATCTCGAGGCTGATCCGGCGGACCATCTCCAGGCGCTGCGCCACGGTCATGACGTCGCGCAGCGTCACGAAGTCTTCGATCTCTGCGGTCGAAAGCTGTCGGTTGACCTCGTCGAGCCGGGCCTTGTACCGCTCGAGTGTGGCGATCGTCTGATTCGCCCGCGACAGGATCGTCGCGGAATCGGGCACCACGTGTCGCTCGCCGGCGACGTAGACGGTGACGATGCTCATCGAATGGCTAACGGAGACAACGGGATAACCCGTTTGTACGGCGGTGCGCTCGGCTGACCGGTGCCGGGTTCCCGACTCGTCGGTCGGGATCGAGGGATCGGGGACGAGCTGTACGTTGGCCCGCAGGATGCGGGTTCCGTCGCTGGACAGCACGACCGCGCCGTCCATCTTGGACAACTCGCGAAGCCGCGTCGGCGCGTAGGCGATGTCAAGAGCGAAGCCGCCGTCACAAATCGCCTCGACGGCGTCGTCGAACCCGAGCACGATCAGGGCGCCGGTACGCCCACGCAGGATGCGCTCGAGGCCGTCGCGAAGCGCTGTACCCGGGGCGAGCTGACCGAGGGTCTCACGCAGTGTCGGTCGAGCGAGCTGAACGACATTGCCGCGCCCGCTTCTGGCAGCCTTCACGGCGATCACCTCTCCTAGCGTCGGCCGCCATTGTCCCTCACATTGTCGGAGATGTTCCTGAGCACCCGCAAGGCCCCCGAGATGTTGTCCGCGGACTGCACCGTCAACCCTGCGGGAACGTCCTTCACTCCAGGCGGGATGACGGCGCACGTGAACCCCAGCCGGGCCGCCTCCGCCAGGCGGCGGTCCATGCCCGTCACGCGGCGAAGGTCGCCCGCGAGGCCGACCTCGCCGATCGCGACCACTGTCGTCGGCATCGGAATGTCGGCATACGCCGACGCGATCGCCAACGCCACCGCCAAGTCGGAGGACGGGTCGGTCAGGCGCATGCCGCCGACCGTCGACAGGTAGATGTCGTTCTGCCCGACGTTGAGGTGCGCGCGCTTCTCTAGGACGGCGGTGATCATCGCCGCGCGGGCCGAGTCGATGCCGCTGACCGCACGCCGCGGATTGCCCGCCGACGCTGAGCCGATGAGCGCCTGAACCTCGCCTATGAGAGGCCGCTTGCCGTCGAGGGTCACAGTCACCGAGGTGCCCGACACTGGTTGTGGGCGTTGGTCCAGGAACAAGCCGGAGGGATCGGCGACACCCTCGATCCCGTTGTCGTGCAACAGGAAACAACCGACTTCGTCAGCGGCGCCGAAGCGGTTCTTCACCCCGCGCACCATGCGCAGCGCCGACGAGCGGTCGCCTTCGAAGTGCATCACGACGTCGACCAGGTGCTCCAGCGAACGGGGTCCCGCGATGGCGCCGTCCTTGGTCACGTGGCCGACGAGGATGATCGCGACGCCGGTGGTCTTCGCGGCCATCGTCAGTGCCGTGGTGACGGCCCTGATCTGGGTGACGCCGCCGGTGACTCCGTCGGCCTCGGTGGTCGACATCGTCTGGACCGAGTCGACGACGATGAGCGACGGCTTCACCTGCTCGATGTGACCGAGCGCGGTCTGCAGGTCCGACTCGGCCGCGAGGAACACCTCGTCGTGCGTGCAGCCGGTGCGTTCGGCGCGCAGCCGGATCTGGCCCGCCGACTCCTCGCCCGACAGGTACAGCGCTCGACGACCGGATTCGGCCCAGCGATGGACCACCTCGAGCAGCAGCGTCGACTTGCCGACGCCGGGATCGCCGGCGAGCAGCGTCACCGAACCGGGGACGAGGCCGCCTCCCAGAACCCTGTCGAGCTCACTGACTCCGGTCGGGAAGTGCCTGGTGGAGCCGGGATCGATCGAGCTGATCGGGACGGCGGGCGAACTTGGTGCGACGGCGCGATTGGTGGCAGCGCCCGAGATCGGGGTGAGGACGGCGATCTCGTCGACCGTGCCCCAGCTGCCGCAGTCAGGGCACCGGCCAACCCACTTGGCAGTGACGTGCTGACACTCCGAACAGCGGTGCTGCGAACGCGCCTTGGAACCGACCTTTGCCACGTGCCGACCGTATCGGTCGGCACCGACAGAACGGTGCCGGCGAAGGTCAGTGGCCGCCCGTGTCGGCTTCGGAGCCCGCCTCGACCGCTGCCTCGCGGCGCGGAGTCTCCCCTGCGGAGATCGGCACGTTGAGCTCCGTCTGGCCGGAGCGCTCGAACGTGAAGGTGAACGGGTAGTTGAGGCCGTTGCTGATCGGCTCGGTGAGCTGGACGGAAGCCTCGACGGTGCTCGCGCCCTCGGTGGCGTCCAGTGCGCTCGGCGTGCCGTCCGGCGTCCCCACGATCAGGGTGCCCCCCGCGGGCACGGTGAGATTCCCGGTGAGGCTTACGGTGCCGACGCTGGACGTGATCGACACCAGCCGGTCGTCCTTCTCCGCCGATTCGTTCACGGCGACGAACAGCAACTCGGCGTCGCCGCCGGGCCGGACGTAGTCGGAGGTCTGGGGTGCGCGCAGGTGCACGTTGCGAAGCGCGATTCCCGAGGTGGGGTCGCCGACCCAGGCGAGGGTGCCGTTGACGGCAGGCTGCTGCGACGCCGACTGGGAGATCTGCCCTGCGCTACAGCCGGACAGGACGATGGCGGCCGACAGGCCGCAAGCGGCCAGCGCGACGGCGGAAGTCCGCGTTTTCGAGAGCGTCACTGAAGCCTCCTGCTCGGCGACGGGACGACCGTGACGTGCATCCCGAGTGTCGACTATGCAGAGTAGTAGGTGGTGTGGAGCGGCGGAAGCCGAGGGCTGGCGACGGGGCTCTTCGCACCGCTCGAATCGGCCCTGCGAGGGCCGCCGATCGTCCGCTGGAGGTTTGCCGAGCGGCCTTCGCGTTGCACGGATTCCTCACCCTGTCAACCCCTCGTCTTCACCCGCGGTGCCCCTGACCTGCATCGTTGCGCAACACGTGTCTTAGCTCCGTGCTAACATTGGGTTGTGAAAGGGGCTCGAATCTGATGATTTTCAAGGTCGGAGACACCGTTGTCTATCCACACCACGGTGCTGCATTGATCGAGGCGATCGAAACCCGAACCATCAAGGGCGAGCAGAGAGAATATCTCGTCCTCAAGGTTGCGCAGGGCGATCTCACCGTTCGAGTTCCTGCTGACAACGCAGAGTACGTCGGCGTCCGCGACGTCGTCGGCCAGGAGGGCCTGGACAAGGTCTTCCAGGTGCTTCGCGCCCCGCATACCGAGGAGCCGACCAACTGGTCGCGTCGGTACAAGGCCAACTTGGAGAAGCTGGCCTCTGGTGACGTGAACAAGGTGGCGGAGGTCGTTCGCGACCTGTGGCGTCGTGATCAGGAGCGCGGGCTGTCCGCCGGCGAGAAGCGCATGTTGGCCAAGGCCCGCCAGATTCTCGTTGGCGAGTTGGCTCTTGCCGAGAACACCGACGAGGAGAAGGCCGAAAGCATCCTCGACGAGGTTCTGGCAGCAGCTTCCTGACCTTTCAGGGGCGCTCCATGGTGCCGAGAATCGGTCTGGGTACCGATGTGCACCCGATTCAAGCTGGGCGGCCGTGTTGGCTGCTGTGCTTGTCCTTCGATGACGCCGACGGCTGCGCTGGGCATTCCGACGGAGACGTCGCGGCTCATGCGCTGTGCGACGCTCTGCTGAGCGCAGCCGGTCTTGGCGATCTTGGTTCCGTCTTCGGAACCGACCGTCCCGAATGGCGCGGCGTCGGCGGCGCCGACATGCTGCGCCACGTGTCCGGGCTGCTCCGCGCCGAAGGCTTCCGCGTCGGCAACGCCGCCGTTCAGGTAATCGGAAATCGACCGAAGATCGGTCCGCGCCGCGCGGAGGCGCAACAACTTCTTTCTCAGCTGCTCGACGCGCCGGTGTCGGTGTCGGCGACGACCACCGACGGGCTCGGCCTGACGGGTCGGGGCGAAGGTCTGGCCGCGATCGCGACGGTGCTGATCGTGGAAGATGAGGAGCAGAACAGTAGTGTGGACGATTGAAGGCTGACGGGCCGGTAAGCTGGCCCGTCGTGACCGTTCAGCCCCTGCGAATTCACGACACCATGACGGGTGTGGTGCGTGACTTCGTCCCCCTGCGCGACGGACACGCGTCCATCTATCTCTGCGGCGCCACGGTCCAGGGTCTGCCACACATCGGCCACGTCCGCAGTGGCGTGGCGTTCGACGTACTGCGTCGCTGGCTGACGGCGAAGGGCTTCGACGTCGCCTTCATCCGCAACGTCACCGACATCGACGACAAGATCCTCAACAAGGCTGCCGACGCCGGCCGGCCGTGGTGGGAGTGGGCGGCGACCTTCGAGCGCGCCTTCACCTCCGCATACGACGCCCTCGGTGTCCTGCCCCCGTCGGCCGAGCCGCGCGCCACCGGGCACATCACCCAGATGGTCGAGCTGATCGAGCGGCTGCTCGCCGAAGGCCATGCCTATACGGGTGGCGGGGACGTCTACTTCGACGTGTTGAGCTATCCCGACTACGGCCAGCTGTCCGGCCACCGGATCGACGACGTGCACCAGGGCGAGGGCGTCGCGACGGGCAAGCGCGACCCGCGTGACTTCACCCTGTGGAAGGGCGCCAAGCCGGGCGAACCGTCGTGGCCGACGCCGTGGGGCCCGGGTCGCCCGGGCTGGCACACCGAGTGCGTCGCCATGTGCGAAACGTACCTCGGGTCGGCGTTCGACATCCATGCCGGTGGGATGGATTTGGTGTTTCCGCATCACGAGAACGAGATCGCGCAGGCACGGGCGGCCGGTGACGGCTTCGCGCAGTACTGGATGCACAACGGCTGGGTCACCATGGGTGGCGAGAAGATGAGCAAGTCCCTCGGCAACGTGTTGGCGATTCCCGCTGTGCTGCAACGGGTTCGCGCCGCGGAACTGCGGTACTACCTCGGCTCGGCGCACTACCGGTCGATGCTGGAGTTCTCCGAGAACGCCCTGCAGGACGCGGTGAAGGCTTACACCGGCATCGAGGAGTTCCTGCACCGCGTGCGCAACCGGGTGGGGACGATCGTTCCCGGCGACTGGACCGAGAAGTTCGGCGCCGCGCTCGACGACGATCTGGCCGTCCCGGCCGCGTTGGCCGAGGTGCACGCCGCGCGGGCCGAGGGCAATCGTGCGCTGGACGCGGGGGACCACGAGACCGCGATGAGGCACGCCAGGTCCATCCGGGCGATGATGGGCATCCTCGGTTGCGACCCGCTCGACGAGCGCTGGGAATCGCGCGACGAGACGTCGGCGGCCCTCGCAGCGATCGACGAGCTGGTCCAGTGGGCGCTCGCGGGTCGCGCGGAGGCCAGGGAACAACGAGACTGGGCTAGGGCCGACGAGATTCGCGATCGGCTCAAGGCGGCCGGCATCGACGTCACCGACACCGCAGACGGACCACAATGGGCGCTCGTCGACGGGAGCAACAAATAATGGCAGGCAACTCCCAACGACGTGGAGCGGTACGCAAGGCGGGTACCAAGAAGGGGCCGACGATCGGCTCCGGCGGTGTCCGCAGGCGCGGGTTGGAGGCCAAGGGTGCCACCCCGCCGGCGAGTGCGCGGCCGCACCACCCCGCCGGAAAGCGGGCCGCCGCGGCGGCCCGCAAGGACCAGGGGAGGCACAAGAAGACCGACGAGACCGAGGTCGTACTCGGCCGCAACCCCGTATTGGAGTGCTTGCGCGCCGGCGTGCCGGCCACCGCCCTGTGGGTGATGCTCGGAGCCGAAGCCGACGAGCGCCTCACCGAG
This sequence comes from Mycobacterium sp. AT1, assembly GCF_002043095.1. Taxonomy (GTDB): domain Bacteria; phylum Actinomycetota; class Actinomycetes; order Mycobacteriales; family Mycobacteriaceae; genus Mycobacterium. Next base: position 102,476 of record NZ_MVOC01000012.1, on the reverse strand, counting down.
TCTGTGCAGCGCGCGGCCGACAAGGGCATCTCGATCCTCGAGGTGCAGAAGCACGACCTGGACCGGCTCAGCGCCAACGGTCTTCACCAGGGCATCGCCCTGCAAGTGCCGCCGTACAACTACGCCCATCCCGACGACTTGCTGCGTGTGGCCAAGGCGGATTCGACGCCGGCTCTGCTGGTGGCGTTGGACAACATCTCCGATCCCCGGAACCTGGGTGCGATCGTCAGGTCGGTCGCCGCGTTCGGTGGTCACGGCGTGCTCATCCCGCAACGCCGGTCGGCGTCGGTGACGGCCGTCGCGTGGCGCACCAGTGCTGGCGCTGCCGCGCGGCTTCGCGTCGGGCGGGCCACCAACCTGACCCGCACGCTGCAGAGCTGGAAGGACGAGGGCCTGCTGGTGGTGGGTCTGGACGCCGGTGGTGACACCCAGCTCGACGAGGTCGACGCGAGCGGTCCGATGGTCGTCGTGGTCGGCTCCGAGGGCAAGGGCCTGTCCCGCTTGGTGCGGGAGAACTGCGACGCGATCGTGTCCATCCCGATGGCGGGACCGACGGAGTCGTTGAACGCCTCGGTGGCCGCGGGTGTGGTACTGGCGGAGATCGCCAGGCAGCGTCGCTAGGAGCCTTCGTCCGGACCGAGGGTGACGGTTCCTCGGTGTCCGTCCACGGCGACGTCGGCCCGATCGGCGATCACGGTGGTGGCGCCGGTGATTCCCCCGACGGCCGGGATGCCGTATTCGCGGGACAGGATGGCGCCATGGCTCAGCTTTCCACCGGTTTCGACGACGAGCCCCGACAGTAGCGGGAAGACGCTGGTCCAGCCCGGGTCGATGTTGGGGGCGACGAGGACGTCGCCGGCTTCGACCCTTCCGAGATCGGACAACGTGTGCACGACCCGGGCTCGGCCGCTGGCTTGGCCGCGGCAGAACGCGGTGCCGGCGATCGAACCCTCCGGCAGATCCGCGTACCCGGCCGACGATTCGTCGTGCACCTCTGTCTCGACGTCGTCGAAGAGGTAGGTGGCGGGTAACCGGCCGGTATTGCGGGCGAATTCGCGGCGCCTGATGTCGAGCTCGCCACTCAGGTCGACGCCGGCCCCACCCCCGGAGATTGCCGAGAAGAACTCGGCGCCGTGCAGCAGGAATACGTCGTCGCGGTCGGCGAGCATTCCGCGCCGCACCAGGCGTGCGGCCTGCTCGAGAACTAGTGCGCGGAGGTGGGTGAGCAGGTAGTCGAGGTGGTAGCGCTGGTTCTCGCGATACCGCGTGTAGTCCTGGACCAGTGTCATCAGTCGGATCAGGATTGGAGCCCGCACCCATCTCGCCGGTCCTCTGCGGAGTTCGGCCAGGGCGGCTGCTTCGGCGGCGATTCGGCGGTCGTGAGATGAATTCGACTGTGGTGCAGCGGTATCCGTCGCGCGCAATTGGGCGCGGACGAGTTCGAGGATGAGGTGCGGTTGCTCTCGCCACCGGGGCCTGCCGATGTCGCGGCTGTCGGATCGGTGCCCGTGGCGAGCGAGGAATTCGTCGTAGCGCCGCCAGAACTCTGCGTCCGCGGTGCTCTCGCGGGCGTCGTGATAGGTCCCGCCGGTTCGTATGGAGTCTGCGAGCTCGCCATCGTCGAGCGCCAATTGGGCAAGGCGGACGATCTCGGTGTTGATGGTGGCCGTCTTCGTATCGTCCAGTCCGCCGATGACGTTCTGGTACAGCTCGCCGGAGTCGTCACCACACCAGCTCGCCAACAGCCGTTCCAGTAGCGCATGAAGAAAGCCGTTGTAGATGGTCATGCCCCAACGCACGATCCGAAAGTGCTCCTCACCGAAGGCGTTGACCTCGTCGTACTGGCGACGCCACTCGTCGTCGCCGAGCGTTCCGTAGTCCTGGGTCAGCTTGGGGACGATGCGGTGTTCGATTGCCGCGCAATGGCGTTCCAAGGCGACCAGGTTGCCTCGAAGTCCGCTGCGTCCGCGGTCCCGCCACGGGGCCAACACGAAGCCGACGAGGAAGCGGGGATCCCATCGGGCGTCCCGGACCCGGTCCAGGACCACGGGCGGGAACCACTGGTCGGCACCGTTGGACCGCATCGACCTCGGCAGCATCCGCAGGCCCTCGACGAAGTACGCACCGCTGAAGTAGCTGTAGCCGTGGTGCAGGCGAACCGGAGACATCGCCGCCATGTCGCGGCGGCCCTGCAGGGCGGCCATCTCCTTCATGCTCATCTCGACGATCCAGGGCAGCATCAGATCCTCCGGCAGTGGCAGCATGCAGTCGGAGAGATACTCGTCGCCGAACCGACGCGACCACACGTCCACGGGATCCGGGTTGGGCAGGTTGGTGATGGGCCGGTCCTGCAGCGCGAACAGCCGTCCGCCCGCAATGGCCCACTCCAGGTCGCGGCGTGGACCGATGCGCTCGGACACGGTCTTCGACAGCGCGTGCAGGTCAGTCAATTGCGTTGCCGTCAAGCAGAATTGGCCCCGTCGGTCGGCATCGACGTCACGCTCGTGGACACCGCGGTCCCAGACGGCCTCCAGCGCCTTGCCGCCCAGCTGGCGGCTGCGGGTGACACCGGTGCTGCGATCCAGGACGAAGTTGTCCGGGTCGGTGCGACCGGAGACCACCGTCTCGCCCAACCCCCAGGCCGCGTCGATGACGATTTCGGAGGCGAACGGCCGCAACGGGTTTGCCGTCAGTAGCACCCCTGCGACGTCGGGGGCGATCATCCGCTGCAGGATCAACGCCATGCCGCCGGACTTGCCGTGCTCGTCGCGATAGGTGGTGGCGCGCTGGCCGCCGAGGGATGCCCAGCACTGGCGGACCGCGTCACGGATGCCGTCGAGGGAGTCGACGCCGAGAACCGTCTCGTACACGCCTGCGAAGGACGCGTCGGCGAGGTCCTCGGAGACGGCCGAACTGCGTACTGCCCAGGGCGTTCCAGGGAACAGGTCGACGACGTCGGACCACCAGTGTGCCAATTCGTTGTCCAGACACGTGTCGCGGGCAACCGCGTCGAGCGACGTGTCGGCGGTGATGCACCACGCCTCGGGTACGGGCAATCCCGCCGCCAGCAGCCGGAGCAAACCCTGCCCCTTGCCGCCGATCACCTCGGCGTCAGCGTCGGTATCGGGTTGCAGCGCAATGATCATCGGAGCCTCGACCTCAGTGCGTCCGCGGCGACGGGAAGCAGCGTCGGCAGCCGTCGGAGCAGTTCGCGTGACCCCGCGTGCCAGGTGTGCTCCACTACGCCGGCACCGCTCAGCCGCGATCCGTCGTCCAGTCGGGCCTCGAACCGGGTGTGCGTCTCGTGGAGCATCATCCCGGTCTTGAACAACGGAACCTGACTGATCCCGCGGCCGCTGACGTGGAACGTCGCACCCTCGTCGTCGACGATCGTCAGTTTGGCGTCGCGCGCGCTGTGTTCGCCGCTGGAGGTGTAGCGCAGCTCGAAGCTGGCCACGGCAGTCGTGCGGCCGCGGCGGCTGACGAAGCCCGACTGCATGGGCTGGCCGTCAGCGAACGTTTGCGTCACGGTGAACGCCAACTCGTTGCCGAACTGCGCGGAGATCCAATCCCAGCCGGAGATGCCTGCCCAGTCCCGTGGGCCCCACGACTTGTCGCGAGTCCCGAACCCGGTGATCCGGTGTTCGTGGCCCCGGATGACGGACCGGCCGGCGATGACCCCGGGGTGTTCGAAGTGACGGTGTGCGATGACTTCGGAGCCGTTGTGGCCGAAGTCGAAGGCCGGTGCAGACGCCGTCCACGCCAGGTTGAGTCCGTCGCGGCCAGCCAGGGTGAGCTCCCAATGCTGCAGCGGTTCGGTCATTCGGAAGGTCAGCCGGCCGACGGTAAGGCCGTCGGCGCAGCGCAAGGCCAGGGGGTCTCCCTGGATGGGTACGTCGACGGCTCCGTAGACGAACTCCCGCCGGCCGTCGCGCATGGTGACGACCACCGCGTCGGCCTGCCGCTGAGCGAATCGGTAGCCAAGGCGGGCGAAGCCCAGCGCTTCGCGCTCGACGTCGACCCAATTGAAGTAGAAGCTCTCCTGCCAGTGCGGCGCGGCACCGGGTGTATGCAGCTCTTCGTCGGCCGCTGCGATGAGGTTGACCATGACTCCAGTCAAACGTGAGCGATAGCTCGCTTTCAATTCGCGTTCCGTGCCACACTTCTCCGATGTCCGTCGTCCGCTCCGGCCCGCGAAAACTCCCGCGACAGGAGCGGTCGCGCGCCACGGTGGAACGCATCTTGGAGGCCGGCGCTCGCGTACTGATCGCGTACGGGTACGACGGCGCGTCCACCAACCGCATCGCGCGGGCGGCAGGGGTCAGCCCGGGCTCGCTCTACCAGTACTTCACCGACAAGGACGCCATCACCGCTGCGGTGGTGAACCGCCTTGCCGAAGACGTCAGCGCGAACATCTCGACCGTCTTCCGAAGCATGACGGGACGCTCACCCGAGGAGGGCACCAGGGTGGCACTCACCACTCTGGTCAACGCCCTCGCCGCCCAAGCCGATCTGCTGCGGATCGCCGTCGAACAGGTGCCCCGCTTCGGTGAGACCGACGTCCTGGCTGCGCTCCTAGCCCGTGGCCGCGACCTGGTCTACCACCAACTGCTCGCCAATAGCAGCCGGCTTCGGCATGACGACCTCGACACCGCCTCGTGGTTCGTGGTGCAAACCACCACCCAGTTGGCGATCCGCTACACCGTCGACCGCCCACCGATTCCCGTCGACCGCTTCGTCGACGAGCTGAGCCAGCTGCTCGTTCACTACGTCTACGAGTCGGCCGACGGTGCGTGACCAACGCCTTCCGACTTGGTCTCCGGCATGAAGCGGGCGTAGAGGACCAAGCCGACGGCGGCCACGGCTGCCAGCGTCCAGAACGCGATCGTGTATCCCTCGGTGACGATGACGAACCCGGCGACCGTCGCGCTGAGGGCGGCGCCGACGCCCTGCACGGTCGACACCGCGCCCTGGGCCACGTTGAACCGTCCTGTTCCTCGGGTCAGGTCGGCGATCACGATGGGGAACAGCGCCCCGAAGATGCCCGCACCGATGCCGTCGAGTGCCTGCACGGCCAGCAGCCACGCCGCGTTGTCGGACACCGTGTAGAGCAGGCCGCGAGCCGTCAGCACCGCGAACGCGACCAGGAAGATCGGTTTTCGGCCCCAGACGTCGGCCTTGCGGCCGACCACGATCGCCACCGGGACCATGACCAGCTGCGCGGCCAGAATGCACAACGCGACCAGGGACGTGGCGCTGTCCTTTCCGACGACGCGGGTCAGGAGCTGGCTGACCGAGGTGAGCATCGCAGCGTTGGCGAGGTGAAAGGTGAACGCGATGATCGCGAAGATCAGCAGCGGGCGGTTGGTCACCAGCGTGGTCCAGGCGCCGACGGACTTCCCGTCGTCGTCGGGGGTGAGGCCGCGGGCCAGTTCGTCGTCGATCTCGTCGCCGCGGATGCGCGTGGTGGCCACGACGCTGAGCACGGCAAGCACGCCCATCAGCCAGAACACCACCACCGGGCCGAGCGACCAGGCGAGAAGGGCGGCGACGCCCGCGGCGGTGGCGTTGCCCGCGTGGTTGAACGCCTCGTTGCGGCCGACTCTTGGCGCGAACATCCGCGGTCCCATCAGACCGAGGGTGACGGCTGCGATCGCCGGGGCGAACACCGCGGCGGCGAGGGACGCCACCGACTGGCTGATCGCGATCAACGCGAACCCGCTGACGAAGGGCAGCACCAGCGAGCTGACGGTGACGGCAAGGGCGGCGACGACGATGATCGCCCGCCGGTTCTTGATCCGGTCGATCAGGATGCCCGCCGGGGTCTGGGAGAGGAGTCCGACGACGCCGGCGATGGTGATCACCGAGCCGACCGTGGCCTCGTTCCAGCCGTGTTCGGGTCCGCGGACCGCGAGGAGATAGATCGCGAGGTAGGGGCCCAATCCGTCGCGGACGTCGGCCAGGAAGAAGTTGACGGCGTCCAGCGCGCGCAACGACTGGCGTGACGGCATCACGTGCGTCGTCAACGATCACCTCGTTCGGTTCGGAAGGTCACCAGCAAGCTATCGCACCCCGAACGTTTCGATGCCCACCCACAGGCCCAACACAGCGACGACGAGGGTCACCGGGACCGTGACCAGCCCGACGCGACTGAACTCAACGAACCCCGCCGGTAGGCGTTCGCGCTGCACCACGCTGCGCCACAGCAGATTCGACAGCGAGCCGGGGTATGTGAGGTTGGGTCCGACGTTGACTCCGATCAGCACGGCGAGCACGGCGGCGGGTCCCATCCCCGCGACCAGCGGCAGCAAAACCAACACGGCGGGCAGGTTGTTGACCACGTTGGACAGCAGCGCGGCCGCCACGGCGATGCCAAGCAGCGCGGGCAACGTCGTGCCGGTCGGCAACAGGTGCCGCATCGCCTCGTCGAGGCCGTGTTTCATCACCGCGGTCACCACCACGCCGAGGCACAGCACGAACGCGAGGAACGGCACGTTGGCGGCCGCCGCGATGCCGGCCACGCTGCTGCGGCGACGGACGAGTCCTCGCACCCCGAGGACGACCGCGCCTGCGAGTGCCGCCCAGGCGGGCGCCACGTCGAGAAGCGAGGTGGCCGCGAAGCCGACCAGGGTCAGTGCCAGCACGACGATCACGAAGACCGGCATCTCCGCCGGTGGTGGTGTCACGTGGTCGGTGGGCCGCTGGGCCAGCTCGCGACGGAAGAACCAGCGCAGCAGGACGTACTCGGCGGCGATCGCGAGTAGCCACGGTAGTGCCATGACGGCGCTGAAGTGCGCGAAGGTGAGGCCGGCGGCGGAGAAGGCCAGCAGGTTGGTCAGGTTCGACACCGGCAGGAGGAGGGACGCGGTGTTGGCCAGGTGCGCGGTGGCGTAGGCGTGCGGTCGAGACGGGATGCCGAGGGTGCGGGCGGTCGCCGTCACCACGGGTGTCAGCAGGACGACGGTGGCGTCGAGGCTGAGTACCGCGGTCGTCGTCGCCGCGATGGCGAAGACGGTGCCCATCAGGCGGTGTGGTTCGCCTGCGCTGCGGCGGGCCATCGCCACACCGGCGGCGTGGAACAAGCCTTCGTCGTCGCACAGCTTGGCCAGCACCAGCACCGCCGCGAGGAACCCGACCACCGGCAGAAGGTCGTCGACCTCGACCATGGCGTCGTCGAGCGACACCACTCCGAGCGCGATCAGCAGGCCCGCGGCGGGTATCGCTGCGACGGCCTCTGGCCACCCCCGCGGCCGGAACATCGCGAATGCCAGGACGACGGCCAGCGCGCCGAGCGCCAGCGTCAGCTCCACGGGTCGGCGCGCTCCCATGGTGCGGGGAGGTGCAGTGCCACAGCGTCTTCGGTCGCCAGCCGGGCCAACACTCGCATCGACGCGTCGAGGTCGTCGGCCGCGTATGGCAGCGCGCGCACCGGTTCCCGGAGTGGGCCGAAGAAGTCGTCCCAGTGGACCAGGACGACGCGCCTGGCGCCCACTGCGCGCACCGCCTCGTCCCAGTAGTCGCGGAGGTAGCGCTCGGGCTGCAGCCCCAGCTGTCCGACGCCGAGGTAGACGACGTCGGCCCGCTGTCCTCGCAGTCCGCCGGGGACGAAGCCTGCGCTGCCGACGACGAGGAGGCGTCTGTCGGTTGGGCGGTGGTGGATCAGCGTCGACCACGCCTCGCCGCACCGGTACGCCGAGGCCCGCACCGGCGGGACCGGTGGTTCGGTGATGGTGCCGGGGAACCGGTCGGGCGGACAGTGGTTGCCGACGACGAGGGTTACGTCGAACGCCCCCAACGACATTGGTGCACCCGGGGTGACGACCACGAGTTGGTCTTCTGGCAGTCCCGCCCCGCGGCCTAGCTGAGCCGCCGACGTGCCGCCGACGAGCTTCGCGCCCGTGCGCTGGGCCACCACCGCCGAATCCATCGCGTGGTCGAAGTGGGTGTGGACGGGCAGGACGGCCTCAAGGCGTTCGACTCCGAGGCGGGCCAGGCATCCGTCGATGCGGGGTAGTGAGGGGGCCAGCTTCCGGAGGCCGACGGTGAGAAGTCTTGGGCGGGTGAAGAATCCGTCGGTCAGCAAAGCCGACTGGCCGTCGTCGACGAGGAGGGTGGTCACGCCCGCCCACGTCACGGTCAGCGGCGACTGGCACGTCGCAGGCGGTTGGTCGAAGTACCGACTGTAGTCGGCGAGGTTCGGCCGGCCGAGCTTGAGACGCATCAGGTGAACGCCTTCACGACGACCCCGTCGGCGGCCAAGCGGGCGCGGACTGCCGTGGCGCTGCGCACGGCGCCCGGTGAATCTCCGTGCACGCACACAGATTCCGCGATGATGGGGATGGTCGTCCCGTCGGCTGCCTCGACTGTGCCGCGCCCGACCATCGAGGACACCCGGGCGGCGATGGCCTCCGCGTCGTCGAGGACTGCGCCGGGTTCGCGGCGCGAGACCAGCCGTCCGTCGGGTTGGTAGGCCCGGTCGGCGAAGGCCTCGGCGACGGTGCGCAGGCCGAGGGCGCCGGCTGCGGAGAAGAACGCGGAACCAGCCAGCCCCAGCACGGCCAGACCCGGGTCGACGGCGTGCACCGCCTTGGCGACCGCGTCGGCTTGACCCTCGTCGTGGACGATCGTGTTGTACAGCGCGCCATGGGGTTTGACGTAGCTGACCGTGGATCCGGCGGCGGCGGCCAGGGCCTGGAGGGCGCCGATCTGGTAGATCACGTCGGCGATGAGATCGTCGGCTGCCATGTCGATGTAGCGTCTGCCGAACCCATGTAGGTCGCGGTAGCTCACCTGTGCTCCGATCCGGACGCCGCGGCGGGCTGCGGCTCGACACACCGTCGCCAAGCCGGCCGGGTCGCCTGCGTGGAAGCCGCACGCCACGTTGGCGCTGGTGACCACCTCGAGCATGGCGTCGTCGTCGCCGAGTTGCCACACCCCGAAACCCTCGCCGAGGTCGGCGTTGAGGTCGACGGTCACGGGGGACACGGCGGCAAGCCTACGGCGGGCGCGGGTTGGCCCGCCCAGCCGTTCTCCGAGACGAATTCGTCGAGCGGCCTGCCGAACGTCCACTCGTCGATCTCCAGCGCGGGCCGGTCGGGGAAGTCCGGAACCGGGCCGAGGCACAGGATCGCCACCGGCTCGGCGTCGTCTGGCATTCCGAGCAGCGGACCGAGGCGCGCGGGGTCGAAGATCGACACCCAGCCCATGCCCAGGCCCTCCGCACGGGCCGCAAGCCACAGATTCTGGATGGCGCACGACACTGAGGCCAGATCCATCTGCGGCAGGGTTCGGCGCCCGAAGACGTGCTTGTCGCGCCCGTCGCGCAGCGCCACGACGAGCAGTTCGGCGCAGTCCAGCACGCCCTCGACCTTCAACCGGAGGAACTCGTCGGCCCGCGGACCCAGTGCCGACGCGGTCTGCCGACGTTCGTCGGAGACGATGTCGTGGATCTGGTGGCGCAGGGCGTCGTCGGTGATGCGGATGAACCGCCACGGCTGCATCAGTCCGACGCTTGGGGCGGCGTGTGCAGCTGCGAGCAGTCTGGCGAGGACCTCTTCTGGCACGTCGCCCGGTGCAAACCGGCGCATGTCGCGGCGCTCGGCGATGGCTCGGTACACGGCCCTTGTCTCCGCTGCGCTGAACGCGTGCTCGCCCACACGGGTCAGCGTACGTTCGAGTGCGTGAGATCCGAAGTATTGGTCACCGCAACCGAACTCGAGGAGCTGATCGCGGGAGGTGCGCCGCCGAGAATCCTGGACGTCCGCTGGCAGTTGGCCGAGCCGGACGGCAGTGCGGCCTACGAGGCGGGCCACCTTCCCGGCGCGGTGTACGTCTCCCTCGACGACGAATTGACCGATCACGCCGTGACTGGCAAGGGGAGGCACCCCCTGCCGTCCGGCGCCGCGCTGCAGGCGGCGGCGCGGCGGTGGGGAATCCGGGACGGCGACCCGGTCGTGGTCTACGACGACTGGAACCGGGCCGGGTCGGCGCGCGCGTGGTGGGTGTTGACGGCCGCCGGTCTGGCCGACGTGCGCATCCTCGACGGCGGTCTGGCGGCGTGGCGAGGCGCTCTGGAATCCGGCGTCGTCAACCCCGAGCCGGGTGACGTCACCCTCACCCATCCCGACCTCTACGCGGGGGCCATGCCGACGTTGACCGCCGACGAGGCCGCGGCGCTCGGCTCCCGGTTGGCCGACGCACGGGCACCGGAGCGCTTTCGTGGCGACGTCGAGCCCGTGGACCCGGTCGCGGGTCACGTCCCCGGCGCCGTCAACGTGCCGAGCACGTCGCTGCTCGACGCCGACGGCGCGTTCCTCCCCACGGCCGACCTCGCCGACGCACTCGGTGACACCGCCGGTGCGTACTGCGGGTCGGGTGTCACCGCGGCGGTGGCGGTCGCCGCGCTGGCCGTGGTCGGCGTCGACGCAGCGTTGTTTCCCGGGTCGTGGTCGCAGTGGAGCGGCGAACCGGCTCGCCCCGTCGCCACGGGCGGCTGACGTGACGAGAGTCGGCGGCATGGGGTCGTAGGCGGCAGAACCATAGGGGAATCCCCGATGCGACCGGTCCGCATTCGGGGCGATCATCTACGAGGACGACGTCGGAAGGGACAACGGCGAGGGGCATCGGCGGTGAGCAACACGAAACGCCTTCGATGCGCGGGGGCCCTCGCAGTGGTGTTCGGCGTTGGTGCGGCGGCGATGACCTATCCGGGTCTCGCGGCTGCCGAACCAACGTCTGAGCCGTCGCCCGGCGTGTCGCAGGTCGAGAGTTCGGGATCGGGGGACCCGGACTCGAAGGCGGAGCCCGGGGTGGTGTCGTCTGGGGGGTCGACACCACCCGTGGGGGCGGGTTCCGTCGATGCCGGGTCGGGGTCTGACGCATCGTCAGACCCCGATCAGGCTCTCGGGTCGACGGGGTCGACGACCGAACCGGCGCCCGGCGTCTCGGTCCGCAGTTCCGGCGGTGCGCTTACCTCGAGTGAATACGAGCAGGGGTCATCCGACGGCGCGTCCTCGTCGAGCGGAACCGAGCCGGTCGCACAGGAATCCGTTGCGCAGGAACAAGCCGCGCCCCAGGACTCGCCGGTCGTCACGCCACCCACCGCGGAGCCGATCGCCATCCCTGCCCCGGAGGCCGCGCCCGTCGCCGTCCCGACTGCGGCCGCTGCGGTCCACGACGACGCGAAGGCGGCCAGGGTCTTCACCGCGGACGTCATCGCCGCGACGTCGAATAGCGTTGTCGTCACGGCGATCTCGTCGATTTCGCTGGCGACCGTCTCGTTCGGCGGCGGTGGCGGCGCCGGGACGTTCCTGGGCGCCGCGGCCGGCGATCAGACATCCGTGGACGAGCACGGGGCGGCCCACGCTACGGCCGTCGCGGCCCGCGGCGTGTCCACGGCGCCCGCCGAGGACTCGACTCGTGAACGGGCGAGTACCTTCACCGGCGTCATCGCCGCGGTGTTGGCGCCCTTCGTCGTCCCGGTGCCGGGGAGCCCGGCGGACACCCCGGCGCTGTGGGCGGTACTGGCCTGGGTGCGGCGTCAGTCCGAGCCCGGCACCGTCGGCCATCGGCAGCTGTCGGTCGCGGATCCACAGCGGACCGAGCTGGTCGACGCCGACCCGCTGGCCGCCCCGGGTGCGGTCGTCGACCGGGTCGACCGCATGTCGGGACGAGTGGCCGGTCACGTCAACGTCGTCGGCCATCCCATTCCACGTACCTACTCGTTGGTCCGGCAGGTCGACCGTCGGCTCGGTGCCGCCACGGTCGACGCCGACTCCGGGCAGTGGGCGTTCACGCCAACCCAGGCCGCCAGGCTGGCGGCACACCTGAATCCGGGCGACGGAGTCGCGATGTTCGCGGTCGCGGCGTCCGACGGTCAGACGGTCGACGTTCGCGCGCCCGTCGACCCGGCCGAGGCCGCCGTCACCGACACCATCGACGTCGGCAGCGGGCTCACCTACGGTCTTGCGGTCATCGGGGACCGCCTGTACGTCCTCAACGGTTCCGACGACGCGGCAGGCAACGGATCGGTGAAGGTCGTGGACACCACGACCAGAACGGTGGTCGGTTCGGTCGAGGTCGGCAGCATGCCGTTCGCGCTGGCAGCCAGGGGCGGAACGCTCTACGTCGGGAACGCCGACGACGGCACGGTCTCGGTGGTCGACGCCTCGACCAACACCGTCGTCGACGTCATCGACGTAGGCGCCAATCCGTTTGGTCTCGAGGTCAGCGGCGACCGCCTCTACGTCGCCGATCTCGCCGGAACGGTGTCGGTGATCGACCTGGCCGACAACACCGAACTCGTCCGGATCCCCGTCGGCGGTGACCCATTTGGGCTCGCCGCCACGGCGGACCGGGTCTACGTCACCAACTATTCGGGCGGCACGGTGGCGGTACTGGACCAGACGACCAACACCGCCGATCACGCGGCGACCGGCGGATACCCGTACTACGGTGCCGTCGTCGGCAAGCGGTTGTACGTCGTCAACGCCGCCACCAACGCCCTCACCGTGGTGGACGGGTCGACCACCACGGCCGTGGAGATCGACCCCAAGACCCGTGCGCTCGACGCGATCCCACCGGACGCGGCCCCGGTCGACATGATCGTCCGAGGCGACCGCCTGTACGTGAGCAACATCAACTGCGGAACCGTCACGGTCGTCGACGCCGCCACCAACAACACCGTCGCGACCATCGGGGTCGGCATCCAGCCCGGACTGATGGCCGCGAGTCGCGACGGCCGCACCGTCTACGTCTCCGACGTCATGGGCGGCACCGTCCGCGTGATCACCAGCGTGCGCCACGCAGCCCGATGACGGTGTGAACTGCGGGGAATCGGCTAGCGTCATACTCCATGCCCAGAGGACCTGCGCCACGCCGGCGAGCAACCCTGGCGTCGTTGGCCGCCGAACTGAAGGTCTCGCGCACCACGATCTCCAACGCCTACAACCGGCCGGATCAGTTGTCCGCCGATCTTCGTGAGCGCGTTCTGGCAACGGCCAAGCAGCTGGGTTACGCCGGACCCGATCCGGTCGCACGCTCGCTTCGCACCCGGCGCGCGGGTGCGGTCGGCCTGATCCTCACCGAGCCGCTCAACTACTCGTTCCGTGACCCGGCGGCGCTGGACTTCGTCGCGGGCCTCGCCGAGTCCTGTGAGGCGGTGGGACAGGGGCTGCTGTTGGTCGCCGCCGGCCCCAATCGCAGCGTCAGCGACGGGACCGCCGCGGTGCTGTCCGCGGGCGTCGACGGTTTCGTCGTCTACTCGGCCTCCGACGACGATCCGTACCTTCAAGTGGTCGCGCAGCGCGCGCTGCCGGTGGTGGTGGTCGACCAACCACGGGACGTCCCCGACGCCTCGCGCGTCGGCATCGACGACCGCGCCGCGATGCGCAGTGTGGCCGACTACGTCATCGGGCTCGGTCACCGACACATCGGAGTCCTGACGATGCGCTTGGGGCGCGACTGGCCCCACGGTGACGCCGATGCCGCGGCGGCCGATCTGGACCGCATGGACAACCCGCACTTCTTCGTTCAGCGGGAGCGCATTCAAGGCACTCGTGAGGCCATGAAGGATGCTGGCTTGCAACCTGATTCGTTGACGGTGGTGGAGACTCGCGATCATCTTCAGGCCTCCGGCGGGGCGGCAGCCGAGGTCGCGCTGGACATCAACCCTCGAATCACGGCGTTGATGTGCACCACCGACGTGCTCGCACTTTCGGCGATGGACTACCTGCGTGGCCGTGGCATCTACGTGCCGGGGCAGATGACCGTCACCGGATTCGACGGTGTCCCCGATGCATTGGCGCGCGGGCTGACGACCGTCAAGCAGCCCAGCGTCGAAAAGGGGCGTCGGGCCGGCCATTTGCTGCACAACCCACCACGGTCGGGCCTGCCTGCGCTGGAGATCCTCGAGACCGAGCTGGTGCGCGGACGCACGTCGGGCCCGCCCGCCTAGCTAGGGTCCGGTGAAGAGCGGCGTCGAACGCCATTGTGCGAGAGCGGGTTCGACTGCCCCGACGAGCATCGGCAGCTGGGGAGCCATGGCAAGGCAGGCGACCGTCGCGAGAGATCCGGCGGTCTCGACCAGGCGCAGCACCCGGGGGTCGGAGGCCCGCAGGCCGAGGCGCACCGCTGCCTCATCGTAGGTCGCCACGCCATCCGCGCCGGCCAGTGCGACGTCGGACTCGACCGGCCCAAGGGTGACGAGTTCGAAGTCCGCCCAGTACTCGCCGGCTGGGGTGGTGATCATGTTGTGGAACGGTGCGTCGCCGTGGATCGTCTGGATTGCCACCCCTGGGAACTCCCGCTCGAAGGCGTCCCGGCTCGACACGATCGGCTCGACGGTCGACCATTCGCGCCGAGCCCGGTCGAGATCGGCCGCGGGCAGCAGGTCGGGAAGGCTCTCCAGCGCGGTCAGCCCGTCGGGGACGTAGGTGGCGAAGGGAGCCCAGAGGCCCAGGTTCTCGTCGGTGTAGTCGGCGAGCACGGCATGGAGTTTCGCGGTCATCGCGAGGCGAGCGGTGGTGTCCGGCTCGGGAACCAGGACCTCTTCGACCAGCTGCCAGAACGTCATCGAGAACCCTTCTTGCACAACGGGTTCACGTGGGACCAGCGGGCTGGGTGGTACGACCGGATGGCCGTGGTCGGCAAGCCACCCGGTCACGGCGAGCTCCGCGCGCTGCTGCGCGAGTTGAGCGTCCGGCCGAAGCGCGTACGACGGCGGCAGCACGGTCGGCACCCGGACCACCACGGGGCAGGGGGCCAAATGGACGACGACCGAGAACACGTCGTAGAGCACGCGTGGTTCGCGCACCTCGAGCCCGAGCTGGCGGCCCGCCGCCGACCACGCGCTAGCCGCGGCGTCGCTCGAGCAGGTGGCTCAGTGCCTCCGCGACGTCCTCGGGGGAGTCGACCCGGTAGGCCGCCAGCGTCTCGCCGGGGCCGACCTTCACGCCGACGTCGGATCCGACCATGCGCCGGAACGCCTTCTCGTCGGTGACGTCGTCGCCGAAGAACACCGCGGCCGTGGCGTCACCCCGTCGGCGGAAGACGTCGACCGCCTCGCCCTTGTCGGTGGAGATGACCGCGAACTCCAGCACGTTCTTGCCCGCGGTGATCTCGGCGCCCGAGACTTCGCCCACCGAGTGGGCCGCGGTGAGCGCGGCCTCGCCGTCGGCGGCGGAGGCGTTCCTGACGTGAAGCGCGACGCTGGCCGGCTTGAGCTCGACGGTCACCCCTGGCCTGCCCGCCGCGATCGAGTTGAGTTCGGTGGTGATCGTGGCCAACAGCGTCTCGTCGATTTCGAGGGCGAAACCGGTCTCGAACTCGGCGCCGTGGCTGCCGACGAGGTGCACGCTCGACGGCATGCCGGAGTACTCCCGCAGCACGGCAAGGGCGCGTCCGGAGACCAGCGCGACCTCGGTCGACGGCAAGTCGGCGATGGCGATCAGCGCCTCGGCTGCCTGCGGCAGCGGCCGGGCGTCGGAAGGACGGTCGACGAGCGGGGCGAGGGTGCCGTCGAAGTCGGAGGCGACGAGCAGCCGCGGGGTGGCGGCGACGGCGTCGAGGGCGCGGACGAGGTCTGCCGGGAGTGCCACCGTTCAGATCTTAGGGTGTTCCCCGTCGCCGATCAGCAGTCGCACGGCGAGGTCCAGTCGCTTGCTGACGTCGGTTGCCGAGGCGCGGCGGGTGAGCCAGGCCAACAGGTTGGACAGCCACACGTCGGAGATGACGCGGGCGATGTGGAACTGGTCCTCGGTGGGCTCGCCGTCGCTCATCGCCCTGGCGAACATGGAGTCCATCAGCTTTCCGACGTGGTCGACTTCACCCGAAGCCGACGCGTCGGCGAAGACGAAGGCGCGGGTCATGGCCTCGGTCAGCAGCGGGTTGCGCTGCATCGAGCGGTTGAGCTTCCCGACCATGACGTTGAGTCGCTGGTAGGGAGTGCCCCCGGTCAGCGACGCCCGGTCTGTCTTGGCGTCGATGCGTTCGAACTCCCGGCCCAGCGCGGACACCAGGAGGTGCACCTTGGACGGGAAGTAGCGGTACAGCGTGCCCACCGCGACGTCGGCGCGCTCGGCGACCGCACGCATCTGAACTGCCTCGTAACCACCCTTGGACGCGATGGCGAGGGTGGCGTCGAGGATGCGCTTGCGGCGCTCGCGCTGGGCCTCGGAGCCCAATTCGGACTCGGCCAGGACGGCCACCTTCGTCACCTGGCGCGGGCCGGTGGTCGACGACGACCCCGAACCCGAGCTGGTTGCTGCTGACTCGCTTGCTGGCACAGAAGAACCGGACATGCGGTAGGCATCTCCTTCGTAGTACGCACTAGGTGAAAACGATACGCACGCGAATCAGGAATGTCCCACCTCCGTGCCCCCGGGTCGCCGACTTGTCCTGGCGTAATGGCAGTCGACTTGACGTTAGAACGATGTCACCATTAGAACACGTTCTAGTGAGAAGCATCGTCTTCTCTCCAAGACCCAGGAGGGCCCGACCATGGCTTCGACAGGTGCGGTGTCCGCCACCATCACCGACGATCAGTTTGCCGTACGAGAGCTCGTCCGGGATTGGGCGGCATCCTCTGGCGCCATCGCCGCGGTGCGCGGCGTCGAGGAGGGCGACCCCGAGTCGTGGCGGCCGGTCTACGACAGCCTGGCTCAGCTCGGCATGTTCGGGGTGGCCGTGCCCGAGGAGCTCGGTGGTGCCGGCGGCAGCGTCGAGAACCTGTGCCTGATGGTCGACGAGGCGGCCGCCGCGCTGGTGCCCGGCCCGGTCGCGACGACCGCGCTGGCCACGCTGGTGATCACCGACGAGAAGCTCCTCGACGCGCTGGCCTCCGGGCAGCGCACCGCGGGGGTCGCGCTCGGTTCGGACATCACCTTCGACGGCACGACCGCGACGGGCACGGCGAAGTACGTCCTCGGTGCTCTGGTGGACGGGGTTCTCGTGCTGCCCGCCGGGGATGGCTGGATCCACGTCGACGCCACCGCCGCCGGGGTGACGGTCGAGCGGCTGGAGGCCACCGACTTCTCCCGCCCGTTGGCCCGCGTCGAGCTGTCGTCGGCCCCGGCCACCAAGATCGACCTGCCGCACCAACGGGTCGTCGACCTCACCGCGACCCTGCTGGCCGCGGAGGCCAGCGGGCTCTCGCGGTGGTGCCTGGAGACGGCCACGGAGTACGCGAAGGTGCGCGAACAGTTCGGCAAGCCGATCGGCAGCTTCCAGGCGGTCAAGCACATGTGCGCCGAGATGCTGCTGCGCGCCCAGCAGATCGGCATCGCCGCGACCGACGCGGCCGGCGCGGTGACCGACGCCGACCCCGACCAACTCTCGATCGCGGCCGCCGTCGCCTCGGCGGTCGGCATCGAGGCCGAGAAGGTCAACGCCCGCGACTGCATTCAGGTGCTCGGTGGCATCGGCATCACCTGGGAGCACGACGCGCATCTCTACATGCGACGCGCCTACGCCAACGCCCAGTTCCTCGGCGGCAGGTCGTCGTGGCTGCGCCGGTGCGCGACGCTGACTCGCGACGGGGTGCGTCGTCAACTCCACGTCGACGTCACCGACGGTGAGGACGTCAGGGCCGAGGTCGCGGGGATCGTCGCCGACATCGCCGCGCTGCCGGAGGAGAAGCGGCAGGCCGCCCTCGCCGAGAAGGGTCTGATGGCACCGCACTGGCCCAAGCCCTACGGGCGGGCGGCGTCCCCCGCGCAGCAGTTGGTCATCGACCAGGAGCTCGAGGCGGCGGGCGTGGTGCGGCCGGACATCTCGATCGGGTGGTGGGCGGCCCCGACGATCCTGGGTCACGGCAGCACCGAGCAGATCGAGAGGTTCATTCCCGGCACGCTGAACGGTGACGTGTACTGGTGCCAGCTGTTCAGTGAGCCGGGCGCCGGATCCGATCTTGCGGCGTTGCGCACCAAGGCAATTCGCACGGAAGGCGGCTGGCTTCTTAGCGGTCAGAAGGTGTGGACGTCCAATGCGCATCGCGCGGACTGGGGCGTCTGCCTGGCCCGCACCAACCCAGACGCTCCGAAACACAAGGGCATCACGTACTTCCTGGTCGACATGAAGTCCCCGGGCATCGACATCCGTCCACTGCGCGAGATCACCGGCGAGGCCCTCTTCAACGAGGTCTTCTTCGACGACCTCTTCGTGCCCGACGACATGGTGGTGGGACCGGTCGACGGCGGCTGGCCGTTGGCCCGCACCACGCTGGCCAACGAACGGGTCGCGATGGCCGCCGGCGGAGCGCTCGACCGGGGAATGGAACACCTCCTGGAGGTGCTGGACTCACGCCAAGACGCCGGGGATCTCGATCCCGCCGAGGCCGACCGCCTCGGGGTCCTCATCGTCGCGGCTCAGGTCGGGGCGCTTCTCGACGCGTTGATCGCGAAGATGGCGGTCGGCGGTCACGACCCCGGTGCTCCCTCGAGCGTGCGCAAGCTGATCGGCGTGCGGTACCGGCAGAATCTCGCCGAGGCGATCATGGATTCCCGGGACGGCGCGGGCATCGTCGACTCGCCCGACGTGCGGTACTTCCTGAACACCCGGTGCCTGTCGATTGCCGGTGGCACCGAGCAGATCCTGCTCAACCTCGCCGGCGAGCGACTGCTGGGGTTGCCGCGGTAGAAGCGGGTTTCGTCAGTCTCCCGTAAGAACGCCGCCGCCCATCTCGGCCGGTCCGACGGGACACTGGTGACATGGTGGCGAACCGCAGGCTGACGCTTGGCAGTGGTCTTGGGGTGCTCGGCGTGGCGGCGGCGCTGTTCATCGGCGTGCAGTCGGGCACCATCACCAGCCCGGCGGTGCTCGCGGGAATCGGGTCGGCGTCCTCCGTCGTCGTCCCCGCACCGACGGTCGACGAACCCAAGGCGGCGCCGGGGGCGACGGAGACCGCCGTGCTCGCCGGCGGCTGCTTCTGGGGCGTCCAGGGCGTGTTTCAGCACGTCAAGGGTGTGACGATGGCCGAGTCCGGTTACGCAGGCGGGCAGCAGGCGACGGCCGACTACGAGACCGTCAGCACCGGAACCACCGGGCACGCCGAGTCGGTGCGCATCACCTACGACCCGGCCCAGGTCAGCTTCGGGAAGCTCTTGCAGATCTACTTCTCGGTGGTGCAGGACCCGACGCAACTCGACCGGCAGGGTCCCGACGAGGGCACGCAGTACCGGTCGGCGATCTTCGCCCAGGACGCCACCCAGCAGCGCATCGCGGACGCCTACGTCGCCCAGCTCTCCGCCGCGAAGGTGTTTCCCGCTCCCATCGTGACGACGGTCGAGCCCAACACTGGCTTCTTCCCCGCCGAGCAGTACCACCAGGACTATCTCAATTCACACCCGACGAGCTCCTACATCGCGGCCAACGACATGCCGAAGGTCGCCGCGCTCGAGCAGCTCTTCGGTGGCGACTACCGCGCGCAACCTGTGTTGGTGGGCAAGGTCGACTGACGAATTCGGTTCAGGCGTAGGTGGTTTGGGCGCAGGCAGTCGGGGTGGTCAGGTTGACGCCGCCGTAGACCACCTGGATGTAAGCGCAGGCGATGAACCCGGCGTCGGTGTTCGGTTGCCCGGTCTCGAACTGGACGGTGCGGGCGTCGCCGCGCATGACGGGCGGGTTGCCCGCGAAGTAGACCGTCGCGAACTGGGTGTCGCTGAGGGACTTGAACATCCGGGTGTTGGCGGCGTCGAAGTCGGCGTCCATGTAGACCAGTCGATTCGTCGACCGAATCGTGGTGTTCTGCCTGCCGTAGAAGTCCGGTGGGAATCCCGTGGTGCCGTCCGGCGTCAGGACGTCGGCGAGCGTGTCGAAGTAGCACCGGTTCTCGGCCTTGACGCAGTTGGCCGTGACGTGAATTTGCACGGTGTGGGTGTCGTCGACGGCAATGCCCTTGGTGGCGGTGTTCGTCGCGGCGACGGACTGCGCAGTCGGGCTGAGGACGCCGAACGCGAGCAGGAGTGCCGACACCGCGGCGAGACTCTTAGCCGATCGAAACACGAGCGCTCCTATGGGTCCAGCGAATGTTAGCCCGCACGTCATTCGTCGTAGGTGACTTCGACCGAATCGGATTTCGGCCTGGCCTGGCAGGCCAGGATCAGTCCCTCGGCGAGGTCGGAGGTTTCGAGGACGTCGTTGACGTCCATGTCCACCTCGCCGCTCTTGACGAGCACCGCGCAGGCGCCGCAATGGCCTTCGCGGCAGGAGAAGGGTGCGTCGAGGCCCTTGTCGAGCAGGACGTCGAGCAGCTTTGCGTTGCGCGGCCAGCGGATGTCCTGCGTCTCGCCGTCCAGGGTGACGACCGCGGTCGCAGGTTCTTCGTCACTGTCGTCCTCGTCGACGACGACGGCAGCAAACGGATCGGACTCCAGGGACTTGAACACCTCGAGGTGGACTCGCTCCGGGGCGGCGCCTGCGACCCTGAGGGCTTCCTCGGCCGCCACCATGAACGGGCCCGGCCCGCAGATGAACGTCTCGCGCTCGACGTAGGGGGCCACCAGGTTGACAAGGGCGGCCGCACTCGGAAGTCCCTGGACGGTCTCGATCCAGTGCACGGCGGTGAAGCGGTCCGGGTACTTCGTGGCCAGCTCGCGCAGGGCGGCGGCGAAGATCACGGACTTCTCGTCGCGGTTGGCGTAGACCAGCGTCACCTTGCCGGCGCCCTCCGACAGCGCGGACTTGAGGATCGCCATCATGGGCGTCACGCCGCTGCCCGCCGCCAGTAGCAGGAAGTCCGTGTCGAGCGTCTTGGGCACGAACGTGCCGGACGGGGCCAGCACGTGCATCGTCATGCCGGCGTGCGCGTTGTCGCACAGCCAGTTCGACGCGTAGCCGCCCGCGGTCCGCTTGACCGTGACGGTTAGCGCTTCGTCGCCGAACGGCGAGCTGGACAACGAGTAGCAGCGAGCCACCGACCCGGTGCGGTCGCTGGGCACCCGCAGGGTGAGGAACTGACCGGGCTGGTGGCGAAGCCTTTCCGCGGGAATCGCCGGGACGCCCGGGCCGTCGGGCACCTTGAAGACCAGTGAGCGCGCATCTGCGGTCTCCTCGACGACGCCAGCCAATTGCAACTCGAGCACGTGGGTGCCGAGCGGCTCGTCCGTCACGGTCGTCCTCCATCAGTTGAGAGGTCAAAACTAGAACATGTTACAAAAACGCGCTTCCGCAGGTCTAGCCATCATAGGAATGCCTTGCTCGACACAAATCGTAACGTGTTCTAATCTTGGTCAAGTTCTTCATCCGCCCCTAGATGCCCGGAGGCAACCAGTGACGTCCATTGAACAACGCGACGTGCAATCGGTCCTAGACGGCGTCGACGACTTGTTGCCGCTGATCGCCAAGCGCGCGCAAGCCGCCGAGGATCTCCGGCGCATCCCGGACGAGACCATCGCCGAGCTCGACCAGGCCGGTTTCTTCAAGTTGCTGCAACCCGAACAGTGGGGCGGCCTCCAGTGCGACCCCACCGCGTTCTACGAGGCCGTGCGTCGGCTCGGCAGCGCATGCGGCTCGACCGGCTGGGTCAGCTCGATCATCGGCGTGCACAACTGGCACCTCGCGCTATTCGACCAGCAGGCGCAGGAAGAGGTCTGGGGCGACGACCCGTCGGTCCGCATCTCGTCCTCCTACGCGCCGATGGGAGCGGGCACCGTCGTCGACGGCGGTTACCTCGTCAGCGGTGCCTGGCAGTGGTCCTCGGGCTGCGACCACGCCACGTGGGCCTTCCTCGGTGGGCCGGTGATCAAGGACGGCCGTCCCGTCGACTTCGGCAGCTTCCTCATCCCGCGGTCGGACTACCGCATCGACGACGTGTGGCACGTCGTGGGGCTCAAGGCCACCGGCAGCAACACCGTCGTCGTCAAGGACGTGTTCGTGCCGAAGCACCGCTTCCTGTCGTACAAGTCGATGAACGACCGCACCGCGGGCGGACTGCAGACCAACACCGCCCCGGTGTACAAGATGCCCTGGGGCACAATGCATCCCACGACCATCACCGCTCCGATCATGGGCATGGCGTACGGCGCCTACGACGCGCACGTCGAGCATCAGGGCAAGCGGGTGCGTGCCGCGTTCGCCGGGGAGAAGTCCAAGGACGACCCGTTCGCCAAGGTGCGCATCGCCGAGGCGGCCAGCGACATCGACGCCGGTTGGCGTCAGCTGATCGGCAACGTCGGCGACGAGTACGCGCTGCTGACGGCGGGGCAGGAGATTCCGTTCGAACTCCGTGCCAGGGCCCGTCGAGACCAGGTGCGTGCCACCGCCCGTGCCATCTCGTCGATCGACATGCTGTTCGAGGCGTCCGGTGCCACCGCTCTCGAAACCGACAAGCCGGTGCAGCGGTTCTGGCGCGACGCCCACGCCGGTCGCGTGCACGCCGCCAACGAGCCGGAGCGGGCCTACCTCATCTTCGGCAACGAGGCCTTCGGGCTGCCGCCGGCCGACACGATGGTCTGACGATGACTGCGTTGCAGGAGATCACCTTTCAGTCGACGTCCCGGTTCGCGCAGGTGCGCGACGACATGCGCCTGCACTATCACGAAGCCGGCGTCGGCAATTCCGAGACCGTGGTCCTGCTGCACGGCGGCGGTCCCGGCGCGTCGAGCTGGTCCAACTTCTCGAAGAACATCGCGGTGCTGGCAGAGCACTTTCACGTCCTCGCCGTCGACCAGCCCGGGTATGGGTTGTCCGACAAGCACACCGAGCACGAGCAGTACAACCGGTACAGCGCCACCGCCCTGCTGAACCTCTTCGACCAGCTGGGCATCGAACGCGCTGCGCTGGTGGGTAATTCGCTGGGCGGCGGGACCGCCGTGCGCTTCGCGCTCGACAACCCGAAGCGGGCGGGCCGGTTGGTGCTGATGGGCCCCGGCGGTTTGAGCGTCAACCTCTTCGCGCCCGACCCGACCGAGGGCGTCAAGTTGCTCGGCAAATTCACCGTCGATCCGACGCGCGAGAACATGGAGAAGTTCTTGCGCATCATGGTCTTCGACCAGAAGCTCATCACCCCGGAACTGATCGACGAACGCTTCGCGATCGCCAGCCAGCCAGAATCGCTCGCGGCGGCCAAGGCGATGGGAAAGTCGTTCGCGGGCGCGGACTTCGAGCTCGGCATGATGTGGCGCGACGTCTACAAGCTTCGTCAACCGGTGCTGCTGATCTGGGGCCGTGAGGACCGGGTGAATCCCATCGACGGCGCACTGGTCGCGCTCAAGCAGATCGCGCGCGTGCAGCTTCACGTGTTCGGTCAGTGCGGGCACTGGGCGCAACTCGAGAAGTTCGACGAATTCAACGAGCTCACTGTTAATTTCCTGGGGAGTTAGACCATGAGCATCAAGGCGCTGGGGTACATGCGCATCGAGGCGACCGACGTGTCGGCATGGCGTGAGTTCGCGCTGAAGGTGCTGGGCATGGTCGAGGGCTCCGCCCCCGACAAGGCATCCACCGAGGGCGCGCTCTATTTACGCATGGACGAGATGGCCGCCCGGTTGGTGATCGTGCCGGGCGAGCACGACCGTCTGCTCATCTCCGGTTGGGAGGTCGCCGACGCGCCCGCTCTACAGGCTTTGCGCGAGACGCTGGCCAAGGCCGGCGTCGAATTCACCGAGGGCAGCCGCGAGGATAAATCCGAACGGCGCGTCGAGGGACTGATCCGATTCAACGACCCCGCGGGCAATGTCCTGGAGGCGTTCCACGGCGCCCAGTATCTGGGCCGCCGGTTCGTCAGCCCGTACGGCCACAAGTTCGTCACTGCCGAGCAGGGCCTCGGGCATGTGGTGCTCACCTGCGACGACGATGCCGCGGCCCAGGCGTTCTATCAGGACGTGCTGGGCTTCCGGCTGCGGGACTCGATGAGCCTGCCGCCGGAACTGGCCGGCCGCCCCGCCGATGGCGATCCGATCTGGCTGCGCTTCTACGGCTGCAACCCCCGCCACCACGCGTTGGCTTTCATGCCGATGCCCAACCCGACTGGCATCGTGCATCTGATGGTCGAGGTCCAGGAAGCCGACGACGTCGGCCTTTGCCTGGACCGCGCGCTGCGCCGCAAGGTGAAGATGTCGGCGACATTGGGCCGGCATACCAACGACAAGATGTTGTCCTTCTACATCAAGACTCCCGGCGGATTCGACATCGAATTCGGTTGCGAGGGGCTCGAAGTCGAAGACACCAGTTGGGTGGCCCGGGAGAGCACCGCGGTGTCGTTGTGGGGACACGACTTCAGCGTCGGCTTCAAGTAGCCATGCCGGAGCCGATCGACGCGCGCACGTTCCGCCACGTACTTGGGCAGTTCTGCACGGGCATCACCATCATCACGACCGTCCACGACGACGAGCCCGTTGGCTTCGCGTGTCAGTCCTTTGCTGCGCTGTCGTTGGACCCGCCGCTGGTGCTCTTTTGCCCAACCAAGCAGTCGCGATCCTGGCAGGCCATCGAGGCCAGCGGGAAGTTCTGCGTCAACGTGTTGCACGAGAACCAGAAGGACGTGTCGGCGCGGTTCGGGTCGAGGGAGCCGGACAAGTTCGCCGGTATCGACTGGAGCCCGTCGCACCTGGGGTCGCCCGTGCTCGCCGGGACGCTCGCGCACGTCGACTGCACCGTGGCCTCGGTGCACGACGGCGGCGACCACTTCGTGGTGTTCGGCGCGGTGCATGCAATGTCGGAGCCACCGAAGACCAAACCGCGGCCGCTGCTCTTCTACCGTGGCGAGTACACCGGCATCGAACCCGACAAGACCACCCCGGCCCAGTGGCGCGACGATCTCGACGCCTTCCTGACCGCGACCACCGCCGACACCTGGCTGTAGGGTCGCGGCACCTCCCACCTGCACTCCAGCGTGACTTCGGCCACGGATTCCCGGCGCGTCGCGTCGGCACGTTCACATTCGGCGGAGTGAGCGCCAGCCGAAATCACAGCCGTGTAATTCATCCACAGTGTGGATAACTCCTGTGGATAGCCGGGTGGTGATCGCGTAACACAGTCTTTACGCGCAGCTATTGCCAGGTGGACCGCCGGGGGTTAACTTCTTCTTCATTAATACGGACACTGTCCGATCTAAATGGGAGACCGACATGACAGCACCACCGACGACGCCATCTCTGAGCAGTAACTCCATCGGCCTGGTGCCCGGGGTCTTCCAGGCGCTGACCCACATGGGGCCGGCGTCAGGTGTCGCATCCTCGCTACTGGTGGCGGTGTCGTTCGCCGGACCCGCGACGCCCTTGGCGGTGCTCCTGGCGATGATCGTCATTCTGCTGGTTGGCGTGGCCATCGGTTCGCTGGCCCGGGTGTTCAGCTCGGCGGGCGGTCTCGCCGACTACGTCGAGCAGTGCCTTGGCAAGCGCGCGGGAGCCTTCGTCGGCTGGCTGTACGCACCACTCGAATTGCTGATTGCCCCAATCGTTCTGGTGTTCTTCGGCCAGTTCCTCTCCGGCACCGTCAATACGGCGATAGGGGTCGACATCCCATGGTGGGTGTTCGTCATACCCACTGCTCTGCTGGTGTGCGTGTTGAACGTCCGCGGGGTGCAGCAGTCCACGGCGACCGGCGTGGTGATGGGTGCCGCGGAGATCGGAGTCTTCCTCGTTCTCGCAGTCTGGATGATCGTCGCCGGCGGGCACCACAACACCCTCGCCGTGTTCGATCCCGCCAACGCATTGGAACCCGGCTGGACGGGGATCTTCAAGGCCGTGGTCTTCTCGATCCTCGCCTTCCAGGGCTTCGAAACGGCCGCGCCCCTCGCCGAAGAGGTCAAGGATCCACGTCGTACGATTCCGCGCACCATCATGTACTCGGCGGTGGCCTGCGGGTTGTTCTACGTCGTGTGCTCCTACGCCTCGGTGATCGGATGGGGCTTCGACGACATGGCGAACTTCGCCGGCTCGGACAGCCCTTGGGCCGTCTTGGCGCAAAAGTTCTGGGGCCCGGCGTGGGTACTCGTGCTGTTCGCCTTGGTCAACAGCTTCCTCGGCAACGCGAACGCCGGCACGATCGCCGCGTCTCGAATCCTCTTCGCCTTCGGGCGGATGGGCCGACTGCCAGCACGTTTCGCCAGCACCCACCCCAAACATGCCACTCCGACCTTCGCCATCTACTTCCAAACCGCGGTGTCCATCGTTGCCGCGCTTGGGTTGGGGCTCATCCTCGGGCCGGTCGTCACGTTCTCGGTGCTTGGCGCACTGATCACGGTGTTCGCCATCATCATCTACATCATGACCTGCATCGCCTGCATCAAGTACCACCTCACCGACCGCACCGAGCGCGGCACGAATATCGTCCTTCACGTGATATTTCCCGGCTTGGCTATCGCAATTCTGTTGGCGCCCCTGTACTTCCAGTTCATTCCGTGGCCGCCGTACCCAGGCAACCTCGGCAACCTGGCCGCAATCGTGTTCATCGCGGTCGCCGCGGTGGCGGCGTTGGTCTCGAAGTTCCGCGGCGAGCCCGCAGCGGTGATCGCCGCTCCCGACCTGTCGCCGACGGCACCGATCGACGAGAAGGCCTGACGTCCATGGTCGTCTTCGACAGCCCGCAGCGAGCCCGGGCACGCAATCGCCGCCTGGTGCTGGACGTCGTGCACAGCCGTCGCGGCGTCACCCGCGCACAACTCGGTGCCATCATCAAGCTGTCGAAGACCTCCATCAAGGAAATTTGTGACGACCTCGTCGCGGAGGGTCTGCTCGAGGAGTACCAGTCGGAGCCGTCCAAGCGTCAACAAGGCCGTCCCGCACTGAGTCTGAGGATTTCGACCACACCCGGATGCGTGCTCGGCGTCGACGTTGGCGCCGACAAGGTCAACGCCCGAACGGCGACTCTCGACGGAGACGTCCTGGCGTCCAAGGAGGTTCGGACGCGCCGGGAGAAGCCCGACAAGGACTACCTGCTGAGTCTGGTCTCCGAGGCGGTGGCGTCGCTGCGGGAGGACGGGCCCGAGGACGGCTCGCAGTTTCACACGATCGTGGTCAGCACGCCGGGTGTGGTGGACCCACGCACCCAGGTGGTCAGTCTCGCACCGCAGATACTCGGCTGGGACGGTACGGATTTGCGCGCCGCCTTCGCCGAGTGCCTTGGCGTCGAGCCGGAGCGGGTCTTCGTCGAACGACAGACCGACCTGTCCGTGCTTGCCGAGGCCGTAGCCGGAGCCGCGGAGGGCATCGAAACGGTGCTCTACGTCCAGCTGGGCATCGGCATCGGCGGCGGGATCATCGCCAACGGCGTCCCGTGCGCCGGCGCCGACGGTGCGGCAGGCGAACTCGGCTATCTCCCCATGAGTTTCGGTGACGACCCGCCGTCGGGAAGCGGCATCGGACCGTGGGAATGGGCTGCCGGCGGACGGGCCTGGGCCAGGCATGGTCGGGCCGCTGCCACCGAGCCCGGCGGTTCGCGACTGCGGCAGCTCGCAGGCGGCAATCCCGACGACGTCGACGCCGAGGTCGTGTTTCGCGGCATCCGTGAGGACGACCCAGCCTCGCTTGCGGTGTTCCGCTGCATGACTCACCGCATCGCGGCAGGCATCGCCGCCGCCGTATGCGTCATCAACCCGGAGTGCGTGCTGATTGCCGGCGGTCTGTCCAAGGGCGGCGAACTGCTCCTGGACGCGCTGCGCGACGAGCTAAGAGAGCTAGTGCCGGTCATGCCCGACGTGCGGTTGGCCGCCTTCGGGGGCGACGGCGGTGTCACCGGAGCGCTCTACAAGGCCACCGAGCGGGCCTTCGATTCGCTCAACCCCATGCCCTGACGACGGTCCCGAACCCGGCGACCGTCACCACCACACGAGGAGAAGTCTTCATGGAAACCCTGTCCAAGAGCGCGCTGTTGACGTGGTGCGCGATTCCCGCGGCCGAGCTCGCCACCCACCCCGCCCGTCGGATTCCCTTCCGAATGGTCGAGGACTCCGCCGAGATGGGCCGCTTGATGGCCGAGGAGTTCGTCGACGCGATCGTGCAGGCGCAGCAGGAGGAGCGCGACCTTCGAGTGATCCTGCCGTGCGGACCGATGGCATGGATGGCGCCATTCGCTCGAATCATCAACTCCCGCAGCGTAAGTCTGCACAACCTTCAGGTCTTCCACATGGACGAATGCTTGGACTGGCAGGGACGGGAGATTTCCCACCAGCACCCCTACAGCTTCCGCGGAACCATGGAGCGCGAGTTCTACGGGGCGGTCGACGCCGAACTGCGGCCCGCCGTCGAGCGACGACACTGGCTGACGCCCGACACGTGTGCCGCCATGTCGGCCGAGCTGATCGAACATCCCGCCGACCTCGCCTACGGCGGGTGGGGGCAGGACGGCCACGTGGCCTACAACCAGGCGCGGCGCAACCCGTTCAGCGAGCTCTCGGTCGACGACCTGCGAAACTCCACCGCCCGCATCCAGGACAACAACGTCGACACGATCATCGCACTTTCACAGCGAACGCTAGGGGGCGCTTACCAATTCGTTCCGCCGATGTCGGTGACGCTTGGCATGCGGGAGATTCTCGCGGCCCGCAAGGTGCGTCTGTTCAGTGACACCGGGGCGTGGAAGCAGACGGCTCTTCGGGTGGCCCTGTTTGGCCTGCCCACCGTGGAGTATCCGGTCACGCTCCTGCAGGATCACCCCGATGCCATGCTGACGGCCACCAAGGCGACTGCCGAACACGAGATCTCGCTGAACCCCGGCTGGCTGACCGCGCTGTGAGCGGTGTCCATCGCCGCCGATGTGACGTCGTCATCGGTACGGGCGGATTGGGAACCGGCACCTTCGTGGCTCTGGAGGGCGACCACACCTTGGGCAGGGAAGAGAGCAGAGCGGTCCGGCTGGTCGACACACAGGACCGCTGCAAACTACACATCATCCTGCACTACGTCGCCCGGCTGGTCGATCGCCACGTGCGGGTGGTGCCCGTTGGCCGCGTCGGCGACGACGCCGCGGGCCGAACCGTGTTGGCCGAACTCGTCTCCGAGGGAATGGACGTCTCGCACGTCGCCGTCGACCACACACGTCCGACGTTGAGCTCGATCTGCTTCAGCTACCCCAACGGCGACGGTGGCAACCTCACCCTGACCGACACCGCCAGCTCGGTGGTCGGGCCGATGGACGTCGAGGCCATGTCCTCGTTGTTCGAGACGCACGCCAATCGTGGAATCGTGCTGGCGGCTCCAGAAGTGCCGGTCGACGCGCGGGTGGCCCTGCTCGAATCGGCGACCCGCCACGGCTTTACGCGGTTCGCGTCGTTCCTCTCCGGTGAGATCCGTCAGGCCTACTCCGACGACGTGCTGCGCTTGGTTGACGTATTGGCGGTCAACGTCGACGAAGCCGCCGCCCTCGTCGGTGCCGAGCACTTCGAGCGGCAGCTGGATCCCGCCGGGATCGTCGATGCTGCAGTCGAGCTCCTGGTCGACTCGCATCCCGGGCTTGCGTTCTGCGTCACGGCGGGCCGCGCTGGCAGCTGGGTGTGGGACGGCGAGGTTCTCCATCACCAGGCGGCGCTCACCGTGGCGGCGAAGAACACTGCGGGAGCCGGTGATTCGCATCTGGCGGGGCTGATCCTCGGCACGATCGCCGGATTTGATCTGGTTGCCGCCAACGAACGGGCGACCGCGCTCTCGGCGCTGTCGGTGACCAGTCACGACACCATCAACACCGACGTCGACGGGCACAATTTTCAGCTCTTCGACGCGAAGGCGGCCGCGGACGCCGACGAAGCAAGGATGACATGACCTGTCTCAGTCAGATACACGATTTCGGGACCACCAGCGACGGCACGCGAGTCCGTCGAGCGGTCCTCGAAAACAGCACGGGGATGCGGGTGTCGATCCTTTCCTTCGGCGCAATCATCCAGAGTCTGGAGGTTCCCGATCGCGACGGTGCGGCGGCAAACGTCGTCCTGGGCTTCGAGGAGTTGTCCGGCTATGAGTCCGACGACGCCTACTTCGGCGCCATCGTTGGGCGGTGCGCCAACCGCATTCTGGACGGCCGATTCGCCCTGGACGGCGTGACCTACCAGCTGGACCGCAACGATCCGTTCGGCACCATGCATGGCGGCAATGCCAGCCTCGACAAGCGGGTGTGGGCAATGGAGTCCGTAGACGGCGACGAGGCGTGCGGCGTCGCGCTGACCACCACCAGCGGTGACGGGGACAACGGCTTTCCCGGCAACGTCACCATTACCGTGCGCTACGAATTGCTGCACCAACACAACGTGTTACGGCTCGGCTTCGAAGCGAGCACCGATGCCCCCACCATCGTGAATTTGACCGGCCACAGCTACTTCAACCTTGGTGGAGAGGGTTCTGGAAGCGTGAGTGAGCACGTCTTGACGGTCGACGCCGACTTCTACTTGCCGGTGACGGCGCAGTTGGTTCCCACCGGACGGTTCGCGCCGGTCGACGGCACGCCGTTCGACTTCCGCGGGCCGCACCCCATCGGCGAGCGCATCCGCACCGGAGACGAGCAGTTGCGGCTCGCGCGCGGATACGACCACAACTTCGTGCTGCGCAAGCCGTCGGGCGTCAGTTCCTTCGCCAGGGCCGCCCACCTCCGGGAACCGTCGTCGGGACGCGTGCTGGAGGTGTGGACCACCGAACCCGGCCTGGACGTCTATACCGGCAACTTCTTGGACGCCAGCGTCGTCGGAGCCAGCGGTCACGTCTACCGTCAGGGCGACGCCATCGCCCTCGAGCCGGAGCACTTCGCGGACTCACCAAATCAGCCGGACTTCCCGTCGGTCGAACTTCGTCCGGGCCAGGCCTATCGAAGCCGCACCGAGTACCGGTTCGACGTGGCCGGGGCTGGCGCGATGGGTGTTCCGGCATGAGTGCCACCGACGCGGCGGTCGCCGAGGCGCGGCACGAATTGACGGCTCTGCACCAAGAGTTGGTGCGCAACGGCCTGGTGGTGTGGACCGCGGGCAACGTGTCCAGCCGGATTCCCGGAGCCGATCTCATGCTGATCAAACCCAGCGGCGTGCCGTATGACCAACTCGGTCCCGACGACATGGTGTTGTGCACGCTGGACGGCCGGGTCGTTCCCGACTCGGTCGGCGCGGACCGCGCACCGTCCAGCGACGCCGCAGCGCACGCCTACGTCTACCGGCACATGCCGGAGGTGGGTGGAGTCGTCCACACCCACTCGACGTATGCGGTGGCATGGGCCTGCCGTGGCGAGGCGATCCCATGCGTGATCACTGCCATGGCAGACGAATTCGGTGGCCCGGTACCGGTGGGTCCGTTCGCGGTGATCGGTGACGACTCGATCGGTCGCGGCATCGTCGAGACGCTCACGGGGCACCGCAGCCGGGCCGTGCTCATGCGCAACCACGGTCCCTTCACCATCGGCACCGATGCGAAGGACGCCCTGAAGGCCGCGGTGATGTTGGAGGACGTGGCCAAGACCGTGCACGTCGCGTGGCAGCTCGGCCGTCCGAGTCCCATCCCGGACGCGGCCGTCGACCATCTCTTCAACCGCTACCAACACGTGTACGGACAGCCCGACTGACTCAGTCCGTTGAGAGCTCGAGCACGAAGGTCGTGATGTGGGCGGCCACCTCGCGATGGGTCACGTCGTTGAGGATGTCGTGCCCGCCGCCTTCGATCTCGACGATCGACAGACTGTCGATCTGCTCGGCGTAGGCCCGTATGGCACCGACCGGGGCGATGGGATCGTTGACGCCGTGAACCGCGAGCGTCGGCAGCGTCAGGGTGGGCAGGGTGGCGCCGAAGGAGTCCCAGCCCCGGTCGAGTTCCCGCGCCAGGGGGCCACCGTCGGCGTCGACGAACGCCAACGGATCGTTTTCCATCGCGTCGAGATAGAACGGGTCGGCCGACAGCTGACTCGGGGCGATCTCGAAGGTCGAGTTGGCGTCGACCAGGCTGGGGACGGGCACCAGCGGTGCGCCCGAAATCACCGCCGCGCGGTAGGGCGCGGGATCTGTCAGTAGCTTCCAGAGCGTGGCCACCGCTCCGAACGAATGGCCCTGGGCGACAAGGGGTATGCCCGGGTGCTCCGCCTCGGCCAACGCGGCGAGGCGGTCGGCCAACCCGATGCTGGCCTCCAGCGTGGTGAAGTCCCCCCGGTCACCGGGGGTCAGGCCGTGCCCGAACTGGTCGACCGCCCACAGGTCCACGCCCGCGGCGTTCAACGCGAAGCCGTATCGGTGATAGAGCCCGGTGTGCTCGCCGAACCCGTGCAGGAAGATCACTGCCGCCCGTGGGTCGGGCGCCGCCCAGTGGCGGTAGTAGGCACGGCCGGCATCGGTCTCCAGGAAGGGCATGCGTCGAGCCCATCAGGTGGGCCGCCGTCCCGCAAGACATCCGCTCAGCTGTTACCCGATGGACTCGAGGATGAGGCGTTCGGTCTCCCGCGGCCGATCCCAGTGCGGGAAGTGCCCACAATCGGAGAACCAGTGCAGGGAGGCGTCCGGGAACAGCTGGATCGCGCGCTCCGCCTGGCTTGGCGCCGTAACGCGGTCGTTGCGGCCCCAACCGATGACGACGCGCCCGCGCAGTGAACCGGCCGGAGCGCCTTGCTGTTTCGGCCCGTGCACCAGGGCATGCAGGGCGTCGTCGAGGCTGGGGGAGCCGGCGAAGTTTCGCAGCTCCTGCAGCACCAGATCGGCGGGCAGCCGCCACGGCCTGGCCGAGAACTGCAGCAGTAACGCGGTGCGCCCGACCGGGCTTGCGGTCAGGGCAGGCAGCAGGGGCTGGATGCGCCGCACCAACGCGATCGACGGGCCGACGGTCGCTCCGAACAGCTTCACCTGGCGGTCGGTCCAGAAGCCGCCGGGGTCGAGCGCGACGACGTTGCCGCGATGTCCGCGGCGGGCCAGCTCGAGGGACATCCGGGCGCCCATCGAACTTCCGACCACGTCGACGTCGCCAAGACTCTCTTCGGCGATGAACTTCTCCACCGCGTCGGTCAAGGACGCGACGGTCACCTGACCCGGCAGAGGCTCGCTGTCGCCGAACCCTGGCAAGTCGACGGCGATGACGGTGCGCTCGCGGGCCAGCGCCGGAACGATCGGATCCCAGTTGTGCAGATTGGAGATCCCGTGGATAAGGAGGAGTGGCTTGCCGGATCCGGTCCGCACTGAATGCATGTCATGGGGTTACCCACGATGGGCCGGTCGAACGCCGCTGCCGAGGAGTACGTCGCGCTGGTCTTCCATGCGGGCCTGGATTGCGTCGACCAGCGCGCGCACTTCTGGTCGGCGCAGCGTCTCGGCACGGGCGACCAGCCAGTAGCTCAACAGCAGTCCGACGTCGTCGGGCAGCACGCGGACCAGGTCGTCGTGCCGATCGGCCATGAAGCACGGCAGCAACCCGAGGCCGGCCGCCGCGCGCGTCGCCTCGACGTGGACGAAGACGTTGGTCGAGGTGACGGATTCGCGCATGGCAGGGGCGAAGGTGCGGGCCAGATCGAGGTCGTCGACCTGCAGCATGGAGTCGATGAAGTAGACCAGCGGATGGGCGGCGAGGTCGGCGGTGGAACCGGGCGCACCGTGGTCGGCGAGGTACCGCCGTGATGCGTAGAGGCCGAGGCGATAGTCACCGA
Source organism: Mycobacterium sp. AT1 (assembly GCF_002043095.1). Taxonomy (GTDB): domain Bacteria; phylum Actinomycetota; class Actinomycetes; order Mycobacteriales; family Mycobacteriaceae; genus Mycobacterium. The sequence continues at coordinate 68,954 of NZ_MVOC01000012.1, read as the reverse complement.
GGCGGGCCACTTCGGCGCGGTGCACCTGCGGCTCGCCGACCACGACTTCGACGTCGAGTCCGGCGCGCTGCTGGGTGACCCGGCGGGTGGCGGTGACGATTTCGACGGACACCTTCGGGTGCCTCTGCTGGACGTGGGCCGCCGCGGGCGCGGCGATGTAGGCGCTGAACCCGTCGGTCGCCGACATCCGGACCACGCCTTCCAGCGTCCTTGACCCCGCAGGCCCGGCCAGCGAGCGGACCGCGGACTCGATCGCTTCGGCGGCGGCCAAGGCCTCCCTGCCGAGTTCGGTGAGCTCCCAGCCCGCCGCGCTGCGGGCGAGCAGCCGCCCGCCGACGGAGTGTTCGAGTGCCGCGATGCGGCGCGAGACGGTGGTGTGGTTGAGGCCGAGTTCGTCGGCGGCGGAGACGAAGCGGCCCGAGCGACCCACGGCGAGCAGGACCAGCAGATCGTCGGCGCTCAATCGCTTCGGCTCGGTCACATCTGCATTTTTGCAGAGCATCGGTGCATCGTTGGGCATTGCGGGCTTTCGGAGCTGCAGTAATACTCAGCATGGAGTGTGCTGCGCGTCACACCAGTGAAGAATGGAGAGTCACATGGCAGAGCCAGTACCGACCGGGTTGCGCCGCGTCGTCGCGGCCTCGATGGCGGGGACGGTGGTCGAGTGGTACGAGTTCTTCCTCTACGGCACCGCCGCCACCCTGGTGTTCAACAAGATCTTCTTCTCGGAGACCACCAGTGAACTGAATGCCATCTTCCTGGCCTTCGCCACGTACGCCGTAGGCTTCGTTGCCCGACCGGTGGGCGGCGTGGTGTTCGGCCACTACGGCGACAAGTTCGGTCGGAAGAAGCTCCTCCAGTTCAGCCTGATCCTGGTCGGCGCCGCCACGTTCCTGATGGGTTGTCTGCCGACGTTCGGGCAGATCGGATATTGGGCGCCAGGTCTCTTGGTGGCCTTGCGGTTCATCCAGGGCTTCGCGGTCGGCGGCGAATGGGGCGGGGCGATCCTGCTGGTGGCCGAGCACAGCCCGGACCGCCAACGAGGATTCTGGGCCAGCTGGCCGCAGGCCGGTGTCCCCATGGGCAACCTGCTCGCGACGGTCGTGCTGCTGGTACTGACCGGGACGCTGTCCGACGCGGCATTCCTGTCATGGGGCTGGCGCGTGGCGTTCTGGCTGTCCGCCGTGGTCGTGCTGATCGGCTACTACATCCGCACCAAGGTCACCGACGCGCCGATCTTCGTCGAGGCGCAGCGCGAGGCAGAGCGGGTCAAGGCGTCGTCGTACAGCGTGGTCGAGGTGCTCAAGCGCTACCCGCGCGGCGTGTTCACTGCGATGGGTCTGCGCTTCGGCGAGAACATCATGTACTACCTGGTCGTCACGTTCTCGATCACCTACCTCAAGGTTCAGGTGGGTGCCGACACCAGCTCGATCCTCTGGTACCTGCTGGTCGCCCACGTGGTGCACTTCGCGGTCGTGCCGCTGGTGGGCCATCTGTCGGACCGGTTCGGTCGCAAACCCGTCTACATGGTCGGCGCGGTCCTCGGTGCCACGTGGGGCTTCTTCGCCTTCCCCATGATGAACTCGGGCAACTACGTCGTGGTGACCGCTGCCGTCACGATCGGCCTGGTGTTCCACGCGTTCATGTACGCCCCGCAACCGGCCATCATGGCCGAGATGTTCCCGACCAGGATGCGGTATTCCGGTGTGTCCCTTGGTTATCAGGTGACTTCAATCGTGGCGGGCTCGCTGGCACCGCTGATCGCGGTCAAGCTGCTCGACATCTACGACTCCTCGGTGCCGGTCGCGATCTATCTCGCTGCGGCGTGTGTGATCACCTTCGTCGCGGTGCTCTTCACCAGGGAGACCAACGGCATCGATCTCGAATCGCTCGACATCGCCGACGCCGAGGATCTCGTCGCCGAGCGGCGCAGGGCCACCGTCTGATGCCGGACCTGGACGGTCGTTCCGCGTTGGTGACGGGCGGGGCGAGCGGGATCGGGGCGGCGTGTGCGAAGGCGCTCGCCGGCCTGGGAGCAAAGGTCACGATCGCCGACGTAGACGCCGACGCGGCCGAGTCGCTGGCTGCCGACATCGGTGGAAGTGCTTGGGCCGTCGACCTTCTCGACGTGTCGGCGTTGGAGTCGCTGCGGCTGGACACCGACGTCCTGGTCAACAACGCAGGCATCCAGACCGTCGCGCCGATCCCCGAATTCGACCCGGCCCGCTTCCGCGCCATGCAGGTGCTGATGGTCGAAGCGCCGTTCCTGCTGATCCGGGCCGCGCTGCCGCACATGTACTCCCAGGGCTTCGGCCGCATCGTCAACGTCTCGTCGGTGCACGGCCTTCGCGCCTCTGAGTTCAAGGTTGCATACGTCACCGCCAAGCATGCGTTGGAGGGGCTGTCGAAGGTGACCGCACTCGAAGGTGGGTCGCGCGGTGTCACCAGCAACTGCGTCAACCCCGGTTACGTGCGAACTCCGTTGGTGACCAAGCAGATCGCCGATCAGGCCCGAACTCACGGCATCACCGAGGACGAGGTGCTCGACAAGGTGCTGCTGACCGAGAGTGCGATCAAGCGGCTGGTCGAACCCGAGGAGGTCGGCTCGCTGGTGGCCTGGCTCGCGTCGTCGAACGCGGGCATGGTGACCGGGGCGTCCTACACGATGGACGGCGGCTGGTCGGCCCGCTGACCGGCCAGCCACGGGCCCATCCGGCGCAGCGACTCGGATACCTCGGCCGTGGCTCCGGCGAACGACAGCCGCACGTAGGAGCCGCCGTGCACGGTGTCGAAGTCGACGCCGGGAGCGATCGCAACACCGGTGTCGGCCAGCAGCCGGGCACAGAAGTCGAGTGAGTCCGTCGAGTAGTCGGAGACGTCGGCGTAGACGTAGAACGCACCGTCGGCGGGCGCCAGCCGGGGCAACCCGATCTCCGGCAGCCCGCGCAGCAGGAGTTCCCGGTTGACGGCGTAGTCGTCGACGAGTGCGTCGGCCTCGGCGACGGACTCGGGCGTGAACGCGGCGACCCCAGCGAGTTGGGGCAGGGTCGGCGGGCAGATCGAGAAATTACCGGTCAGCCGGTCCACCGCGCGGTGCAGGTGCGGTGGCACCAGAAGCCAGCCGAGGCGCCAGCCCGTCATCGCAAAGTACTTCGAGAAGCTGTTCACGACGATTGCGTCGCGGGAGGTCTCCCACGCGCAGCTCGTCGCGGGCGCGCCGGGGTAGACCAGGCCGTGGTAGAGCTCGTCGCTGACCAGCTGAACCCCCGACGTCTCACACCACGTCGCGATGGCGGCCAGGTCCTCGGGGGGAATGACGGTGCCAGTCGGGTTGGCCGGGCTGGCGAGGATGAGGCCGGTGACGGGCGGGGTGATGTCGGCCAGCATCTCGACGGTCGGCTGAAACCGGGTCTCCGGGCCACAGGGGATCTCGACGACCTCGCAGCCCAATGCGGAGAGGATGTTCCGATAGCAGGGATACCCCGGGCTTGGCACGGCGACGCGATCGCCCACGTCGAAGCAGGCCAGGAAGGCGAGCAGGAATCCGTTGGTTGACCCCGTCGTGACGACGACGTCCTCCGGGCTGACCGTGATGCCGTAACGCTGCGGGTACGACGCGGCAATCGCCTCTCTCAGCTCGGGAATGCCAAGCGAGACGGTGTATCCCAGGTTGTGGTTGGGCAGGGCGTCGGCGGCCGCGGCCCGGATCGGGGTCGGAGCCTGTGCGCTCGGCTGTCCTGCGGACAGGTTCACCAGGTCGCCGTGGGAGCGTTGGCGTTCCGCGGCGGCCAGCCACACGTCCATGACGTAGAACGGTGCGATCCCGGCCCGCTGGGCGACTCGGTGGCTCATCTCAGCCAGGCTAGAGCACCTCGGGCTCGAGCCGGCGTAGGAAGTCCCTCGGCGGTCCGAGCAGCTGCGCGCTGCCGTGGGCCCGTTTGAAGTACAGCTGGATGTCGTACTCCCAGGTGATGCCGACTCCGCCGTGCATCTGGATGGCCTCGCCCGCGACGGCAGAGAACGCCTCGCTTGCGGCGACCCTCGCCAGCGCCGCCGACGTCGGCGACGGCTCTGCCACGGCGTCGTCAACCAGGGCGCGCGCCGTCTGAACCAGGACGTAGAGGTCGGCCATCCGGTGCTTGAGCGCCTGGAAGCTGCCGATGGGCCTGCCGAACTGGACCCGCTCCTTGGTGTAGGCGACCGTCAGGTCGAGACACCTTGCGGCGGCACCGATTTGTTCGACCGCGAGCAGGATCGCCGCGACGTCGGCGAGGCCGGGATCCGAGCCGATCGTCACCGGGTCTGCGGCCTCGACGCGCGCGAGCCTGCGGGTGGGATCCATGGTCACGGCGGGGTGGGCGGTGAAGCCCGTCCAGCGGTCGAGCCTGCCGTCCTCGCACGCCAGCACCACGTCGGCGACGTCACCGTTGACGACGTAGTTCGGGTCGAACACGACCGCACCGACCGACGTGCCCGCGGCCAACGCCTCGAGCGCGTCGACGTCGGGTTCGTCGGCTGCCAGCAGCCCGAGCTCGGCCAGGGTGGTGCCCAGCAGGGGAGTCGGAACCAGGGCGCTGCCAAGGACTTCGACGACGACGGCGGCGTCGGCGAGTTCGCCACCCGCTCCGCCCAACTCCTCGGGGACCACCAGCGCGGCGGCACCGACCTGTTCGCACAGCAACGTCCACAGCGTTTCGTCGTAGCCACGTTCGGACTCCATGGCGCGGCGAACCGCCTCGGGCGACGCGTGTTTCGCGACGATGGACGCGACGGTGTCGCGCAGCATGTCCCGTTCTTCGCTCATGACGCGCTCCCGGCCAGTGCCTCGAGTACTCGGCGACGGTGCCAGGTCGGGTCACCCCAGGCGGAGTGCAGAGCCTGCACCCGCAAGATCAGCAGGGAGAGGTCGTGCTCCTGGGTGTAACCGATGGCGCCGTGGGTTTGCAACGCGGTTCGGGCCGCCAGCAGCGCCGCGTCCGAGGCCGCCGCCTTCGCTGCGCTGACGTCGCGGGCGACGTCCGACGAGCCGTCGGCGAGTGAGAGCGCGGCACCGTAGACCAGCGGGCGGGCCAACTCCACGGCGATGTGCACGTCGGCCAGGGCGTGCTTGATCGCCTGGTAGGAGCCGATTACCCGGCCGAATTGGCTGCGCTGCTTGGCATATTCGACCGAGCCGTCCAACATGGCCTGGCCGGCGCCGATCAGCTGGGCGGCGGTGGTCAACGCACCGAACTCGAAGGCCCTTGCGGTGTCGGCGGTCCTGGCGTCGCCGACGGACGTGACGTCGAACGGGTGGCGCGCCGGGTCCACCGAGTCGTGTCGCGCTCCCGCCTCGGCGTCCCACACCTGGCCGTCGGCGGCCAGCAGCACCAGTCCTGAGGCATCGGCGTCGACGGCGCGGGGGACGCGCGGCGGCATCGCGACGGTCGCGATCAGTTCGCCCGCGGCCAGCGCCGAGCTCCGCTGGTCGTCGGCCAACAGTACGGGTGCGACGGCGATCGACTCGGCGACGGGACCGGGTACTCCCCAGCGGCCCAAGCGTTCCGCCGCCACTACCAGGTCTGTCGCGTGGGCGCCGATGCCGTCGTAGTCCTCCGATACCATCAGGGCGGTGACGCCGAGGTCGGCCAGTGTCGCCCACACCTTGCGGCCCGGCCCGGTGTCACCCGTCGACCAGGCGCGGATGGCGCTCGGCACGTCGGCTGCGGCCAGGGCACCGTCGATGCTGGCGGCGAAGTCGCGTTGCGAAGTGTCTAGCTCAAAGTGCACGGCGAAGCCTCATTTCGGCTCCCGAGGCAGGCCCAGTAGCCGCTCGGCGATGATGTTGCGTTGAATTTCGTTGGTACCTGCATAAATTGGGCCACCCAAGGCGAAGAGCAGGCCCTCGGTCCAGGTGTCGGCCAGCTCGGCGTCCGCGCCGCGAAGGTCGAGTGCGCTTTGGTGTAGCGCGACGTCGAGGTCCGACCAGAACACCTTGGTCACCGAGGACTCCGCGCCGAGCTCGCCGCCTGCGGTCAACCGCGTGACGGTGCCAAAGGTGTGCAGCCGGTAGGCCTGCGCCTTGATCCAGGCGTCGGCAACGCGGTCGGCGAACGCGGGGTTGCGCTCCGAGCGCCAGGCGTCGACCAGACGTTCGGCCGGTGCCAAGAAGCGTGCGGGGCTGCGCAGTGACATTCCGCGCTCGTTGCTCGACGTACTCATCGCAGCGGCCCAGCCCGCATCCACGGCGCCGATCACGTCGTCGTCGGGGACGAACACGTCGTCGAGGAAGATCTCGCCGAAGCCGGTGGCTCCGCCCAGCTGGGCGATGGGGCGGACCGTGATGCCCTCGGTGTGCAGGTCGAACATGAAGTAGGTCAGACCCTTGTGCCGCTGCGCGGACGGATCCGTGCGGAACAAGCCGAAGGCCTTGTCGCCGAACGGTGCCCGCGAGCTCCAGATCTTCTGGCCGTTGAGCTTCCAGCCGCCGTCGGTCTTGGTCGCGGTGGACCGAAGCGAGGCGAGGTCGCTGCCCGACTCGGGCTCCGACCAGGCTTGGGCCCAGATCTCCTCGCCGCTGGCCATCTTGGGCAGGATGCGTTTGCGCTGTTCGGAGGTGCCGTGCGCGAACAACGTCGGGCCAAGCATGGAGGTTCCGTTGGCGCTGGCCCGGCCCGGCGCACCCGCCCGGAAATACTCCTCTTCGTAGACGATCCACTGCAGCAGTGTGGCGTCCCTGCCGCCGAACTCCTTGGGCCATGCGATCACCGACAGGCCCGCGTCGAACAGCACCCTGTCCCAGTGGCGATGCTGCTCGAAGCCCTCGGCGAGGTCGTAGGACACGCGCGGGAAGTGTTCGGTGTTGGCGGCGAGGAAGTCACGCACCTCGGCGCGGAATTCCTCGGTCTCGTCGTCGAACGTCAGGTCCATCAACGGATCTCTCGCAGAAGCGGTTTGACCACTTTTCCTCCAGGGTTGCGCGGCAGCACGTCGACGAAGACCACCGACCGCGGGGTCTTGAAGTTCGCCAGGTGTTCACGGGTGTAGTCGATCACGGTCTTCTCGTCGAGGTGACGGTCCGCCTTGACCACGACGAAGGCCTTGCCGACCTCGCCGAGGCGTTCGTCGGGCACCCCGATCACGGCGCTGTCGGCGACCCCGTCGAGCCGGGCCAGGACCTGCTCGATCTCGGCGGGGTAGACGTTGAAGCCGCCACAGATGTACATGTCCTTCAGGCGGTCGGTGATGCTGAGATTGCCTGCCTCGTCGAGCTTTCCGACGTCACCGGTATGCAGCCAACCGTCGGAGTCGACCGCGGCGGCGGTGGCATCCGGGTCGTCGAGGTAGCCGAGCATCACGTTCGGACCGCGCAGCAGCACCTCGCCTGCCTCGGCGTCGCCGATCGCGTCGATCTTGAGCTCGAAGCCCGCGATCGGTCTGCCGCAGGTCGTCGCGACGGTGACGGCGTCGTCGTCGGCCCGGCACATCGTGCCGAAACCCGTTGCCTCCGTGAGTCCGTAAGCCGTCAGGACGATGTCGATGTCCAGCTCGTCCTGCATCCGCTCGATCAGCACGACGGGGACGACGGCGGCTCCGGTGACGGCGAACCGCAGAGACGTCAGGTCGTAGTCCGCGCGCTTGGGATGGTCGAGCAGGGTCTGATAGATGGTCGGCGGACCGGGAAGCACGGTGATCCGTTGGTCCTGTACCGCCCGCATCGCCTTTTCGGGGTCGAACGTCAGTTGCGGAATCAGCGTCGCCCCCGTTTGCAGGCACGCCAGGATTCCGGCCTTGAAGCCGAAGTTGTGGAAGAACGGGTTGATGCAGAGGTATCGGTCGGTGCTGGTGAGCTGACCGCACGCGGCCCAGGCGGCGGGTGCGTCGAGTGACTGCCGGTGGGCGCTGAGCACGCCCTTGCTGCGGCCGGTGGTCCCGGAGGTGAAGAGGATGTCGGACACGTCATCCGGCGTGACGGCGGCGGCGCGCGCGTCCGCGGCCTCGAGATCGGTTCCACGCGACATGAATTCGTCCCACGTGCCGTCGTCGTCCTCGATGGGCACGCGGACGACGTGTCGCAACGCGGGCAGTGCCGTGCGGTCGAGTTCGGCGGTCTTGTCGGAGCCGAGGAACCGGCCCATTCCGATCAGCAGTGGCGCTGCGGTCCGGGCCAGTATGTCGGTGGCCTCGCTCGCGGTGTAGCGCGTGTTGAGGGGCACGACGACCGCGCCGGCGTACTGGACCGCCAAGCAGGCGACCACCCAGTGCCAGGTGTTCGGCGACCAGATCGCCACGCGGTCTCCGGCGTTCACGCCGAGGTCGACGATGGCGGCTGCGGCCTGTCTGACCTCGGCTCTGAGGTCGGCGTAGGTCAGCGTGCGGTCGTCGGTGACCAGCGCTTCGTGATCGGAGAACTCGCCCGTGACCCGGTTCAGTTCGCCGGGAATGGTCCTCGGCTTGCTCTCCATCGAGACTCCTCTAACAAAGCAAGTGCTTGGTAGGTTAGCCTACAGGGGTGATAGAGGTCCAGGAGTTCCGGGCCGAGGTCCGGCAGTGGCTCGCCGACAATCTCGTCGGTGAATACGCCGCGCTCAAGGGGCTCGGAGGGCCGGGTCGAGAACACGAGGCGTTCACTGAGCGCCGAGCGTGGAATCAGCACCTGGCCGCGGCCGGGCTGACGTGTCTCGGGTGGCCGGAAGAGCACGGCGGGCGCGGGCTGACCGTGGCGCACCGCGTCGCGTTCTACGAGGAGTACGCGCTCGCCAACGCGCCCGACAAGGTCAACCACCTCGGTGAGGAACTGGTCGGGCCGACGCTCATCGCGTACGGCACCCCCGAGCAGCAGCAGCGCTTCCTGCCCAGGATCCTCGACGTCACCGAGCTGTGGAGTCAGGGGTACTCGGAGCCGGGCGCGGGCAGCGACCTTGCCAACGTGTCGACCACCGCGGAGCTTGACGGCGACCACTGGGTGGTCAACGGGCAGAAGGTCTGGACGTCGCTGGCCCATTGGGCGCAGTGGTGTTTCGTCATCGCCCGCAGTGAGAAGGGCTCCAAGCGGCACGCCGGACTGTCCTACCTCCTCATTCCGCTCGACCAACCCGGTGTCGAGATTCGCCCCATCGTCCAGCTCACCGGCGACTCGGAGTTCAACGAGGTCTTCTTCGACGACGCCCGCACCGACGCCGACCTGGTGGTGGGTGAGCCCGGTGACGGGTGGCGTGTCGCGATGGCGACGCTCACCTTCGAGCGCGGCGTATCCACCCTCGGCCAGCAGATCCGTTACGCGCGAGAGTTGTCCGGCATCGTCGAGCTGGCGAAGAAGACGGGCGCGATCGACGATCCGGTCATCCGCGAGAAGCTGACGCGATCCTGGGTTGGCTTGAAGAGCATGCGTTCCTATGCGATGGCGACCATGGACGTCGAACGTCCCGGGCAAGACAGCGTGTCGAAGTTGTTGTGGGCCAACTGGCATCGTGAACTCGGCGAGATCGCGATGGATGTCCAGGGCAAGGCCGGACTGCTGCTCGACGGTGGCGAATTCGACGAGTGGCAGCGCTTGTTCCTCTTCTCCCGCTCGGACACCATCTACGGCGGTTCCAACGAAATCCAGCGCAACATCATCGCCGAGCGAGTGCTCGGCCTACCGCGGGAAGCGAGGGGCTAGTGGATCTTTCCATCGCACCCAACGAGATCGACGGTCACGGATTGCTGGCAGGCAAGGTCGTGCTGGTGACGGCCGCAGCCGGCACCGGCATCGGATCGGCTGCCGCAAGGCGCGCACTGGCCGAGGGCGCCGACGTCGTCGTCTCGGACTTCCACGAACGCCGACTCGGCGAGACCCGCGACGAACTGGCCGCACTCGGACTGGGGCGGGTCGACGCCGTGGTCTGTGACGTCACGTCGACCCCGGCAGTCGACGCGCTGATCACCGACACGGTGGCCAAGATGGGCCGCCTCGACGTGCTCGTCAACAACGCCGGGCTCGGCGGTCAAACGCCGCTGGTCGACATGACCGACGACGAGTGGGACCGCGTGCTCAACGTGACGCTGACCTCGGTCATGCGTGCGACCCGTGCGGCGCTGCGGTACTTTCGCGACGTCGAGCACGGCGGTGTCATCGTCAACAACGCGAGCGTTCTCGGCTGGCGGGCACAGCACTCGCAGTCGCACTACGCGGCGGCGAAGGCTGGCGTGATGGCGCTGACACGTTGCAGCGCAATCGAAGCCGCCGAGTACGGCGTCCGAATCAACGCCGTGTCGCCCAGCATCGCCAGGCACAAGTTCCTCGAGAAGACCAGCAGCTCCGAGCTTCTCGACCAGTTGTCGTCCGACGAAGCCTTCGGTCGGGCCGCCGAACCGTGGGAAGTCGCCGCCACCATGGCCTTCCTCGCCAGTGACTACTCGAGCTACCTGACCGGTGAAGTGATCTCGGTGTCGAGCCAACGCGCCTAGCGGCGGACATCTGCACCGTTTCTTCACATTCGCTGCCCGAAAGCACCACGACCGGCACATACAGTCTGGTGTGTGAAGCGAATCCTGGTGGTCGACGACGAGCCGACCATCCTCGCCGCCGTGGCGACCCGACTGCGCGCCGAGGCGTTCCTGGTCGAGACGGCGGTCGACGGGCCGTCGGCGGTCGAGAAGGCCGCCGCCACCGACCCCGACCTGGTGGTGCTCGACGTCATGCTGCCCGGTTTCGACGGGTTGGAGGTGTGCAGGCGCATCCAGGCGGCGCGGTCGACGCCGGTGCTCATGTTGACCGCCCGCAGCGACGAGACCGACATGTTGATCGGCCTGGGCATCGGTGCCGACGACTACCTGACCAAACCGTTCAGCATGCGGGAGCTCGTCGCCCGCGTCCGGGTCCTGCTGCGCCGAGTGGAACGGGCGGCAGACGTGCAACCGCTGGCGGTGGGGGACTGCCGAATCGACCTGCAGGCCCGCCGCGTCCACCGCGGTGACGAGGAAGTTCACCTCACCAGAATCGAATTCGACCTCCTTGCCTTCCTCGCCGCCCGTCCGCGCGCCGCGGTGCCGAGGGAGACTCTTCTCGAGCACGTCTGGGGATGGGCGTCCGGTGTCGAGACGCGCACCGTGGACAGTCACGTGAAGGCGTTGCGGCGCAAGCTCGGAACCGAGCTGATCCGCACGGTCCACGGCGTCGGCTACTCGTTGGAGACGCCGCGGTGAGCGGATCCGCCGCCGGTTGGTGGGACCGCTTGCCCCGGCCGCTGGACCCGTTCGCGTCGTTCAAGGTGAAGATGGGACTCCTGGTCGGTGGCGCCATCACGTTGGCGGCGTTCACCTTCTGGATCGGCGCCAGTTGGCAGTTCCGCTATGCGCTGCTCGCAGCCCTTGCCACGTCGCTGATCCTCACGCAATTCCTCGCGCACGGCATGACGTCCCCTCTGCGGCAGATGACCGCCGCGGCACGGGCCATGGCGCGCGGTGACTACAGCCGGCGGGTGCGCGCCACGTCGCGGGACGAGATAGGCCAACTGGCAACGGCATTCAACCAGATGGCCGCCGACCTCGGCGCCGAGGACGAGTACCGCCGCGGGTTGATCGCCAACGTCTCCCACGAACTTCGGACGCCGATCACCGCTCTGCACGCCGTGTTGGAGAACGTCGTCGACGGCGTCGTCGAACCCGACACCGAGACGATGCGGATCGCGTTGGCGCAGACCGAGCGCCTCGGTGAACTGGTCGCCAATCTGTTGGACCTCTCCCGCGTGGAGAGCGGTGTCATCACCCTGCAGCTCAGCGTATTTCGAGTGGACGAGTTTCTGGTCGACGCCGTCGCCCACGCATCGGTGTCGACCGACGGCGTCGACGTCGTGGTCTCGGCGACACCAGTCAACCTGGCCGCGGTCGCCGATCCCGCCCGCCTGCGTCAGGTGGTGGTCAACCTTGTGGACAACGCGATTCGACACAGTCCGACCGGCGGCCGGGTGTCGGTTCTCGCGTCGTCGGAGGACTCCGAGCTGCGAATCGAGGTCGCCGACGAGGGGCCGGGTATTCCGGCTGCCGAACGCGAACGGGTCTTCGAGCGGTTCACCCGCGGCGCCACGTCGGCCGGTGGCACCGGTCTCGGTTTGGCGATCGCCCGCTGGGCGGTCGAATTGCATGGCGGGACAATAGAAGTGATGGACGGCGGCCCGGGTTGCCGCATTGGCGTGACGATCCCCCAGTCGAAGGAGCAGGTCGCGTGACGATGACTCAGCAGCCGTCCGGCCTTCCGCCGCTGCTCGGCCCGTTGCCACCTCGGCACGGCGAGCCCGGCTGGACGCTGTGGACGCATCGGGTGTGGCCGCTCGACCCGCTGGCACGGGCGCCCCGCCGCGTCGTCCTGGCGGCGCTCGTCGTCGGTGTACTCGGCTCGGCGCTGTGGCGCCCAACGGTGCTGAGCATCGGCTATCTGGTTGCGGGAGTGATGATCTTCGCCGTCGTCTTCGGCACCAGCGAGCGTCGTCCCACCCGGGTGGAATGGCTCGGAATCGGGCTCACCCTGGCGTTGCTCGCGGTACCCGCCGTGCTGGCGGCGCAGTGGCTCGGGGTGCTCTGCCTCGTCGCTGCCTGGTTGGTTGGGTGGTGCACGCTGGTCGGCGGGCGCACCTGGACCGCGGTGGCCGTCGCACCGTTCCTGCCGTCGTTGCTTCCCGCCCGGGTGTCGGCGTGGGCGGGGCGGGCGACCCCGGCGCTCATTCCACACGGGTCGTCCGCGCCGAAGCTGGGCCGAGTCGCCGCGGTGCTGGCCATCACGGTGGCACTTCTGGTGGTATTCGGCGGTCTGTTCGCCGCGGCGGACCCCGCCTTCGCTCACGTCGTCGGCAACGTCGTGCCGTCCTTCGCCGTCGACGACGTGGTCTCGCGTGTGCTGGTCTTCGGGATGGTCGTCGCCTTCGTCCTCGGCGGCGGCTACCTCGTCCGGTTCGCACCGCGGATCGACGCCATGGCTCCGGCGCAGAGGCGGCCCGTTCCGAGGTGGGAGTGGGGGATACCGCTTGGTGTGCTCGACGCGTTGTTCGTGACCTTCGTCGTCGTCCAGGCGGCCGTGCTCTTCGGGGGTCACGACCACGTCTTGGAGACCGAGGGTCTGACCTACGCCGAGTACGCCAGGCAGGGGTTCTGGCAGCTGCTCTGGGTTTCGGCGTTGACGCTGCTGGTGATCAGCGTGGTCGTTCGCGTGGCGGGCCGCGCCTCAAGCGCCGACCGGCGACTGCTCCGCATCCTGGTCGGCACGACGTGCGTCACGTCCGTGGTGGTGGTGATCTCGGCCATCCACCGGATGTGGCTCTACCAGCAGGCGTACGGCTTCAGCGTGCAGCGCGTCATGGTCGTCGCCATCGAGTCGTGGCTCGGCGTGGTGTTCGTCCTCGTCGCGGTGGCGGGCGTCGGGATGACCGGTCGACGGCTGCCTCGCGCCGTGTTGTTCACCGGAGCGATGACGCTGCTAGTGGTGGCGGCGATCAACCCCGAGCGGCTGATCGCCGACCGCAACGTCGACCGCTACGAGCAGACGGGACAGTTGGACGCGGAGTACCTGCTGTCTCTCTCGACGGACGTAGACCCCGCATTGGCCCGGTTGCCCGAAGCGATGAGACAGTGCGCGAGATACCGTGACGACGCCCCGGATCCCTGGTTTGCCTTCAACCTGTCGCGCACCGTGGCGAACCACGACGGCACGCCGCCGGCGGACGAGTGCGCGCAGTGGCGGAGTACCAGCTAGCCGAGCAAGCGCTTGGTTGATACTCTGATCATGTGGACAAGGCGCTTCCGACTCGTCGCGACGAACTTCTCGAGCTCGCCGCGGCCATGTTCGCCGAACGCGGATTGCGGGCCACCACCGTTCGCGACATCGCAGATTCCGCGGGAATCCTCTCCGGCAGCCTCTATCACCACTTCAAGTCCAAGGAGCAGATGGTCGAGGAGGTCCTTCGCGACTTCCTCGACTGGCTCTTCGGCCGCTACCAGGAGATCGTCGAAAGCGAGACCGATCCGCTGAAGCGCGTCGAGGGACTGTTCATGGCGTCGTTCGAAGCCATCGAAGACCGCCACGCGCAGGTCGTCATCTACCAGGACGAAGCCAAGCGATTGTCCTCGCTACCGCAGTTCGCCTTCGTCGACGAACGCAACCGCGAACAACGAACCATGTGGGTCAACGTGCTCAAACAGGGCGTCGCCGAGGGAAGCTTGCGCGCCGACCTCGACGTCGACCTGGTGTACCGATTCATCCGCGACACGACCTGGGTGTCCGTCCGCTGGTACCAACCCGGTGGACCACTCACAGCCGAGCAGGTTGGCAGGCAGTACCTCGCCATCGTGCTCGGCGGAATCACCAACGAAGGAGATTGAACACATGGGTGAGGCCTACATCGTCGACGCCGTGCGAACCGCGGTCGGCAAGCGCAACGGAGGGCTCTCCGGTGTTCACCCCGTCGACCTCGGTGCCGCCGCGTGGCGCGGCCTCTTCGACCGCAACGACGTCGACCCGGGGGCCGTCACCGACGTGATCGCCGGATGCGTCGACGCCATCGGCGGCCAGGCCGGCAACATCGCCCGCTTGTCGTGGTTGGCCGCGGGCTTCCCCGAGGAAGTGCCAGGCGTCACCGTCGACCGGCAGTGCGGCTCCAGCCAGCAGGCCATTTCCTTTGGCGCACAAGCGATCATGTCCGGCACCGCCGACCTGATCGTCGCGGGCGGCATGCAGAACATGAGCCAGATTCCGATCAGCTCGGCGATGATCGTCGGCGAGCAGTTCGGCTTTACCTCGCCGACCAACGAGTCGAAGAGCTGGTTGCACCGCTACGGCGACCAGGAGATCTCGCAGTTCCGCGGCTCGGAGATGATCGCCGAGAAGTGGAACATCTCGCGTGAGGAGATGGAGCAGTTCGCGCTGACGAGCCACCACCGCGCGCAGGAGGCGATCCGCGCGGGGTACTTCGAGAACGAGATCATCCCGGTGGACGGCTTCGTCACCGACGAGGGTCCGCGCGACACCACGCTGGAGAAGATGGCCGGGCTCAAGACCCTCGTCGACGGCGGTCGGCTGACCGCGGCGATGGCGAGCCAGATCTCCGACGGTGCCAGCGCGGTGCTGATCGCCTCCGAGCAGGCGGTCAAGGACCACGGGTTGACGCCGCGCGCCCGGATTCACCACGTCAGCGCCCGCGGCGCCGACCCGGTGTACATGCTGACCGGCCCGATTCCAGCCACGCATTACGCGCTGGAGAAGACGGGGCTCTCGATCGAGGACATCGACACCGTCGAGATCAACGAGGCGTTCGCGCCGGTGGTGATGGCGTGGCTGAAGGACACCGGCGCCGACCCCGCGAAGGTCAACCCGAGCGGCGGCGCCATTGCGCTCGGACACCCGTTGGGGGCGACGGGCGCCAAGCTCTTCGCGACGATGCTGAACACGCTCGAGCGCACCGGCGGCCGCTACGGCCTGCAGACGATGTGCGAGGGCGGCGGCACGGCCAACGTGACGATCATCGAGCGGCTCTAGCCCATTCGTGAATCTGGCGACGCCGCGTCGGCGGGTCACGTCGCCAGATTCACACAGCGCGGGCTGTCGGTGGCCCGCGGCAGTATTCGGCCATGGCAGACCTGCAGTGGCCCTTCGTCGGGGCGGAGGCGTTGGCCGCGCGGCTGATTCCCGAACGCGCGATGCGGACGCTGTACGAACCGCTGTATCCCGGGGTTTACGTCCCATGGGGAATCGAACCGTCCGCCACTGAACGTGCCAAGGCGGCGTGGCTGTGGTCGCACCGGCGCGCCGTGGTGGCCGGTCCGTCGGCGGCGGCGATGTTGGGTGCGAAGTGGGTCGACGGCGCTCGGCCTGCAGAACTGATTCACGACAACCGCAAGCCTCCGCGAAACCTCGTCGTGCACACCGACGCCCTCGCGCTCGGCGAGGCGCAGGATTGCGACGGGATTCCCGTGACCACCGCTGCGCGAACGGCTTTCGACCTGGGGCGGCGGACCACCGGTCGGGTGGCCGCCGTTCAGCTCCTGGACGCCTTGGCCAACGCCACGCACGTCACCCCCTCCGACGTCGAGGCGGTGATGGCAGCCCACCCGGGCGCGCGAGGTCTTCCGCGACTGCGTACCGTGCTGCCGTTGGTGGACGGCGGGGCCGAATCGCCCCGGGAAACCGTAGCCCGGCTGGCGTTGATCGACGCGGGGTTACCGGCTCCGACGACGCAATTCGAGGTATTCGGGCGATATGGGGAGTTCATCGCCCGGCTCGACATGGCCTACGAGGACGTCAAGATCGGCCATCGAGTACGACGGTCCGCAGCACTGGACCGACCCGGCCGTACGCCAGCGCGACATCGACAAGCAATTCGAGCTGACGGCATTGGACTGGCTGATGGTTCGGGTCAGCCGCGACATGATGCGGTACCGCCGACGGGAATACGTCTCGCGGGTGGAGTCGGCGCTACGCGAGCGCGGCGTCGTCCGCCCGTTTAGTGTGAATCCCGCGACGCGTCAACGGCGTGTTGCGTCGTGAGATTCACGAACGGCGCCCGCGTCAGTCGACGACGTGGCCCGCAGCGGCCCGTAGGTGCGTCACCGCGTCGTCGACGATCGAGGCGACGAGCTCCGCGCACGACGGCAGGTCGTCGAGGATGCCCGCCACCTGACCCGACGCCAGCACGCCGGCGTCGGTGTTGCCCTCGACCAGCCCCGCCTTCAGCAGCATCGGCGTGTTGGCCGCCATCACGATCTGCGACCAGGTCAGTTCCTTGCCGCGGCGCATGGCGAGGCCGTCCTTGACGATCGAGCGCCACGTCATGCCGGACATGTTCTTGAACTTCTGGGCGTTCAGCACCGCCGCGGTGAAACCGCGCACCGGCGAACCGCTTTCGAGCTTCTCGACGAGCCCGGTTCGCAACACCCGGTGTGGCATGCCGTCCACCCGCTTGGACACGACGGTCGCATCGAAGGCCGAGTCGAGGTAGCGCCGCTTGACCTCGTCGGGCACTGTCGAGTCCGACGTCAGCAGGAAGCGAGTGCCCATCGCCACGCCCGCGGCGCCGTACGACAGTGCGGCGGCGAGGCCTCGGCCGTCGAAGAACCCGCCCGCCGCGATGACGGGGATGTCCACCGCGTCGAGCACCGACGGCAGCAACAGTGTCGTGGCGACCGGACCAGTGTGGCCACCGCCCTCGCCGCCCTGCACGATCACCGCGTCGGCGCCCCAGCTGGCGACCTTCTTCGCGTGTTTGGCCGCGCCGACCGACGGGATGACCACCACACCGGCCTCTTTCAGCTTCGCGATCAGGTCGGGCTTTGGTGCTAAGGCGAAGGAGGCGACTTTGACTCCTTCGCGGATCAGGAGGTCGACGCGGTCTCCGGCGTCGCCAGCGTCGGCACGCATGTTGATGCCGAATGGTTTGTCGGTGGCGGCCTTGACCTTCGTCACGGCGGTCGCCAGTTCTTCGAGCGTCATCGTCGCCGACGCGAGGATGCCGAGCCCGCCCGCATTCGACGTCGCCGTGACGAGCCGGGCACCGGCCACCCAGCCCATGCCGGTCTGCACGACGGGATGCTCGATCCCGAGCAGCTCGGTGAGCGGTGTCTTGAGGTGGCTCACGATCGAATCTCGCGATCGCGCAACGATTTCGGATCGATCACCTCGCGGATCAGGCGCAATTCCTCGTCCGACGGCACGCGGGACACCTCGGCCTCGGCCAGCCCGTGCACCTCGAACGACGTGTTCTCGGCGACCTGGTCGGCCTCCACCCCCGGGTGCAGGGACACGGCGCGCATCTGACGGTCGGGTCCGTTGAAGTCGAAGACGCCCAGGTTGCTCACCACGCGGTAGACGCACGCGAATCGGAACGCGGGGTTGTCGGCGTCGACCTTGTCCCAGCCGATGCCGGAAACGACGTCGACGGAGTTGCCGAACACCCGCGCGGAGTGTGCGCCAACCCAATAGCTGGTGGCGTGGTTGACGGTGTTTCCTGGAGCGCCACGCACGCCGAACATTTGGCGTTTGGGGTGCTGAATGGGGCCGAACGCCGAGAGGTTCTGATTGCCGTAGCGGTCGATCTGGTTGGCGCCCATCACGACGTGGCGTCGACCCCAGGTGAGGGTCTCGAAGACGCGGCCGAACGGCATCCAGCCCTCGATGGCGCCGGTCGCCCCCAGCGGGGGCGTGTCGGCCAGGATGCGGGCCTCGCCGTCGGTCAGCAGGATGTCGGGGGAGAAGGTGAGACGAGCCAGCCGCGCCCCGACGGACACCATGTTCGCCATCGGACTGACCATGATCTCGCCTGCGTCACGGAACAATTCGGCGCATGCGACGGCGCATACCTCGGCGCGGGTGGCGGCAGTCGTTTCGGCGGTCATCGCGCAGCTCCCTGCTGTTCGGCGAATTTGCGGACGGCGGCCTGGTAGTCGGCCTCGCTGCCCGAGAGGTAGACGTCGACGAACTCCGCCCACGTTTCCTCGGACGCGGCGGCCTCGGCGTAGTGGCGCTGGAACTTCTCGTCGCGGCGGTAGTCCGGTTCGGCGGTGGTGAAGTGTGCCCCGTTGGGGGCTTCGACAACGCTGTCGACCATCATTCGGTTGACCAAAAGTGCCTGTGGGGGAACGGATGCGACGAGCTCGTCGGTAGAGACCACCCGTTCGACGCTCATCAACCGCTTCGTCGCCGACATCAGGAAGAGGTCGTCGAAGTAGGGGTCGATGCCGGTGTAGGCCGCGTTGCCGTGTGCGTCACCGAGATTGAGGTGCACCAGCGCGGCGTCGAGATTCAGCGCGGGCATGGCGACGAGTTCTTCGTAGCCGTCTCCGGTGGGATACGGGGACTTCACGGTCTTCAGCTCGTCACCCCAGAACGTGCGGACGTCACTGCCGAGGCCCGCCCGGATCGGGAGGAACGGAAGTCGTTGCGCGGCAGCCTGTAACCCGCAACGCAACATGCCCTCGTCCATCTCGCGAGCCTCGATCGCACCGGTGGTCCTGGCCTTGGCGAACCACGGATCGTAGAACGGAGGCGAGTCCAGCGACACGAAGCCGTAGTAGGCGCGCTTGACCTTGCCCCCTGAGCACAGCAGGCCGAGGTCGGGCCCGCCGTAGGTGACGACGGTCAGGTCGGTGACGTCGGTGCGCAACAGGGCACGGACGAGAGCCATCGGCTTGCGCCGCGACCCCCAGCCACCGATTCCGATGGTCATGCCGCTCTCGATCGACGAGACGGCCTCGTCCAACGACGTTGTCTTGTCGGTCACTCTTTCCCCTTCGAAGTTCCTGCGAACGCATCCCGGTGCTCGTCGGCCACGCCAGACAGGTTGAGCTCGAACGTAAAGCCCTGTTCCATGCGGTATCTGGCGTTGGGTGGTTGGACGTCGATCAGGTTGAGGGCCTCCTTGGCCGCCCGAATCACGCGGGTGTCCTTGACGGCGATGTCGCGGGCGACGCGCAGCGCGGACTCGTCGAGTTCGGCGCGGGGCACCACCTCGTGCACGGAGCCGAACTGGTGCAGGGTGGCGGCGTCGACCGTGGCGGCGGTGAAGAACAGCCGGCGCATCATGTGTTGCGGGACGAGTCGCGACAGATGCGTGGCCGCGCCGAGCGCACCGCGCTCCACCTCTGGCAGACCGAACTTCGCGTCGTCGGATGCGACGATTACGTCGGAGTTGCCGACCAGTCCGATCCCGCCGCCGACGCAGAATCCGTTGACGGCGGCAACGACGGGGACTTCGCATTCGTACACGGCGCGGAAGGCGTGAAAGCAGCCGCGGTTGGCGTCGATGAGTGCGGTGAACCCGTCGGTCTTCTGCATTTCCTTGATGTCGACGCCCGCGTTGAAGCCCCGGCCCTCGGCGCGAAGGATCACCACGTGGGTGTTCCTGTCGCGCCCGGCGGCGGTGATGGCGTCGCCAAGTTCGAACCACCCGCGCGAGGGGATGGCGTTCACGGGTGGATAGTTGACGGTGACCGAGACGATGCCCGGTTCCACGGTCTTGGTGGTGATCGTCATACCAACTCCTGGGGCGGCTACCTAAGCAAGCACTTGCTTGGTACGCTAGCACAGTGACCGACGCGGCTGGAATCAATCTTCGACTCGCCGGCCGTGTGGTTCTGGTGACCGGCGGCGTGCGCGGAGTTGGCGCTGGCATCAGCGCCGTATTCGCCGGTCAGGGCGCGACGGTCGTCACGTGCGCCCGCCGCCCGGTGGACGGCTTGCCGTACGAGTTCGTCCCCTGCGACGTCCGCGACGACGACTCGGTCAAGGCACTCGTCGACGGGATCGTCGAACGCCACGGCCGCCTCGACGTCGTCGTCAACAACGCGGGTGGCTCGCCGTACGTGCTCGCCGCCGACGCGTCGGCCAGGTTCAGCACCAAGATCATCGAACTCAATCTGCTAGGGCCACTGTCGGTGTCGCACCACGCGAACGAGCACATGCAGAACCAGGAGAACGGCGGCTGCATCGTCAACGTCTCCAGCGTGAGCGCCCGTAGGCCGACGCCAGGCACGGCCGCCTACGGCGCGGCCAAGGCCGGTGTCGAAAGCCTCACCGCCACACTGGCCGTCGAGTGGGCGCCCAAGGTGCGGGTGAACTCGCTCGTCGTCGGCATGGTGGAGACCGAGCAGTCCGAACTCTTCTACGGTGACGCGGAGTCCGTCGCCGCCATCTCGGCCAACGTCCCATTGGGCCGGCTCGCCAAGCCCGCCGACGTCGGCTGGGCGGCCGCGTTCCTGTCCAGCGACCTGGCGTCCTACATCAGCGGAGCATCGCTCGAGGTGCACGGCGGCGGAGAGCCGCCGCACTACCTCTCCACTACCACTGCAATCAAATAACCGAGGAGACAACGTACATGGGCTTGCTTGACGGCCGGGTAGTCATCGTCACGGGATCTGGCGGCGGTATCGGACGGGCGCACGCGCTGGCGTTCGCCGCCGAAGGTGCGCGCGTCGTGGTCAACGACATCGGGGTCGGGCTCGACGGTTCCCCGGCAGGCGGCGGCAGTGCAGCCCAGAGCGTGGTCGACGAAATCACCGCTGCCGGAGGCGAAGCCGTCACCAGCGGGGCCAACGTCGCCGACTGGGCGCAGGCCGAAGGGCTCATCCAGACCGCGGTCGACGCCTTCGGCGGGCTCGACGTGTTGGTCAACAACGCCGGCATCGTCCGCGATCGGATGTTCGCCAACACCAGCGAAGAGGAATTCGACGCCGTCACCGCCGTGCACCTCAAGGGGCACTTCGCGACGATGAAGCACGCGGCCGCGTACTGGCGGGCCAAGTCCAAGGCGGGGGACGCCGTTGACGCCCGGATAATCAACACCAGCTCGGGTGCCGGCCTGCAAGGCAGTGTGGGACAAGCCAATTACAGCGCGGCCAAGGCTGGCATCGCGGCGCTGACCCTGGTGGCGTCGGCCGAGATGGGGCGCTATGGCGTCACCGTCAACGCCATCGCCCCGTCGGCGCGCACCCGGATGACGGAGACCGTGTTCGCCGAGATGATGTCCACCCAGAACGCCGCGTTCGACGCGATGGCCCCGGAGAACGTCTCTCCGTTGGTGGTGTGGTTGGGCAGCAAGGAATCCCGCGACGTCACCGGTCAGGTCTTCGAAGTCGAGGGCGGCAACATCCGGGTCGCGGAGGGCTGGGCGCACGGACCACAGGTCGACAAGGGTGCCCGGTGGGATCCCGCCGAGCTGGCCCCCGTCGTCACCGACCTTCTCGCGAAGGCGCGGCCGTCGGTCCCGGTCTACGGGGCCTGATCGGGTTCGCACACCACCAGCGGGATCACCCGGTCGGTGGCGTCGCGGTAACCCTTGTACGGCGGGTACATCTTGACCAGCACCGGCCAGTAGCGCCGCCGCTCCTCGTCGGTCGCGTCCCGCGCCGTCATCGACAGGTGTTGGTCGCGGACTTGCACCTGCACAGCGGGATTGGCCATCAGGTTGAGATACCACGCGGGATTGCCGTCGCGGCCGCCGAACGACGCGGGGAGGACGACCCTCTCGCCGTCGCGCAGGCACAACGTCGCGGTGGTTCGCGATTCGCCCGACTTGCGGCCGGTGGTGGTGAGCAGCGCTGCGGGAAACCACAGCAGCCGAGCGCCCAGCTTGCCGTTGGTGCGTTGGTACACCGCCACGTGGGCGCGCGAAAAGTACTTCAGCGCGAGCGCGAGTGCGCCTGAATTGCGGATCTTCTCGGCGACGTCGACCACGGGCTGTACGTAGCCGGGAGCGATCCGTCGCAAACCTGACTAGGGGTCGCAGATGACGATCGGGATCTTGCGGTCGGTGTAGGACCGGTAGTTGACGAAGTCTGGATACATCGCGTCGAGCTTCGGCCAGTACTGCTCACGTTCCTGGTCGGTGGCCTCGCGCGCGGTGAGCGCGTGGACCCCGCTCTTGGTCTGGAACGTGACCTTCGGGTTGGCGACCAGGTTCAGGTACCACATCGGGTTGGTCGCCCGGCCGCCCTGCGAGGCGACCAGCACGATGCGCTCACCCTCCTGCAGGAAGAGCAGGGGGCTGTCGCGGGGTTCGCCCGACTTGCGGCCGATCGTCGTGAGAATCCCGACCTCGGTGCCCTTGAGGAACTTGTTGCCGATCTTGCCCTTGGTCTTCTTGAAGACGAACGTCTGCGCCTTGGACATCCATTTGATGGCGGTGCCAACCTTGGCCGAGTTCAGGCCTTCGATCTGCTTGGCGTTCAGTGGGCGGGACGGGTCTGGCTTCGGGCTGGTCACTGGTGCCACGCTATCGCTTGATGAAGGGCCGGATGTCGGCCCTGATGTGTTGAATCTTGCCGTCGGTGGTGAAGAGGAAGGTCTCGTCGACGTGGGCGCACACCCGTCTGCCGGCAAGCGACGGTTTGGTGATGACGTCGAACTTCGCCCGCAGCGCCTCGCCGACGACGGTGAACTCCGGTGTGGTGGTCTCTTCGATGATCCGGTACTGCGGACCACGGTTGAGGCTGCGCCGCAGGTGTTCTCCCGAGAATCCCGTCTTGAGACCCACCTCGACCCGGGTGCAATCCGGTGCGAACGGGACGTCGTCGGCCCGGTGGTGGGCGAGCGCGCTGATGTAGGCCTGTGCGGCCGCCACGCGGTCGGGGTCAGGTTCCACTAGATCCGCTCGATGATGGTGCCGGTCGACAGCGCTCCGCCGGCGCACATCGTGATCAACGCGGTGCTCTTGTCGGTGCGCTCCAGCTCGTGCAGGGCCGTGGTGATGAGCCGCGCACCGGTGCTGCCGACCGGGTGCCCGAGTGCGATGGCGCCCCCGTTGACGTTGACCTTGTCCATGTCGGGGTTGTGCACGCGTGCCCACGACAACACGACTGACGCGAAGGCCTCGTTGATCTCGACGACGTCCACGTCGCCCATCTTCATTCCCGCCTTCTCCAGGACCTTGGCGGTGGACTGCACAGGACCGTCGAGGTGGTAGTACGTCTCGGCGCCGACGTTCGCCTGGCTGACGATGCGGGCGCGGGGCTTGAGGCCCAAGGCCTTCGCCTTGTCTTCATCCATCCACAGCACTGCGGCCGCACCGTCGGAAATCTGCGACGACGTGCCCGCGGTGTGAATTCCGCCTTCCATCACCGGCTTCAGCTGAGCCAGGCCTTCGAGCGTGGTGTCGCGCAGGCCCTGGTCGCGCGTGACCGGCGCCCGCTCGTCGGTGGGGCGCTTGTTCTCGTCGAGCACCGGCGCGACGATCGGGCTGATCTCGCGGTCGAAGCGGCCCTCGGCCCAGGCGACCTTGGCCTTCTGCTGCGAGGCGAACCCGAAGGCGTCGATGTCCTCGCGGGTGATGCCGCGGCGCTTGGCGATCCGCTCCGCCGCGTTGAACTGGTCGGGCATGTCGATGTCCCACGACGACGCCCGGATGATCGAACGGTCCGGTCCGGCGTTGGCGCCGAGGCCGACTCGGCTCATCGCCTCGACTCCGCAGGCGATGCCGACGTCGATCGCGCCGACGGAGATCAGGCCCGCGATCAGATGGTTGGCCTGCTGGGCGCTGCCGCACTGGCAGTCGATCGTGGTGGCGCCGACGTGTTCGGGCAGACCCGCCGTCAGCCAGCCCACACGCGTGATGTTGTTCGACTGCTCGCCGAACTGCGTGACACAGCCGCCGATGACCTGTTCGACCAACCCGGGATCGATTCCCGCCTTCTCGACGAGAGCTCTCTGCGTGAGGCCGAGCAGCTCGGTGGCGTGCAGTCCGGACAGCCAGCCATTGCGCTTGCCGATCGGGCTGCGGGTGGCTTCGACGATGACAGGGTTACCCATTCCGTCAGGCTAGAACACGTTTCATTACTCTGACAAGCTGTGATGCCCCCGCGCCTTTGATCTGCGGTGAAGCCATGTTTTACTGGCACTAGAACACGTTGCAATTAGGAGCGCACACACATGGCACCCCTCAATCTTCCCTCTGACTTCGACTTCCTGGACTCTGCGCTGAATCTCGAGCGCCTTCCCGTCGCAGAGCTCGCCGAGATACGTAAGACCGACCCCGTTCACTGGGTCGACGTACCCGGGGGCACCGGAGGCTTCGGCGACGCGGGCTACTGGCTGGTGGCCAAGCACGCGGACGTGAAGGAGGTGTCGCGTCGCAGCGACGTCTTCGGCAGCTCGCCCGACGGCGCCATTCCGGTGTGGCCGAAGGAGATGACGCGCGAGGCGATCGACATGCAGCGCGCGGTTCTCCTCAACATGGACGCGCCACAGCACACCCGGCTGCGCAAGATCATTTCCCGCGGCTTCACCCCGCGTGCGATAGGCCGACTGGAGGAGGAGCTCGCCCAGCGGGCCCAGAACATCGTCAAGACCGCTGCGGCCGAGGGCGGCGGCGACTTCGTGGAACAGGTGTCCTGCGAGCTGCCGCTGCAGGCGATCGCCGGTCTTCTCGGTGTGCCGCAGGACGATCGCGACAAGCTGTTCCGCTGGTCCAACGAGATGACCGCCGGTGAAGACCCGGAGTACGCCGACGTCGACCCGGCGCAGTCGTCCATGGAGCTGATCATGTACGCCATGGCGATGGCCGACGAGCGGGGCAAGAACCCCACCGACGACATCGTCACCACCCTCGTCCAGGCGGACATCGACGGTGAGAAGCTCTCCGACGACGAGTTCGGCTTCTTCGTGATCATGCTGGCGGTGGCGGGCAACGAGACGACCCGCAACTCGATCACCCACGGCATGATCGCGATGGCGAACCACCCGGATCAGTGGGAGCTCTACAAGAAGGAGCGCCCGTCGACCGCCGCCGACGAGATCATCCGGTGGGCCACCCCGGTGTCGGCGTTCCAGCGGACCGCACTGGAGGACACCGAGCTCGCCGGTGTGCAGATCAAGAAGGGCCAGCGGCTGGTCATGTCCTACCGCTCGGCCAACTTCGACGAAGACGTCTTCGAGGATGCGCACACGTTCAACGTGTTGCGTGACCCGAACCCGCACGTGGGCTTCGGCGGCACGGGTGCACACTTCTGCATCGGCGCCAATCTGGCGCGGATGACGATCAACCTGATCTTCAACGCCGTCGCCGACCACATGCCGGATCTCAAGTCCGTCGGTGAGCCCGAGCGGCTACGGTCGGGATGGCTCAACGGAATCAAGCACTGGCAGGTCGACTACACCGGCGCGAGCGCCTAATTCCGATCGGCTAGTTCCGACCGGCGGTATTCCCCAAGGAATCAAGGAGGATTCGGGTGGACTTCAGTCCTGACGAAGGACAGCAAGCCGTTGCCGACGTGGTGACGTCTGCGCTCGACAGGGACAACACCTGGGACGCGCTCGTCGCCGGCGGTGTCATCGCCTTCGGCGTGCCGGACCGGCTCGGCGGTGACGGACTGGGGCTACCCGAGATCACGACCGCGTTGACCGAGATCGGTCGGCACGGCACCGTGAGCCCCGCCCTCGCAACGCTCGGGTACGGCCTGATTCCGCTGCTGGCGTTGGCATCCGACGAGCAGCAGGACCGCTTCCTGGCGGGTGTGGCGGTCGGGGGCGTGTTGACAGCGGCGCTCAACGAGCCGGGGTCGTCGCTGCCGGAGAGGCCGTCGACCAATCTGTCCGGCGGCAAGCTCTCCGGTACCAAGATCGGCGTTCCCTATGCGGGACAGGCTGATTGGATTCTCGTCACGACTGACGGCGGTGTCGTGGTGGTGTCGGCGACGGCCGACGGTGTGACGCTGACCAAGACGCCGACCGCGAACGGCTCCGACGAATACGCCGTGACGTTCGCCGACGTCATCGTGCCGGAATCCGACGTGCTGACCGGCGCGGACACCGTGCATCGCGTCAACCAGTTGGTGTTGGCGTCGACCGGAGCCTTTGCGGCCGGGCTGGTGGCCGGTGCCCTGCGGCTCACGGCCGACTACGTGGCAAAACGCGAACAGTTCGGCAGGCCACTGTCGACGTTCCAGACCGTGGCGGCGCAGTTGGCCGAGGTCTACATCGCCTCTCGCACCATCTCGTTGGCCGCGACCTCGGCGATCTGGCGGCTCTCGGAGGGACGCGACGCGGATGACGACCTCGACGTCCTCGGGTACTGGCTGTCCTCGCAGGCGCCACCGGTGATGCAGACGTGTCATCACCTGCACGGCGGCATGGGCATGGACATCACCTATCCCATGAACCGCTACTACTCCACGATCAAGGATCTGACCCGGCTGTTGGGTGGTCCTGCACATCGGCTCGAACTGGTGGGAGCGCAATGTACATCGAACTGACCCCCGAGCAGCGTCAGCTGCAGGCTGAAATGCGCCAGTACTTCAGCAATCTCATCTCGGCGGAGGAAGCCGCCGAGATGGAGACCGACCGGCACGGCAAGGCCTACCGCGCGGTCATCAAGCGGATGGGTTCCGACGGCAAGCTGGGCGTCGGGTGGCCAAAGGAGTTCGGCGGCCACGGGTTCGGCCCCATCGAGCAGCAGATCTTCGTCAACGAGGCGGCGCGCGCGGACGTTCCGCTGCCCGCGGTGACGTTGCAGACCGTCGGCCCGACGCTGCAGAAGTACGGCACCGACCTGCAGAAGAAGAAGTTTCTGCCCGGCATCCTGTCCGGTGACGTGCACTTCGCCATCGGATACTCCGAGCCCGAGGCGGGCACCGACCTCGCGTCGTTGCGCACCAGCGCCGTCCGCCACGGCGACGAGTACGTCGTCAACGGCCAGAAGATCTGGACCACCGGTGGGCACGACGCCGACTATCTCTGGCTGGCCGTTCGGACCGACCCGGAAGCCGTTAAGCACAAGGGCATTTCGATTCTCATCGTCGACACGTCCGATCCCGGCTACTCCTGGACGCCGATCATCCTGTCCGACGGTGCGCACCACACCAACGCGACGTACTTCAACGACGTCCGCGTGCCCGTTGAGATGCTGGTCGGCGAGGAGAACGCCGGTTGGCGCCTCATCACCACCCAGCTCAACCACGAGCGCGTGATGCTCGGACCAGCAGGCAAGGTCGCGGCCATCTACGACAAGGTGCACGCGTGGGCGTCCAAGCCGGGCGGCAACGGCGTCACCCCGATCGAGCACGACGACGTCCTCCGCCTGATCGGTGAGATCAAGGCGATCTGGCGAATCAACGAGCTGCTCAACTGGCAGGTCGCCGCCGGCGGTGAGGAGATCAACGTCGCCGACGCCGCTGCCACGAAGGTCTTTGGCACCGAACGCATTCAGAGGGTCGGCCGGATCGCCGAGGAGATCGTCGGCAAGTACGGCAACCCCGCCGAATCGGCAACGGCCGAGTTGCTCGAATGGCTGGACAGCCAGACCAAGCGCAACCTGGTGATCACCTTCGGTGGCGGCGTCAACGAGGTGATGCGCGAGATGATCGCCGCGTCGGGTCTGAACGTTCCCCGGGTGCCACGATGAGCCGCTTGCGCGAAGAAAGTTCGGCACGGTAGTGGGTATCGACGACATCCGGGCCGCGGCCGAACGCGTCAAGGCCGAGGGCAAGAGCAAGCCGCGGGTCGGCCGTCATCCGGTCAACCAACCGATGATCGACCACTGGACCGACGCCCTCGGCGACGCCAACCCGATCTACCGCGACGAGGAGGCGGCGAAGGCCGCTGGCCACCCCGGCGTCGTCGCGCCGCCCGCGATGATCCAGGTGTGGACGATGATGGGCTTGGGTGGCGTCCGCCCCGACGACGATCCGCTCGGCAAGATCCTCGAATTGTTCGACGACGCAGGCTATGTCGGCGTCGTGGCGACCAACTGCGAGCAGACCTACCACCGCTACCTCCGTCCCGGCGAGGAGGTCAGCGTGACCGCCGAGTTGACCGACGTCGTCGGTCCCAAACGGACGGCGCTCGGCGAGGCGTACTTCATCACGCAGACCATCACCTGGTCCGTCGGTCAAGAG
This sequence comes from Mycobacterium sp. AT1, assembly GCF_002043095.1. GTDB lineage: Bacteria > Actinomycetota > Actinomycetes > Mycobacteriales > Mycobacteriaceae > Mycobacterium. Next base: position 40,631 of record NZ_MVOC01000012.1, on the reverse strand, counting down.
CCAGTCGCCGAAATGATGTGGCGCATCATGAAGTTCATCCCCGCGGACAGAGAAACTGCGCCAACACCGAGCACGGTGCCCGACGACCTGGACGCCGACAACGCCATGCGGCCCGCGTCGTCGAAGGACACCAGGTTCTTCTGGGACGGCGTCAACGCCCACGAGCTGCGCATCCAGAAGCGTGCCGACGGGACGTTGCAGCATCCGCCGGTCCCGGCGCTGTGGCTCGACCGCGAGGAGACCACGGACTTCCAGGTGGCCAGCGGCAAGGGCACGGTGTTCAGCTTCGTGGTGCACCACGCGCCGAAGGTGCCCGGCCGGACCCCGCCGTTCGTCATCGCGCTGGTCGAACTCGAGGAGGGCGTCCGGATGCTCGGTGAACTCCGCAACGTCGACCCCGCCAGTGTGGAGATCGGAATGCCCGTGCGCGCCATGTACATCGACTTCCCGGCCAACGACGTCGGGCCTGCCTGGACCAACTACGCATGGGAGCCCGTCGCGTGAGCGCCGTCGACGTGGGAGCCAAGCTCCCCGAGCTCAAGCTCTACGGCGACCCGACGTTCATCGTGTCGACGGCCATTGCCACGCGGGACTATCAGGACGTCCACCACGACCGCGACAAGGCCCAGGCGAAGGGGTCCAAGGACATCTTCGTCAACATCCTCACCGACACCGGTCTGGTGGAGCGCTTCATCACCGACTGGGCAGGCCCCAACGCGAGGATCAAGTCGATCGGGCTGCGGCTCGGCGTGCCCTGGTACGCCTACGACACGGTGACGTTCTCCGGTGAGGTCACCGCCGTGGTCGACGACGTGATCACACTGAAGATCGTGGGCGCCAACAGCCTTGGCGATCACGTCATAGCCAACGCGACCCTCGTGATGGGAGCAGACGCGTGAGCCTGTCCGGCAAGGCGGCGATCGTCGGAATCGGCGCGACCGACTTCTCGAAGAACTCCGGACGCAGCGAGTTGCGGCTCGCGGCCGAGGCGGTTCTCGACGCGCTCGACGACGCGGGGCTGACGCCCGCCGACGTCGACGGCATGACCACGTTCACGATGGACTCCAACACCGAGGTCGCGGTCGCGCGTGCCACGGGCATCGGGGACCTCAAGTTCTTCTCCAAGATCCATCACGGCGGCGGGGCAGCCTGTGCCACCGTGCAACAGGCCGCGATGGCCGTCGCGACCGGGGTCGCGGACTGCGTGGTGGCCTACCGGGCCTTCAACGAACGTTCCGGCATGCGGTTCGGTCAGGTGCAGATGCGCCTGGTGGAGAACGCCGACTCGACCGGCGTTGACAACTCGTTCTCCTATCCACACGGATTATCCACTCCCGCAGCGCAAGTGGCGATGATCGCCAAGCGGTACATGCATCTGTCCGGCGCGACGAGCAGGGACTTCGGCGCGATCTCGGTCGCCGACCGCAAGCACGCCGCCAAGAACCCGAAGGCCTACTTCTACGAGAAGCCGATCACCATCGAGGAGCACCAGGCCTCCCGGTTCATCGCAGAGCCGCTGCGCCTGCTCGACTGCTGCCAGGAGACCGACGGCGGAGTGGCGCTGGTGATCGTCTCGGCCGAGCGGGCGAAGGACCTGAAGAACAGGCCGGCGGTCATCGAGGCCGCCGCCCAGGGCGCCAGCCCTGATCAATATTCGATGGTCAGCTACTACCGCCCGGAACTCGACGGTCTTCCCGAAATGGGTCTGGTCGGCAAGCAGATGTGGGCGCAGTCCGGTTTGAAGCCGACCGACATTCAGACGGCGATCCTCTACGACCACTTCACCCCGTTCACCCTGATCCAGCTCGAAGAGCTCGGGTTCTGCGGCTGGGGTGAGGCGAAGGACTTCATCGCCGACGGCGCGATCGAGATCGGCGGACGGCTGCCGATCAACACCCACGGCGGCCAGCTCGGCGAGGCCTACATTCACGGCATGAACGGCATCGCCGAAGGGGTGCGGCAGTTGCGGGGAACCTCGGTCAACCCGGTGCCCGACGTGGAGCACGTCCTGGTTACGGCGGGCACGGGCGTGCCGACCTCGGGGCTCATCCTCGGTTAATCGTGCACTCGGGTGGTCCGAATCGGCGGTAATCTCGACCTACGTAGCAACATCTCGCGGGAGGGAGTCGTGTCGTGGGTGTTCCACCCGACAGCACCCCGTTTGGTTCACAAACGGTGACGGGGCCCGGTTGGCCGAACGTCGACGAGGAGTCTCTGGCGGCCGCCGCGGCGCAGTATGAGGCGCTGGCTGCCAAGATATCCGGCTCGGTGGTGCCCCAGCAGCAGGGCCAGGTGATGAAGATGGCCGACCAGTTCTTGGGGGCCGGTGGCGTCGCCGCCGGTGGCGAGGCGACCACGATCGTCGCCGGTCACGAGGCAAATGCCGCCCAGGCCGCGGCGATCGCCTTGAAGCTGCGGACCATGGAGGCCACCGTCGCCAAGACGAAGATGTTGGTGAACGTCACCGCCCAAGAGGTTCAGCACGAATGCGAGGCACTGTCGGCGATGCCGTTCGGCAACGCCCAGGAGCTGGTCCAGAGCCGCATCAAGATGGGTCTGTCGCAGAACATCGCCATGGTCAACGCCAACTCGGCCGAACTGGCATCCGGGCTCGGCGTGCCGCCCAACATCCCCAATCCGGGAGCCCCTCCGGGGACCGCTCAGGTGTCGCAGGCCGCGGACAAGGGTTCGCAGCAGGCGATGCAGATGATGATGCAGATGGGCCAGATGGCGATGCAACTGCCGCAGCAGATCGGCGGCATGTTGACCCAGGCGCCGCAACAGCTGATGCAGCCGCTGCAGCAGATCATGCAGCCGTTGCAGCAGCTGATGTCGGCGGGCGGCAAGGGCGGCACCGGCGCGGGATCGTCGCCCTTCTCGGCGTTCTCCAACCACCCCTTGGCGGGCGGCTCGGGTGCGGGTGCCGGCGGCGGCATGGTGAAGGCGGCGGGTTTGCCGGGGTCCGGCGGCCTTTCGCCACAGTCCCCGGCGCTGGCCAGTCTGGTCGGCAGCTCCGGTGACGTGGCGGTACGGCCGGCAGGCGCGAGTGGCGGGGGGATCGCGGGCTTGGCGCCGGTCGCCGCGGGCGCGGGCGGCATGGGTGGCGGCATGGGCATGATGGGCCAGCAGCGCGGCGAAAGCGGAGGCACCGGCTCGACGCTGTCCGCTCCGCCGCCGCTGGACTACGGAGAAGAGGAGGTCGACGATGAGTGGTAGTCCGATGCAGACACCGGACAACCTGAATTGGGATCCCGCAAGTGTCGAGTTGCCCCCGATTCCTTCGCTTCCTCCCGGCGAGGACGCGATGAGCATGACGATCGCCGGAGTGCTGCCGACCTTGGCGGCGACGATGGCGACGAGCGTGACTGCGCTGCAGGCCAAGGAGACCATGTTCGCCGGCAAGCTGACGTCGGCTCAGAGCGCCTACGACAACGCCGACGACCAGGGTGGCCAATCGGTCGGTCAGCTCGGCCAGATGCTGGGTCAGGTCGGGCAGATGGCCCAGCAGGCCGGTGGGCCCGCGCAGCAACTCGGTCAGCAGGCCGGTCAATTCGGTTCGATGATTCAGCAGGCCATGCAGTCGGCCCAGGGTGGCGGCGGGTCTCCGAGCAGCTCCGGTGGCCAGTCCGGCGGCGGTCAGCCGTCGGCCGGTCAGGGAGCGGGCGGGGCGGGCGCCGCTCCGCCGCAGCAGACCAGAGACGATGCAGGCGCGGGCCAAGAGCCGTCGTCCGAGCAGCGGGAGCGCGAGGAGCGGGAACGCGAGGATCGGGAGCGGGCCGGAAGGGATGCTCGGCCTCCGCTCGACCACGCCGCCGCCGGTCCCGCACCCCACGGCGCGGGCCCGGCGCCCGTCGCTGCACCGCAACGCGGAGATGGCCTCGAACGCAATATGTGATCGCCGAGCACTACGCTCGTTACTGACGCGTGCGCATGTAAAGGTCAGATTGAGCGACTCGGAGGTATGGGAATGAGTTCGCCGCCAGACGAGTGGCCGTCGAACCCATCCTTGCCGGACGACGAGTTGACCATCGGTCAGACCTTCGCCGGATACGAGATCGTCGGCTTGCTGGGCTCCGGCGGAATGGGTCGGGTGTACCTTGCGCAGCATCCCCGACTTCCACGGCGCGACGCGCTGAAGCTGCTCCCGTCGGCATGGTCGGCCGACACCGAGTACCGCGCGCGCTTCAACCGCGAGGCAGACCTCGCCTCCACGCTGTGGCATCCCAACATCGTCGGGGTCCACGATCGTGGCGAGGCGGACGGCCAGCTGTGGATTTCGATGGACTACGTCGACGGCCTCGACGCATCGCGACTCGTCGCCGAACGCCATCCCGCCGGGATGCCAGCCGACGACGTGGCGCGCATCGTCACCGCCGTCGCAAGCGCGCTGGACAGCGCTCACAAGCGTGGTCTTCTGCACCGCGACGTCAAGCCGGCCAACATCATGCTGACCCATCTCGATGACGACGGCGAACAGCGAATCCTGTTGACGGACTTCGGCATTGCCCGCGACGTCAACGAGGCCGACGACGTCTCGGCCGCGACGACGGCCATCGGGACCGTCGCCTACTGCGCACCGGAGCAACTGTCCGGTGACGAGGTCGGACCCCGCGCCGACCAGTACGCGCTCGCCGCGACGGCATACCAGCTTCTGACTGGCGAGCCACTGTTCCCCAGCTCGGACCCCGCCGAGGTGATCCACGACCACCTCAACTCGAAGCCGCCGACGCTGGCGGCGACGCGACCGGAACTCGCCGCGCTCGATCCCGTGCTGACCGTGGCGCTGTCCAAGCGACCCGAAAGTCGTTTCGCCCGTTGCTCGGACTTCGCGCGCGCCCTGAGCGAGAACATCGCGGCGCTAGGTCCGCGTGCGGCGGTCGCGCCCCCGAACTACGGACCGCCGCCCGCGGAAGGCACCTTCGCCAACCTCTTCACCGAGCCGTTGACGGTCGACCCCCGGACGGCGGCGAGCAAGCCCAAGCAGTTCCCTGTCGGACCCATGGTGGCCGCGGGCGTGGCGGCGGTCGTCATTGGCGCCCTTGCGGTTTGGGCGCTGTGGCCGTCGTCAAGCGGATCTGACTCGTCGGCGGCAGACGTGACGTCGACCATGACGTCGACTGTCGATCCCGCAGCGCTGCAACGGCTGCGCGGAGCCATACCTCCGGGTTACTCGTCCAACTCGTGCACGCCGGTCGACGTGCCACAAGCAGCGGTGGCCAAGGTCGGCTGCACCCAGAACACCGATGCGGGTGGGCCGCCGGCGTCGACCTTCACCTCGTTCGAGGACGTCGCGGCACTGCAAACTGCATTCGGCGCAGTCGTGGCCGACATGCGGGTGGTCAACTGCCCCGGCAACATTCAGTCACCGGGAGCGTGGCGCCGCAACGCAACCCCACAGCTGGTCAGCGGCACGCTCGTCTGCGGTTATCGGGACGGCGTGCCCACTCTGGCCTGGACTGACAACGGCAAGGTGATGCTCGCATCGGTCGACGGCGCAGTGAAGGGTCCCAACCTCGACCAGCTGTACGTCTGGTGGTCGAGCCACTCCTGATCGTGGATCAGGCTGGGGGCGGCACGATCACGGTCGTCGAGGGAGCCGCCGGAGCCGTCGCGGGGGCAGGCGTGGCTGCCACTGCCGGTGTTCCGGCGGCAGCGGGCGCGCCAGCGGGCAACGGGGTGCCCTGGCTTCCGGTGGGCGCGGTGCCCTCCTGAACGCTGGCCGGCTGCGGCGCACCCTCGGTTCCAAGCGGTGCGGGAGTCATCGGGGTGGTGCCGGGGACCGGCGTGCCCTGGCTGCCCGCGATCGGCGTGCCCTGGCTACCGGCTGGAATCGGCGTACCCGCGCTGCCTGCTGGCAGGACGGCGCCCGGCGCGGGGACGGCCTCGACGCCGATCGGCGCTCCCGGGACTGCTGCCGGCGTGGCCGGCGTTGCCGACGATGCAGGTGACGACGAGTAACTGCCCCCGCCGCGCTGCGTGGGGAGCTGGGGCGGTGGCTGCACCCACGCCAGAAGGTCTTGGCCGCCTGCGTTGTAGACGACGCTGTCGGGAGTGTCGCCGACGACGTCGAAGTACACCTTGCCCGTGGTGCGTTGGCCCTGGGCGAGCGTCGCGGGGTTCACGCCCTGGGGGCTCGCGACCCCGAAGAGAACGCGGTAGGTCTCGCCGCTCTTGGCGCGCGCGTTGAGATTCGACACGATCGGGGTGACGCTGCCCTCGATGGCCTGATCCGTCGCGGTGGCTTCCCACAGTGTGCCCGCTACCGGGTAGGGGATCTGGTCGGTACTGGCCTTCAGGTCGGTGATCGTCCAGCCCTGGACGACGTTTCCGTTGGTCAGCCTGGCTTCGTTGCCGATCGTGGTCGTCGTCAGATCATCGGCGGCGGCGATCGGCGTTCCGATGAACCCGATGGCGCCAGCTGCGGCAGCGGCGGCGACGGTAGCCAGTGCATTGGTGATCTTCACGTGAAGTGCCCTCCCCAGTAGTTCAGTGCCGACGGCATCCCCGCGGGAGATGTCGTCAGACCTGAAGTTATCAGGCCCGTTCAGTACGACGGGACGCGAATTAGCCCCCTTTTCGCGATTCGTCGCGCGACCGCGCGGTGCGGGCTCGGCATCGGAGTTGGCGTCGACGGACCGACGCACGGTGACCGCTACCGGCGGTACCGGTGAGTGAATTTGCTCACTGAGCGTTCGCGATCCACGTTTCGCCGGAGAGCGGCGAACTTGGGAGACCGTCGACCGACGGTCCAGGGTGTTGACAGTAAACGTTGCTAAGACTGCACGGACGTACGCAATATGACGCACGGGTAAATTCGCTGTCGCGCGTCGTTTCCCACCCTGTTTACAGAATGTGCAGTTCAAGACCCATTTCTAGGGCTACCATCTGCGAATGGCACGGTGGCGGATGGCGATACGGGCGGACCCCCCCAGAAACTTTGCCAAAACCGTATTGCGGTGTGAATTATCGAGTGGTACGTTCGTCACACCACAGGGGAGGGTGGCCGACAACGTGAAGATTCAGCTAAGCACCGACAATTTGCGAAAATCGCCATCTGCGTGGTTTCGGAGCGCCGTCGACGGCGTCGCCGAGCCAAGGCCCGACATCGTCCGGCTCCGCGACCGTTGCCATGCATCGGTGACGACGCGGTGCCGTGATTTCGACCGTCCCTGGGAAGAGGTAGTTCGCCTCGATCCTTCGAACATCGACGACTGGTTGACAGCCGAGCACGTCCCGATCGTTGCGAAGACATTGCACGCCGTACTGGGACGAAGAGGAGCTAACTGACATGCGCTGCCGACTGTGTGACTCGAGTCGCCTGATGAGTGTCGTCGACCTAGGGGCAACGCCCCCATGCGAAAAGTTCTTGACTCGCGAGGAACTCGACTCGCCAGAGGCCACCTATCCGCTGCACCTTCGATTGTGCGAAGACTGCCTGCTGTTGCAGATCCCCGCATTGGTCACCCCCGAGGAAACCTTCACCGAGTACGCGTACTTCTCGTCGTACTCCGACAGCTGGGTCCAGCACGCGAGGCAGTACGTCGACGCCGCCGCCGACCGGCTCTCGCTCGACGCCGATTCCTTCGTCGTCGAGGTCGCCAGCAACGACGGGTACCTACTGAAACACGCCGTCGCCAGGGGTATCCCGTGCCTGGGCATCGAACCGTCGGTCAACGTCAGTGCCGCGGCGCGAGAGCAGGGCGTTCCGACGGAGACCGCATTCTTCAACGAGGAAACCGCGGCGTCCGTCCGCGCCGAGAATGGTCCCGCGGACCTCGTGGTGGCGAACAACGTCTACGCGCACATCCCGGATCTTCTTGGCTTCACCCGCTCTTTGCGCGGTGTGGTGGCCGACGACGGATGGATCAGCATCGAGGTCCATCACGCGCTCAACCTCATCGGTCTTGGCCAGTTCGACTCGATCTACCACGAGCACTTTCAGTACTACACAGTGCTTTCCGCGTCTCGGGCTCTCGCGACGGCGGGGCTGACGGTCGTCGACGTCGAACTGATCCCCACTCACGGCGGCTCGATCCGCGTCTGGGCGCGCCCGGCTGAGGTCGCGGGGCCGCCTAGTGAGCGCGTCGCAGACGTGCTCCGCATCGAACAGGAGGCCGGCCTGCACGACGTGGGCGGCTACCTGGCGCTCGGCCGGCGGACCGAGGAGATCCGCCACACACTTCTCCGGTTCCTCCTCGACTGCCGCGCGGCGGGTAAGCGTGTCGTCGGGTACGGAGCGCCGGGGAAGGGCAACACGCTGCTCAACTACTGCGGCATTCGGAGCGACCTGCTCGAGTACACGGTCGACCGAAATCCCTACAAGCACGGACGTTTTACGCCCGGGACCCGCATCCCGATATACGAACCGGCGCAGATCGACAAGGACCGTCCCGACGTGGTGCTCGCACTGCCGTGGAATCTCGAGGCGGAGCTGACCGAGCAACTCGCCTACATCGCGGAATGGGGTGGCGAGCTCGTATTCCCGCTGCCGACCCTTCATGCCGCGGCCGCTGTCCAGAATCACGAAGGGTAAGTCACCATGAAGGTCGTTCTCTTTTGCGGCGGATACGGAATGCGTATGCGCAACAGTGCCGATGACGGCATGCCGAAGCCCATGCAGATGGTGGGCCCGCGGCCCCTCATCTGGCATGTCATGCGGTATTACGCGCACTATGGCCACAAGGAGTTCATCCTGTGCCTCGGTTACGGTGCGGGACACATCAAGGATTACTTCCTGACCTATCAGGAAGCGGCGTCGAACGACTTCACGATGTCGGGCGGCCAGGTGGAACTGATGCAGTCGGACATCAGCGACTGGTCCATCACGTTCGTCGACACCGGTCTCACGTCGGCCATCGGAGAACGTCTTCGGCGCGTGCGCCCCTACCTCGACGGCGACGAGTACTTCCTCGCCAACTATGCGGACGTCCTATCCGACGCGCCCATGGACGACATCGTCGAGAAGTTCCACCAGTCGGGTGCGGCCGCGTCGATGATGATCGTTCCGCCGCAGTCGTCGTTCCATTGCGTCGAGGTCAGTGAAGCCGGCGAGGTCAAGGACATCATCGCGGTCTCCAGGCTTCCGATCTGGGAGAACGGCGGCTTCTTCGTGCTGTCGCAACAGGTGTTCGACCATCTGCCCCCCGGCGGCTGTCTCGTCGAGGACGCCTGCACGACGCTGGCCGGAGAGGGAAAGCTGTTCGGCTACAAGTACGACGGGTTCTGGAAGCCCGCCGACACGTTCAAGGAACGAGCCGAATTGGACAACCGATACCACCAGGGTGACCGGCCGTGGATGGTCTGGGAGCATCCGACCACCGCCCCGGTTGCGGTGTGATGATCTCTCTCGGCGCCGACGGAGTCGACGAGATCGCGGTTGTCGGGGCGCATTGCGACGACATCGCCATCGGGATGGGTGGCACGCTGCTCACCCTTGCGGGGGACCGTCCCGGACTCAAGGTTCGGGCGCTCGTCCTCTCCGGCGGCGGGACTGAGCGGGAGGCCGAAGAGGTCGAAGCCCTTCACGCCTTCTGCCCGGGCGCCGACGTGACGCTCACCGTTCTCGACATTCCGGACGGCCGTGCACCGGCGTATTGGGACCGAATCAAGGTTCACCTCAACGAGTTCCGGAGAGCGTGCACCCCTCAGGTGGTGTTCGGTCCCCAGCGTGAGGACGCACATCAAGACCATCGGCTGCTTGCGAAGCTGATACCGACCGAGTTCCGGGACCAGCTCGTACTCGGCTACGAGATCTTGAAGTGGGAGACGGACACCCCGCGTCCCAACGCATTTCACCCCGTGAGTGCTCATCTTGCGGAGGAGAAGGCGCGACTGCTGATGAAGCACTATCCGTCCCAGGTCGGTCATGACTGGTTCGACGAGCAAGCGTTCCTCGGCCTCTCCAGGGTCCGTGGAGTCCAGTGCCGAAGCGATCACGCTGAAGGCTTCACCCTGGAGAAGGCAAGCATCGACTTCGGGCGCGTTGGCGCCCACGAGACAGCGTAAGAGGACGAGGACATGCGAGTACTGGTAACCGGCCATCTCGGCTATCTGGGCACGGTGATGACCCCGATGCTGCGCGACGCGGGTCACGACGTCACCGGTCTGGACTCCGGCTTGTTCGAGGACTGCGTGCTCGGTCCGGAGCCGTGGGACCCGCCGGCCATCCGCGTCGACCTACGGGACGTGACGCGCGAGCAGCTCGTCGGATTCGATGCCGTCGTTCATCTGGCCGCCCTGTCGAACGATCCGCTTGGCGCCTTGGCGCCACAGATCACCTACGACATCAATCACGGCGCGTCCGTTCGACTCGCTCGGCTGGCGAAAGATGCAGGGGTGCAACGCTTCCTCTATGCATCCACGTGTTCGGTGTATGGGTCGGCCGGCGACGAGTTGGTGACCGAGGACGCCCCACTGCGCCCGCTGACCCCCTACGCGGAAAGCAAGGTGCGAGTCGAGGACGACGTCGCCGCCATCGCCGACGAATCGTTCTCACCGGTGTTCCTCCGCAACGCCACGGCCTTCGGGTTCTCGCCGCGGCTGCGCGCCGACATCGTGATGAACAACCTGGTCGGACACGCCATCCTCACCGGCGACGTTCGCGTGCTGTCTGACGGCACTCCGTGGCGGCCGCTGGTTCACGCGCGGGACATCGCCACCGCATTCCTGACCGCGCTCGAGGCGCCAGTCGACAAGGTGCACTGCCGTGCATTCAACGTCGGCGCCGAGGCGAACAACCTCAGGGTCTCCGACATCGCGCAGGCAGTCATCGACGCGGTGCCGGGGTCCACGTTGCTCATCACCGGCGAGTCCGGCCCGGACCCGCGGTCCTACCGCGTCGACTTCTCCGCGATCCGTGAGGCGCTGGGATACGAAGCGGTCTGGTCGATTCCGGATGGCGCCGCCGAACTCTACCGGGAATATGCGGCTGCGGGTCTGACCGCGGACGACTTCGACAAGAAGTTCACCCGGCTGACGCACTTGGAGGCCCTGCGGAGTGCTGGCGTCTTGGACGAGTCGATGCGACGGGTCATGACAGATGTATGACCAGCCCGCATCGGCTGCCGCGTGTAGAGCTTGCGGCACAACGGGATTGACTCGGGTGCTCACCCTTGGCGCGGTGCCTGCCGCCGACTACTTCCCACTCGCATCGGACCCGGTCCGCGCCGACGAGGCGTCGCACCCGCTGGCCATGGACGCATGCCTCGACTGTGGGTTGGCGCAGCTGGCTGAAGACGACACGCTCGCCGACGAACCGCGAGGCGTCGAACCGCTGGCGTTGGTGCTGCAGGCCGCGGAGGCCGTCGAGCGCGTCGCGTCCGCCGGGTGGCTGCTGGGCAGCAGTGTCCACGAGTTCGGCAGTCCCCACGGCGGCAGCTGGATCCCGTTGCTCACCGACCACGGGTTCACCACCACAACCGGGCGGGCCGACGTCGTGCTCGACTGCTTTGGCATCATGCACGAGCCGGACCAGCGTGACGCGTTCATCCGGCGAGCGCAGCTGGTCGAGCCCGACGGGGTGCTGCTGCTGCAGTATCACTCGATCGCCACGATCGTCGAGCAGGACCAATGGAATGCCCTGCGGCACGGGCACTTCGCCTACTATTCGCTCACCGCGCTGATGCGCCTACTGGCCGACGTCGGGCTGCAGGTAGTGACTGCGTTCGAGTTCGACCTCTACGGCGGAACGGTGTTGCTCGCGGCCGTGCCGGGGGATGCGAAGCCGGACGACTCCGTGCAGCGAATCCTCGCGATGGAGCAGGCCCTCGACATCACGAATCCCGCGGTGCTTGGCCGTCTTCAGGAAGGCGCGGATCGACACGCAGGCTCGCTGAGGCGTTGGCTCGACGCGGAGTCGGACGCTGGACGCACGGTGCTGGCCTATGGTGCCGCCTCGCGCGCGGTGGCGCTCTTCAGCCGTGCCGGCATCGACTCCCGAACGCTGACAGCGGTTGCCGACGCCTCCGAGGCCAAGCAGGGCAGGCGGATGCCGGGAACCGACATTCCCATCGTGTCTCCCGGCGATCTTCTGGTCGCCGACCCAGATTGCGTGTACTTGACGCTCCCAGATCTGTTGCCGGAGTTGAGCGCCGCAATGCCCGAACTCGACGGTCGATGGATGGTTGACGTTCCGGAGACACGACTCGTACCCGTTGGCTGCACCACCCCCGTCAACCTGGAATCACCCGAGACATCAGTCGGGATCAGCGAAGGAAGCAATCGATGACGACCCTCACCAAATACCTCCACCAAATCTGGACGAGGCGCTGGATCGCTCTCGCGGTGACGGTGGTGGTCGCCGGCATCGCCACCTGGACGTCGACGCAGGCGCAGCCCACCTACGTGGGCAAGTCGGTGCTGATCGTCTCGTCTCCTGGCCGGGCCCCGGACCAGGACGCGGTGATGGTGGCGGGGTATGCCCAGCTCTTCAACGACCCCGCCACGATCGACCAGCTTCGAGCCGAGAAGCAGATTCCGAGCGACGTTGCGTTCGAGGCGCGGACGGCTGCCGACAGCCCGATCCTCACGATCGAAGCGACGGCAGGCAACCCGGATCTCGCCGCCAGCGCCGCCCAGTCGATGGCCGAGGCGTTCAGCCTAGACGTCAACAACGCTCGGCAGCAGGGCAATGCCGAGGGCATCGCCGACCTGAGCGGTCAATTGGCTGCGCTTCGCACACCGCCCATCACCACCACCGGAGAGGTGCCGCCCGCGGCGGGACCGGACAGTCAAACGGCGGCGACGCTACTGGACCGGATCCTCACCATGAAGTACGACTCGACCAACCAGCTCTATGCACTGGAGCCGCGGGGTGGAGTCTCCGAGCAGGCGCCCGCCGTGGCACGCAACATTGGACTGGGCACCATCGGCGGATTGATCCTGGGGTGTCTCACCGCGATCGTGATGGCGTCGACGTCGTCACGGGTGAAGACCGCCTCCGACGTTCGTGAGAAGACGGGCGTCGAACCGATTGCGCACATTCCCAGCGGTGGCACCGCCGAGTTGGACGACATCCGTGGCAACGAGGTGCGGTCGCTGGTCAACGTCGTGAGTCTCGAACTGCTGCCGAAGTCGACCGTCGTGACCCTTGCGGGCACCATGGCCGGCCAGAGCACGTGGGCGATGGCTCGCGAGATGGCCGAACTGTGGGGCAGCCAGGGTTACCGAACCGTCTTGGTGGAGGCCGCGGACAACGGTTTGGGCAACGATCAGGAAGACGGCTTCTTCGCTTGCCTTCGTGATCGGAGCCTCGTCCGCCCCCTGCTTCGCGCCGGTGACGTCGACGCACTGAAGGTCCTGGCTGCCGGACGCGTCGACGACGACGAATTCACGCACACGACCCGTGAGCGCGTCGCCGAGGTATTCGACGAGCTCCGTGCCGACGCCGACTTCATCGTCGTCGCGGCGCCGCCCGCGACCGCTGCGGAGACGCGGATCATCGCGACGACGGGGGATCTCACGATCCTCGTCGTCGACGCCAAGTCGGCGACCGCACCCGAGGTGAAGGCCGCCGCCGAGGCGATGCAGAAGGTCCATGCGACGGTGCTCGGTGCGGTCCTGGTGGATGGGGACGCCGTCCCGAGGGCTGCCGCCACGAAGGCACCCACGGCGGCACCCACGACGGCACCCACGACGGAGTCGGCGTCGACGCCGGTCCTCGTCGGTGACTGACCTGTTGCTGCGGCGTAGGGCAGCCGCCGTCCCCCTCGCCGCCGCGATGGTGATCGGCGCGGTCGGCGCGGTCGCGGGTGCGAGGTTCGGCGAGGCGGTGTTCCTGGTGAGCGTCGCAATCGGCGCGGGACTCTGCGCGCTGCGAAGCCCGGTGCTCGCGGCCATCGCCATGCTGGCCACGCTGCTGCTGCGGCAAGCCGTGAAGCCCTACGTTCCCGTCGACGTGTTCTGGTTGTCCCTGGCGGTCCTCGCAGTGGCGACCGTCCTGTGGATGGCTCGCACGGAGAACCGGCTACGCGGCGTCGACGCGATCGGGTGGGCGATGGTGGCCTATCTGTCGTGGAACGTCTACTCGTTGTTCAGCGAGCACAAGTACGCGCCGGCCGACGAATTGGCGGGTACCACGATGGCGTTGCCACGGTTCGTCATCTTCGCGGCATTGCTCCCCTTGGCGATGTACCTGGTCGGCCGCTTCACGTTCGACCGCACTTCCGCTGTCCGAGCGCTACTTTGGACCGTTCTCCTGATGGCCGGCTACTCGGCACTGACCGGCATCATGCAGTCGCACGGTCTGTCGAAGTGGGTGTGGCCGAAGTTCGGCGTGAACCCGGAGGCGAGGGGCTGGGCGGGTCGTGCAGTCGGCGTGATGGATCAGCCGGTGGGCAACGGCGTGCTCCTCGCGATCGGCATTGCCATTGCCGCCCAACTCGTTTGCCGTGGAGGCGAGCCGAACTGGCGGCGGTGGTCGGCAATGGCGATCGCGCTGGGCTGCGGTTACGGCATCTACCTGACCCAGACGCGGGCGGCCTGGCTGAGCGGCGTGGTCGTGCTGGTCCTCGGGGCGATCCTGGCCAAGGGCTATCGCCGGGGTTACGTGGTGACCCTCTCGGTGTTGGGAATGACTATCGTCGCCTACTGGTCGAGATTCACCAGCTCGGACCGCAGCGAGGGCGGCGTAGGTTCCGCGGGCGAAGTCCAAGACCGGCTCAACACCATCAAGACTGCGTTGTGGGCGGCGAGGGAGAGGCCAATCGACGGTTGGGGCATCGGGCGATTTCGACCCGTGAACACCTTCCACCACCAGCAGTGGTCTCAAGACGTTCCGTGGGAGCGCGGTTACAACATCGTCTCCCACCAAAACGAACTGGGCATTCTCGCCGAACTCGGTGTCGTCGGATTGCTGCTCTGGGTCTGCGCGCTCGTGTTGATGGGCAGGCAGCTTTGGCGCGCATACCGGACGCTGCCGGACCAAGGTCTGATGGGTAAGCCGCTGGCGGTTACGGCGATCACGGCGTTCGCGGTGATGCTCAACGCGGGCTTCACGGTGGATCTTCGATTCCTCGATCTGCCAACGGCATTGGTGTTCCTGATCGTCGGCGTGGCCATCGGCTGTCAACAACGGCACGCACTAGAACAGCGCGTCCCGGCCGACGAGCCCGATGAGCGAATGGCGTTTCAGCATGGCTGACCGTCAGGCGCTGTGGGTCTCGACTAGCACGCGTACGCGGGGCGGGATCGCCACCTATGTTCGCGCCGTGCAAGACACCCCCTTTTGGGGCGAATGGAGCGTCCAGCACGTGAGCACGCACCGAGACGGGTCGAAGGCCGTCAAGTTGGCCGCCTTCCTCGGAGGTGCCGCTCTATTCATGGTGCAGTTGATCCGACTGCGGCCCAACGTTGTTCACCTGCATTCCAGCGCCGACGCGAGCTTCATCAGGAAGGCGACGCTGTTCTGGATGAGTCGCGTCACCGGTGTGCCCGTGGTGCTGCACATCCACGGATCCAGCTTTCACGAGTACTTCGCCGGGTCGCCGCCGCTGGTGCAAGCGGTCATTCGGTCGACCCTGCTGAATGCGTCGGCGGTCGTGGCGCTCGGTGAAACCTGGGCCGAGCGACTTCGTTCGATCGCGCCAGGCGCCCGAGTCGTGCTCGTCCCCAATGCCGTTCACGTCGCCGACGAACCAAGGCAACCGGAGCCGGGACAGTCGGTCGGCGTCGTCTTCCTCGGCAGAATCGGCGACCGCAAGGGTACGTTCCGACTGCTCGACGCATGGGCTCGGCTCGGCGGGCGATCCGCGACCCTCACCATCGCAGGCGACGGTGAAGTGGATCGGGCCAGACGGCGCATCGACGAACTCGGCCTCGAAGACAGCGTCGAACTGTTTGGATGGTTGCCGCAGAGCGAAGTCGGTGAACTGCTCGACCGTGCAGACGTTCTCGTCCTGCCGTCGCTCAACGAAGGACAACCCATGGCGGTGTTGGAGGCGATGGCGCGGGGTCTGTGCGTGATCGCCGGCGATTCGGGTGGGTTGCCGGAGATGGTCGGCGGGGGGTGTGGCGTACTGGTCTCGGCCGGTGACGTCGACGCGATCGAGAAGGCGCTGGACGAGGTCATCGAGGACGCCGAACTCCGGGACCGCTACGGCGCGGCCGCATACGCCCGAGCACGGGAACGCTATGACGTCGACGTGGTCTCCCGGCAGCTCGACGCGCTCTACCGGGAGGTGGCCAGATGAGCCGACGTCCGATCCGGGCATTGTTCGTGGTGCCAGACTTGCGGGTGGGCGGGGCGGAGCGCCACGTGACGACCCTGTTGCCGCGCATGGACCCCGAGCGCTTCACGCCTTCACTGATTTGCCTTGGCGCAGAAGGTGATTTGTACCCCGAGGTGATCGAGGCCGGGGTGGATGCCACCGCGCTGCGCTTGCGCAAGCGTCAGGCAGTTCGCGCTCTGTGCACACTGGTCGCCACCCTGCGTCGCACGCGTCCCGACGTCGTCGTCATGCGGGGTTACAACGCGGAGACGCTCGGCCGGATTGCCGCCAGGATTGCCGGTGTGAAGCACACCATCGTGTGGGCGCACAACATCGGCGACGCCCGCCCGCGTGGCCGGGTTCGGGCTTGGCTGGATCGCATCTTGGAGGGCCACACCAGCAGGTACTTCGGGGTGGCCGAGCTGCAACGCAACTATCTGACCGATGAGCTGCGCTACCCGGCGGACAAGATTCGCATCGTCCACAACGGCGTCGACCCGGCACGCTTCGCGGTCGATCCGAGCCGGGCGATACTCGCGGAGTTCGGCGTCGACCCGTCGGATCCGGTGGTGGCCATCGTCGCGGCGCTGCGCCCCGAGAAGGACCACGAAACGTTCTTGCGGGCGGCTCGACGCGTAGTCGACGTCGAACCGACCGCGAGGTTCCTCGTGGTCGGGGACGGGCCGATGCGTACGCGACTGGAAACACTGTGTGAGGACTTGGAACTCACCGCGAACGTGCACTTCGCCGGCGCCCGTGGCGACATCGCTCGGCTGCTTGCGGCGATCGACGTGTTCGTGCTGAGTTCGATTACCGTGGAGTGCTTTCCGATTGCATTGCTCGAGGCGATGGCCTCTGCGCGACCCGCGGTGTGCACGGCGGTAGGGGGAATTCCGGAGATCGTCCGGGACGGCGAAACCGGCTACCTGGTGCCGCCGAACGATTCAGTACGTCTAAGTGGGCGGATCTTGGATTTGTTGTCGAATCCAAGCGTCGCCAAGGAGTTTGGCCGCGCGGGCAGAGCCAGGGTGGAGCAGGAATTCACCCTGGACCGCAGCGTGAACAAGGCACAAGAAGCGATTGAGGATGTGGTCAACGGATGTCTCGTCACATATTGATTCTCGTCGAGAACCTTTCGGTTCCGTTCGACCGCAGGGTCTGGCAGGAATCCCTGGCGTTGGTCGAGAACGGATATCAGGTCACCGTCATCTGCCCGGCCGGGGTCAAGCAAGACCGGGAACCGGAGGTCACGATCGAGGGTGTCCGGATCCTGCGCTACCCCTTGCGCCCCGCGACGGGCGGCCCGCTCGGGTATCTCCGCGAGTACAGCCTTGCGCTGTGGCACAGCGCGCGGTTGGCGATCAAGGTTCGTCTCGAGGGACGGGTCGACGTCGTCCACGCGTGCAACCCACCGGACCTGCTCTTCCTGATCGCGATGCTGCTGAGGCCGACTGGAGCTCGGTTCGTCTTCGACCACCACGATCTGGTCCCGGAACTGTTCTTGTCCCGCTTTCCCGGGCGCGCGAAGGTGCTCCACGGGATGACGCGGTTCGTCGAACGTCTCACCTTCGCCGTTGCCGACGGGGTGATCTCGACCAACGAAAGCTATCGCCGGGTCGCGATCGAGCGAGGCAAGGTGGCGGCCGATCGCGTGGTCGTCGTCCGCAGCGCACCCGACCTCGACCGCTTCGTTCCGAGTGACCCGGACCCAGATCTCAAGCGCGGCAGGAAGTACCTCCTTGCCTACCTTGGCGTGATGGGCCCGCAGGATGGCGTCGACTACGCGTTGCGGGCGCTGGGCATGCTGCGGCACAAGCTCGGTCGTGACGACGTGCATTGCATATTCATGGGTGCCGGCGACGCCTATGACGACGTGGTGGAGCTCGCGCACGACCTGGGAGTGTCCGACATGGTCGAGTTTCCGGGACGGGTGCCCGACGAGTTCGTGCGGCGATGCCTTTCGACCGCTGATGTTTGCTTGTCGCCGGACCCGCACAATCCGTTGAACGACGTCTCGACCATGAACAAGGTCGTCGAGTACATGGCAATGGCGCGCCCGATCGTCTCGTTCGAGCTCCTCGAGGCGCGCGTCTCGGCAGGCGGCGCAGCCGTATACGTCGCCGACAACGACGAATTCGCGTTCGCAGAGGCGATCGACGAACTCCTCGACGACCCCCACCGCCGACGGGAGATGGGCGAGCTCGGCCGCCACCGGGTCGAACGGCAGCTGTCGTGGTCGTCGTCGAGCGAGGCCCTGGTCCAGTTCTACCGGCAGATGTTGCCCACCAACGATGTAATTCACAGTCAAGGAGCACGATGATTCCCGCAACGGACACACCGGTCGAAACACACGCCGGCGCACAGCACTTCTGCCGAACGGTGCGTGCCGTCGACGGAGTGGGGCCGGACCCGCACGTCTTCGTCGCGGGGTGCGGCAAGGGGCACGAGGCGCTGTTCATCCGCAAGGAACTCGGTGGGTCCCTCGCCGGCGTGGACATCGGCGAGGAATGGGATCCGGACCTTGGCTCTGACGTCGACGGCTTCGAGCTGACGGCAGCCAGCGTTCTCGACTTGCCGTTCAACGCGAACAGTTTCGACATCGTCTTCTATCACCACGTGATCGAGCACGTCAGCGATCCCGCCCAGAGTCTGCGCGAGCTGGCCCGAGTTCTACGCCCGGGTGGTGTCATCTACATCGGAACACCGAATCGTCATCGCGCGGTGGGATACGTGGGTTCGTACGGCGCCACCGCCATGCAGAAGCTGCAATGGAACTTGACGGATTATCGTGCCCGGCTCGCCAACAGATTCCGCAATGAGCTCGGCGCCCATGCGGGGTTTGCCGAGAATGAGCTGTGTGGGCTGGTCGCCGAGGAGTTCGTCGACGTCCGCGTCCTCACCGGCGATTACCTGCGCTTCAAGTACGGCAAGCGCCTGTCGGAGCGGGCTCTGCGCACGATCACTGCCCGCCCCGTCCGCGAGTTCGCCGCACCGTCGGTGTACGTCATTGCGCGAAAGGCGCATTGAGCCGAGTCGTGCGGCCATGGCGGCAGCCGATGAGGAGCGCTGGTACGTCTACAGCTCCTCTTCGGCTGCCGCGCAGACGAATCCAGAGTGGTAGACGATTCCAGTCGCCGGGATGTCGTTCTCGCGGTAGTAACCCTCTTTGTAGTAGACGGTCGGTGCTGGACTGCTGCCCGGGAGCAGTGTTCGAACGAAGTATGTGTCGCTGCCGTCCGTGAACGTCTGGCGCGCGCCGTTGAGCCACAGCCGGACGTAACCCTTGGTGTCCGACGTCGACCACAGGACCTCCATCTTGACCTCGTGCCAGGAGCCGGGGTTGATGGGCGTTCGGAACAGATGTAGCTGGCCGAGGTAGCCACCGGGATCGGATTGCCGCTCGGCGACGAGGGTCCACTGACCGTCCTGCTCTCCGACGGTCCAGTTGAGGGGCGGGCTGCCGAGCGACCCGTCGCCGTGCCATTGATTCGTGAGTCCCCAGCCAAGGGCAGAATGGTTGCTGGGAAAGCTCTCATCGAACTTCGTAGCAAATTGGTACCACCGGATTTGGCCCTCGGCGCCGCCGGATGCGTCGGTGCCGCTGACTTCAGAGCGTTCGCCCCCGCCGAATGGCGGCACGTCGCCGGTGCGGACTTCGTAGCGAGCCGCCTTCCCGTAGGTGGGGTCGTCCACGATGCTGGCCGAGTAGTCGGACTTGAACTCGCTTCCCTCGCCGTTGTACCCCTTGCACTGGACCCACCACTGGCTGAAATCGCCTGTGCTGTAGTCGCCTACGAACAGACTGCGCCGGTCGTCGACCTGTTGCGTCTTGGTGAAGGGGGCCTGCTCGGGTGGAGCACTCGGCTCTGTCGTACAACCGGTCAGTGCCGCAGCCGCGCCGATCATCGACAACTGCACGAATCGACGACGGCCGAGGCTCAGGTTGGCCGGTGTGGACGAGTAGTGGTGCATGACCCGAGCATGCCACAGCCTGGCCAGGCAAACCTGTCCTAGACCGGTGGATCTAGGAAACTGTAATAAATTTGCCAGAAGTGCAGAGGCAAGTTAATATTTCCTCAAATTGGTGCGTGCTGATGGTTCTCGAGATCGCCAGCAGTAGGGGGAGCGCGTGTCGACATTGGGTTGGTATTTGGGACGGGCGGGGGCGATGTCTCCGTCGGAGGCGGCCTGGCGCGTGCGCAGGCTCGGTGCCGACTTGTTCGGTGCTGGTGAACCGCGCGAAAGGGCAGACGTCACGGTCCTGACGGATGCCAACCGCGACTGGGCTGCGCTCGCGCAGGCGTTCCGCGACGGCGTCGACAGGCCGGTCCTACTGAACGAGTCCCGTGCGGAGCGCATCGCCGAAACGCACCAGGTCGACGTCGCCGCGCTACTGAGCGAAGCGGAGAAGTTGCTCCGCGGCGAGCGGACGTACTTCGGCTACGGCACCGTGACGCTGAGCGCGCCGGTGGATTGGAACTTCGATCCGATCAGCGGTAATCACTGGCCGACGATCGCCGCGAAGCGCATCAACCATCGTGCGGCGCAGAGTGATCCGAAGTGGATATGGGAGTTGAACCGGTTGCAGCACCTGCCGGTGCTTGCGCAGGCCTGGCTGTTCACCGGCGACACGCGTTTCGCCGACGCCGCATTCGACGAACTCGACACGTGGCTCGACCAGAATCCCGTGGGCATGGGTGTCGCCTGGCGCGGCGCCTTCGAGGCGGGGATCAGGGCGATGTCGGTCGCCATAGCCATGCAGGGGTTGAGGCATGCGCCGTCGTTCACCACCGAGCGCTACCGGCGAGTGGTGCGCATGCTCGACGCCAGCGCTCGCTACTGCTGGTCCGCGCGGTCCCTGTACAGCTCGGCGAACAACCACCTCGTCGGAGAGATTGCCGGCCTGCTGGTGGTTCACCTCCTCTTTCCCGAACTCGACGCCCCGAATCGATTGGCGCCAAGGGCATTCAGGCTCCTGTCGCAGGAGGCGGATCGCCAGATCCTGCCGGACGGAGCCGGCGCGGAACAATCGGTTGCCTACCAGATGTTCACCGCGGAGCTGTTGGCCACGGTCGTCGCCCTCGTGCGCTTGCGTGGGGACCGCGTGCCGTCGCCCTTGACCGACGCCTTGGAACGCAACGCCGGCTTCCTCGCAAACCTTCTTGGCGCCGACGAGTCGGTTCCTGCCTACGGGGACGACGACGACGGCTTCGCGCTGCGGCTCGGCGTCGAGCCCAAGCGCACCTTGCGTGACCATCTGGCGATAGTGGCGGCCAGCACGGGAAGCCGGGCCGCGGGCGTGCAGACGTTGACGTCGGCGTGGCTGGCAGCGTCGTCGGAGCCCTCCGGCCGAGAGACGGGCCGTGGCACGGACATCGCATCGGCGGTCGACGGGTTCTATGCCGCCGACGGCGGTCTGGCGGTGCTGCGGTCGGACCGCCGACGTCTGACCATGGACGTGGGCCCGCTGGGCTACTTGTCGATCGCCGCGCACGGCCACGCCGACGCGCTCGCGATAACGCTCAGTGAGCACGGTCGCGATCTGATCGTCGATCCCGGCACCAGCAGTTATTATGGCAAGCCGGCGTGGCGAAACGCCGACCGTGGCACGCGCGCACACGCCACGGTATGCGTCGACGACGTCGACCAATCCGTCATCGGCGGTCCCTTCTATTGGCGGAGTCACGCCAAGACCACGGTGCATGCGGTCGACGTCGGTCGCGGAATCGTCGACGCCGAACACGATGGCTACCGTCGCCTCGACGACGCCGTGGTGCACCGGCGTTGGGTCATCGCGCCGCCGGACCAAGACACGGTGGCCGTCGTCGATCTGCTCGACGGGTGCGCCGAACACGACGTTGCGGTGTCATGGCCCTTGCATCCAACCCTTGACATGGAGCCGACGGAGCACGGCCACCTGGCCAAGATCGGCGGGACACCGGTGCTTCGACTTTCCTATGCCGCAACGACTCCGCTGCCATGGCAGGAGATTCGCGGGAACGCCGAGACCAATCTCGGCTGGCATTCGGATCGCCTCGAATCCAGACAACCAGCCTGGCTGGTAGGGCTACAGGGTCGCGCCACGCTGCCGTTGGCGGTGCTGACGCTGTTGCAGACAAGCAATACCAACACGATCACCGAGCCCAGAATCGTGCTCGATGGTCAGTTCCTATTCGTGAGCTGGCTCGAAGAGCGGGTTCGACGCGAGTGGGTAATCGAACGCACCGCTGGTGGCGCCGTGCTTGGCGTCCATCCATCACCGGCGGCCAACCAAGGGAATACGAAATGAATGGTTCGCAGGTCAAGGTGGGCGTGTACGGCCTCGGCTACGTCGGGTGCGTATCAGCCGTGTGCATGGCGTGGCGCGGATTCGACGTCATCGGCGTCGACGTGAACGCCGACAAGATGGACTCGTTGCGACAGGGCCGATCCCCCGTGGTGGAGGCCAAGATTGGTGAGCTCACCGCTGAGGTCGTCGCCTCCGGCATGTTGACGGTGTCGAGTGACTTCAAGATGGCCGTTGCGAGCACCGACATCTCCCTCGTCTGCGTCGGAACCCCGTCCACGTCTAGCGGCGGTCTGTCGACCACTGCCCTCGAGCAGGTGACGAAGGACATCGGAGCCGCCCTTGCCGAAACGGACCGCTGGCACGTCGTGGTGTACCGAAGCACCATGGTCCCCGGAACCTGCGAAGACCTGCTCATTCCGCTGTTGGAGAAGACGTCCGGCAAGAAGTCGGGCGTCGACTTCGGCGTCTGCGTCAATCCGGAGTTCCTCCGCGAGGGGACGAGCGTCGACGACTTCCTCGATCCGCCCAAGACCGTTGTCGGAGCTACCGATTCGCGCAGCAGCGACACCGTCCTGAGTCTCTACGAAGGGCTGCCCGGTCCCCGGTTCGTCACGGTCGTCAAGGTCGCCGAGATGACGAAGTACGTCGACAACAGCTTCCATGCGGTGAAGATCTGCTTCGCGAACGAGATCGGCGCGATCTGCTCGGCGTTGGACTTGGACTCACACGACGTCGCCGAGATCTTCTTGGCCGACACCAAGTTGAATATCAGTCCGGCCTACCTACAGCCCGGCTTCTCCTTTGGCGGGTCATGCCTCCCGAAGGACATCCGGGCACTGACGCACACCGCGCGGCGCAACGACCTCGACGTTCCATTGCTCGGAAACGTGCTCATGTCCAACGAGGTTCACCTCCGCCGCGCAGTCGACTTCGTGGTCGCCACCGGTCGGCGAAAGGTGGGAATCTTCGGGTTGTCCTTCAAGTCGGGCACCGACGACCTGCGGGAAAGTCCCTTGGTGGAGATGGCCGAACGTCTCATCGGCAAGGGTTTCGACGTGCTGATCCACGATGCGAACGTGACTCTGTCGCGAGTGATCGGAGCCAACCGGACCTACATCGACGAGCTCCTGCCGCACGTCGGCCACCTGTTGGTCGACGACGTCGACGAGGTCCTGGCACACGGTGAGGTCTTGATTGCCGGGTCCCGGGCGCCAGAGGCCGTCGACGCGATCATGCGTGCCGACCCGGACAAGATCATTCTCGACCTGGTGCGTCTCCCCGTCCCCGCAGGCGCGTCCCGGTCTGCGAATTATCAGGGCATCGCGTGGTAACCACGACGACGCCGTTCATCAGCTACCTGGTGACCGCCTATCAAACCGAGAAGTACGTCGGCGAGACCATCCGGTCGGTGTTGACGCAGACTCGCTCCGACTGGGAGCTGGTGGTGGTCGACAACGGGAACTCCGATGAAATGGCTGCGGTGGTAGGAAGTTTCACCTCGGACCCCCGGATCAAGTTGATTCGACAGGAGAACAAGGGCGTTCGTGGGGGCGTCACCGCGGCCGCCAATGCCGCTGCGGGGCGCTACGTCTGCCTGCTGGACAGCGACGACCTGTTGGAGTCCTCCTTCACCGAGCGCGTGAGTGAGTTGGTCGACGGTGATCCCGGTATCGACGCCGTCGGTTGTGATGCGGACCTATTCAGAGACCCTCAGGACGGCGTGCCGCCCAAGGGTTGGTTCAGCACGATCGGATGGCGGTCGGTACCTGGTCCGCAGAGTTCGGTGTCCCTGGAAGAGATGCTCGACAACGGCATACCGCACTACCTGGGTGCGATTCGCCGCGACGTGTGGGAGGCACACGGCGGGTATGACCGCTGCGCCGAGGACGTCGAACCGGACGTCCATCTCTGGTTGAGCATGGCGGCCGCCGGTCGTGACATCCGCATCCTGCCTGACCGGCTAGCCCGGATCAGGGTCCGCAGCGACTCCGAATCGCACGACGCCTCTCGAATTGCGAGTTTCGAGAACAGGTTTCAGAAGGCCTTCATGAGTGTGTGTGAGACCTACCCGGTGAGTGAGGAAGCCGTAGCCAACTCCCGATTGGTGCGCCGGTTTCGCTACCTTCAGGCAATGCGACGGGCGCGATGGGCGCTCCTCGACGGCGACGTGGCGGGTGCCCGTGGCGCCGCCCGGGAAGCGTTTCGATACCGCCGTACGGTTCGGGCTGCGTTGGTTGCGGGGATGATCGAGCTCAGTCCGCGGTTGCTGCGGGTTCTGCATGCTCCCAAGAACCGTGTGCAACATGCGTTGGCCCGCGCAAAGTTTCGCCTGACCGAGGGTGAGATTGCGTGACGGAGGAACTCGATCGCCAGCACCCCGGGGGCCTCGCCGGCATGGTCAAGCGAGGAATGGCGATGGCGGCGTCCGGTGTGGTCGTCGTCCAGGTGGTCTCGATTACTCAAACACTCATCGTGGGTCGGTTGTTGGGGCCCGAGCAGGTGGGTGTCTACACGGCTGGAGCGGTCCTCGTCGGATTCGTCCTGATGATGACCGAAGGCACGATGGCGCATGCGCTCATCCAGCGTGAGCACGACGTCGAGGACGCCGCGAACACGGCCCTCATCGCAACTGCGGTCAACGGGCTGCTCCTCGCGCTTGCCACCCTGGCGGCTTCTCCCCTCATCGGATGGATCTTTCACAGCCACGAGGCTGGCCTGATCGCGGCTGCGAGCTCTGGCGTGATGCTGTTGCACGCCTTCTCCGTCGTGCCGGATGCCTTGATGCAGAGAGCGTTTCAGTTCAAGCGTCGGATGTTCGTCGATCCGGCGGTGTCCATCTCCTTCGCCGGCACCGCGATCGTCTTCGCGCTGCTGGGTTACGGCGCGTGGGCCATGGTCATCGGGTCCTACGCGTCGATGACCGTGTGGGTCGTGATGAGTTGGTCGATGGCGCGTTGGCGGCCATTCCGCGGTCGCTTCTCCTGGCAGATCTACCGCGAGATGGCGAGATTTGGTCTGCCCGTTGCGATCGACGGCCTGGCTGACCGAATCCGCGAATCTGCGGAACAGATGTTGGTCGGACGCGCCCTGGGTGCCGCCTCGCTCGGACAGTTTCGATACGCCTTTCGAATCGGCATGATTCCCACCGCAATGGTGATCAGATGTTGCGGATACGTGCTCTTCCCGACGTTCTCGCGCATCGCCGGTGACGCCGTTCGATTCCGGCAGGCCTTCCTTCGTGCACTCGGCTGGCTGTGGTTCGCCGCACTGCCCATTGCAGTGATCATGGCCGTGGCGGGGGAGCCCATCGTGGTGCTGCTACTCGGACAGGAGTGGCGGGGCGCGGGCAACGCGACCGAGGCGATGGCCGGAATTGGGCTCGGCAGTGCGTTGTGTTCGGTTACCGCCGACGTGATCAAGGCAAGCGGTAGATCGTCGTTGTTGATCTGGACCGCAGCGCTTCAGTTGGTGGTGGGTCTGCCGGTAATCCTGCTGCTGCTGCCCTACGGACTGGTCGGTGTCGGCGCCGCCATTTCGCTTACCCAGATCGTCACGGGTTTCGCGATGGTGTTCGTGGCCCGCTCGGTGGTGGGGGCCACACTCCGTGAGCTCGCGAACTGCTTGTTGGCACCACTGGCTGCCGCGTTGGCTGCGCTCGGCGTGGCCCTCTCGGTGGAGCAACTGATCTTCCATTCCGACCAGATGTCCCTTCTTCCTGGGCTGGCATCGATCGTCGTGGTGATCCTGCTGGTGACCGTCGTATATCTGGGCGCTCTGCGTGTCCTGTCGCCGACCTGGTCGAACGCAGTCTGGCGAGCGGTTGGACAGACCGTGACCAAGCTCAGGAAGCGCAACCAAGAAGACGAAGAAGTGGTGAGGGTCTGATGAAGGTCGTGATGATCGGGGCCTACCCCCTTCAGCCTGGTGAAATCAAGGGTGGCATCGAATCGGTCACCAGCACGCTGGTGCCGAGCCTCGCCGAGTGCGACGACATCGAAGGCATCACCGTGATCCGGTTCCACCGTGGTGATGCAGTGACGAGCTATCGACGGGAGGGTCCCAAGGTCGAGGTCCACTATCTCCGTGGGCAGGATCGGTTGCGCACCATCACCGGCTCGTTTCTCGACGTCCGCAAGGCGCGCAAGCTGATCGCGCACATCCAGCCCGACGTCGTCCACGGTCAGGAGATCGGCTGGTTCGGCGACATCGCGACCCGATGTGGAGCGCACTCCGTCGTCACGGTGCACGGCCTTCCCCACGTGGAGATCAGACTGCAGGCCCGCGACGGCTTCCGGCACAAGTTGCGAATCATGCCGGTGGAGAACATGGTTCGACGTGTGCTGCGCAGGGCGAAGGTCGTGATCTCGATATCGCGCTACGACGCCGAGCGGCTGGACGGGATGATCAGCGGCAGCCGGGTCAGCATTGCGAACCCGACCGACGCGTCGTTCTTCGAGCTGGCGCCGTCGGGGTCGACCTCGCCTCGGCTGTTGTTCGCCGGCGTGCTGACCCCACGAAAGAACGTGATTGGCCTGTTGAATGCGTTTGCGCTGATGCGCAACAGCATGCCGGAGGCTCGACTGGCGATGGTGGGCCCCGCTCCCGATGCCGAGTATGCCGCTGTCGTCGAGGCGCGGATCGCCGAGTTGGGTCTCGACGGTGCGGTCGACCGGGTTGGCTTCGTCGGCAACGACCGGCTGCGTGACGAGATATCGGCCGCCCGTGCTGTCGTCCTCTTCTCGCGCGAGGAGACCGCTCCGACGATCATCGCTCAGGCGATGGCGGCAGGGAAGCCGGTCGTGTCGTCGCGGGTCGGTGGGGTTTCCGAGATGGTCGTCGATGGCGAGACCGGCTTCCTGGTCGACTCCGAAGACGAGACGGCACTTGCGGATCGACTGCTCAACGTGTTGCAGGATCAGGACCTTTGCTTGGACATGGGACGGCGAGCTCATGACGTTGCGCGGCAGCGCTTCTCGCCCGACGCGGTGGCAGCTCGAACCGTCGAGGCGTACCGGGCCGCGCTCGGAAGCCCCGCTAGGACATCCACGGAAGTGCTCGAGGAGATGAAATGATCACAAAGACTTCGTTCGACTGGAACGGCAAGCCCGTGCTCGTAACCGGCGGCGCAGGTTTCATCGGTTCGCACCTGGTCGAGTTGCTGGTCGAACGGGGCGCCAGGGTAACCGTCGTCGACGACTTCTCCTCGGGTTCTCGCGAGAACGTCGCTGCCGTGGCCGATTCCATCACCATGCTGGAATGCGATGTCAGAGAATTAGATTGGAAGAAGCACCTCCGCGACGAGCCCGCCGAGGCGATCTTTCACTTCGCCGCGAACGCCTATGTGCCCCCATCCGTTGAATCCCCGTCATTCGACTACGAGATCAACTTCGCGTCCACGTTCCGGTTGCTCGAGGCGCTCCGCGAGACGTCGTGGGGCGGTCGCATGGTGTTCGCGTCCTCCGCGGCGGTGTACGGCAACGCCGTCCGGGTACCCATCAGCGAGTCGGACCCGACCGTTCCGATCTCCCCGTACGGAGTCGGAAAGCTCTCTGCGGAGCGGTATCTCGCGGTCTTCGCGCCGCTGTACGGGCTCAATCTGGCGTCGGTGAGGTTCTTCTCCGCCTATGGTCCCCGCCAGCGCAAGCAGGTGGTCTTCGATCTCCTTGCGAAGTTGAGCGTCGATGCGGAGCGGCTGCCCATCCACGGTGACGGCACCCAGGTGCGTGACTTCCTGTACGTCAAGGACGCCGCGCGGGCGGCCATGATCGTCGCCGAGAACGGCGAACTCAACGGCGAGGCGTACAACGTCGGTGCCGGCCGCGGGTCGACGATCGACACGTTGGCCACGTCGCTGTGTGCGCTGCTCGGTCTCGATCCGCTGCTCTGCTACACCGGAGTCAACCGGCCCGGTGACCCCGAGAAGCTGATCGTGGACATCTCCAAGATCCAGGCCATCGGCTATCAGCCGGCCGTCGACTTCGAGGAAGGCCTGGCGGCGGTCGTCGAGTGGTTCCAGACGGTTACGGGTGCGCGCTGGGATTCGGCCAGCCTCAGCGCGTGATGCGCTGAGGCCGTCAGGCGTCGACCTCTGAACGGACGTCGACGCGACGCGGCGCGGCCAGACGCCGCAGCGCTGGTGCGACCGGGTTGCCGACCAAGAAGCCGTCCACGCTGCCCGCCTCGATGGCGCGGCTGTAGACGGCCAGGGCTTGCCCTACCTTCTCGACGGTCTCGGTGATGTCGGCGTCGGTGTGCGCAGCCGAGATGACGAACGACTGTCCGAGGATGCCGCGCTTCAGCATCTCCTGCAGGAACAGCGTCCGATAGAGCTGTGAGGGTTGCCCCGCTGGATCGCGGGTCACGAAGACCAGGCACGACGGTCGGCCGGCGACTTCGAAGTAGTCGAGGATGCCGAGATCCTTGGAGATCGCGTTGACCTCGGCAGCCAATCGCCGACCGGACGCCTCCATTTGGCCAACGGGGTCCTCGCGTCGATAGGTGTCTGCCACCGCGAGAAACGCGGCAAGGCCCGTCGTTTCGGCACCGTAGGTCGTGGAGAGCAGGAACACGCGATCGGAATCGGTGTTCAGCCCGCCCAACTCCATGATGTCGCGCCGGCCGGCGAGCGCCGAGATGGGGAATCCGTTGCCAATTGCCTTGCCCCAGCAGGACAGGTCTGGCGTCACCCCGTACAGGCTGTGCGCTCCGTGGACGGACCACCGAAAACCCGTGATGATCTCGTCGAAGATCAGCACCGCCCCATGCTTGTCGCACAGTGCGCGCACTCCTTCGAGGAATCCGGGCAACGGCTCGGCCATCCCGGTGGCGGCTTCCAAGATCACCGCGGCGATCGAATTCGGCGAAGCGTCGAACAACGCCGCCAGTGACGCCACGTCGTTGTAGTCGAAGCGCAGACTGTCGCGCACGGCGGAATTCGGGATGCCGCTCGACATCTCCGATGTGCCGATGAACCAGTCGTCGACCGAGAAGAACGGATGGTTGCACACGGCGATCTTCGTGCGCCCCGTTGCCGCGCGCGCCAGCCGAACGGCGGCCGTAGTCGCGTCGGATCCATTCTTGGCGAACTTCACCATGTCGGCGCTGGGAACGAGATCCAAGAACTCCTCAGCGGCCTGCAATTCCAGCACCGTGGGGCGGGTGAAGTTCACGCCGTTACCCAAGGCGGCGCACACGGCGTCGACGACTGGGCGGTAGTTGTGGCCGAGTGTCACCGACCGCAAACCCATGCCGTATTCGACGTATTCGTTGTCGTCGACGTCCCACACCCGGGCACCCTGACCGTGGGACAGGACGGGAGCCATCCATTCCGGATACTGGTCGGAGCCCCGCGCATAGGTGTGGGCGCCTCCCGGTACGAGTTCGTGAAGACGTCGTTGCAGACGGTTGGACTGCGTGAACGAAGGCGTGGACGACGAGTGCACTGGATGCCTAACTGTGCGGGCTCCTGGGATGAAGCTGACGGACATTCATGTTTGCCAGTTCGTGCACCGCAACGACTTCGTCAGGACAGTCGACTGCAACGAAATGCCAGCGAAGCCGAGTAATGCGAACCAACGCTACGCGATGATTCAAATTCAGCAAACAGCCCCACGGATAGCCAGGCTACCGCTCACAGGGAACGCCCGCAATCCGTGCGCTACGCGGGCGTCAGCTCCACGCCCGAGAGAACGACCGCGCAGTCACGATCCGGTGCCACGAACACGGCGAGCAGCCGCCCGCCGTCCTCCCATACCCGTGCCACCAGGGTCTCGCCTGGGAAGAGGACTCCCGCGAAGCGGGCGCCGTACGAGCCGACGCGGGACACGTCACCGTCGAGGAACCGGTCGACGAGCGCCTTCGCGGCGATGCCGTAGGTGCACAGCCCATGCAGGATCGGCTTGGGGAAACCAGCCGCCGCGGCAAATTCGGGATCGGAGTGCAGCGGGTTGCGGTCACCGCAGAGCCGGTACAGCAGGGCCTGCTGCGGCAGTGTCGGGATGGACAGCTCGACGTCGGGGGCGCGGTCCGGCGGTTCGTCCGACGTCGACGCGCCGCGCTCGCCGCCGAAGCCGCCCTCACCGCGGGCGAAGATGGAGCGCTTCTGAGTCCAGAGCAGGTTGCCGTCGGGTGTGGTCACCGTCGTCTCCGACCAGATGACCGCCGCCTTGCCCTTGTCCCAGATGTCTGTGAAGCGGGTGACCGCCCGCCCGGTCCCCGACGGCGGGATGGGCCCGGGAACGGTGACGGCTTCGCTGGCGTGCAACACCTTGGACAACTCGACGTCGATGCCGGGGAACTTCACCGTCGGCGCCGCGGTCTCGTGGAACGTCTGAGCCACGCTGCCGAACGTCGGCAGCACCTGAGGCGTGCCGTCGGTGAGGTAGCGGAGCTCGCGGGGATCGAGAGGATCCGCGCCTGCCCCAAGGCCGAGGTGGTACAGCTGAACGTCGCTGCTGCTCCAGGAGAACTCGACCGGCGGAAGCTCGGCGCCAAGGGCTTCGTCGAGGTTGATCGGCATGCGGCTAGGCCTTGCCGGCCAGGTGCAGCGCGGCGAGGTATCCGAACGTCATGGCGGGGCCGATGGTCCCGCCTGGACCCGGGTAGGTGTGGCCCATCACCGGTGAGCTGACGTTGCCTGCCGCGTACAGCCCGTCGATGACCGATCCGTCGTCGCGGAGCGCCCGGCCGTTGACGTCGGTGCGGACGCCGCCCTTGGTGCCGAGATCGCCCGGGACCATCTTGGCCGCGTAGAACGGGCCGTGGTTGATCTCGCCGAGGTTCGGGTTCGGCTTGACGGTCGGGTCGCCGTAGTAGCGGTCATACGCGCTCTCGCCGCGATGGAAGTCCTCGTCGACGCCCGAGCGGGCAAAGCCGTTGAACCGTGCGACCGTGTCCTTGAACTCACCGAGCGGCAGGCCGGTCTTCTCGGCCAGCTCCTCGAGCGTGTCGGTCTTGACGACGACGCCCGATTCCAGCCACTTTTTCGGAATGCGTTGTCCCGGTTGAAGTCCCGCAAAGATGTAGCGGTCGCGGTACTGCTGGTCGAAGATCAGCCAGGCGGGCACGTTCTCGCCTGGGCCCTCGCCCTGGCCGAACTTGCCGCCATACATCCAGTGGCACGCCTCCACGTACGGCATCGACTCGTTCATGAAGCGCTTGCCGCTGGTGTTGACGATGATCGAACCGGGGGAGTTGCGTTCGGACAGCGCGAACCACGGCGCCCCGACCAGCGGCACCGTCGGGCCCCACCAGGAGTCCTCCATCATTTCCAGTGCGGCGCCGAGCTTCTCGGCGGCCTGGATGCCGTCGCCGGTGTTGGCGACCGCGCCGACGGTCCACTCGGTGGTGATCGGAGCGCGCTGGTACTTCACCCGCATCTGTTCGTTGTGCTCGAAGCCGCCGCTGCCGAGGATGACGCCCCGGCGAGCGCGAATGAGCCGGGGCTCTGCGCTCTCCGGACCGGTGGTGTCCCGCACGTAGACGCCACGCACGACACCGTCCTCGACGTACAGGTCGGTCAGTGCGGTGTTCAGTTCGACTGGCACACCGGACTTTTGGAGGCCAATCCGCATCGGTGCGATCAGAGCGCGCCCCATGCCGACCAGATTCTTGCCTCTTGACTTCGCCCAGGTCGCGCGGATGCCGACCTTGAGGCTGCGCAGAACGCCGCGCGGATGACGCTTCAGTTGGTTCAGCCGCACGTAGTCCTGCTGCATCACCACCATGTTCATCGGCACCTTGCCGTACGGCGGCTCGAGTCCCTTCTCGTCGGCGCCGAGCTTCTTGGCGTCGAACGGCTTCGGCTCCACCGACCGGCCGGTGGGCTTGCCGCCCGCGGCCTCGGGGTAGTAGTCGGAGTACCCGGGGACCCAGCACAGCTTCAACGGCGAGTGCTTCAACACGAACGACAGCATCTCCGGGCCGCGGTCCAGATAGGTGTCGATCTTCTCGGGCTCGACGGCGTCGCCGATGATCGTGTGCAGGTAGGTGCGGGCCGCCTCGGCGGTGTCCTTCACCCCGTCCTTCTCGAGGACTTCGTTGTTCGGAATCCAGACGCCACCACCCGACCGCGCAGTGGAACCTCCATAGTGCGGAGCCTTCTCGACGACTAATGTCGAGAGTCCCTGGTGGGCTGCGGTGAGTGCGGCCACCATGCCGGCGGCGCCGCTTCCGACCACGACGACGTCGTACTCCTGTTGGGTCATGTAGAACACGTTATAGAATTGCCCGGCCGGCCCACAACTGTGCCGGTCGACGAAACGAGGGGACTTCACCGATGTTGTCGTCTGATGTGCGTGCCGAACTGGCCGCCGAGCTGGCCGAGGCCGAGCGCGGCAAGGTGCCGATGAAGCCGTTGACCGACAGGTATGCCGATCTGGACGTGGTGGACGCCTACGAGATTCAGCTGTTGAACATCCGGGCGCGGGTGGCCGCCGGTGCGAGGGTGGTCGGGCACAAGGTGGGTTTGTCGTCGGAGGCGATGCAGAAGATGATGGGCGTCGACGAGCCGGACTACGGTCACCTGCTCGACGACATGGAGGTCTTCGAGGACCGGGCGGTCCCGGCCGGGAAGTTCCTCTATCCGCGGGTGGAGGTCGAGGTCGGCTTCATCCTCGCCGACGATCTGCCGGGGGCCGGGTGCACCGAGGACGACGTGCTCGCCGCGACGGCCGCGTTCGCGCCGTCGATCGAGTTGATCGACACCCGGATCACTGACTGGAAGATCAAGTTGGGTGACACGATTGCCGACAACGCCTCGTCGGCGGGCTGGGTGTTGGGCGCCGATCGGGTGTCGCCGAAGGACGTTGACATCAAGAACGTCGACGCGGTGTTGACCCGCAACGGTGAGGTCGTCGCCGAGGGGCGCAGCGATGCGGTGCTCGGCAATCCGGTCACCGCGG
Source organism: Mycobacterium sp. AT1 (assembly GCF_002043095.1). Classification (GTDB taxonomy): domain Bacteria; phylum Actinomycetota; class Actinomycetes; order Mycobacteriales; family Mycobacteriaceae; genus Mycobacterium. The sequence continues at coordinate 7,236 of NZ_MVOC01000012.1, read as the reverse complement.
TGGCCTGGTTGGCGCGCAAGGTCGACGACTTCGGGGTGCGGCTGCGGGCGGGGGACATCGTGCTGCCCGGCTCGTGCACGCGGGCGATTGACGCCCGTCCTGGTGACGACTTCGTCGCAGATTTCCTTGGGCTGGGTTCAGTCCGTCTTTCTTTCGAGTGAGCGTTTCGATGAGGAGAAGCCATGCCGAATAAGGCAACCGTCGCGATCGTCGGGTCCGGCAACATCAGTACCGACCTGCTCTACAAACTGCTGCGCTCGGAGTGGCTGGAGCCACGCTGGATGATCGGCATCGACCCCGAGAGCGAGGGTTTGGCGCGGGCGCGCAAGCTGGGGTTGGAGACCAGCCACGAGGGGGTGGATTGGTTGTTGGGCTTGGATGAGAAGCCGGATCTGGTGTTCGAGGCGACCAGTGCGTATGTCCATCGCGCCGCCGCGCCGCGCTACGCCGAGGCCGGCATTCGGGCGATCGACTTGACCCCGGCCGCCGTCGGCCCAGGGGTGATTCCTCCGGCGAATCTGCGCGAGCACCTCGACGCGCCGAACGTCAACATGGTCACCTGCGGCGGGCAGGCCACCATCCCGATGGTCCACGCGGTCTCGCGAGTGGTGGACGTGCCGTATGCGGAGATCGTGGCGTCGGTGTCCTCGGCGTCGGCCGGGCCGGGCACGCGGGCCAACATCGACGAGTTCACCAAGACCACCAGCCGTGGGGTGGAGGTGATCGGTGGTGCCGCGCGTGGCAAGGCGATCATCATCCTGAATCCGGCGGAGCCGCCGATGATCATGCGCGACACCATCTTCTGCGCGATCCCCGAGGACGCCGACCAGGATGCGATCACCGCGTCGATCAAGGAGGTCGCGGCGCAGGTGCAGACCTACGTGCCCGGGTACCGGTTGCTCAACGAGCCGCAGTTCGACCCGCCGTCGGTGCACTCCGGCGGCTACGCGTTGGTGACGGTGTTCGTGGAGGTCGAGGGTGCCGGGGACTATCTGCCGCCGTATGCGGGGAATCTGGACATCATGACGGCCGCGGCGACGAAGGTCGGCGAGGAGATCGCCAAAGACGGCCTGCGGGCTACCGGTGATGAGCGCTTGCGCGAAGAGCAGACGGTGTCAGGAGGACACGCATGAGTGCCGAGGTCTTCTTCGACGCGAGCTGGGACGTCCGGATGACTGACACGTCGCTGCGCGACGGGTCGCATCACAAGCGGCATCAGTTCACCAAGGACGAGGTGCAGTCGATTGTCTTCGCCTTGGACGCCGCGGGGGTGCCGGTCATCGAGGTGACCCACGGTGACGGGCTTGGCGGGTCGAGTTTCAACTACGGGTTCTCCAAGACCCCGGAGCAGGAGCTGATCAAGCTGGCCGCCGAGACGGCCACGAACTCCAAGATCGCGTTCCTGATGCTGCCCGGTTTGGGCACCAAGGAGGACATCAAGGAGGCGCAGCAGAACGGCGGCTCGATCTGCCGGATTGCCACCCACTGCACCGAGGCCGACGTGTCGATCCAGCATTTCGGGCTGGCCCGCGAGCTGGGCTTGGAGACCGTCGGTTTCTTGATGATGGCGCACACGACTCCGCCGGAGAAGCTCGCGGCGCAGGCCAGGATCATGGCCGACGCCGGCTGTCAGTGCGTCTACGTCGTCGACTCCGCGGGTGCGCTGGTGCTCGAGGGCGTCTCGGATCGCGTGGAGGCGTTGGTCGCCGAGCTGGGTGAGGACGCGCAGGTCGGTTTTCACGGGCACGAGAACCTGGGGCTGGGGGTGGCCAACTCGGTGGCGGCGGTCCGGGCGGGCGCCAAGCAGATCGACGGCAGCACCCGGCGCTTCGGCGCTGGCGCGGGCAACGCGCCGGTGGAGGCGATGATCGGGGTGTTCGACAAGATCGGCGTCAAGACCGGTATCGACTTCTTCGAGATCGCCGACGCCGCGGAGGACGTGGTGCGTCCGGCGATGCCGCAGGAGTGTCTGCTGGACCGCAATGCGTTGGTGATGGGGTACTCCGGGGTGTACTCGAGCTTCCTCAAGCACGCGATTCGTCAGGCCGACCGTTACGGCGTGCCTGCGCATCAGCTGCTGCACCGGGCCGGGCAGCGCAAGCTGATCGGTGGCCAGGAAGACCAGCTCATCGACATCGCCCTGGAGATCAAACGCGAACAGGACGCAGCGGCAACCGCGTAGGCCCAACCGTCCTGACAGAAAAGCGAGGCAGGATGGGGCCGTGACATCGGCCCCGCCCCAGAGTCGACGACGCGTCGGTTCACTCGAGGTTCTGCTGGTCGGCTTGATCGCGTTGGCGTTGTCTGCCGGAGTGGTCAGCGGTTTCGTCGCAGGCAATTCCGGGCTGCGGACGGCCGCGACGGTGTTCTGCGGGGTGTTCGTCCAGGCCCTCCCGTTCCTGGTGCTCGGCGTGGTGGTCAGCGGTTTGATCGCCGCGTTCGTCAGCGCCGAGCGGCTGCAACGCTGGCTGCCGCGTCGGCCCGCCCTGGCCGTTGCGGTGGCCGGTGTCGGTGGCGCCGCGCTGCCGGGGTGCGAGTGCGGCTCCGTTCCGGTGGCTCGCAGGCTCTTCGGGCCCGGCACGAACGGAGCGGCTGCGTTGACGTTCATGCTGTCCGCGCCGGCGATCAACCCGGTGGTGCTCGTCGCGACGGCCGTGGCGTTCCCCGGCCAGCCGGCCATGGTGCTCGCGCGGTGCGTTGCCTCGCTGGCGACCGCCGTCGTCATGGGTCTGCTGTGGTCGCGGTTCGGCAAGAACGAGTGGGTCACCCGCGACCTGCCCGAGGCGGCGCCGGACGGATCGTCGCGGTGGGCGGTGTTCACCGAGGCGGCGCGGCACGACTTCCTGCAGGCCGCTTCCTATTTGGTGCTGGGGGCGGCCGCCGCGGCGGCGCTGCACGTGCTGGTTCCGGCGTGGGTGTTCGAGCATCTCGCGGGCAACCTCGTGGTCGGGGTCGTCACGATGGCACTCCTCGCGGCGGTCCTGGCGCTGTGCTCGGAGGCCGACGCCTTCGTCGTCGCGAGCCTGACGATGGTTCCGCTGGTGCCGCGGTTGGTGTTCCTCGTCGTCGGCCCCGCCTTCGACGTGAAGTTGGCTGCGATGCAGGCGGGCATGTTCGGGCGCGCCTTCGCGCTGCGCTTCGGTCCGGCCACGTTGGTGGTGGCCAGCGTCATCGCGACCCTCGTCGGGTTGGCGATCCTTGGCGGTGGCTCGTGAGCCGGGTGACCCAGAATCTGGTGCTGCTGCTGGTCGGGCTGAGCACCGCGGTGATGCTGGCGAAGGGCACCTACCTCAACTACGTGAAGCCCGCGCTGCTGCCGTGGCTCGCGGTCGCGGCGGCGGTGCTGGTGACGCTCGGCCTGGTGGCGATCGTGCGCGACCTGCGATCGGCTCGAAACGACCACGAGGACGAGCATGGCCATCGGCACCAACCGTGGCTCGGCTGGCTGTTGCTGATCCCCATCGCGATGGTCGCCTTCGTCGTCCCCCCGCCCCTTGACGCCAGTGGCGCCACGTCGGCCCCCGTCAGCGCACCGCAACGACGTGCCTTTCCGCCGCTGCCCGCAGGTGACGCACCGACGGTCTCGCTGCCAGAGGTGGTGATGCGGGCCGCTGCCGACTCGACGAATTCGCTTGCCGGACGGTCGATCACGCTCACCGGGTTCACGTTGCACGGTTCGGACCAAGTCGACCTTGCTCGGGTCGTCATCGTCTGCTGCGCGGCCGACGCCCAACTCGCACGCATCCACCTGACCGGGCCGGCGGCACCGTCGGTCGCCGACCACTCCGAGGACACCTGGCTACAGATCGAAGGTCAGATCGTGCCCGGCTCATCGCACGCAGAGGACGGTTTCATCCCGACCATGACGGTCACCAGCGCCACCCCAGTCGCCAAGCCTGCCAACACGTATGCCTACTGACATTTCCGGTTTCGCGGACGAAGGCTTCGGGCCGGTCGCGGACGCCTTCGCCGAGAACTTCCGTCGCGGTACCGAGATGGGCGCGGCGTGCGCCGTCCACCACGACGGCAGGTTGGTGGTCGACCTGCACGGCGGCGTCGCGGACGTCACCACCGGAAGGCCTTGGGCGGCAGACACTCTCACGATCGGGTTCTCCGTCTCCAAGGGCCTGATGGCGCTGTGCGGGTACCTCGCGCATCAGCGCGGGCTGCTCGACTTCGACGCGCCCGTCGCATCGGTGTGGCCGGAGTTCGCCGCACATGGCAAGCAGGACATCGTGATTCGTGACGTGTTCGCACACCGGGCGGGTTTGATGGCGTTGGACGCCGATCTCACGCTCGAGGACGTGCTGGCGTGGGAGCCGGTGATCCGGGCCATCGAGGCGCAGCGTCCGCTGTGGGAGCCCGGGACCGCGTTCGCCTATCACGCGCTGACGTTCGGCTGGCTCACCGGCGAGATCCTGCGTCGTGCCACCGGAATGATGCCGGGCGCACTGCTCGCCGCGTGGTTGACCGACCCGCTCGGCGTCGACGCCTGGATCGGATTGCCGTCGGATCTCGAGCATCGGGTGGCCCGAATGCACGCGCCGCGGTCGCGGTTGTTGCGGACCGGCTACCGCGCGATGCCCGCCATCCTGCGCCGCATCGGCAAGGCACCCGCGGTGCGTACCGTCACGCTTGGTTCGGCGTTCCCCTTCTCGCTGATCGACGGCTGCGCGCGCGACTTCAACACACCGGCCGTGCACGCCGCCCAGATCCCGGCGGCCAACGCAATCCTCGACGCCCGCGCGCTGGCGACGATCTACGCCTCCGCGGTGGCACCCCTGACCGGAGCGCCCCTGTTGTCCGCGGCCTCCGCCGTCGACGCCGTCACCGTGCGCTCGGTGGGGGACGGGTGGTCCGCCGCGCTCAGCCCGCCGGGGATCCGATTCTCGACGGGGTTCCTGGTCAACGGCATCCCGTTCCGTCCGCTGCTGTCCGATTCGTCGTTCGGGCACGACGGCGCCAGCGGCAGCCTCGGGTTCGCGGACGCCGACAGCAAGACCGGCTTCGGGTACGTCAACAACCTCATCTCGCCGCGCGACCACCGCGCGAACGACCTCAGTGCCGCCCTGCGACGCTGCCTCGGCCTCTAGGACGTCGGACCGTGCGGGCACCATGTACGTCATGGCGACCCGCGAGCAGGCTCAGACCATCCTCGAGCAGCTGGCCGGACCACAGGCCGTCCTGCGCGACGACCAGTGGATCGCCATCGAGGCGCTCGTCGTGCAGCGGCGCCGCGCGCTAGTGGTGCAGCGCACCGGGTGGGGCAAGTCGGCGGTGTACTTCATCGCCGCCAAGCTGCTGCGCGCGAGCGGGCACGGTCCGACGGTCATCGTGTCGCCGCTGCTGGCGCTGATGCGCAACCAGGTGCAGGCGGCCGACCGGGCCGGCGTCCGCGCCGCCACCATCAACTCGAGCAACGTCACCGACTGGGCCGAGATCCACGAGCGCGTGCGGGGCGGCGATCTCGACGTGCTGCTGGTCAGTCCGGAGCGGTTGAACAATCCCGACTTTCGCGACGAGGTGCTGCCCGCCCTTGCGCACGACGCGGGCCTTGTCGTCGTCGACGAGGCGCACTGCGTGTCGGACTGGGGCCACGACTTCCGGCCGGACTATCGGCGCATCCGAACGCTGATCGCCGAACTGGGCACCGACGTCCCCGTGCTCGCCACCACGGCGACGGCCAACGACCGCGTCGTCGACGACGTTGCCAGCCAGCTCGGGGTCGGCGGCAAGGACACCCTGGTGCTGCGCGGCGGGCTGGACCGCGAGTCGCTTCGGCTGTCGGTGGTCAAGGCTGACAACCCGGCCCAACGAGCGGCATGGCTTGCCGCCCATATCGATTCACTTCCCGGGTCGGGCATCGTGTACACGCTGACCGTGGCCCAAGCCAATGACGTCGCGACGCTGTTGCGCGATCAGGGGCACGCGGTCGCCGCCTACACCGGAGCCACCGAGACCTCGGAGCGCGAGCAGCTGGAGGGGGATCTGCTTGCCAACCGCGTCAAGGCGCTGATCGCCACCTCGGCGCTCGGCATGGGCTTCGACAAGCCCGACCTCGGATTCGTCGTCCACCTGGGCGCACCGTCCTCGCCGATCGCGTACTACCAGCAGGTCGGCCGCGCGGGCCGGTCGACGGCGAGTGCCGAGGTGGTGCTGCTGCCCGGTCACGAAGACCAAGATGTGTGGCGGTACTTCTCGTCGGTGGCGTTTCCGTCAGAGGTCATGGTGCGCAACGTGATCGACGCGCTGGAGTCCGAGCGCCCACAGTCGACGCCCGCGCTGGAGCCGTTGGTCGACCTGGGCCGGACGCGGCTGGAGATGGTGCTGAAGGTGCTCGACGTCGACGGGGCGGTGCGGCGGGTGAAGGGCGGCTGGATCGGCACCGGGGTGCCGTGGGAGTACGACGAGGCGCGGTACCGAAAGCTAGACGAGGCGCGCAAGCGCGAGCAGCAGGCCATGCTCGACTACCAGGTGACCGAGGGCTGCCGGATGGCGTTCCTGCGGGGGCAGCTCGACGACCCGGAACTCGCAGAGGGCGAGCGTTGCGGCCGCTGCGACAACTGCACCGGCAAGCAGTACGACGCCTCGGTCGACCCGTCCTCGGCCGAGGACACCCGCCAGCGGCTGATGCGGCCGGGGGTGGAGATCGCACCGCGCAAACAGTGGCCGTCCGGGCTGGCGAAGCTCGGGGTCAAACTGAGCGGCAAGATCGGTGACGGTCCGGCGCCGGGCCGGGTGATCGGCAGGCTGACCGACCTCGGCTGGGGGGCGCGGCTGCGGCGACTGCTCGACGAACCGGACGCCGAGGTGCCCGCGGAGGTGGTGCAGGCGGCGGTGAAGGTGTTGGCGTCGTGGGAGTGGTCGACGAGGCCGACGGCGGTGCTGGCGATGGACTCCGATCGGCATCCGCTGTTGATCGGCTCGCTGGCCCGCGAGTTGTCGCGACTGGGGCGGCTGACCGATCTCGGCACGCTGCAGTACGCGCCGGAGCGACGCCCGGTGACGGCGGCCAACTCCGCCTACCGGGTCGCGGCACTGCACGGTGCGTGGCTGGCGCCCGATCCTGGCGTGATCGCCGGTGCGGCCGGACCGGTGCTGCTGGTCGACGACATGACCGACACCGGGTGGACGCTGACGATGGCCGCGCGCGTGGTCAGGGTTGCGGGCGCGTCGGAGGTGCTTCCGTTCGCGCTGGCCAGCACCAGCTAGCTGGCTTCGTTGAGGTCGCGTTCG